>JAFVBO010000101.1 GCA_017479935.1 Lachnospiraceae bacterium
ATCTGCTCAGCACAGCCGCTTGCACCCCGCTGCAAGCGGCGTAAAACAAAAGTTGGCATGCCAAGCCACAGGCAATTTGGAATGCGCGGAGCGCATTGCCTGTGGCTTCGTAACTGCTCAGGTGCTGAGCAGTTACGAAATGAGACAAGAAATGGTTGCACAATCGGTAACATAACTTCGGTTATTTCTTGACATAGAATGAAAACTATTGTATAGTGAATGTACAGATTAGCAAAAACAGCTGAAAATTAGGGTATACATAATGAATGGAGTTAAGAGAATTATAGGCTTTACAGTAGTGTTATTATTGGTTCTTTCTTCTACACGAATACAAGCATATGCAATAAATGATCCATATTTAGAATAAGTGGAGTAAGGGTATATAATTATGAGCATGACTGGTTTGCAATCTATGGATATAGCGGCGTTGTTGCGATCAATTCCGTATCCTCAAGTCTCTTGGACAGCTAGGAACTGGAGCAAAAAGGTTCATGATGCCTTAAGACCTTACTATCTCGAAGGCCGAAAATCAGCAGAAGAACTGATCTTAGAGTTATCTAAGCATCTTCCGATCAAAACAGAGGGAGATCAGCGTATTGCAGATCGGGTGAGGATTGAACAAGTTTCCGGGAAAACGACAGATCTCGGAAAGGTGAAGAACTGGTTTCTCCGTATAGATGAACTATACAAATTTGTATTTGGTGTTTCTTATACCGATCTGCAGTTTCCAAAGAATTGCCCGTCCAATATCGATTGCGTGATACGTTATGATCCGGAAACAGATGAATTCTATAGCGATGATCATTTTCTGACTCATTTACTGAGATATTTGAGGGGAATTGACCCGAAGGATATCGATGTCCTAAATCAGGAATTGTTCCCAACGAGATTTGGGTTGTCATACGGAGCTAATCTTCATGCACTGATCCTGGATTACAGGTCACTTTGGGGGCTTGGTTTCCTTAGAAAATGCCATCAGGCAGAGAAATTGGAAATCAGGAGCCCTGAAGGTGGATCCATTCTCTTGGATAAAGAGGATTTTTCTCCCGTGTTCGAAAAGATCGGTAAGATATGTGTAACATCGGATTTTGATTTTGATCATCCGTGCAGAATGGAAAAGGACACATTTCTATTGCTTTTCAGCTACTCTGACAATACGGTAGAGATCGGTTACAGAAAGGGTCATTTTTATACGGATGAGTTTGCCTGCTTTGAGATTCTGGGATAATAAGGAAGCGGATTTCATCTGTGCGCGTCTCTTTAGAAGATGTATCGTAAACGCATTTTGTGTGAATGCGTTTACGGTAGAATTAGACAGAAGAACAGTCTTTTTCACATACGTTTTTCTGGTTGCCATTTTGAAAGGAAAGAAGTATACTGTCTTCACAAGTAAGTCTTTCCTTTCACGGTACATACAATAAGGAGTACTATTACAGATGGCAGTTTCCTTACAGAAGAGAACAGATAAGGAGTTGTGTCAAGGCAGACGTTGTCTGCCTTGTTGTTGTACGCTGAATTTCAGACGGTAAATGCTTGTAACGCGGTTGCGGTTCTCTTTAAAAAGGGAGAGGGGCAATCGCGTTTGCTTTGGTGTAATACGGGGTGAAAAGTACCCGTTGACTTTTTAGCATGGAGGATATGCATGAGCGTTAAACGAATTTATGTGGAAAAAAAGACCCCGTACGCGGTCAGTGCCCGGAAGCTGGCAGATGACATCAAAGGCTTCCTCGGAATTGACGGCGTAAAGAGCGTCCGCGTCCTGATCCGGTACGACATTGAAAATCTGTCGGACGAGGTTTATGCACAGGCGAAGGGAACCATTTTCTCGGAGCCGCCGGTGGACGATCTGTACGAGGAAACCTTCCCGGAAGGAGAAGGGGATCGTGTGTTTTCCGTTGAGTATCTTCCCGGACAGTTTGACCAGAGAGCAGACTCCGCGGAACAGTGCGTGAAGCTCTTACGGGAAGAGGAAGATCCCATTATCAAAACTGCAACGACCTATGTACTTTCCGGAAGCATCTCGGATGCGGAGCTGGAAGCCGTCAAGCACCTGTGCATCAATCCGGTGGACTCCCGCGAGGCGGATGAGAAGAAGCCGGAGACGCTCGTTACCGTGTTTGATACGCCGGATGACGTGGCGGTTATGGAAGGCTTTACCACCATGGCGGAGGCGGACTTTGAGACCCTGTACAAGAGTTTGTCGCTTGCCATGACCTATAAGGATTTCTGGCATATCCGCCGGTATTTTACCGAGGAAGAACATCGGGATCCTACCGTCACCGAGATTCGCGTCTTAGACACCTACTGGTCTGACCATTGCCGTCACACCACCTTCCAGACGGAGCTCAAAAACATCTCCTTCACAGAAGGGGACTATCGAAAGCCCATCGAAGAATCCTACGAAAAATATGTCAAGGATCACAACTCGCTGTTTGCAGGCCGTAAGGATAAGTTCATCTGTCTGATGGATCTGGCGCTTATCGCCATGCGGCGCCTCAAAAAGGAAGGAAAGCTGGCCGATCAGGAAGAGTCGGATGAGATCAATGCCTGCAGCATCGTGGTGCCGGTGGAGATCGACGGCAAGGAAGAAGAGTGGCTGGTCAACTTTAAGAACGAGACGCACAACCATCCCACGGAGATCGAGCCTTTTGGCGGTGCGGCCACCTGCTTAGGCGGCGCCATCCGCGATCCGCTTTCGGGTCGTACCTATGTCTATCAGGCGATGCGCGTGACCGGCGCGGCGGATCCGACGGTTCCGGTTTCGCAGACTATGAAGGGCAAGCTCCCGCAGAAGAAGATCGTGCAGGATGCCGCCCACGGCTACAGCTCCTACGGAAACCAGGTTGGCCTGGCGACCGGTTATGTCAAGGAAATCTATCACCCGGGCTATGCCGCAAAGAGAATGGAAATCGGCGCGGTGATGGGCGCGGCTCCCAGAAGAGCGGTACAGCGTCTGACCTCCGATCCCGGGGATGTCATCATCTTACTTGGCGGACGCACGGGACGCGATGGTATCGGCGGCGCGACCGGATCCTCCAAGAAGCATGAGATTTCTTCGCTCGTGACCTGCGGCGCGGAAGTGCAGAAGGGTAATCCGCCCACAGAGAGAAAGATTCAGAGACTGTTCCGCCGCGAGGAGGTCAGCTATCTGATCAAGAAGTGCAACGACTTTGGTGCGGGCGGCGTGTCCGTAGCCATTGGCGAGCTGGCGGATGGTCTGGACATCAACCTGGACCTGGTTCCCAAGAAGTATGCTGGCCTTGACGGTACGGAAATCGCCATCTCCGAATCCCAGGAGAGAATGGCCGTCGTTGTGGATCCGAAGGATGAGGAGCGGTTCTTATCCTATGCCGCGGAGGAGAACCTTGAGGCGGTTCCGGTGGCGCACGTCACAGAGAGTCCTCGCCTTGTCATGCACTGGAGAGGCAAGACCATCGTCGATCTGTCCCGTGCGTTCTTAAACACCAACGGCGCGCATCAGGAGACGGACGTCGTGGTGGAAATTCCTGGAAAGGAAGGCAATCCGTTCCTGACAAAGCCGGTGGTGAAGGATGTGAAGGAAGCCTTCCTGTCCATGCTTTCGGATTTGAATGTCTGCTCGCAAAAAGGTCTTGTGGAGCGCTTTGACTCCACGATTGGCGCTAGCTCAGTAGTGATGCCCTACGGCGGACTTTACCAGATGACCGAGACCCAGACCATGATCGCCAAGCTTCCGGTTCTCTCCGGAAAGTGCGATACGGTCACGATGATGAGCTACGGCTTTGACCCGTATCTGTCCTCCTGGAGCCCGTACCACGGCGCGGCGTTTGCCGTTGTCAGCTCGGTTTCCAAGATTGCGGCATCCGGCGGCGATACGTCCAAAATCCGCTTCACCTTCCAGGAATACTTTAAGCGGATGACGGAGGACGCGAAGCGCTGGGGCGCTCCGTTCTCGGCTCTGCTTGGCGCATACGAGGCGCAGATGGGCTTCGGCCTTCCGTCCATCGGCGGCAAGGACAGTATGTCCGGATCGTTCGAGGATCTGGATGTGCCTCCCACACTGGTGTCCTTCGCGGTGGATGTGGCCGACGGCAGAAAGATTGTCACACCCGAGTTCAAGCATGCGGGCGATAAGCTGGTTCTGTATAAGGTGGAACGCGACGAGTACGACCGCCCGGACTATGAGAGCTTAAAGGGCATGTATGCGGATCTGTATGAGGACATCCAGGCCGGAAAGATCGCGGCGGCCTACGTGTTAGAGCGCCACGGCCTGGCTGAAGCGCTGGTCAAGATGTCCCTCGGAAACCGGATCGGTGTCGAAATTTCTCCTTTCATCGAGGAGAACGACCTGTTCGCCCCGGCCTACGGCGATATCCTTCTGGAGCTGGCTCCCGGAATCGATGAGGACGGCTATACCCCAGACGGGTTCACGGTGGATCGCGAGAGGTGCTTAAAGGCCCCCGGCATTCCGGTTGGCTGCACGATCGAAGCGCCGGAAATCCGGTACAAGGACGTGACCATGACCCTGGAAGAGCTCCAGAAGACCTGGGAAGCTCCGCTGGAGAAGATTTTCCCCGTGAAGTCCGGCGTGAAGGAAGAGACGGTGCACAACGATGTCTACAAGACAGACAGCGTGTATGTCTGCAAGCACAAGGTCGCGAAGCCCCATGTGTTTATCCCGGTCTTCCCCGGAACCAACTGCGAGTACGACAGCGCGAAGGCCTTTTTAAACGCCGGAGCCGAGGTCACGACCTGCGTGTTCAAGAACCGGAACGCGGCGGATATCGTCGATTCGGTGGAAGCGTTTGAGAAGGAAATCAAGCAGGCGCAGATCATCATGTTCCCGGGCGGCTTCTCCGCCGGTGACGAGCCGGAAGGTTCCGCAAAATTCTTCGCGACGGCGTTCCGCAACGCGAAGTTAAAAGAGGCAGTGGAAGAGCTGCTCACAAACCGCGACGGTCTGATGCTTGGTATCTGCAACGGCT
Organism: Lachnospiraceae bacterium; assembly: GCA_017479935.1. Classification (GTDB taxonomy): domain Bacteria; phylum Bacillota; class Clostridia; order Lachnospirales; family Lachnospiraceae; genus RGIG5021. The sequence goes on from JAFVBO010000101.1 coordinate 4,965, forward strand.
TCCAGGCTCTGATCAAGCTGGGACTTGTGCCTTATGGCGAAATCCGGCCGCAGACGCCTGATTCCCCGACCCTGACCTACAACCACATCGGCCGCCACATCTCCCGCATGGTTTATACGCGGGTGGTTTCGAACAAGTCACCCTGGCTGGCGCTCACCAAGCCCGGCGAGACCTATGTATCTCCGGCCTCCCACGGCGAAGGTCGCTTTGTCGCGAACGAAGAGTGGTTAAAACGTCTTTTTGAAAACGGACAGGTGGCTACGCAGTACGTGGATCCGTTCGGCAACGCGTCCATGGATGAAACCTGGAACCCGAACGGCTCTTACCAGGCCATCGAAGGTATCTTAAGCCCGGACGGCCGCGTCTTTGGCAAGATGGCCCATGCCGAGCGCCGGGGAGACCTGGTGCAGCAGAATATCTGCGGCGAGCAGGATCTGAAACTGTTTGAGGCGGGTGTGGCGTACTTCTCGTAAGAGACGGATAAGCTGGCAAGCGCAGGCTGCAAATAGCAGTCTGCTCTTGCCAGAGTAGTAACATTTACACATCTTCATGTGTTTGTTGTTTCTGAAAAGCGAAGATTCTGCTGGAAGGAAACGAGAGAAGAACATTTACACGATAGCATGTGCTTGTAAGTTTTCAAGAAACCAAGTTGTTTTGGGGAGAATGGAATTATGGAAAAGTCAGATGTGCGTTATCAAACCTTCGTGAGTATCATGAAGGAAGAACTGGCTCCAGCCATGGGCTGTACGGAACCGATTTCCCTGGCCTTCGCGGCCGCAAAAGCCCGTGAGGTTTTAGGGTGCATGCCTGAGAAGGTGCACATTGAAGCCAGCGGGAACATCATTAAAAACGTAAAGAGCGTTGTAGTTCCCAACACGAATGGAAAGCGCGGTATGGCGATTGCCGCCGCAGCCGGCATCATCGCCGGAAAAGCGGAAAAGGAACTGGAAGTGATTGCGGAAGCGACCGAGGAGCAGAAGTCTGAGATGGCCCGGTTTGCCGAGAGCGGCGCAGTCACGGTTTCCCTGGCAAAATCGGATCTGAAATTTGATATCATTGTGCATCTGTACGCCGGCGATCAGTCTTCGGTTTGTCGCGTGGCCGTCAATCACACCAATATCGTCTACCTGGAGAAAAACGGCCAGGTTCTGGTGAACCTTGGCGAGCCGAAGAGCAACTTTGACGGCATGAGCGCCGGCCGGGAACTCTTAAATGTCAAGGACATCGTTGAATTCGCAGACACGGTAGACCTGGACGATGTGCGTCCTCTTCTTACCCGTCAGGTTGCCTACAACAGCGCGATCGCGGAGGAAGGCCTGCGGGGCGATTACGGCGCCAACGTCGGAAGCACGCTTCTGAAGTGCCTCGAAAATAACGTCCGCACCCGTGCGAGAGCCTACGCGGCGGCCGGTTCGGACGCCCGCATGAACGGCTGTGAGCTGCCGGTTGTCATCAACTCCGGTTCCGGAAACCAGGGCATCACGAGCACCATGCCCGTGGTGATCTACGCCAAGGAGCTGGGCGTATCGGAAGAAAAGCTCTTCCGCGCGCTGATCGTCTCTGACCTTATCACCGATCATCAGAAAACCTACATCGGCGTGCTGTCCGCTTACTGCGGCGCCATGTCGGCCGGCGTAGGCGCCGCCTGCGGCGTTGCCTACTTAAACGGCGAAAACGCGGATATGATCGGAAACGTGCTCATCAACGGAACCGCCACCCTTTCCGGCGTCATCTGCGACGGCGCGAAAGCATCCTGCGCCTCCAAGATCGCCACAGCCGTCGAGATGGGCCTCCTCGGCTATGACATGGCGAAGAACGGCCAGGTGTTGCACGGCGGCGACGGCATCGTTGGCGCGGATGTGGAAGAAACCATCCGCAACGTTGGCCGGCTGGCTGATGAAGGTATGCGGGATACCGACAAGACCATCTTGCATATTATGGTGGGGGATACGCAGGAGTAGTGGAAGAGGATCCGGCGGAATTTTGCTTTGAAGAGGATCCGGAGGAGTTTTGAAGAGAATCCGGAGGAATAGCATCGTAAGACATACCTTTGGGTGCTGATTTAGCTTCCGGGGTATGTCTTCTTTTGTAAAATGAGAAGAGTGAGACATACCTTTGGGGCTGATTTGGCTTCCGGGGTATGTCTTTATTTGTAAAAAAAGAAGAGTGAGACATACCTTCCGAGACTTTTTGGGCGCCAGGGTATGTCTCACTTGATATCTTCTAATCTCGCTTTTTTTCCCGCAAGGTAGGCTTGAAAAGAGAGTCAAGTACGGGAAAAGTCTTTTATTCTCTCGTTTTTCCCCGCAGGTAGCCTGGAACCTCTTTGGGGGAGTTTGAAAAAGCGCAGGCAAGGCACCAAAAACAAACTCTGCCTACGCTGGAAGCCCGTTCAGGAGTTTGAAAAAGCGCAGGCAAGACACCAAAAACAAGCTATGCCTACGCCGGAAGTCCGTTCAGGAGTTTGAAAAAGCGCAGGCAAGGCACCAAAAACAAGCTATGCCTACGCCGGAAGCCTGTTCAGGAGTTTGAAAAAGCGCAGGCAAGACATCAAAAACAAGCTATGCCTACGCCGGAACCACTTTCAAAAATTTGAGAAAGCCTTCGGAAGCTTCCTGATTTACCAAAAGAGAAGCGAGAGGCACACCTTTCCGAGCTAAACAAACGTCAGGGTACGCCACCTACACCAGACCTAGCACATCTTCAAACTTCAGCGGTCCGCCGAACAAATCCAAAGCGCTGCCAATGGTGAAGTCCAGGCGGCCATCTCCGAAGGTGCGGATTTTCTCGATATCGGAAAGAGATGAGATGCCTCCCGCGTAGGTCACCGGGATCTTGCCCCAGCTGCCAAGAAGGCGCACCACCTCTTCCTCGATGCCTGCGGACTTTCCTTCCACGTCCGCTGCATGAACCAGAAATTCCGCGCAGGATTCAGAGAGTCGATCCAGAAGTTCAAAGGAGAGTTTTTCCTCCGTGAGGCACTGCCAGCGGTCGGTGACGATGTAATAGTCATCACCCTGCTTTTTGCAGCTGAGATCCAGCACGAGGCGATCCTTTCCGACGGCGTTCACCATGCGGGAGAGATTGCTTTCGTTGATTTTCCCATCCCGGAAGACAAAGGATGTGACGATCACATGGGAGGCTCCTGCATCCAGATACAGGGAGGCCGTGCGGTCGCTCACGCCGCCGCCGGCCATGAGTCCGCCGGGATACGCGCGCAGGGCGTCAAGGACCTGCTGCCGGGTTTCCTTATAGAATTCGCTTCCGGGTGGATTTAAAAGAATCACGTGGCCGCCCGTCAGGCCTTTTTCCTTATACAACTCCGCGTAATAGGAAGCCGGCTTTTCTGAGATAAAATTGTTGTGGGCTTCATTTCCCTGATCCTTTAAACTACCACCTACAATTTGCTTTACTTTTCCGTTGTGCACATCGATACAAGGTCTGAAACGCATACGCATTCCTCTTTTCTTTCAAATTAAAACATGGTATAATAAATGCGAGTTTTGTTAGCGATTGCGAGAGCTGCGAAGCAGCGAAGCAAGCGCATCGGCTTTCATGTTTTGTGTAGCAGCGCGCCAGCGCTGCATGTGTTTCATCAGCAAAGGAGAGTATAAGTGAAAAGTGTATTATTTTCCATAGGAAATTTCAATATTTACGGCTACGGTTTTATGATTGCCCTTGACATCATTGCAGCCTATATCGTGGCGGAAAAACGTGCCCCCTCGCAGGGGCTGGATCCGAACCCGATCATTGACCTCACGATCACGTGCGCGATCGGCGGCCTCTTAGGTGCCAAGCTGTTGTATCTGATCACGATCTGGGAGAAGATTGTGAAGGATCCGTCCGTGCTGTTGTCGTCTCTGACGGACGGCTTTGTGGTGTACGGAGGCATCATCGGAGGAATTCTGGTGGGCTATGTCTTCACACGCATAAAAAAGCTAAGCTTCCTCAAGCACTTTGACCTGGTCATGCCTTCCATCGCGCTGGCGCAGGCATTTGGGCGGATTGGCTGTTTTCTGGCCGGGTGCTGCTATGGAAAGGTGACGACCCACGCGTTTTGCGTTGTTTTCCCGGAGGGGTCGCTCGCACCGGCAGGCGTGCCGCTGATCCCTACGCAGCTGATTTCCAGCGGCTTGAATTTCCTGCATTTTCTTTTCCTGGTGCTGTTCGCGGCTAAATGGAAAAAGGCGGATGGCCAGGTGGGTTTTCTGTACCTGATCTGTTACAGCGCAGGGCGCTTTATCCTGGAATTCTTCCGTGGGGATGCCATCCGTGGAACGGTGGGAGCCTTATCCACCTCTCAATTTATCGCTGTTTTCCTGTTCGCGATCGGTGTGATCGGATTTGCGGTCTGCACGAAGATGAAATTCGGACAGACGAAGTCGGAAGCCGAGAAGCCGGAATCCGAAATGACGGAAACATAAAAAGCCGGAAAACTGAAATGATGGAAACCGTGAAGTCTGAAGAATAAGGAAAAGGGGAAATCACGATTCACTGGCAATCACGAGACACATTGCATGAGTAACCACTCATGATTGACGGTTGAATTGTGATTGTAAACCGTTATACTACATCATCAAACACTTTATGGGAGGGTAACAACGAAAATGAAACGAATCGCAAGAGTAACGTTTCTGATGCTCCTGGCGCTCCTGCTCCTGCTGCCGGTTTCCGGCCGCACGGCGCGCGCGGAGGAGGAAGGCAACTGGAGCTATTCCGTGAAAAAGGACGGAACGGCCAAGATCACCGCTTACAAGGGAAGCGAGAAAAAAGTAGAGCTTCCCGGTGCGTTAGGCGGTTACGTGGTCACCGAAATCGGTGAGAAAGTGTTCACGAACAATATCACCGTGGAAGAGGTTGTCTTTGCGGACACATACCAGACCATCGGCAATTCGGCATTTGCCGGCTGCAGTTCTCTGACTGCTGTCACGTTCAACGAAGGACTGCAGTACATCGGCAACAACGCCTTTGAAGCGACGAAAATCAAGACGCTTACGATCCCGGATTCCGTGTACCATATGGGCCGCTATGCGTTCCAGAACTGCACAGGCCTGCGCAGTTTGACCCTGGGCAACGGCATCACCGAATGGGAGTACTACTATGGGACGAACGCAGCGTTTGCCGGCTGCACGCTCCTTATGGATCTGGAGCTGAAAGACGGTCTGAAATCGATCGGAAGCTATGCATTTGAAGGTTGCACGCTTCTGATGGAGGTGACGATGCCGGAGAGCATCGAAACCGTGGAAGATGCTGCGTTCAGAAGCTGCGAACTCTTAGACACGGCAACTGTCTACGGCAGTATCGGATTTATGGCCTTCCAGAACTGCACCAGCCTGGCGGATCTGACGCTGCACAACACCCTGTCGATCGGAAATAATGCCTTCGAAGGAGACACGGCGCTCGCAAGCGTGGAGCTTCCCGAGGTCCTGACGTCGATCGGCGAAAATGCCTTCAACGGCTGCACCAAACTGAAATCCATCACGATCCCGGATTCCGTTACGTACGTGGGCGAATACTGCTTCCAGAATAATACGCAGCTGGAGACCGTGGTGCTGGGCAGCGGCATCAAAGAGTGGGGCACCTATTATTCGGACAACTCCGCGTTCCGCGGCTGCACCAAACTGAAAAACCTGACGATCAAGGAAGGCGTTGCCTACCTGCCCGCCGGAATCTTCCGGGACTGCACCGTCCTTGCGGAGGTGGAAATCCCCGGCAGCTGCGACCGTATCGACGATAACGCGTTCCAGAACTGCCCGTCCTTAACCACTGTCACCATGAACGACGGACTTCACGCCATCGGTGCGTACGCATTCCGCGAATGCCCGGCGCTTGTCAAGGCGGACCTGCCGGCGAGCCTCTTAAGCATTGGAAACGAAGCTTTCCGCGGAAGTCAGCTGCGGAGTGTCGTCATTCCGGATAAGGTGATGACGATCGGCTACTACGCATTCCGCGAATGCCCGGCGCTTACCGATGTGACCATCGGCGAGAGCGTGGAGAAATGGGAAACCTACTACGGGGAAAACGGCGCGTTCCAGAACTGCCCGCGCATCGAAAACGTCACGATCAAGGACGGCGTGCTTTCGATCGGCACATACGCGTTTCAGAACTGCGTGTCCCTAAAGGAAGTGGAAATTCCGATCACGGCGACGGCCGTCGGCGCATACGCCTTTGATGGCTGCAGCCGCCTGTCGAAGCTGACGATGCTGCGCGGCGAGATCCAGGAAGGCGCCTTCAGAAACTGCACCTCCCTGTACGATCTGACCTTGAAGCGTATCACGACCATCGGTCGCAGCGCGTTCCAGAACGCCAAGGTTCTGTACGAGCTGAACCTTCCGGGAACCGTCACCCTGATCGGCCGCAGCGCGTTTGACGGCTGCGCCTCCCTTTCCAGCGTGGAGATTCCGGACAGCGTGACGGAAATCGGCGCTTATGCTTTTGCGAACTGCACGGGCCTTTTGACGGCAAAAATCGGAAACAACATCACCACCTGGGGAACGGACTACGGCACCGGCGGCCTGTTTATGAATGACACCGCGCTGCAGTACGCGGTCTTAGAAGACGGCGCGAACTCGTTAGGTGAAGGCGTGTTCCGCGGCTGCACGGCTCTTGTCGGGGTATCGCTTCCGGAGACCGTGGTTTCCTACGGAAAGAACCTCTTTAACAAGGCATCGGAGACGGTTGTCATCCATGTAAGCGGCTCCAAGATGGCGGATCTGGCCACCGCGGAAAGCCGCACGTCCACGACAGCCCCGCTTGTCATTCCGGATTATGCAACCTGCACCGTCTCCATCACGGCAGGGGAGGGCGGACAGGCCGCTCCTACGGGCGATATCGAGAAGCCCATCGGAAGCGCGCAGTTTGTCTATTCTCTCGCGGATGCCGGCTACATACTGGAAAGCTGCAAGATGGACGGCTCGTTTGAGTACGTCACGAAGACCGGGATGAAAGAGGTGATGGCTGACCAGATGATCGGCCTTTCCGGAAACCGCTCGCTGGAAGTTCGCTTCACTGCGGACCCGGACTATGTGGATCCTTACCCGCCGCTTGACAAGGAAGAAGAAACACCCGCTGCTGAAGGAGAGCCTGCACAGGAAGGCGAGACTCCCGGCGCACAGGGAAGCGAGGAAGCCGAAAACACTGGACTGGTGCGTTTTACAGAGGAACACCCTTCCTATAAGATGGTAAACATCTATCTGCAGGGCCTTTTATCCGGTGCCTCTGATGCCTTCTTAAGCGAGGCCTCGCCGGTTTCCGAAGCCGCCTTTTTATCGTTCCTGTACCGCATTGACGGTGCGCCGCAGGTGGAATGGAAGGATTACGGTCCTAATGTGCCGGCTGGGTCCTGGTATGGAAATGCCGTGGTATACGCTGTTTCCAAAAACGTTCTGACCGAAGCGGAAGCGTCCGCGATCACACCGGCAGCGCCTCTCTCCGGCAGCCGCCTGGCGGAACTTGCCCGCCGCTTTGCTGAGAGCCGTGGCCTCAAAGTGGTGCCGGAAGACGCTGCCCCCGGGGATGTCTTTTCCTGGGCGGCCGAGAACGGCCTTTGCTATCAGAGCAAGGTTTCTCCTGATGCGCCTGTCATCTGCGGGCAGTGCACCAGACTTTTAACCTCCTTCCTGGCGGATATGTTTGGCTAAAGGATATGTATGCGGACGGGTTGTTTCCTGCTTTTGGGCAGTGAAATAACCCGTCCGGTTTTCTCATCATTTTTTAATCTTTCTCCCCTTACCTTCTCATCTTTGTCTGCTATGATACAGTCACCGTCAGGAAAGACAGACGGAAACAATATCGGGGCAAAATGAAAACGGCTGCTCTGCAACAGGGGATCAGCATAAAGCTGTTCGAAGGGGATTTCATTAACTGGAGCAGCCTTACAAGGAAAGGAGTTTTATCATGACAAATCTTGAAATGGTGGAAAAAATCCGCGAGAAGGCAAACGTGAGCTACGAAGAGGCCAGAAACGCACTGGAAGCCTGCAATTATGATCTGCTGGATGCGATGGTGTATCTGGAAAAATTAGGAAAGATCAAGTCGAAGGACGCCGGGTACTCCTACACGGAGAGCACCTATGACGGGGGCGATGCCATGTATCGCGACGTGGAGATGACGGCATCCGGCGGACGCACGGAGAAGAAAAAGAAAGGCGCGTTCATCATGGACGAGCTGAAAAAGCTCTTTGACAAGAGCCTGAAGAATTCGTTCAGGATCAGCAAAGACGACCGCGTGATCGTGTCGGTGCCGGTTCTGGTCATGGTCATCCTGGTGATCGGCGCGTTCTGGGTGACGGTACCGCTTCTGATTGTGGGCCTGGTGTTCCGCTTCCGCTACTCGTTTGAAGGCCAGGACCTCGGTAACGATACCATCAACGTCACCATGGACAAGGCCGCTGATTACGTGGACGATCTGGTCGAAAAGTATAAGGAAAGAAAGAACAACGACGAACAGTAAAGTAGGACGGGCAGGGCCATCCCCTGCCCCCTATGTGTAAGGAGGAAAGAACATGGCCAGAATTCTGATTGTGGAAGACGAAGAAAAAATGGCCCGCTTTGTCGAACTGGAGCTGATGCACGAAGGATATGAAACCGGAAAGGCTTCCGACGGAAGAAGCGGCCTTGAGATGGCGCTCTCCGGAGAGTATGACCTGATGGTGTTAGATGTCATGCTTCCGGGTTTAAACGGGCTGGAAGTCTTAAGGCGCCTGCGCCTTACTTCCTCGCTTCCGGTCATCCTTCTTACAGCCCGCGACGCGGTGATGGACAAGGTGAGCGGCCTGGAGATGGGAGCGGATGACTACATGACAAAGCCGTTTGCCATCGAAGAGCTTCTGGCCAGGATCCGCCTGGCGCTTCGAAAGGCTGGGCAGAGCCGGGAAAAGGCTGCGGCGCGGGAGCTTTCCTGCCGCGAAGTAACCTTAAATCTCGACTCCCGGGAGGTATCCGTAAAAGGAACCCCCGTGGAACTCACCAGCCGGGAATTTGACCTGTTAAAAACGTTCCTGGAGAACAAGAACATTGTGCTTTCGCGTGACAGCCTGATCGAGAAAGTGTGGGGCTTTTCATACTTCGGGGAGACCAACGTGGTCGACGTGTACGTTCGTTACCTGCGGCAGAAGATCGATGATCCCTTCGGGATTGATCTGATCCATACCGTGCGCGGCGTGGGGTACGTGGTCAAGGATTAAAGCGCTAAAGAAGCCTTCGTTAAGTGCTTGTATGAGAGCAAAGCTTTCGTAAAGTGGGTGTATGAAAGCAAAGGGGGACCGTATGAAAGCAGAAGAAACCGGGGAAACCATCAAAAAGCAAAAAACCTCCTCTATCGTGCGCACGATTCTGGTCCGGTATCAGATGCGGGATCTGGGAGACACTTTATTTATGGACTTTCTGATCCTCCTGACCGCCATCACCTGCCTGACGGTCGGCATAGAACTGGTGCACGGGGAGTTTGTCTGGAACGCGCACCGGGCATTTCTTCTTGGGGAACCGGTCCTGGCAGACACTGTGCGCCCGGAATTTCTGATCCGTATCTCAAGACTCGTCTACGAATATACCCCAAAAAACGGCGAAACCGTACAGGTGGCCATCGGCCGGCCGACCGCGTATTTTTTTGCATTCTACAATGTGATGCTGATCATCCAGGCAGTCGACTGGAGCCTCGCGTGGATATGGGAAAACGGACGCCTCCGCTCAATCTTAAAACCCATCGATGAGCTGGCCGTGGCCGCGGAAAGGTTGTCCTCCCGGGCCTGGAGCGAAGCAGGCCTTAAGGAACTCGAACGGTCGCTGGATGAAATCAAACGCTCGGACGCCCGGGTATCCTTGGGCGACAAAGACCTGGCGGGCCTCGAGAACGCCATCAACAACCTCCTGACCCGGCTTCAGAAGAGCTACCAGGCGCAAACCCGTTTCGTGGACGACGCCAGCCACGAGCTCAGGACGCCCGTGGCCGTCATTCAGGGCTATGCCTCCATGCTGGAACGGTGGGGCAAGGAGGATCCGCAGACATTAGAAGAATCCATCCACGCGATCCGGGATGAGGCGGATCACATGAAGACGCTGATCGATCAGCTCTTGTTCCTGGCAAGGGGCGACATGGGCCGGACCAAGCTTTCCATGGAAAAGCTGAATGTCCGCGAGCTCATGAAGGAAGTCCGGGAAGAGTCCGAGATGATCGACAACACGCATCGCTATGTCCTGGATGCAGAGAACGAGTATTTTTGTATGGCGGAGCCAGCCATGTTAAAGCAGGCGCTCCGGATCCTCGTGGACAATGCCGCCAAATATACAAAGGAAGGCGGGCTGATCACCCTTCGTCTACGCGGAAACGAGAAAAAAGTTTCCCTGGAGGTGCAGGATTCCGGCATCGGCATCAGCCAGGAAGAACTCCCGCATATCTTTGAGCGCTTCTTCCGCGGCGAGGATGTGCGCGGCACCACGAAAGGAAGCGGCCTGGGCCTTTCCATAGCCGCCTGGATAGTAGACCGCTTAAGCGGCAAAATTTCCGCCCTCAGTATCCCCGACTACGGCACTCGCTTTGTGATCGAGCTTCCGCGCACGCTTGCGTGACCTGCCATGTCATGTGGATGCAGGCTTGTTTACTTAAGAATTGTTCCGCGCTAGAATCTCATGCATTCTTGCTTTCGGGAACTTTATATTTGCATGGGAAATGTCGCAAAAAGGCCAGAACCCCATGCATTCTTGCTTTCCAGAGTTTCATAAATGCATGGGGAATGACCACAAAAGGCAGGATTCCCATGCATCCTAGCTTCCAGAAGTTTCATATTTGCATGGGGAATGACCGCAAAAGGCCAAATTCCCATGCATTCTTGCTTCCAGGAATTTCATAAATGCATGGGGAATGGCCGCAGAAGGCCAAAACCCCATGCATTCTTGCTTTCGGGAGCTTTATTTTTGCATGGGAAATGGCGCAAAAAGGCCGGAACCCCATGCATTCTTGCTTTCCAGAGTTTCATAAATGCATGGGGAATGGCCGCAAAAGGCAAGATTCCCATGCAATATGACTTCAAGCTCAAAAACTGACCAAGGCAGCGATTATGACAGTAAACTGAAAGCCAACTTTTGAAGCCAGGAAAGCGCAGGCAAGTTTCCATAATAAACCAATGCCTGCGCCTGAAGCCATCTTTTCACAATGCATACACAGTGAATTTGTTTTATCAATTGCATAGGAACAGCGTAAATTGTCAAAAACAGCCAAGCCAGCGAACCTGTATGCTGTCACGTGAGTGGAGACTTTAGGCGGCGGGGAAGAAATTCCGGCAGCTGGTGGGAGCAAGGGGATAGTACCACTTATAGCGGCAAAGAGCTGCACCTCCGCGAAATCGCGGTACCACCAGTACCGTGATTTCAGGGGCACTAAGAGGAACACCGTCATCAGACGGGGTTCCGAGATGTGCCCCGGCGGATGTGCGGCGCTTTGCTGCTATTAGTGGTACTCCCCAAAGATCCCTTTGCTGCCGGAAATCTCCCCGCCGTTTTAGGCTGCAATCACATGACAGCTTCATGCAGTTCGCTGGCTTAGCCGTTTTTGACTCACTTACCTTTCTGTCAGGCAATGATAATGACATGGCAGATCATGCTTCTTGCGGCATTTCGCCTTGTGTGGTACAATAGGAGAGATTAAGAAATGGCGGAGGCTTTTAAAGGGTATGAAAAAGGTCAGTATCTTTTTGGGGATATCATTTGAAGACATGTACTCAGAACGGGACTTCCTGTATGCGGAAGTTTTCCCGGAGCTGAAAAAATGGTGCCGGGACAGAAAACTGGCCCTGGAGATTCTGGATCCGGGCTATGACATGACGGAAGAGAAATGCCGCATGAACGCCATGAGTCTTCTGATCAGCCTGAAGGGGATTGACCGGTGCCGCCCGTTCTTTCTGGGATTTTTAGGGCAGCACCGTGGGTACATTCCCAAGGTGGAGGAGATTGCGCCGGATACGTACAGACAGTATCCCGGGCTGGAGCAGTATATCGGAAGCCATTCGTTTCTGGAGCTTTGCCTGATCCACGCGATCTTGGATCCCATGGCGGAAAAGCTGTTTCCGGCTACCCACTGCATCCTGTATGAGCGCGAGCCGGATTATCTTCCGGCGCTACTAAAGGCGCATCCGAAGCTGCGGTACGCGTATACCAACGAGCCGACGAAGAAATCCTTGTTCTCGCGCGAAAACCGGATCCAGACGGAGGAGATGAACCATTTCCGCAGCATCGCGTCGGAGCGGGCGCTCTTGGTGCGCTACCACGCGGACTGGGATCCGGAGAAGAGCACGCCGGAGCTGTATGAATATGAGGGCGCTGACTATTCCGCGGGCGGGCTGACCGGATTTCGCATTCCAGCCCAGTTCCTGACCGGAAAGGGGGCCGGCTCCATGATGGATCAGATTCTGCCGCCGCAGAGTCTGAAGGAGCATATTTTAAGCCAGCTGGAAGATGCCATCACGGAAGAGCTCCCGTATCTTCCGGACACGGAATTCAAGAAGAACGGCGCGGAAGCGGACGCGACGGATTCGCTTTACGTGGATACGATGAAGCTCATCTCCGAGGAGAACCGGACGAAGTTAAAGAACCTGCCCGGATTTGACGATCCGGTCTACCGGATGGTGATCCTGAAAGAGCTGCGCGAGTATCCGGACACGGAAGCGTTTATGAACAGCCTGGAGAGCGTCTACGGCACGACGCCGAAGGAAGCGTTTGACGGAATGCTGCGGCGCCTGCTTCGCCCGGCCGGCCGGGAGTGGTTGAAAGAGCTGCTGGGGTTCCTTGTCTTTCATCCGGGCGGCGTCATCTGGGAAAAGCTCCCCGGGTGGATGCAGAGCTATGAAGGCAAGACCGTTCCCATCAAGCTGCCGGCGGAATCGAAGAAGGTTCTGTACTATCTGGCGGATTTTCTGTCGACGGACGAGAAGGGAATCTATTGTTATTATGAGAGCATGAAAAAAGCGGGGGAGGCAATCTTAAAGGAGGATGAGCCTTCGTTCCACCGCGCCCTGACGCAGGAATACTTAAAAGAGTGCAAGCCAGTGGGAGACACCTTAAATGCCTGCGACTTTTCCGGGGAGGATCCGGACAGCTACGCCGGGCTTTCCTGGCATGCGGCGCATGCGCAGGTAGAGCTCCTAGAAGCGCTGCTGAACAATCCGTATTTCATCATGAAGAAGGCCGCGCTTTGCGGGATGACCGGGGTGCTCGGCGACTTTTCGCTTTTGTCCTTAAGCCCCAGGAAGGATGAGTTTAAGCAATTATCCCGCATTCTTCAGCTTTCCCGGGATATCTTAAATGAGGATCCGGAGCAGCTGTACGGCCAACTTCTGCTCAAGAAAAATGAAAAGCCGGATGCCCGGATCGACGAGATGCTGGATATTCTTAGGGAGGATCATCGCAAGCCCCGCCTGCTGCCCATCCAGAAATACGGGGAGGACGCGGATTCGCCGCTTCAGAATCGGTTCCGGGTTCTGCTGAAGAAGTCCGGGGAGGAAGCCGTGTTCTGGAATCACTCGCTGATCGTGCGGCAGCAGGATACCTATACGTTGTATGATAAGTTTACCGGCCGCATCCGGAAGAAAGGGGCTTTTCCGCTTCCGAAGGGACACATGCAGCTTTGCGGTGGCGCGCTCATTGCGGCGGGCACCCTGGCGGATCCGGTGTACGGGCTTTCCTCGGATGGCTTTACGTTCACGGAGCTCCTTCCCGCCAGGGAGGATGAGACGGAGAGCGGGCAGGCGTATTTCTATGTGGAGAACGAAAATCTGCGCATGGCGGCCATCCGCAAAGGGACGGTGCTCTGCTTCTTTAACGCCTCCACAGGAGAACTCATCCGCGAAAAGGACCTCGAAGACCCTTCGGAGCTCCTGGAGATGGACGAAGCGGTTTACCTGTTAAAGGAACATGTGCGAAGCTCTTTAGCGGCAGGTGCCGCCGCTTCAGACGAAGCAAAGCAGCCCGCAAGCGCTGACGGAAATGCCGAGACGGAAGAGTTGATCCGGCTTTCCTTATATGAGCGCGCGACGGACCGCCTGCTGGGCCGGACCCATTTCCCGGCTGGAGAACCGTTCACGGCCTCACTCACCGAGGAGTTTGTGCTCTGCCATACGGATCAGGAGGCGGTGGTCTTTCGGAAAAAGAATGGCGAAGTTGTGCTGCACCTGCCGGAAGCGGGAAGGGAAAAGCGCATTCCCAACGGCCTCTACGCGGATGAAGAATACCTTTTTGTCGCCTTGGACAACGGGTATGTAGACCTGTACCATACGTCCCCCGTCGCCCTGGCTGGGTGTTTGAAACTGGGGGACGCCGCGATCCGCCAGCTTTCCTCCAACGCCGCGTGCGTGTATACGCTCGATGCCAACGGCGTGGTCAACGTGTGGGACCGGAATCGGCTGTCCCGCCGCGAGACCGAGGTGAGTCCGGAGGACAAAAAGACGCTGGATGTCTTCCAGGCGAACGGTTCGGTCTATACGTTCAGCAAGACCGCCTCTCGGGTGTTAAGTCCCGTGAACTTAAAAGTTGTGCGCCGGGGCGTCGGCATTACCCATTACAATCCGGAACTCGAATTAAAACGCTATCTGATCAGCTGGAGCACCGATCCGCTCACGCTTTCTCTGTACAACACGGAGACTCTCCAGAACGATTATACCTGCCGCGTAAAGCCTCCGGAAGGATACACAGCGGAGGATCTGGTCAAGGTCTATTGGAAGGATACCACGTCCTATTTTCTGTTTGTCCGGGAGAACGGGAATGTGGCCGTTCTGCTTCTGGACATGAATACGGATTCGATTCTGAGGGTGGTGGAACTGCCCGATATGCGTGTGAATCCGCAGATCTTTTTCGCGGAAAACAGGGTCTTTCTGTTCTCGGAATATGCCGAGAAGGGACGCTACTCGTATCCGGGCGAGTGCTGGTGCGAGATCCGGGATCTGGAGGAAGACGGAACGCGCTTCTACATTCCGCTTGAAAAGGGAACGCAGGTCAGCGGCGCGTTTGTGGATGAAAAGGAACTCGTGATGATCTACCGCGGCACCTCAAACGGAGAGGTGAAGCAGGATCTTTTAACGGTCAATCTGACCTCGTATCTGCAGAAAAAGCGCAGCGGAGAGCTCGTGACATCCGCCCTGCATCACATGGAGCAGATCCCGGATGGCGAGGTCAAGCTGGTACACATGCAGAACCATATCGCGCTGTATCAGTACGAGGATGGCGGGTATTTCCTGTACCGCTCCGAGACCGGGGAAATCTGGCACGAGGAGTCGCGCAAAGGAGCCCGCATCATCTCCGCCAGCCTTGGCAAGGGAAACTGTTTCCTGGCCAGGGAAAATGGGGTGATCGAGTACGTAAGCTATGAGGATGAGAGCGCGTTTTGCCGGGCCAGCTTAGACCAGCCGGTCAAGAAGATTTTAGGCACCGGCGCGGGCCTTGTGACAGCCTGGACCGCGGATGACACGCTGATCAGCTTTCAGGTGGAACGCGCCAGAAATTAAACACGTCCCGCGAGGCTGTCGCACAAATACTGACGCCACATATTCAAATGTGTGCGACAGTCACATGGCTGACGCAAGGGAGTAAAACATGCTGCAGATCGATCTGGTTTGTGTAGGGAAAATCAAGGAGAGCTTTTACCGCGACGCCATTGCGGAATACGTAAAGCGCCTCTCTAGGTACGCGAAGGTGGAAATCCGGGAAGCGGAAGATGAAAAGACGCCGGATAAAGCCTCCGAAAAAGAGGAGGAGCAGATCAAAAAACGCGAGGGGGAGCGAATCTTAAAGCTCATCCGGGATCATTCGTATGTCATCGCGCTGGCCATCGATGGCCGTGCCTACGACAGCCCCTCGCTGGCGGCCCACTTAGATCAGCTCGCCGCGAGCGGCGCCGGGCGCCTTGCCTTTGTCATCGGCGGCTCTTTGGGGCTTTCCAAGGAAGTGCTCTCCCGGGCGGACGAGAAGATCAGCTTTTCGGCGCTCACCTTCCCGCACCAGCTGATGCGCGTGATCCTGTTAGAGCAGATCTATCGCAGTTTTCGCATCATCAGCGGGGAACCCTATCACAAGTAAAGTCTTGTAACTGCTCAGTACCTGAGCGGTTACGAATTCACAGGCCATACGCTTCGCGTGTTGCCTGTGGATCGGTGTGCCAACTTTTGCAACCTTTCGTTCTTTACAAACGAAAGGCCTTCTGCTATAATGCCAAAGACGATATGCATTTTTACCGCCTCAAAAGAGGCATCCTGTATGGAGGGTAGCACCTGTGGCTTTAGGCAGCTCGATAATGTTGAGCCCTTTGGGCAGCAGGTTTGTTAGGAGGTTTTGAAACAAGATGGAAGAAGCAACCGAATACATGAACGCAAATCCGGAAGAGGGAGAGGACCAGGTTGGTCATGTCATGATCGCGGATGACGTCATTGCCCTGATTGTTGCTTTCGCCGTGACGGAAACGGAAGGCGTGGCTTCTCTGATGGGTAACATTACCGCGGACGCAGTAGGAAAGCAGAGCCGGAAAGCCCTTTCCAAAGGGATCCGTGTGGAAAAGAACGACGGCTCTGTAACAGCCGAAGTCAGCATTTATGTTTCTTACGGATATAATATTCCGGAAGTTTGTCTGGCGGTTCAGGAAAAGGTGAAAACAGCGGTGGAGAATATGACCGGCCTTTCGGTGGAAGAGGTCAATATTCAGGTCGCCGGCGTGAACGTTGAAAACAAAAAATAAGACATCGACAACTGAAGAGGCGTTTTCTTTCCACAAAGAAGACGCCTTTGCTTTTATTCACATAAAAAGCCCCATTGTAAGGAGATATTTTACATGACAACGAGACGGGAACTCAGGGAGCATGCATTCTGTATGCTGTTTACCGGCGGGTTTTATGAAACGGAAGAGGCCAGATTGCAGACGGATCTGTATGTGCAGGAGCTGTCTGAGATGAATGAGGATGACGCGGGAGAGCGGGAATGGAAACGCCTTCCCGATTTGTCGGAAGAGGAAAGAAAGAGCCTCACGGAAAAGGTGAAAGCCATTCTGGCGCGGGTTCCGGAACTGGACGAACGCATCAACGCGGTATCCACCGGTTGGAAAACCACCCGTATGAGCCGGGTGGATCTCACCCTGATCCGGCTGGCTCTGTACGAGATGCTGTACGATGATACGGTTCCGGTGAAGGTCGCCATCAACGAAGCGGTCGAGATCGCCAAGAAATACGGAGGAGCGGATTCTCCTTCCTTCATCAACGGCATCCTGGCCAGACTGGTCGTTTAGAAAAAGGATTTGGCCGTGGCAAGTATTTATTCGGTATCGCAGATCAATGCCTATCTGCGGAATATGTTTGAACAGGATTTTCTTCTTCGCCGGGTGACGGTTCGCGGAGAGATCAGCAACTGTAAATAACACCCCAGCGGGCACATTTACTTTACGCTGAAGGACGAAGAGGGAACGCTTTCCGCCGTCATGTTTGCCAGCAGAAGGCGGCTCCTGAAATTTCAGCTCGAAAACGGGCAGCAGGTGCTGATCACCGGAAGCATTCAGATTTATGAGGCAGCCGGGAAGGTGCAGCTGTACGCGGATTCCGCCGCGCTTGACGGCGTGGGCGATCTGCATGCGCGTTTTATGCAGCTGAAGACGAAGCTGGAAGAAATGGGCATGTTTGCCGAAGAATATAAGAAGCCAATCCCCACCTTTGTTAAGACGGTTGGCATTGTGACGGCCGATACGGGCGCCGCGATCCGGGATATCATCAACATCGCGTCCCGGCGAAATCCTTCGGTCCAGCTGATTTTATGCCCTGCGCAGGTGCAGGGAGAGGGGGCGGCCCTCAGCATCGCAAACGGCATCGCGCGCTTAGACGCGCTGGGACTGGACTGCCTGATTGTCGGGCGCGGCGGCGGCTCCATGGAGGATCTGTGGGCCTTTAACGAGGAAATTGTGGCGGAAGCCATTTTTAACTGCCATACGCCGGTGGTTTCGGCGGTCGGGCACGAGACGGATTTTACGATTGCGGACTTTGTCGCGGACCTGCGGGCGCCGACACCTTCCGCGGCGGCGGAGCTCGTCATTTTCGAGGCCAGAAAGGTTCTGGATCAGCTGGCGGACTATGAGGAGCGGCTGGATGCCGATATGGAAGGTATTTTGTATGACTGGAAGAACGCGCTCAAAAAAGCGCATCTGACTCTGCTGCTTCACAGCCCGGAAAGCCGACTGGAGCAAATTCGCCAGACGATGGCCAAGCAGGAACTGCGCCTTCAAAACGCCATGAAAGAAAAGCTGACCTCGGGAAAGCACGCGCTTGCCCTGATGGCGCAGCGCCTGGAGCGTTTGTCGCCGCTTTCGCATTTTCGAGGAGGCTATGCGTTTGTCTCCGATGCAGCCGGTCACCCGGTGAAAGAGGCGCTTTCGTTAGAAGAAGGAGCGAAAATCCGGGTATGCCTGGAGGATGGCTATGCACTCACCGAGGTTTTGGAGACTTCGGTGTATTAGTTGCGTCGTCCATGAACTTATTTGCAAGAAAACTGGCGGATCCCGCGTAAGTGAAAGGGAAGACTGGTTATGAAAAAGAACGCGGAAGAAATACAGGAGAACAGGAAGGAGAGCGCTCCTTTGTCCCTGGAAGAAAATATGGAACAGTTAAAGAACGTTTTGCAGGATTTGGAGAGCGGCGAGCATTCACTTGAAGAGTCGTTTTCGCTGTATGAGAAAGGAATCAAGCTCGTGCGGCAGGCGAACGCGCAGATCGACCTGGTGGAAAAGAAGATCCAGGTCTTAAAGGAGGACGGTTCCTATGGAGACCTTTAAGGAAACCCTGGTAAGACGGACGCGGGAGGTAGAGGAGATTGTCACGTCCTACCTGCCGAACGAAGAAGGCCATCAGAAAACGGTTCTGACGGCCATGAATTACAGCGTGCTCGCAGGCGGAAAGCGTCTGCGCCCGCTTCTGATGCAGGAAACCTACCGCCTTTTGGGCGGAAACGGCCAGGAAATTGAGCCGTTTATGGCCGCCATGGAGATGATCCACACGGCCTCCCTGGTGCACGATGACCTTCCCGCCATGGACGGGGACGAGTACCGCCGCGGGAAAAAGACGACCTGGGTGACATTTGGAGAAGACATGGGGATCCTCGCAGGGGATGCCCTGATGATTTATGCGTTTGAAACGGCAGCGAAAGCGTTTTCCATGACCGCTCATCCGGACCGCGTGGGAAAAGCCCTCGAGGTTTTGGCGAATAAAACCGGCATTTACGGGATGATCGGCGGGCAGACCGTGGACGTGGAACTGACCGACAAGCCAATCCCGGCCGACAAGCTGGCCTTCATCTATGAACTGAAAACCGGGGCGCTCTTAGAGGCCTCCATGATGATCGGGGCGATCCTTTCCGGCGCCACTAAAGAGCAGGTAGACCTCGTGAGGCACGTTGCCTCCCGCTTAGGGCTGGCGTTTCAGATTCAGGACGATATCCTGGATGTGACGTCGTCCACCGAGGTGCTGGGAAAACCGGTGATGAGCGATGAAAAGAACCATAAAACCACCTATGTGACGCTGTTTGGGCTGGAAAAGGCCAGGGAACGGGTAAAGGAAGTCAGCCTTGAAGCGATCGGCGCTTTAAAAACGCTTCCGCCCAACGATTTCCTGCATGAGCTGATCAAAGCCCTGATCACAAGGGAGAAGTAATCGTGATACTGGAAAAAATAAAACAGGCGAATGATATCAAAAAGATCAAGCCGGAGAACTATGACCTTTTAGCGGAGGAAATTCGGGAGTATCTCGTGCGCCATGTGGCAAAGACAGGCGGGCATCTTTCCTCCAATTTAGGGTGCGTGGAACTCACGATGGCCTTGCATCTTGCGCTGGATTTGCCAAAGGATAAAATCGTCTGGGATGTCGGGCATCAAAGCTACACCCATAAAATCCTGACCGGCAGGAAGGAGCAGTTCGACACCCTGCGGCAGTTTCACGGGCTCTCAGGGTTCCCCAAGCGGGAGGAAAGCCCGTGCGACGCGTTTAATACCGGTCACAGCTCCACCTCCATCTCCTTAGGGATCGGCATGGTAGAGGCGAGAGACCGGCAAAAAGAAGACTATACGGTTGTTTCGGTGATCGGAGACGGCGCCCTGACCGGCGGCATGGCGTATGAAGCCATGAACAACGCGGCGCGGCTGCAGTCGAATTTCATCATTATTCTGAATGACAACAACATGTCCATCTCCGAGAGCACCGGGGGGTTATCCCAGTATCTCTCGCACATTCGATTGGACAAGGGATATAACAATCTGAAGGCGGATGTCACAAACCGCCTTGCCAGCATGCCCTATATCGGGGATACGCTGGTGAGCACGATCAGCCGCGCCAAGAGCAGTTTAAAGCAGCTGATCGTACCCGGGATGCTGTTTGAAAACCTGGGGCTTACCTATTTGGGACCGGTGGATGGGCACGACATTCATGCCATGGTGGACACGATCCGCGAAGCGAAGAAAGCCGCCCGCCCCATTCTGATCCATGTGCGGACCCGAAAGGGCAAGGGCTATGCTCCCGCGGAAAAACACCCGGACCTGTTCCACGGTGTCGGTCCGTTTGACGTGGAGACCGGGAAACCGCTCAAGAAGAAGACACGGCCGACGTACTCGGATGTTTTTTCCGGAGCCATCTGCGAACTGGCGGCTTCGAATGACAAGATCTGCGCCGTGACGGCGGCGATGTCGGACGGAACCGGCCTCAAATGGTTTTCCAAGCTTTACCCGGACCGCTTTTTCGACGTGGGAATCGCGGAGGAGCATGCGGTCACGATGGCGGCCGGCATGGCTTCCGCCGGCCTGAAGCCGGTGGTGGCAGTGTATTCCACCTTTTTGCAGCGCGCGTATGATTCGATCCTGCACGATGTCTGCATGAACTCCCTTCCCGTGGTCTTCGCGGTGGACCGGGCAGGACTCGTGGGCGATGACGGATCCACGCATCAGGGCATCTTCGACCTGTCCTATCTGGGCAATATCCCCGGCATGACGCTGATCGCGCCGAAGGACGGAGAGGAATTAAAGGAAGCGCTTGCCTATGCGGTGGCGGCCAATCGGCCTGTCGCGATCCGCTATCCCCGCGGCGAGGTGTCCGCGGCGTTTGAAGAGTTTCCGCCGGAAGCTTTTCAGACCGGAAAAAGCCAGACCCTGGTGAAGGGAGAGGACCCCATCACCCTGATTGCGGTGGGCTCCATGGCGGAGGAGGCCGTAAAGGCCGCCCGCCTTTTACAGGAAGCCGGGCTTTCGCCCACGGTTGTCAACGCGCGGTTTGTGAAGCCCATTGACAGAGAACTGCTTTCGGATCTGGCAGCGAAGGAAGGCCTGGTGGCCTTTCTGGAAGACAATACGATCTCCGGCGGGTTCGGGGAAGCCTGCGCCAGATACCTGTGGGAACAGAGAGCCGTATGCCGTCCGCTCTTTTTTGGCATACAGGACCGCTATGTAGAGCAGGGAACCATCCCGGAATTAAGAAAAATGCTGGGGCTGGACGCAGCGTCCATCGCCGCAAGGGTGAAAGAAGAATGGGAGAAAAAGTAAAAAAGGAACGACTGGATATCCTTCTCACCGAAAAAGGCCTGGCTCCCTCCCGGGAAAAGGCGAAAACCATGATCATGGAAGGCCTTGTCTACGTCAATGGTCAGAAGGAGGACAAGGCGGGATCGGTTTTCCCGCTGGACGCTGAAATGGAAGTGCGCGGCCAAACGCTGCCGTTTGTAAGCCGGGGGGGCCTTAAGCTGGCAAAAGCCCTGCAGGCGTTTGACTGTACGGTCGATCAGAAGGTCTGCATGGATGTTGGCGCCTCCACGGGCGGCTTTACGGACTGCATGCTGCAAAACGGCGCGGCTAAAGTCTACTCCGCCGATGTGGGATACGGGCAGCTGGCCTGGTCGTTGCGGCAGGATCCGCGGGTCGTCTGCATGGAAAAGACCAACGTGCGCTATCTGAAGCCGGAGGATCTGCCGGAGAAGCTGGACTTTGCCTCGGTGGATGTGTCGTTCATCTCGCTTGGGCTCATTCTGCCGGCCGTGAAGGAGCTTTTAAAGGATGACGCGCAGATGGTGTGCCTGATCAAGCCACAGTTTGAGGCCGGGCGCGAAAAGGTAGGGAAAAAGGGAGTCGTGCGGGATCCGCTCGTACACGAGGAAGTGATTTTGCGTGTCACAAGCATGGCAGCCGGCTTAGGTTTTTCGATCCTGGCGCTCGAGTATTCGCCCATCCGCGGTCCGGAAGGCAATATCGAATATCTGATGCATATACAAAAAGACGGGCAGGGGAATCATCCCTTTACGCCCGAAGACATTCACGCGCTGGTAGCAAAAGCACATGAGCAGCTGTGAAACAGCAGTGGATCTGTGCTGCGTGCCCGTGAGAAACAGTTACGAGAAAGAAAGGGAAAAATGCGGTGAACATGAAGCGTTTTGCCATTGTCAGCAATCCGGACAAGGATACCGATGGAAAGGCGGCCCTTAAGGTACGCTCCATTCTGGAAGAACATGGAGCGATTGTCACATCTGCGACCGATACCAGCTGTGTGGGGCCGGAGACGGAATGTGTCATCACCATCGGAGGAGACGGCACGCTGATCAGAGCCGCCCGGGCCCTCCTTGGTCTGGAAGTACCTCTCATCGGAATTAATCTGGGACACTTGGGGTTCTTGACCGAAATCGACCGGGACAGCATCGACCACGGCATCTTACAGCTCCTTTCCGGCAAGATCTGGCTGGAGGAGCGCATGATGCTCAAAGGCCGGATTCTTCGCAACGGAAAGAATATCTGGGAGGACGTCGCCTTAAACGACATTGTGTTTGGGCGGCTTTCCGCCTTAAACGTCATGCATTTCCGCGTCAGCGTTGACGGGAAAGTGTTAAATGAGTATCACGCGGACGGCATGATTTTATCCACGCCGACCGGTTCGACGGCGTACAATCTGTCCGCGGGCGGTCCGATCGTGGCGCCCGAGGCGTCGCTGCTTCTGATGACGCCCATCTGTCCGCATACCCTGATTAACCGCAGCATTGTCCTTCCGGACACGGCCACGGTTTCCCTCGAGATGCTTGACAGACGAAACGGCCAGCAGACGGCGGTGGCCGCCTTCGACGGCGGGCGCAACATTCCCCTCAAAGAGGGGGACTGCCTGGAGATCAGCCGATCCAAGAAAGTGACCCGCATTGTCAAATTGGGCCATATCAGTTTCCTGGAACTCCTCAGGGAAAAAATGAAAGAGAATTAGGGGGAAAAGATGAAAACCGAACGACACAGCAAGATTGTGGAATTGATCAGCCGCTATGATATTGAGACACAGGAGGAGCTGGCCCAGTATCTGCGTGATGCAGGCTATAAGGTGACACAGGCGACGGTGTCGCGCGACATCCGGGAACTTCGCCTCTCTAAGATTCCTTCGATGGACGGGCGCCAGAAATATGCCGTTATACAGAAACCCGAAAGCAGCCTGAATGAAAAGTATATCCGGGTGTTTCGGGAAGGCTTTATGTCCATGGACATGGCGATGAATATTCTCGTGGTGAAGACCGTCCCCGGGATGGCGATGGCGGTGGCGGCCGCCCTGGATGCCATGGAATTTCAGGAGATCGTGGGCTGCATCGCAGGAGATGACGTAATTATGTGCGCGGTACGGAGCGTGGACGACACCATCGTCGTCATGCAGAAATTAAACCGCCTGCTGGAGGGATAAACTATATGTTGATTGGCGTCCATGTAAAGAATTTCGCCCTGATCGAAGAGGCGGATCTTTCGTTCGGAGAAGGCCTGAACATCTTAACCGGTGAGACCGGTGCCGGAAAGTCGATCCTGATCGACGCCGTGACGGCGGCCCTTGGGGGCAAAACGGGGCGGGACATGATCCGTGCCGGAGCGCCGTATGCCCAGGTGGAACTGATCTTCTCCGTGGACAACGAAGAATTGCGTCAGAAATTATGTGAATATGAAGTGGAGCCGGATGAGGACGGCCTTATCATTCTCTCCCGGCGGATGATGGAGGGACGAAACATCAGCCGCATCGGGAACACGCCGGTTCCGATTTCCAAGGTGCGGGAAGTGACGGAGCTGCTGATCGACATTCACGGTCAGCACGAGCATCAGTCGCTGTTATACCCGTCCAAGCATCTGGAGATTCTGGATGAGTATTCGCGCAAGGAAGGCGCGCCCGTGAGGGAAAAGGTGGCCGCAGCCTACCATGCCTACCAGGAAGCCAAAAAGCGCCTGGCCGGTTTTTCCATGCCGGAGGAAGAGCGCCTCAGGCAGCTGGATTTCCTGCGCTTTGAGGCGGAGGAGCTGGAACAGGCGAACATCCGCGAAGGGGAAGAGGAAGAGCTGGCCGCTGTTTTTAAGAAGATGCAGCACAGCCAGAAGATTGCCGAGCTTTTGTCGGAAGCCCAGGGGCTTTTGGGATATGACGGCTACAACGCCGCCGGCGAGATGATCGGACGCGCGGTGAAAAACCTGTCGGACGCGCAGACCTATGACCCGGAAATCGAGGGCCTGTCCCAGATGGGTGAGACCGTGGACAGCCTGCTTTCGGATTTAAACCGTGCGCTTTCCGATTACATGGACAGCCTGACCTTCGATGAGGAGTCCTACCGCGAAACAGAGGAGCGGCTGGACACGATCCGGCTCATGAAAGCCAAGTATGGCAAGAGCGTGGAAGAGCTGCACAAGGCGTTGGAAGACCGGCAGCGGAAAGTGGAAGAGCTGATCCACTATGAAGAAAACCGAAACCGGGCGGAAAAGGATGTGCAGGAGACTAGAAAAGCCTTAGAGGAACTGTGCGGCCGGTTAAGCGAGGTGCGAAAAAAGGCATCCGCGGGACTTGCCGAGTCCATCCGCGCTGCCTTAACCGATTTAAACTTCCTGGATGTGCGTTTTGCGGTCAGCCTGACCAAGACGGCGGATTATACCGCAAACGGATTTGACCATGTGGAATTCCTCATTTCCACGAACCCCGGGGAGGAGATGCGCCCGCTTGGAAAGGTAGCCTCCGGCGGCGAGCTGTCGCGTATCATGCTTGCCATCAAGGCGGTTTTAGCGGATTCGGATGAGATCCCGACCCTGATCTTTGATGAAATCGACACCGGTATCAGCGGCCGCACGGCCCAGAAGGTATCCGAGAAGCTGGCCTACATCGCCGGCAACCATCAGGTACTTTGCATTACGCATCTTCCGCAGATTGCGTCCATGGCGGATTCGCATTTTGTGATCGCCAAGGGGGTCAAGAGCGGAAAGACCATCACGGAAATCCGTTCACTTTCCCATGAGGAAACGGGAGAGGAACTGGCAAGACTCTTAGGCGGCACCTCCATCACGGAAGCCGTCAGGGAAAACGCGCGCGAGATGAAGCGGATGGCCGATGACTGGAAAAAGAAGAACAGATAAGTGATATGTCAAACATGCGCTTGTATGAAACAATATTTGACTAAGCTGTTCAATATAGCAATCCGGCTGCGCTTAAGCAGCCGGATTTTCAAGGAGGAAATATTCTATGAGTACGTTGTTGTCGGTTTCGATTGCCATGCTGGCCGGCCTTATGATGACCAGAGCCTTCAAACCGTTTAAGCTGCCGTCCGTCACGGCCTACCTGATTGCCGGCGTTCTGATCGGCCCGTTTTGCTTAGGGGCGGCAGGCATTAAAGGAATCGGCTTTGTCTCGGAGGAGGATGTCAGTCAGCTGACGCTGATCTCCGAAGTGGCCCTTGGCTTTATCGCCTTCTCCATCGGAAACGAATTCCGGTTGAAGGACTTAAAGTCCACCGGTATGCAGGCCACCATCATCGGCATTGTGCAGGCGCTAACGGCTGCCTTCCTGGTGGACATCGCCCTGCTGGCTGTGCATTTTATGATGCCCGACCGTCTGACCATCCCGCAGGCGATCACCCTCGGCGCCATCGCCACGGCTACCGCGCCGGCTGCCACCTTGATGGTTGTGCGGCAGTATAAGGCCAAAGGCCCCGTGGTTAACCTGCTGCTCCCGATCGTCGCCCTCGACGATGCGGTGGGCCTCATCGTTTTCGCGGTATCCTTCGGTATCGCCCGCACGATGGTGAGCGGCAACCTGGATCTCATCGCCATCATCTTCAATCCCTTAATTGAGATTGTTGCCTCGCTGGGGCTCGGCGCTCTCATGGGCTGGATCTTAACCCAGATTGAGAAGCTCTTTAACTCCGGAACCAACCGTCTGAATATGTCGATCACCTTCGTCTTTTTAACAGCCTCCCTTGCCATGGCCAAGTTCCAGGTGGGGCCTGTCACGATCGGCTTTTCGTCTCTTTTAACCTGCATGATGTTAGGCGCGGTGTTCTGCAACCTTTGTCCTTTGTCGGAGGATGTGATGGAGAGAACCGACAAATGGACTTCCCCGCTCTTTGCCCTGTTCTTTGTCATCAGCGGCGCGGAGCTGGAGCTGTCCGTGTTCTCCGACAAGATTGTCGTATTCATGGGTATTCTTTACATCCTGACCCGTTCCGTCGGCAAATACCTGGGTGCCTTCGCAAGCTCCAAGGCAACCGGCTGTTCCGATAACATCGTCAAATACCTGGGCATCACCCTGCTGCCGCAGGCCGGCGTCGCGCTTGGCATGTGCACCACAGCCATGCAGCTGGGCGA
This sequence comes from Lachnospiraceae bacterium, assembly GCA_017479935.1. GTDB lineage: Bacteria > Bacillota > Clostridia > Lachnospirales > Lachnospiraceae > RGIG5021. The sequence continues at coordinate 31,575 of JAFVBO010000101.1, forward strand.
GCAGGGGCGTCTCATCCGGAACATCACCCTATTTGCCATCCTGGTCTATGAACTGATTGGCCCGATGATGACCAAGTGGGCGCTCACCAAGGCCGGCGACATCCAGCCGATGAGCGAGGAAGTGAAGAACCGTCGTCAGCGGAAGCTGGCCGAGCAGCAGAAGCAGTAAGATAATTGTCGCGATTATTTTGTGAATTGTTTGTGAAACATGACGGAGGAGGCCTTTTCGGGGCCTCCTTTTTATTGCGTTTCGCACGAGAAAATGTTAAGATAAGCTCCGAAAAAAATTCCTGTATATATTCTATTTGAGGAAAGGAGTTTGTAAAAATGAAAAAATTCAGCAGAAGAAATTTCTTAAAGGGCGTGGCAGCCAGTGCCATGACAGCGGCAGCCGTCAGCGTGGCAGGATCCGCCGTTTTCGCGGATGAAGAGCCCGCTTCCGAAGAAGCAGCAGGCGCACCGGCCGGCGAAGGCGGTGGCCCCGGCGGTGAGGGCGGCGGCCCGGGAGGCCCCGGCGGCGGCAGCGGTCCCACGCTTGATATCGAAGCAGCCAAGGCAGCCGCAAAAGCGGAAGGCCGTGTCTATGGTTACGCAGGCCCCGGCGACTGGCTGGGTGAGCCGGAGGAAGTAGAGATCGCCCGCGAAGTAAATGACTTTGACGTGGTGGTGATCGGCGGTGGTCACGCTGGCGCGCAGGCCTGCCTGGCGGCAGCGGAAAAAGGCGCCAAGGTAGCCCTCCTGGAGAAGAACTACATGCTGAGCTTCTTAGGCGAAGATATGGCTGCCTGGAACTCGCAGTTCAACCTGGATGCCGGATTTGCCGAGTGCAACTTAGGCGAAGTCATCAACGAGTTCACCACGCGTACCGGCGGCAAGGTCAGCCAGGAAGTGGTGGCGCAGTATGTGCGCAATTCCGGCGCGACGCTGGACAACATGATCGCCTGCATGAAGGATGTAGTCGAGAATCCGGAAACCCGCGCCGCATACGATCAGCTGATCGCGGACACCGGTTTTGGCAACGAGTACACCGCAGGCCGTGAGTATGAGTGCGAACCCGACGAGACGTTCTACACCTACAATGTCGGCCGTGACGGCAAGATCATTGTTCAGGCCATGTTCGACGCGGATTACTGCAACGAGTTCAAGGCCGGCGTAGACTTTAAGGCTCTTGCCATCGGCGAATCCGATGGAACCGAAGAGGGCTACAAGCAGGCGTATGCGGCTCTGTATGATGCCTGCGCCGATTTCTACGCAAACAACAATCAGTGCATCGACCATGTGAATTATCCAAAGGCACCCGGAACCAAGACCTGGGCGACCACGGTTCAGTTCATGGGTCACTTCCACGGCCGTGAAGGCCATGGCGGCGTGGCGGCTTCCTCCATCATCGGAAACGTGGAGATGGCTTGCCTTACGAAGGCCGTCAAGAACGGCGCGGAAGTATTCCTGGGCTACAAGGGCTACAAGCTGCTGCAGGATGAGAACGGTGTCGTGACCGGCGTGATCGCCTACGATGACGACAACGAAGAGTATGTACAGTTCAACTGCAAGGCCGTTGTCTCCTGCGGCGGCGGTTACGTGCAGAACAGCGATATGTGCTGGGCTCTGTTAAACGAGCTGATGGAGAAATACGAGCGCCTTGGCGGCCTGAAGGAAGACTTTAACGGCGGCTTCATGGCGGCGCAGGGCGATGGCTCCTCTACCAAGATGATGTGCTGGGCGGGCGGCTTTGTCGAGCCTTCGCCTCGTGGCCACATGCACCTTGGCGGCGGCCCTTCCGGCCCTTGGGGATGCAACTGCCATCTGTGGCTGGATGAGAACATGAAGCGTTTCTGCAACGAGGGCAACATCACCGCGGCAGAAGCGGCAGCACAGCGCAAGACCGGCGCAGCCTACGGCATCTTAGGCGAAGATTACTTAAAGAACATCGCAGCCTGCGGTCTGGAGCACACGGGTCCCAACTTCGGTCGTCCGGAATACATCATGGACATGATCTATGATTTCGAGACGGGCGCCATGGACAGCCAGATTTCCATCACCGGCATGACCACCGCAGAGCGTATGGGAAGCCGCATCTTCAAGGCCTCCAGCTTAGACAGCCTGGCAGCTCTTATGGGCATTGCCGATGTCGAAGCCTTCAAGAAGGCCGTGGCTGACTATAACGAGCTTTGCTACGCGGTTCAGGAAGGCAAGTACTCCTGCGATCCTGAATTCGGCAAGGGTGCTTCCGCGATGATCCCGATCGAAGGCAACGTCTTCTACGGCTTCAAGGGAAGCCTGGGCGGCAGCGCCAGCGCTCCTTCCATGGTCACCATGTCCGGCGTCATGACCGACAAGGATCTGGCAGTTGTAGATGTCAACGGCAAGCCGCTCGGCGGTCTGTTCGCAGCCGGCAACGACTTAGGCGGACGCTACGGCACCGGTTACTGCACGCCTGCAGCCGGCAACTCCATCGGCATGGCCTGCACGCACGGTCGTGTGGCAGGGCAGAGCGCGGCGGCGTACTGCGGGTTCTAAATTTTATTGGCTTCAATATTTTCATTGTGAATAGAGGTCGTCAATAAGCGTGCCGGAGGCAGAGTTATATCGTTCGCAGTCTGAGTTCCGTCGGCCAGAACCACTACAACTCAAAAAATTGGCAAAAAACATGAGCAAAAAGCTTCTAACTCGCTACGCTCAAACAAGAAGCTTTTTGCTCATAAAGCCAATTTTTTCGTCTAGTGGTTCTATGGCCTTCTCCACATGACTGCTGCACGATATAATCTCTGCCTTCGGCACGCTTGTTGACTTGCAAATCGTTCTGCAAAATGGTACATTGATTTCAATGTGTGAAGGGGACGGGCCTCTGTCATGTTTCTTGCAGAGGTCTTTCATAAATGCATGGGGAACGGCCCGAAATGGCCAGAATCCCATGCATGGTAGACTTCATGAATTTCATAAATGCATGGGGAATGTACTGAAAAGGCCAGAATCCCATGCATGCTAGATTTCATGAATTTCATAAATGCATGGGAATTGCTCCAAAAAGCTAGATTCCCATGCAATCTAGACTTCGGAAGCTTCATAAATGCATGGGAAACGGTCCCCAAAAGCCAGATTCCCATGCATGCTAGCTTTCGGGGGCTTCAAAAATGCATGGGAAACGGTCCCCAAAAGCCAGATTCCCATGCATGCTAGCTTTCGGGAGCTTCATAAATGCATGGGAATTGCTCCAAATAGCTAGATTCCCATGCAATCTAGACTTCAGAAGCTTCATAAATGCATGGGAAATGGTCCCGAAAAGGCCAGATTCCCATGCACGCTAGCTTTCGGGAGCTTCATAAATGGATATCAGAGGTTGGGAACACAAAATTTCATAATTGGGGGGATGAACCGTGAAGGGTTTTGCATACTGGAGTGACTATATGGATATCTGCCGCACGCTGCAGGAGGACTGTCCTGCGGGGCTTGTGCGCTATGGCGGTATGAATGAGTGCGGATTTTCCCTTGCCAAAGCCTCCAGGGACGCGAAAGCCGGCATGGAAGATTTCCTGATCAGCACCCGACAGTTTCTGGCTACCGTGGGAGACCGAAACTGTGAGGTTCTGTCGCTGGATCCTTCGTATAGCGAGTGGGATACCGGCTTTGTTTGCCGAAGGACGGGCGACCACCTGTACGTGACCGAGGCGGACCCTGCCTCCGGCGTCGCCCCGGGTGAGGAGATCTTTGCGGTCGGGGATGAAAGAATCCCGGATCTGCGGAAGAAATTCGGGCAGAACATCTTTTGGGAGAACACCGATGAGCGCGAGGACTGGGATCTGCTTCTTCGCATGTATGACACGATGGAGATCTTCCCGGGGGACGGCACCGCCAGGAAAGTGCCCATTTGCCATCTTCCGAAGGAGAAGAAAGAGCCGGTTCTGTCGTTTCAGATTTTGGATGACATCGACGGGCTGGCAAAAAGCCCTCTTGGCAAAACGGAATCTGTCGGCCAAGTACAAGAAAGAAAAATACAGGAAGGACAGAAACCAAAAGGACAGATGCCAGAAGGACAGAAACCAAAAGGACAGATGCCAGAAGGACAGATACCAGAAAAACAGCTACCAGAAAAACCGCATCCACAGACCGCCTATCTGCGAATTGACAGCTTTGCGGACGCAGAAAAGGTGGCAGCCCTCATCCAGGCCCATGAAGATGAGCTGGCCAGTGCAAGCCGCCTGATCCTCGATCTGCGGCGCACGGAGGCTGAAGGGGAGGCCGAGAGCTTTCTGCCGCTGCTTCCTTACCTGATCGATGCCTCCGTCTCCGGGGATGAACTGTTTCCCGCAAGAACCATCTTTACCAGCTACACAAAGCAAAATGCCAAGCGGCGGATCGCACAGCTTGAAGCAGTAAAAGAAGCCGCTTTGGGGCAGGAGGACAGCGAGGATGTCATATCCTACGCGGATCAGTTGATCGAGGAAACCAGAGAAAAGGCGGGGATCGTACAGGCCCTTCGGAAGACCAAGGAAAAGCTTCACGAGAGAAAGCAATTCAACGAGATCGAGGAGAGCGAAGAGAGCCCTTTGGAAGGGGTATGGATCGAGAAGAAGGCGGGGCCTTCGCAGGTGCTCATCCTGACGGATGTCAGCTGCCGCTTAGCCGGGGAAGCGTTGGCAAACGCCGTCCGGGGACAGAAGCGGGTGAGCCTCATCGGGCGCCCGACTGCCGGCATGCTGGATTACACCAACCGGATCACCATCGACTATGACGACATCCAGGCCCGTTTTTCCTATCCCATCAGCCGCACGAAAGAAGCGAGAGAGCAGAAGGGCTTCGCCTTTCAAGGCGTACCGGTTGACGTATATCTTCCGTTTACCAGAGAAGAGTGCACGAAGGACTTGATTTTAGAGGCGGCCTTGCACTTTACGAATTAGAGACTGAAATCAAGAGGTGTTTATGCATGCAGGCATGCAAATCACCTCTTGATTTGCTATTGTCCCGTGAATAGTCACTCGAAATAGTCAATTTGGTCTTTTTATGATTTGACCTAATCCTTTTTTTTGTGTATACTGTTAGGAGACTGCATTGCAGAGGGAAGTATACAAGAAAAAAATCTATGATGGATAAGGAGTACGAATCATGAAAAATATTCTGTTCGCCACATCGGAGGCCGTTCCGTTTATCAAAACCGGTGGACTGGCCGATGTAGCCGGTTCGCTGCCCAAGTACTTTGACAAAGAAAAATATGATGTACGCGTGATTCTTCCGAAATATACCTGCATCCCGGAAAAATTCCGGAACCAGATGAAGTATGTCACAAACTTTTACATGGATTACCGGTATCGCGACGTTTATGTAGGTCTGTTTGAGATGGAGTATCAGGGCGTCACCTACTATTTCATCGACAACGAAGAGTATTTTTCCGGTTCCCGTCCTTATACGGATATGTTCTTTGACCTGGAGAAGTTTGCGTTCTTCTCCAAGGCGGTCCTTGCAGCGCTTCCCGTGTATGGCTTCCGCCCGGACATCATTCACTGCCATGACTGGCAGACCGGCCTGATCCCGGTGCATCTGCACGACCGGTTCCAGGCAAACCCGTTCTTTAACGGAACCAAGACCATCATGACCATCCACAACCTGAAATTCCAGGGCGTGTGGGATGTCAAAACCATTCAGAAGATCTCCGAGCTTTCCGACTATTATTTCACCCCGGACAAGCTGGAGGCCTACAAAAACGGCAACATGTTAAAAGGCGGCATCGTCTACGCGGACAAGGTGACCACGGTCAGCTCCACCTACGCCGAAGAAATAAAGACGCCGTACTACGGCGAAGGCCTTGACGGCCTGATGCGGGCCCGCTCCAACAACCTGGTGGGCATCGTAAACGGCATCGACTATGACGATTTCAATCCGGAGACGGATCCGATGATCGCCGCCAACTACAACGCCGGCAATTTCCGCAAGGAAAAAGCCAAGAACAAAGCCGCCCTGCAGAAGGAACTGGGCCTTGCGGAGGATCCGAAGACCTTCCTTCTTGGCATCGTCTCCCGTCTGACGGATCAGAAGGGTTTTGACCTGATCAAGTGCGTGATGGATGAGCTTTGCAGCGAGGATACGCAGCTGGTTGTCTTAGGAACGGGCGATCGCCAGTATGAAGACCTGTTCCGTCACTACGCCTGGAAGTATCAGGGCCGCGTTTCCGCAAACATCTTCTACTCGGAAGAGCTTTCGCACAAGATCTATGCCGGATGCGACGCGTTCCTCATGCCGTCCCTGTTTGAGCCCTGCGGTTTAAGCCAGCTCATGAGCCTACGCTACGGCACCGTGCCGATCGTGCGCGAGACGGGCGGCCTCAAAGATACCGTGGAGGCCTACAACGAGTACGAACACACCGGCACCGGTTTCTCCTTTGCCAACTACAACGCGCATGAGATGCTCGGGATCGAGCGCTATGCCAAGGATGTGTTCTATAACCGGAAGCGCGAGTGGAACCGCATCGTGGAACGGGGCATGACAGAGGACTGGTCCTGGAGCGTTTCCGCCCGCAAGTACGAGCAGCTGTACGAAGAGCTGTAGCTTGTTCGCCCGGAGCAGCTGTACGAAGAACTGTAACGTATCTGCCCGGAGCAGATGTGCAAAGAGCAGTAGTGTATCCGTTCTTAGCCGCTGTAGAAAGAGCGGTAATCTGTATTGTTAGACAATGCTACTAAGCGCAGTTCCCCCATGTGGCGTATCTGTGCTTAGTAGTTTTTATTCATCAGAAATTTACCCATTCGATCAGATTTTTACGATTGTGGCAGCGAGATAGTGCTGTTATGATAACAACCAGAAAGAGAAAAACAACGCGGGGGCGCACCCCTTCGTTTGATTACAAGGAGGTTATCATGGCAAGTATTTCGTTTCAGCACGTCAATAAAACCTATCCCGGAAATCCGCCTGTAGAGGTTGTTCCGGATCTGAACCTGGATATCAAGGATAAGGAATTCGTCATCTTAGTCGGTCCCTCCGGCTGTGGTAAGTCCACGACGCTTCGTATGATCGCCGGTCTGGAAGACATCACTTCCGGTGATCTGTACATCGGTGACCAGCGCGTTAACGATGTGGCTCCGAAGGATCGCGATATCGCCATGGTTTTCCAGAACTACGCTCTGTATCCGCACATGACGGTTTACAAGAACATCGCGTTCGGTCTGGAACTGCGCAAAACCCCGAAGGAAGAGATCGATCAGAAGGTTCATGAGGCTGCCAAGATCCTGGATCTGGAGCATCTGCTGGATCGTAAGCCGAAGGCTCTGTCCGGTGGTCAGAGACAGCGTGTCGCGTTAGGTCGTGCCATGGTTCGGAACCCTGCCGTATTCCTGCTCGACGAGCCGCTGTCCAACCTGGATGCCAATCTGCGTACCGCCATGCGTTCCGAGATCAGCAAGCTTCACAAAAAGCTTGACACCACCTTCGTCTACGTCACGCACGATCAGACGGAAGCCATGACCATGGGCGACCGCATCTGCGTGATGAAGGACGGCGTGATCCAGCAGTTTGATACGCCTCAGAACCTGTATGATTATCCGGACAACCTGTTCGTCGCCGGCTTCATCGGATCTCCGCAGATGAACTTCATCAACGTGACGATCCAGAAGAGCGCTGCCGGTGCCAAGGCCTGCTTTGGCCGCTTCGCGTTAGAGCTTCCGGCCGAGAAGGCAAAGGCTCTCATCGATGGCGGATATGATGGAAAAGAAGTCATCATGGGTATCCGTCCGGAAGATTTCATCAACATGAACGATAATCCGAAGGATGTCATCGAAGCGGAAGTGGAACTGGCCGAGCTGATGGGTTCGGAAACCTACCTGTACTTGAACTGCGAAGGCAACAAGATGATCGTTCGTCTGCCTTCTTCCGTGCGCCCGGCCGAAGATCAGATGTTCCAGGTTGGCGTCAAGCTCAACAAGGTACATTTCTTTGACAAGGATACGGAGAAGTTTATCTGCCACTAATAGCGCCTACGATTTTCCTGGCAGGAAAGATAGCGTCAAGTAAGAAGCTGACCCTCGGGGTGTCCCCCGGGGGTCCTTTTATGAAAGCAGCGTAGCGGAGGATCAGTATGAACCAAGCGGGCAAAACAGAAAACCATTTTCCGGGAGATGATCTGTCCCTTTTGCTGGACGCAGGAAAAACGAAGCAAGTCTTCCTGCAGGAAGGAGAGACGTTACCCCTATCGGATGTCCTGCCCGCGCTGTCTTCTTCTGATCCGGCTGCCGTCAGTTTGGGCCAGGCCGGCTATCTGTTCCTGACGGTAGCGCGTGGGGAGATAAGCTTTATTCAGGAAGGACCCGCTGATGTACGTTTCATCCGGAAAGAGTGCGGGGATGCAAATGTTTCCCATACAAAACTGGAGGCATCAAGCATTCCTCAGACGAATTGCCGGTATGTCTTGAAAAGTGGTCAGTCCTTCCTCTTTTACTCTGGTCAAGCGGAACATACCCGGATCGCCTGCCAACAGGACGCGGAGCTGATGTTTGTTTCCTTTTGGGGATCCATTGCCGACGCGGTTTTACAGTCTCTTCCTATGGATCATGTGTTTTGCCCTGACAGGCCGGATGCCTTTTTTGCAACCTTCCGGGAATTACAGGAGGCGGACCAGAGCTGGGAAGAAAAGTCGCTGCTTCTTTACCGGATGCTCATGAAACTGCACCAGGAACTGACCGTATACGAGGAAACAGCAGGGTATCCGCTTCTCGTGGAAACCGCGCTGCGCCTCATGGAAGAAGAGAGCGCTTACCTTGACGGCGTAGAAGATGTGGCGGACCGGCTGGAGGTTTCGGCCGGGCACTTGAGTCGTGTCTTTTCAGAAGCCGTTGGCATGCCGCCGGGAAAATACCTGAAAAAATGCCGCATCCAGTACGCCAGAAAGCTTCTGGAGCAAGGGGACATTCCAGTCCACCTGATTGCAGACATGTGCGGCTTTACCAGCGCCAACTACTTCGCGAAGGTATTCCGGGCAGAATACGGCATGTCCCCGTCCGAGTATATCGCCGCCTATAGCAAACGAACAGACAAGGCCGTCCCCCAAAATATTGAAGATAGAGCTTACCTGTAGCCCCCCTCATCGGCTTTCATAAAATCTTTACAGTTTTCTATGAAACGCTTTCTTGACTCCTGACCGCAGATTTATATAATGTTGACAAGATCAAAAAAGAATGCAGGCCTGCTTAAGGTTTGCTCTTGCTGCGATAAGGAGGTCGCTGTTTATGCTGGAAAATCTGAAAAGAAAACTGACTCAGTTCATGCAGGGCCGGTATGGCTCCGATGATCTCAATCGTTTTCTGATGTATTTTATACTTGGGCTGATCATCGTTAATCTGTTCGCTAAGAATACACTTTTTAATATGCTGACCTTAGCCCTGATTATTTACCTGTATTTTAGAATGCTGTCCCGCAACATCAGCAAACGGTACAGCGAAAATCAGTGGTTTTTGGAGAAAACCGCCGGTGTCCGGGCCTGGTTTCAGAAGACATGGCGCAATCTTTCTCAGATGAAAGATTATCATGTTTATAAGTGTCCCGGCTGCGGCCAGAAGATCCGCGTCCCGAGAGGGAAAGGAAGAATCGCGATCCGCTGCCCGAAGTGCGGTCATGAATTCATCAAAAACAGCTAAAGAAGGAAAAGGAAGAAGGTTCGCCTCGCGCTTCGTGCTTGAAAAGCGAGGGGGGCCTTCTTTTTGATTTCATAATTATTGAATTTGTGTTGCAAAACATCACATCCGATGATAAAATAGTTTGGATCAATCGCAAAGAATGAGCGGCCTGCATGCAAATCCGCGCATCGCATTTGCGATCTATTCTGAGGAAAGGAATCCTATGAGCGTTATCGATTCTGTCATGGAGCTGCCCCTGGAGCATACCTCCAACGTATTCGGGCAGCAGGACTGTTTTGCAAAAAAAATTGAAAGAACTCTTCATGTCACCATGGTTCTTCGGGACGGAGAGTGTAAGATCATCGGCGGAGAGACGCAGGTTCAGCGGGCGAAGAAGGTTTTTCAGACCCTGCTGGAACTCTCGAAGCGCGGTAATGTCATCCAGGAACAGAATGTCGATTACGCATTGGCCCTTTCGTTTGAAGATAAAGAAGAAGCCCTGCTGGAGATTGATCAGGATCTCATCTGCCGCACTGTGAACGGAAAACCGGTGAAGCCGAAAACCGTCGGGCAGAAGCAGTACATTGATGCCATCCGGAAAAACATGGTGGTCTTCGGACTCGGCCCGGCCGGCACGGGAAAAACCTATCTGGCTATGGCCATGGCCATCACGGCATTTAAAAACAACGAAGTGCAGCGGATTATTCTGACCCGCCCCGCCATCGAGGCCGGCGAAAAGCTCGGCTTCCTGCCGGGCGATCTGCAGAGTAAGATTGATCCTTATCTTCGCCCTCTGTACGATGCGCTGTATCAGATCATGGGGGCGGATACCTTCCTGCATAACGCGGAAAAAGGCCTGATCGAGGTGGCGCCGCTTGCCTACATGCGTGGTCGAACCCTCGACAACGCGTACATCATCCTGGATGAGGCACAGAATACCACGCCCGCGCAGATGAAAATGTTCCTGACCCGTATCGGGTTCGGTTCCAAGGTTATCATCACTGGTGACTTAAGTCAACGGGACCTTCCCAAGGATGTTCCCTCCGGACTGGATGTGGCCGTCAAGGTTTTAAAGGACATTGACGGAATTTCCTTCATCCGTTTAAGCAGCGATGACGTGGTTCGCCATCCGCTTGTGCAAAAGATTGTCCGGGCTTACGAAGTATATGAATCGGAGGCAGCCAGAAAGGCAGCCGCCAGGAAAAAGGAAATCAAACCATGACGATTGAATTTGATCAGGAAGTGGAAATTGATCCTTCCCTTCCGGCACAGGAAATAGTGGAAGAGGTTATTCTTGGCGCGTTAGATTTTGCCGGCTTTCCATACGAAGCGGAGGTTTCTGTCTTAGTGACAGACAACGAAGGCATCCGCACGATCAACCGGGAAAATCGCGACATTGACAAGGAAACGGATGTCCTTTCGTTTCCCATGATGGAATATAGGACGCCCGGTGATTTCTCCGTGTGGGACGAGGATGATCTGTGCTTTAATCCGGACACCGGCGAGGCCATGCTCGGCGATATCGTGCTGTCCGCGGACAAAATCCGGGAGCAGGCGGAGAGCTATGGGCATTCACTAAAGCGTGAGCTTGCTTTTCTGGTGGCTCACAGCATGTTCCATCTGTTCGGGTACGACCACATGGAGGAAGCGGATCGCCTTCTCATGGAAGAGAAGCAGCGGGAGCTTCTTTCGCGGTTAGGGATTGAGAGGTAGGTAAAATGAGTAAGAAACAGCCAAACAATTTTCTTTTACAGGGAAGCATTCTGGCCATTGCCGGCATCATCGTCCGAATCATCGGCCTGGTGTACCGGGTACCCATGCAGAACATTCTGGGTCCCTCGGGAGCCGGTCTGTATAACTCGGCGTTTACCGTCTATACCATTTTACTTCTTCTGTCTTCCTACAGCCTGCCGCTGGCCGTTTCCAAGATGGTGTCGTCCCACATCAGCGTGGGAGAATATAAAAACACACACCGGGTTTTAAAGGCAACCATTATCCTGGCCGTCGGAATTGGCCTTGTCATGGCGCTCATCTGTTTCCTCGGAGCCGGCTTCTTTTCCAAAGTGCTCTTAAAGGAAGAGGATGCTGCCATCGCCATCCGTGCCATCTCCCCCTGTATTTTCATCATGGCGCTCTTAGGCGTGATGAGAGGATTTTTCCAGGGACTTGGCTCCATGGTTCCGACCGCCATCTCGCAGATTATTGAACAGATTTTCAACGCCATCTTCAGCTTGGTCGGCGCCTATTTCCTCGCGGAAAGCGGTATGAAGATCAGCGAAGACATGCGCGCGGCCTACGGCGCGGCCGGCGGCACCATCGGTACCACGGTTGGCGCGGCCATGGCGTTACTCTTCCTGGCCTTTGTCTACATGCTTTACCGCAACTCGCTCATCAAGAAGATGAAGCGGGATATGCACACCCGCGCGGAGAGCTTTGAAACCATCGCCCGGACGCTCGTTTCCATGAGCCTTCCGGTCATCTTAAGCACGACGGTTTACAACATCGGAGACCTGATCGACCAGAGCATTTACGCTTACTCGCTCGAAGGCTCCTACATGGAAACCTGGGGTATCTATACTGGTATCTACTGCCTGCTTGTCAACCTGCCGATCGCCGTTTCCAACGCCATGGCTTCCGCCGCGGTTCCCACGCTGACCAAAGCCGTGACGAACAAGAACCGGCAGAAAGCCGTGAAGGAAGTGAGCATGACGATCCGCTTTACCATGATCATCGCCATCCCCTGCACGGTTGGCTTCATGGTCTTAGCGCATCCCATTGTGGAAATGCTGTTCAAGGAAGGAACGGAGCTGGGCGGCAACCTTCTGTTTGCCGGCGCCTGCACGGTGCTGTTCTTCTCCTTATCGACGGTGACAAACGGCATCCTGCAGGGAATCAACCACATGACCACTCCCGTCAAGAACGCCTGCATCGCCATGGCGGTGCACATCCTGGTCCTGGTGCTTTGCCTGTATCCGTTAAAGATGGGTATCTATGGCGTTTTGTATTCGCACATGATCTTCGGTGTTCTGATGTGTTACCTGAACTGGCGCTGCATCGCCGACTTCCTGCAGTATGATCAGGAGATCTTCCAGACCTTTGTTCTTCCGGCTGCCGCCTCCTTAGTCATGGGAATTGTGTGCTTCGCGGTTTACAGTCTGATTCATCTGATCACCTCCAACATCATCGTAAGTACGCTGCTCGCCATCTTAGTTTCGATCATCGTGTACGGTGTGATGCTTTTGGTTCTGCGCTGCGTGGGAGAAGAGGAGCTGTCTCACTTCCCGATGGGCGATCGGATCGCGGATCTGGCAAGAAGCTTCAACCTGTTATAGAATACCGATTCAACGCGATTTTTATGGGTACCCGCCTTTGTGGCGGGTATCTTTTAGGTTTTTTTGCGGCACAGGCTTATGGCCTTACAATCTGTGCCGTTTTAGGCATAGCAAAAGCTAAGAATACAAAATAAGGAGTCTGATCGTGAGAAGTACGGATATTCTGATCGTTGGGGCAGGGCCGGCCGGCATGACGGCGGCCATCTCCGCCGCAAGGCAGGGAGCCCGCGTGTGCCTGGTGGAACATGGTCCGGAACCGGGAAAAAAGATCTTATCCACCGGAAACGGTCACTGTAATCTGACCAACGTACAAATGGGACCGGACTTTTATCACACCTCGGATCCGGCGTTTGTACAAACGGTTCTGGAGCTGTTTTCGAGAGATCAGACCCTGGGATTTTTTCGGAGCCTCGGCATCTGGACCTTTGAAAAGAACGGTTTTGTCTATCCGCGCTCCGAGGCGGCCAAAACAGTTCGGGAAGCGTTCTGCCTGGCCCTTTCCGAGGCAAAGGTTTCCTTGTTTACGGAAACCAATGTCACCGGCCTTCGCCCGGAAAAGCGCGGCTTTCAGGTGCGCACCGATCACGGCGATTTTCTGGCGCGCAAGCTGATCTTCGCGCCGGGAGGGCTTGCCGCTCCCAAAACAGGATCGGATGGAAGCGCGTACATATGGATCAAAAGTCTGGGGCACCGGGTGGATCAGATGCTGCCAGCCCTGGTGCAGCTGCACTCCGATTCCACATTCTGCCGCGAAACGGACGGCGTTCGGGTGCAGGCCCAATTGAAACTTTGGGTGGATGGCAAGAAATGGGAGAGCCAGACCGGGGAACTGCAGCTGGTTTCCTACGGTCTGTCGGGCTTTCCGATATTTCAGTTTAGCAGTCCTGCCATACGCCTGTTTGAAGAAGGAAAACAGATCCGGATTACGGCTGATTTCCTTCCCTGGCTTGGCGAGGATGAATGGAAAACGTGGTGGCAGACGGCTGCCCTGGCGTTCCCGCAGAGAACGGTCGCAGGCCTGCTCTCCGGACTCGTGCCTCCGAAGGTGGCAGCAGCTGCGGTCACCGCAGCCGGACTTTCCAACAGTGTGACAGCCGCAAGGATCGGAAAAGAAGAGGAAAACCTTTTGCTTAATGCTTTAAAGCGTCAGGAGTTTCGCATGACCGGCTATAATTCGTTTGACCGGGCGCAGACAACCTCCGGCGGCGTCCCGCTGTCCGAGGTAAGCCCGCAAACGATGGAATCAAAAATCTGTCCCGGGCTTTATCTGGCGGGCGAATGCCTGAACGCGGACGGGCGATGCGGCGGCTATAATCTGCAATGGGCGTTTTCCACCGGTTATCTGGCCGGACAGGCCGCAGCCCGGTAAGGAGGAGATGTTATGCTGCTTTTGACGCAGGTAAAACTGCCGGTGGATCATACGGAAGAAGAGCTGAAGGCAAAGGCCGCGCGCGTGCTGAAGATCCGGCCGGACAGCATCCGTTTCCTCCGCATCAGGAAGCGTTCTTTGGACGCGCGAAAGAAAGATCAGCTTCTGTACGTCTATGAGCTGGTGCTCTCCTTAGACGGAGAAAAAGAGATATTGAAAAAGAACCAGGGCAAGGGAAATGTCAGCGTCTACGAGAAAACGGAATATCTTTTCCATCCCGTGGCTTGTCCGCCCGAAGAAAACAACCGTCCGGTCATCATCGGCCTTGGGCCTGCCGGGCTCTTCTGCGGATATGTGCTGGCAAAGAACGGGCTTCGCCCGATCCTGATTGAACGCGGAGAGCGCGTGAAGGATCGAACGGAAAGCGTGAATCGCTTCTGGGAGGGCGGAGAGCTCAACCCGGATTCCAACGTACAGTTCGGGGAGGGCGGCGCCGGCACCTTTTCGGACGGAAAGCTGACCACCCTGGTCAAGGATAAAGAAAAACGGGGCCAGCTGGTGCTGGAAACCTTTGTCCAAATGGGAGCGCCGGAGGACATCCTGTATGTGGGCAAGCCGCATATCGGCACCGACATCCTGCGGGATGTCGTGGAGCACCTGCGCGAGGAAATCCTGCGCGAAGGCGGCGAGATCCATTACACCACCCGGATGGAGCAGATCCATCTGAAAGATGGGCAGGTGAGCGGGATCTCCTGCGTCAACTGGCAAACCGGGGCAAAAACCCATATTGCCTGCCGCAGGCTGGTTCTGGCCCCCGGCCACAGCGCGCGCGATACCTTCGCCATGCTGCGGGAGCTGGGCGTCCCGATGGAGCGCAAGCCGTTTGCGGTGGGCGTTCGCATGGAGCACCCGCAGGAGTTTATCAACCGCGTCCAATACGGCGAGATGGCGAGTGTCCTGCCGCCGGCGGACTACCGGGTGACCGCCCACGCCTCCGACGGGCGCGGCGTGTACTCGTTTTGTATGTGCCCCGGCGGATACGTGGTCAACGCTTCCTCGGAAGCAGGGCATCTGGCCGTCAACGGCATGAGCTACCACGACAGAAGCAGCCCCCACGCCAACAGTGCCATCATTGTCACCGTCACGCCCGACGATTTTGCGGGCGAGGACGTGTTAGCCGGCGTCGCTTTCCAACGGGATCTGGAGAAGAAAGCCTACGAAACCGGCGGCGGCGCCATCCCTGTGCAGACCTGGAAGAGCTTTTCGGAGGATTTGCCCTCTACGCCCGGAAGTTTAACTCCAGTCACGAAGGGAAGCGTCAGGTACGCGGAGCTGTCCGGGATTTTCCCGGAGTATATCACCCGGGCTCTCAAGGAGGGAATCCGGCAGATTGATACGCATTTTCATGGCTTTGCCATGGATGAAGCGCTGCTTCTCGCGGTGGAAAGCCGCTCCTCCTCCCCGGTTCGGATTTTGCGGGATGAGGATTGTCAAAGCAGCATCGGAGGGCTCTACCCTTGCGGGGAAGGGGCCGGCTATGCGGGCGGCATCATGTCGGCCGCCATGGATGGCATCCGCGTCGCGGAAGCGCTCACGGAAGGTTATGAAACCCGGAAATAATGGCCGAAAGCGGGCCTGACACCGGGAAAGAGGAAAGGAATTATTTCAATGGATCGTCAGATCGGAAACACGCACAGAATTGTCATCAAAATCGGTTCATCCTCCCTGACGCACAAGTACACCGGGTTCCTCAATCTGGGGAAGGTGGAAAAGCTGGTCCGGATCCTGTGTGATCTGAAGAATCAGGGGATGGACGTGGTGTTAGTCAGCTCCGGCGCGATCGCCGTGGGCCGGCAGACCACCGGGTACGCAAACCGCCCCGGAAGCGTGGCGGAAAAGCAGGCGCTTGCGGCGATCGGCCAGGCCCGGCTTATGATGACCTATCAGAAACTGTTTGCCGAGTATCATCAGAATATCGCGCAGGTGCTTCTGACCAAGGACACCTTCCTGCACGAAGAAAGCCGGAACAATGCGGCCAATACCTTTGAGGAACTTTTTCACATGGGCGTGATCCCCATCGTGAATGAGAACGATACCGTCGCCACGCACGAAATCGAGTTCGGCGACAACGACCGCCTGTCCGCCATCGTCGCAGGGCTTCTGCGGGCGGATCTGCTGGTGCTGTTATCCGATATCGACGGACTTTACACCGCCGATCCATCGGTGGATAAAACCGCTGTCCGCATTCCTCTGGTCGAAAAGCTGGATGCGCATGTCGCCTCCATGGCTTCCTCCCACTCGACCAGCCAGGTGGGAACCGGCGGCATGACAGCCAAATTGATTGCGGCGGAAATCGCGACGGACGCGGGCTGCGCGATGGCGATTGTGAACGGGGAAAACGTGGATCACATCACCGACGTGCTGGAAGGCCGGGACGTTGGAACCTGGTTTTGCCCTCACCCGCAGACGGATTACGAACTGATCAAATACCTGAATTACTAAATTGTTATAGGAGAATATACATGGAACAAAAAGAACTGGACCGCATCAATGAGCTGTATCGCAAGCAGAAAAGTGAAGGCCTGACCGAGGAAGAAAAGGCCGAGCAGAAGGAGCTGCGCAAGCGCTACGTGGAAAATTTCCGAAGCAACTTTGAGGCCGGATTGAAGAACATCTCTATCCAGAACCCGGATGGAAGCATCATCCATCTCGCTGACCGGATCAAGAAGAAATAAAAGAGGGGATACGTCCCCGTTTAACCACGCATGTGCGAAAGAAAACCGATAGGTTTAAGAGGAGCAAGACATGATCGATGCGCGTATAAAAGCCCAGATGGATCCGATCGATACCACGCTGCCGGCCCCGGAACGGGAGCCGGAGCGCCAGTTTTATTTTATGAAGAAATGCCGGGAGATCATCCGGGCGAAGGAGAAAGAGCTTGGCCGGCCTTTGTCGGCCGATGTGGTTACCTTCGGCTGCCAGATGAACGCGAGAGACAGCGAAAAGCTTCTCGGCATATTAAAAGAAATCGGCTTTGAAGAGAGTGATTCCGAGGAAGCCGATTTTGTGCTGTACAACACCTGCACGGTGCGCGACAACGCGAACCAGCGCGTGTATGGCCGCTTAGGCCACCTGCACAGCATGAAAAAAGCCCACCCGGATAAACTGATTGCCCTGTGCGGCTGCATGATTCAGGAAGAGACCGTCGTGGCGAAAATCCGGCAAAGCTACCCGTTTGTCGACATCTTATTCGGCACGCACAATATCTATAAGCTGGCCGAGCTTTTATACCGTCGCCTCACCGGAACAGGGATGGTGGTGGACGTCTTAAAAGAGGCCGATGCCGTGGTGGAGGAGCTTCCCGTCGAGCGGAAGTATCCGTACAAGTCCGGCGTCAACATCATGTACGGCTGCGACAATTTCTGCACCTACTGCATCGTACCCTACGTGCGCGGCCGCGAGCACTCGCGCACGCCGGAGGAGATTCTCTGTGAAATCAAACGTCTGGTGGCGGACGGCGTGGTCGAGGTGATGCTTCTCGGGCAGAACGTCAACTCCTACGGGAAAGGACTTTCGAAGAAGACCAGCTTCGCGGAGCTCCTTCGGGAGGTGGAGAAAATTGAGGGGCTGAAACGAATTCGCTTCATGACCTCCCATCCCAAGGATCTGTCCGATGAGCTGATCGAGGTGATGAAAAACAGCCAGAAGATCTGCCGCCATCTGCACCTTCCCGTGCAGACCGGGTCCAACAGACTTTTACGGCAGATGAACCGCCACTATACGCGGGAGGATTACCTGGCTTTGGTGGACCGCATCCGTACCGCCATGCCGGACATTTCCCTCACGACGGACCTGATCGTTGGCTTCCCCGGCGAAACCGAGGAGGATTTACAGGATACGATGGACATTGTCCGCCGCGTCCGCTACGACAGCTGCTTTACGTTCCTGTACTCCAAGCGCACGGGGACCCCTGCTGCCGTCATGCCGGATCAGATCCCGAAGGATGTGGCGCAGGACCGCTTTGACCGACTGCTTTCCCTGGTGCAGGAAATCTCCTGCGAGATGTCGGGAAGGGATGCCGGCCAGGTGAAAGAAGCGCTGGTGGAAAGTCTGGACGATCACGAGGACGGATATGTCACCGGCCGTCTCGGCAACAATATCATGGTGCATTTTCCGGGCGATGAGTCCCTCATCGGAAGCATTGTTCCGGTATATTTAAAGGAATCCCGGGGCTTCTACTACATGGGCGAACGGGTATAAGGAGGAATTCATGGCTGGGCTTTCACCCATGATGCAGCAGTATATGGAAACCAAAGAACAGTATAAAGACTGCCTGCTGTTTTACCGGCTGGGCGACTTTTACGAAATGTTCTTTGAAGATGCCAAGACGGCCTCCGCCGTTTTGGACATCACCCTCACAGGAAAGGAATGCGGTCTGCCCGAGCGCGCGCCCATGTGCGGGATCCCCTACCACGCGGTGGACGTGTACTTAGACAAGCTGATCAAAGCCGGCTACAAGGTGGCGATCGCTGAGCAGATGGAAGATCCGAAGCTCGCCAAGGGCCTGGTAAAGCGCGAGGTGATCCGGATTGTCACCCCGGGCACCATCGTGAGCGAGCAGGCCTTAGAGGAGGGCAAAAACCATTATCTCTGCTGCGCCTATTATTCGGGACGCGTGTTCGGCATCAGCTTCGCGGATGTTTCCACCGGAGACTTCAGTATGACCGAGGTGGATGACGCCAAGGTGTTTTTAGATGAAGTGGAGAAGTACAGCCCGGCGGAAATGATCTTTAACGACGCCTTTTATATCAGCGGCGTCGACCTGGATGATTTAAAAATCCGGCTTCACATGAGCGTTTCCGCGCTGCCGGCCCCATACTTTGCCCAGGATTCCTGCGAGAAGGCGCTGACCTCTCATTTTCAGACCGAAAGTCTTGCCTCCCTCGGCCTTACCGATTACGAGTTTGGGCTGCTTTCCGCCGGCGCGCTGATGCAGTACCTAACCGAGACGCAGAAAAACAATCTGGCGCACATCACAAAGCTCACCCCGTATCAGACCGGGCGCTTCATGATCCTGGACAGCTTTACCAGGCGGAACTTAGAGCTCGTGGAAACGATGCGGGAGAAGCAGAAGCGGGGAACCCTTCTGTGGGTCCTTGACCGCACGAAAACCGCCATGGGCGCGCGCCTTTTGCGCGCCTATATTGAGCAGCCGCTCCTTGATAAGCGGGAGATTCTGGCCAGACAGGATGCCATCGAAGAACTGAACCGGGATTATATCACCCGGGAGGAATTAAGCGAGTACTTAAGCCCGATTTACGATCTGGAAAGGCTTCTTGGCCGGATTTCCTATAAGAGTGCCAACCCACGCGATCTGATCGCGTTTCGCAATTCCATCCGCATGATCCCGCCCATTTTAGACCAGCTGAAAAGCTGCGCCTGCGATGAGCTGAAAACGATCGTGGAGGAGATGGATCCGCTGACCGACCTGGAGGAAAAGATCAGCGCGGCCCTCGTGGAGGATCCGCCCATCCTGGTGCGGGAAGGCGGCATGATCCGGGAAGGGTATAACGAGACCGCCGACCATCTGCGAAACGCCAAGACGGAAGGAAAAGAATGGCTGGCGGATCTGGAGCAGAAGGAAAAAGAGCGCACCGGCATCAGAAACCTTCGGATCCGTTACAACAAAGTTTTCGGCTACTACATTGAAATTTCCAATTCCAACCTGGGGATGGTTCCGGAAGACTACACACGCAAGCAGACGCTCACCACCGGAGAGCGTTTTACCACGACGCGCTTAAAAGAGCTGGAGGAGACCATCTTAGGCGCGGAGGATAAACTGTTCGCCTTGGAGTACGATCTTTTTGTGGAGCTGCGGGAAACCATCGCAGCCGAGGTCGTTCGCATTCAGACAACCGCCAAGGCGATCGCGAAGCTGGACGTGTTCGTCTCCCTCGCGAAGGTGGCCGAAAAGTATGGGTACGTGCGCCCGAAGATCAACGAAAAGGGCGTGATCGACATCAAGGACGGCCGGCATCCGGTCGTGGAACAGATGATGAAGGAGGAAAGCTTCGTCGCCAACGACACGCATCTGGACGGAAATCACAACCGGATCGCCATCATCACCGGCCCGAACATGGCCGGCAAGTCCACCTACATGCGGCAGACGGCGCTGATCGTTCTCATGGCGCAGATGGGCAGCTTTGTCCCCGCCAGTGAGGCAAACGTGGCCATCTGCGACCGGATCTTTACGCGTGTCGGTGCCTCCGACGACCTGGCGAGCGGCCGATCGACCTTCATGGTGGAGATGACGGAGGTGGCCAACATCCTGCGAAACGCCACCAAAAAGAGCCTTCTCATTCTGGATGAGATCGGACGCGGCACCAGCACCTTCGACGGCCTTTCCATCGCCTGGGCGGTGGTAGAGCATATCGCCAACCCGCGCATTCTGGGGGCAAAAACACTCTTTGCGACCCATTACCACGAGCTGACCGAGCTGGAGGGCACGCTTCCGGGCGTCAACAATTACTGCATCGCGGTCAAGGAGATGGGCGACGACATCATCTTCCTTCGAAAGATCATCCGGGGCGGGGCGGATAAGAGCTACGGCATTCAGGTGGCCAAGCTGGCCGGCATCCCCGAGGAAGTCATCGCAAGAGCCAAGGTGATCGCGCAGGAGCTGACCAGCGCGGACATCACCGTCCGGTCCAAGGAAACCGAGATGTTAAAAACACCGGCTGTTTCACGCCCCGGAAAGCCCGATGAGGTGGATCTGTCTCAGATGACTCTGTTTGACGCGGTGAACGAAGACAGTATCGCCAAGGAAATCGAGGAAATGGACCTGTCCCGCATGACGCCGATCGACGCGTTAAACCGACTGTATACCATGCAGGCCAGTCTGAAAAACCGCTGGCAGAAAGGGAAATCGTAAATGGCGATACATCTTCTGGACACAGAAACCATCAATCAGATTGCCGCAGGTGAGGTCGTGGACCGGCCTTCCTCGATTGTCAAGGAACTGCTGGAAAACGCGATCGACGCCGGTGCCACCTCCGTGACGCTGGAAATCCGCGACGGCGGAATTTCCCTGATCCGGGTGACGGATAACGGGAGCGGAATTCCCGCGGATCAGATCCCGCTTGCCTTCTTACGGCACTCAACCAGCAAGATCGAAAACGCGAAGGATCTGGGAAGCATTCACACGCTGGGGTTTCGCGGTGAAGCGCTGTCCAGTATTGCCGCGGTGGCGAAGGTGGAGCTTCTGACCAAGACGCGGGACGCCTTAACCGGCTGCCGCTATGTGATCGAAGGCGGAGAGGAGATTTCCTCCGAGGAGATAGGCGGGGTGGACGGAACCACGTTTCTGGTGCGGGATCTGTTCTACAATACGCCTGCCAGACGCAAGTTTTTAAAAACCGAGAGCCGGGAAGCCGCCTATGTGACGGATCTGGCAGAGCGCCTGGCCTTATCCCGCCCGGATATCGCCATCAAGCTGGTCGTGCAGGGGCGGGAACAGTTTTACACCTCCGGAAACGGGCGCTTAAAAGACGCCGTGTATGCCGTGTTAGGCCGGGAGACCGCGAGAGCGATGCTGCCGGTTTCCTATGAAGGGCCGGCCGCCACGGTCACCGGGTTTGTGGGAACGCCGGATCTGTCCCGCGGGAGCCGCGCGCTGGAGTTTTATTTCATCAACGGGCGCTATATCCGGAACAACTACATCATGGACGGGCTGGAAGAAGCGTACCGCCCGTACCTCATGCAGCACCGCTATCCGTTTGCCGTGCTGGATATCACCATTCCGGTGGAACTGACCGATGTGAACGTGCATCCTTCCAAGATGGAAATCCGCTTCCAGGATCCGCTTGAAATCCGGCACTCGGTTCTGATGGCCGTATCGAACGCCTTAAAGGAACGGGAGCACATCCCGAAGCCGGTGCTGCCGGTGGAAAAACCGCAGCCTACGGCAATGGCGCAGACGTTGAACAAGCCTCTGGCTGCGGAAAAGCCGCAATCGGAAAAGGAACCGAACATAGCCGCACCGGAAGGAACAGCTTCTTCTGTACCATCCGGTATGGAGAGACGATATCCTGCGTATCCAAACACGCAAGCTTCCCACGTCGCTGAGAATCGGCCGTACGGAAGTAAGCCTGCCTTCCCTGGGGAAATACCTGGACCGCGGACGGAGAGTGATCGCCGCGAAGAAAGCCTTCCGGTCCAGAAAACCTTCGCTGAGAGCGAAGAGAAGCCAAGCTCCATCCCTGCAAAAGAAAGTGGAGAAATGCCAAGCTCCATCCCGTTAAAAGAAAGTGGTGACACGCCAAACTCCACTCCGGCAAAAGAAAGCGGAAACGAAACGGATACAAACCCGCGGTATCCTAACAAGGATACGGCTTTGGCGCCGGAACCGTTCGAGGAAAAGCGGAAGGAGAGCTGGCAGGACACCCTGCCGAAGGCCTTCGATGTCGAACAGCAGACGTTTCTGCAGGAACGCGAGTTTCAGCAGAAAAACCGGACAAAGTTCCGGCTGGTCGGGCAGGTGTTTCAGACCTACTGGATCATGGAGTATGAGGACAAGGTCTATTTCATCGACCAGCATGCCGCCCACGAAAAGGTGATCTTCGAGCGCCTGATGAAAGCGTATCGGGAAAGCGAGATCCCGGTCCAGATGGTGGCACCGCCCCTGGTGCTGACCCTGACCGCGCCGGAAAAGGCTGCCTGGATGGGCTTTCAGGACCAGCTTGCCTCCTTCGGCTTTGAGACGGAGGATTTCGGCGGAAAGGACATTTTGGTCACCGGGGTTCCCGCGACAACGTTCCAGATTCCGGAAAAGGAGCTGCTCCTGTCCTTCCTGCGGGATCTGACGCGGGAGGAAGACGTCTTTACGGGAGAGGAAGTGGCGGACAAGATCGCCACCATGTCCTGCAAGGCAGCCATCAAGGGAAATCACACGTTCTCCATGGAGGAGGCTGCTGCGCTGATTGATCAGATGCTGCAGTGTGACAATCCGTACAACTGCCCCCACGGGCGGCCCACCATGATTGAATTCACCGAAAGAGAGCTGGAAAAGCTCTTCAAGAGAATTGTCTGATATGAAAAAGGAAAAGCTGATCGTTCTGACCGGACCTACGGCGGTGGGAAAAACAGAGCTTTCTTTACGACTTGCGGCAGACATTGGCGGAGAGATCGTAAGTGCCGATTCCATGCAGGTGTATCGAGGAATGGATATTGGCTCTGCCAAAATCCCTGAGAAGGACCGGCAGGGAATCCCGCATCATCTCCTGGATATCTGCGACCCGACCGAGGATTTTCATGTGGTCCGCTTCCAGACCGAGGCGAAAAAATGCATACGCGAGATCCAAAAGCGAGGGCACATTCCGATCCTGACGGGCGGAACCGGGTTTTACATCCAATCCGTGCTGTACGACATTGACTTTACCGAGGCAGACGAGGACACATCGTTTCGGGAAGAACTCGAAAAGCGGGCGAGAGAAGAGGGCTGCGAAGTGCTTCACCGCGAGCTTTCCGAAGTGGATCCGGAGGCGGCAGCAGCCATCCATCCCCACAATGTCAAGCGGGTCATCCGGGCGCTCGAATTTGCGGCCCAGACCGGTGGGAAAATCTCCGTGCACAACGAACAGGAGCGGGCGAAAGAATCGCCTTACCTCTTTGCTTACCTGGTTTTAAACCGACCGCGGGCGGAGCTGTACGAACGGATCAACCGCCGGGTGGATGTGATGATGGAAGAGGGGCTTCTTGACGAAACCCGGCGCCTTTATGAGGCCGGACTGACACCGGACCGCGTTTCCATGCAGGGGCTTGGCTATAAGCAGCTTTTATCTTACCTGATGGGAGAGTGCTCGTATGAGGAAGCAGTTGACCGGATCAAAAAAGAGACAAGACATTTTGCCAAACGGCAGATTACCTGGTTTAAACGGGAGCGGGACGTTTCCTGGATCAACCGGGACGAATATCCGGACGAAGACGCCATGTACGCGGCCATCCGGGAAATATTGAATGCGAAAGGACTGTGCTAAATCATTTATGTATCGTAAGATGGGAATCAGTGAGGAGGTTCTTGCTTTTG
Organism: Lachnospiraceae bacterium; assembly: GCA_017479935.1. Lineage (GTDB taxonomy): Bacteria > Bacillota > Clostridia > Lachnospirales > Lachnospiraceae > RGIG5021. The sequence goes on from JAFVBO010000101.1 coordinate 55,953, forward strand.
CCTCCGAGGTGGAAAAGGAGCTGAAGCCCCGTTTTGAGAAAATCGACGAGACGGCGGAATACAACCAGGCCAAGGTGCTCTACGCCATGCAGAAAAACCGCTTAAGCGAAGCGCACTTTGCTTCCTCGACCGGCTATGGCTACAACGATCTGGGGCGGGATACCTTAGAGAGCGTGTATGCGGATACCTTCCACACGGAGACGGCCCTCGTACGGCCTCAGATTATCTGTGGAACGCAGGCGCTTGCCCTCGCGCTGGCCAGCAATCTTCACCCGGGGGATGAACTGTTGTCCCCTGTCGGAAAGCCCTATGACACGCTCGAGGAAGTCATCGGCATCCGTGAATCCATGGGCTCTTTAAAGGAATATGGCGTATCCTATCGCCAGGTCGATTTAACAGAGAACGGCGGATTTGACTGGGAAGGCATCCGGGCTGCCATAGGCGAGAAGACAAAGCTGATCACGATCCAGCGCTCCCGCGGGTACGATGCAAGACCTACGCTTTCGGTGGAACAGATCGGCGAGCTGATCGCCTTTGTGAAATCCATCAAGCCGGATGTCATCTGCATGGTGGACAACTGCTATGGCGAGTTCGTGGAACGCATCGAGCCTTCCGATGTCGGCGCCGACATGACGGTCGGATCTCTGATCAAGAACCCCGGCGGCGGCCTGGCCCCCTGCGGCGGCTACATCGCCGGAAAAACCGAATGCATCGAGCGTGCTGCCAGACGCCTGACCTCCCCCGGCCTCGGAAAAGAGGTAGGCGCATCCTTAGGTGTCAACCGTTCCTTATTCCAGGGATTCTTTTTGGCACCGACGGTGACTGCCGGCGCGTTAAAGGGCGCGATCTACGCGGCAAACCTGTACGAACGGTTAGGATTTCCGGTTAACCCCGGCGGATCCGATCCCCGCTTTGACATCATCCAGGCCGTGGAATGCGGTTCTGCGGAAGCGCTCTGTTCCTTCTGCGAGGGCATTCAGGCGGCGGCCCCCGTGGACAGCTACGTGCGTCCGGAGCCCTGGGATATGCCGGGGTACGATGATCAGGTGATTATGGCGGCCGGCGCGTTTGTGCAGGGTTCTTCCATCGAACTTTCGGCGGATGGTCCGTTAAAGCCTCCCTACCGGGTCTTCTTCCAGGGCGGCCTCACCTGGTATCACGCCAAGTTCGGCATTCTGATGTCGCTGCAGAAGATGGCGGAGAAGAATCTGATCAAGCTAGTGTGATGAAAGCAAACGCGTTCGTATGCATAAGCATAAACAAAGAGAGCAAGCTCTCTGTTCATGCTTTGCATCCTCACTTTGCTTTCAAAAGTGTACTGCTCAAAACAAATGCAAAATGCTACTATGCATAATGACAGAATTATGCTATCATCCCAACAAGATTTTTGGGGAAATCATCTTTAAAAGGAGTTTTTGAAACGATGAGGGGAGAAAAAAACGGCTGGGCGCTGACCCTGCTCATCCTGGCGGGTATCGTGCTGGGCGGGCTGATCGGAACGCTCTGCGCACAGGTGGAATTCCTATCCTGGCTGAATTACGGGCAAACCTTCGGCCTGGAAAATCCGATTATCCTTGATCTCGGGATTCTGGTCATCACATTTGGCTGCACGGTTCACATCACGGTGGCCGGCATCATCGGAATCCTGCTTGCCATTCTCATTTATCGTACGCTGTAAAGCATGGGGCGGGCCCGGATACCTGGAGAGTAGAAAGGGTGCCTTTAAACAGATGCGAAGAGTAACAGAACTTCCGGAAAACGAACGACCGTATGAACGGTTCTATCGCCTCGGGGCAGAGGCCTTAAACGACAGGGAACTGCTGGCTATTCTGCTTCGAAGCGGCACATCTGACTGCGATGTGCTGGAGACGGCGGACAGGGTTTTATCCCTTGCCAGGGAAAGAGGAGGCTTAAGCGGGCTGTATCACCTGATGACCTCCGACCTGCTTCAAATTCCCGGAATTGGAAAAGTAAAGGCCATGCAGCTTTTAGCAATGAGCGAGCTGGCCAGGCGCATGGCAAAGGAGCCGGAAAGCAGGACAGAAATCCTGGACAGTCCGGACGCGATTGCGGATCGCTACATGGAAGAAATGCGCCACCTTGAAGTGGAAGAACTCCGTCTTATCCTCTTAGACAGCAAAAACGGCTGGATCGGGGACAAGATGCTCACAAGAGGGACGGTAAACGCCTCCCTTATCTCCGCCAGGGAAATCTTTAAGGAAGCGCTCCGGTATGGGGCCGTCAAGGTTGTCCTGGTGCATAATCATCCAAGCGGTGATCCCACTCCCAGCAGGGAGGATATAGAGGTAACCCGGCAGGTGGCCGGGGCCGGCCTCTTAGTCGGGGTCCCGCTTCTGGATCACATTATCCTGGGAGATCGGGTCTTTACCAGTCTGAGAGAACGGGGTATTCTTGATGGATAAGAAAAAAACCGGCGGGTTTCCTGTACGGTACCTGCTGTTTCTATTGACCTTTGTGTGCCTGTCCGGCGCGGTGGTCACTTTCCTGCGCCCGGGGATCTGGAACCTGGTCAAATCGGGGGCGGACGAAGTATTCATGCCGATGCAGATCGGCTTAAACCGTGTTGGCCTGTACCTGTCGGATCAGTACGATCGCCTGATGTCTCTGCGAAGCGTGGAAGCGCAGAACGATATTTTACGAGCGGAAAATGAACGGCTGAAAGAGGAAAACATGGTCCTGTATCAGCAGACTTTCGAGCTGTCGCAAATGCGGGAGCTTCTTTCCATGCAGGAACGTTTTTCGCAGTATGAGATCATCGGGGCGCATGTCATTCAGAAAGAAACCGGCAACTGGTTTCATGAATTTCTGATCGACAAGGGATCCAGGGACGGCGTGCGGATGGGTGCCAACATTCTGTCCGGCGGCGCTTTGGTCGGCCGTGTGGTTCACGTGGGCAAAAACTACGCGCGGGTGCTCTCCATTATCGATGACGAGAGTAACGTTGGCGCGATGAGCCGGGAAACCGCGGATTTCTGCATCGTATCCGGCGATCTGGAACTGTTTTCGGAAGGAAAACTGTCCTTTGGATTTGCGGACAAGGATGCCAGACTGGCGCCGGGGGATCTTCTGATCACCTCCTATGTCAGCGATATCTATCTTCCGGATCTGCCCATTGGCTATATCGAATCCGTGAATGCGGACGCCAACAACCTGACCATGTCCGGTATCCTGGTTCCCATCGCCGATTTCGATAAGATCCAGACAGTCGATGTCATTCTGACGTCCAAATCCGACTGGATCGCGGAAGAGGAAACCGCATCCGGAAGCGGCGAAAACGCTTCCGCAGGGGTAGGGTGATCGCGATGGATTTTGGCGCTATCAAAGACTTTACCCTGCGACTGTTTTTCACAGGCCTGATCATTCTTCTGGCGTTTCTTTTGCAGAACGGATTGTTTTCCGGCATTCTGTATTTCGGAACCATCCCAAACCTTCTGCTCATCGTCACGGTGATCTATGGGTTCTTGGAAGGCCGCCACACCGGTATCTGGGTAGGCGTGGTCTGCGGACTGGCGATGGATCTGTACGTGGGAGACATGATGGGAGAGTACCTGTTCTTCTATCTGTACGCAGGCTTTCTGGCCGGTTTATTCAGCCGCTTTTTCTATCCCGATCAGCTCATTCTTCCGACAGCCTTGTGCGGAGGATTTGATCTTCTCTTCGGGTTATACGAGTTCTTTCTGCACAGCGTACTTCAGAATCAAACCAATCTGCTGCCGTATCTGATGAGGATTATGCTTCCGGAGGCAGTCAGCACCATGGTCTGCGCCATTGTCTTTTTCCGTTTGATTCTGTTCGTCCATGACAGGCGGATCGAAGCGGAGCAGAGGAGGGCGAGACGATTTGTTTGAAGAATTATTTGATATCATCCGGTACATCGCCAAGAAGATTTTTACTTCCCGGCTTTTTGTAATCTCCCTCGTGTTTATTGCCATGACGGGCGCGCTGCTTTCGAAGGTGTACGACCTTCAGATCAACAAAAGCGCGTACTATCAGGAAAACTACACGCAGCTGACACAGAAAACGGTGTCTATCCCGGCGACCCGCGGAAAAATCTACGACCGAAACGGCACGCTCCTGGCCTACAATGAGATTTCCTACACCGTAGGCTTTACAGACACAGGAAAACTGAGTAACGGATTTGAAAAAAACGATATGTTGATTCCGCTGCTGCGGCTTTTGCGGCAGCACGGGGAAAAAGTGGTGAACTCGTTCGCCATGGCCAGAGACAATGAAGGAAAACTGGTCTTCACCAACGCCAGCGAATCGGAAAAGATCACAATGCTGATCAATATCTACGGTGTCAACCGGGATAAGCTGGATGTGCCGAACGATAAGGGCGTCATCCTGTATCCGTCGGATGACCCGGAGTATCTGTATGAGCAGGCGCTGTACAAATTCGGTATCACCTACGTGAATGACCGAACCTTCAGCACCGATCACCCGAACCGCTATGAGCTCGAAGACGAGATCGCGATGGACCTTTTGCAGGTACGCTATGCCATGTACCTGTACTCCTACATGCGGTACGAGCAGGTGGCCATCGCCCGAAACTTAAAGCTCGAAACCGTGACGGAAATTCTGGAAAGACAGAACGAATTCCCGGATGTAGGCATCGGCGAAGATACCATCCGCCGCTACAATTACCCGATCTATTTTGCGCACATGATCGGATACACCGGCGTTGGATCCTCCGAGATCATGAAAGACTTGAAGGAACAGGATCCTTCGTATGAAGACGGCGATGTGGTCGGGCGCTCCGGCTTGGAAAGCGTGATGGAGCTTTACTTAAGCGGCAAGAAGGGCTCCCGTACCATGATGCTGGACAGCTCGGGACGTATCCGAAATGTCTTAGAGGAGACCGAGCCGGAGGCGGGAAACGACATTTATCTGTCTGTCGATGCCACTCTGACACAGGCGGTTTATCACCTGCTGGAACAAAAGCTGGCAGGTATCCTATGCGAACATCTGGTCAATGCCGAAGTGGATCTGGAGAAGGTAGAAAACTCTTCCAACATCAAAATCCCGGTGAAGGATGCTTACTATCAGATGATCAACAACAACATCCTCTCCATGAGCCAGTTTGCCCGGGAAGATGCCTCCGATCCGGAGCGGGAGATGTACGATGCGTATCAGTACCGGAAATCGGATGTCGTCGAATGGCTTCGCCAGCTTCTCCTGGCAAGGGAAGGAACGATTTTTAACGACCTTCCGAAGGACCTGCAGGATTATTACGACTGCCTGTTCGATTTCCTGACCGGCAGCGGAATTTTTAACGTCCGGACGGATGAGGTGCAAAACGACAGCATATACCGGAGTTATCGGTATGGCGAAGTCAGCTTCCCGGAGCTTTTGTACCACGCGGTGGAGAACAACTGGATCCAAACCGGAAAGCTGACCGGTGTGAGTGGGTATACCACAGCCGATAACACCTACGAGCTTCTGGTCTATTCCCTCATGGAACAGATCCAGGAGGAAACCGACTTTACGAAGCTGATATACAAATATCTGATCAAGGATGGTTCCATCTCCGGCAATCAGATTTGCCTGGCTCTTTTTTACCAGGAATTTCTGCCCTGGGATGACGAGGCGGTGTATTCCCTTACCTACGGCAATGCCAACGCCGCGTTCAATTTCATCTACCAGAAGATCCTGAATCTGGAGATCACCCCCGCGCAGCTGGCCTTGGATCCCTGTACGGCTTCCTGTACGATCACGGATCCTTCCACGGGAGAGCTGCTGGCGGTTGTCACCTATCCCGGATACGACAATAACCGTTTCTCCGGGACCGTTGATGCTTCGTACTACCACACTCTTTTAGAGGATCTGTCCACGCCGCTGTATAACAACGCGACGCAGACCAGAACGGCTCCCGGTTCCACCTTCAAGATGGTGACGGCCATCGCTGGCCTTGAGGAGGGAGTTATCACCCCCACCGAAACCATTCTGGATAAGAGCATCTTCACGGAAATCGGCTTAAAGCTGCGCTGCGCCGTTTTCCCCGACAGCCATGGCGCCATCAATGTATGGGAAGCCATCCGCGATTCGTGTAACTATTTCTTCTGCGAAGTGGGTTTCCGCCTGTCCAAGGATGAAAACGGAAAGTATAACGAGCCGCACGGACTGGAGGTCCTTTCCCAGTATGCCTCTTTGTTTGGCTTTGATACGAGAACCGGCATTGAAATCTCGGAAATGGCTCCGCATATCACGGACATCGCGCCGGTGCCCTCCAGCATCGGACAGGGCTCCCACAGCTATACCAACGTTCAGATGGCCCGCTACGCGACAGCCATCGCCAATCAGGGCGACGTCTATAACTTCAGCCTTCTGCAGAAGCGAACCAGCGCGACCGGCATGCTGCTTCAGGAATACGGACCGGATCTTGATCATGAGATCGAAATTCCGCAGGCTACCTGGGATCTGATTGCCAGGGGCATGCGAGAGGACGTCAATGTCACCCTCGCCAAGGTGTTCGAGACCTGCCCGGTCTTAGCGGCAGCCAAAACCGGTACGGCCGAGGAATCCAGCAAGCGGGGACCTCACGCGCTTTTTGTCACCTACGCGCCGTATGACGCGCCGGAGATTGCCATGGCCGTCACCATCCCGCACGGCTATACCTCCAGTAACGCGGCGGAGGTGGCCAAAGATATTTATGATTATTATTTCGGAATCCTGACGATGGAAGACGTTCTCTCCAGAACGGCAGCGCTTCCTTCCGGACTCACGGTTCGCGATTAAGCGGCAGACCCCTTAAGCCTTTCGTCCGCCAAACCAGGCCGTAGAGGCAGGGGTACCGCGCAAGGAGTTGTATGTTATCCTGGAAAGACTACAGATTAAGAAATCTGAATATCCGGCTGTTACTTTACACGGCCATTTTATGCTATGCCGGAATTCTGTTTCTGACCAGTGCCACCATGCTGGAAGGCGGAAATGCCGTCAATAAACAGATGATCGGCCTGGTGATCGGCTTTGCCGTCATGGTGGTAGCGGCAGCGTTCGATTATCATCTTCTGGTAAAACTTGCTATACCCATTTATGGCATATGTTTGACGCTTTTAGTGCTTGTTTTATTGATCGGGCAGAATTATAATAATGCAAGAAGGTGGATTCTGATCGCAAACAGCTTCACGTTTCAGCCTTCAGAGCTCGTCAAAATGGGACTCGTGGTCTTCTTCGCCGCATATTTTTCCTATTGGGTGAAGAAGGAGAAGCTGAACCACCCTCTGGTGATCCTCTCTTCGGTAGGCCTTGCGGGTATCTGTGCCCTGCTTGTCTATCGGGAACCGGATCTTTCCACAACCCTGGTCATTCTCTTCAGCTTTCTGGTGATCATCTATACATCAGGGATCAGCTACAAATGGATCTTTGGTGTTCTGTTGGGAGTGGCGCCTGTCGCCGTGTTTGTCATTATACGGCTTGTCTGGCAGGCAAATCTGATTTTGGCCGGAACGCCTCCGGAAAGCGGTACGCTGATACAGAACTATCAGATGAACCGTATTCTTTCCTGGCGATATCCGGAACTGTTTCCGGGGCTGGTTTACCAGTCTCAGAATTCGATCATGGCAATAGGAAATGGAGGACTGACCGGAAAAGGGCTGTTTAACACAACCTTGGAATCTGTCAAGAACGGAAATTTCCTGGTGGAACAGGACTGTGATTTCATCTTTGCCGTCATCGGAGAAGAAACCGGCTTTGCCGGAAGCTGCATCATCATCCTGTTGTTCTTTCTGGTGGCAGCAGAATGTGTATATACGGCTATTCGCGCACGGGATCTGGAAGGACGCCTGATCTGTGTGGGGGTTGGCTCCATCTTTGCTTTTCAGTCTTTTATCAACATAGGAGTTGCCTCCGGCCTGCTTCCGAACACGGGTATCCCGCTCCCGTTTATCAGTGCGGGACTCAGTTCTCTCTTAAGTTCCTTTATCGGTATTGGTCTGGTATTAAATGTCGGACTACAGCGAAAACGTGATTAAAGCACGTTGAATATAGAATTCAGGGGGTAAAACATGAATATTGGTCTCATCGCGCATGATGCAAAAAAGAAGCTGATGCAAAACTTTTGTATCGCCTATCATGGGATCTTGAGCAAACATGAGTTATATGCAACAGGTACCACCGGCAGACTGGTCGAAGAAGTGACCAATCTGAACATTCATAAGTTTTTGGCGGGCCCTCTGGGCGGAGAGCAGCAGCTGGCCGCGCAGATCGAGAACAACCAGATCGACCTGGTTATTTTCCTGCAGGATCCGTTACACCCGAAGTCGACGGAGCCCGATCTGTTCAAGGTCATTAAACTGTGCGATGTCCATAATATCCCGCTGGCCTCCAATCTGGCCACGGCCGAGCTTCTGGTTAAAGGCCTGGATCGCGGCGATATGGAATGGCGGAACTATAAATAAATGTTTTAAAGAGGTTTGTTCATGAGTCGTGGATCATCCAGTTACCGGGCTGCCTATGAAAAGCGGAGAAGACGCCATACAGCCATCAGATTGTTCCTTCGCGTGCTGCTTGTCTTCCTGGTCCTGGCAGGAAGTGCCGCCTTCATCTTTTTCGGAAAACACCGGCAAAACGGGAAGCTCCTGGCCGCCTATGTCCACGAGCAGACGGTGCAGGACGTTCACCTTCCCGATGGGATGAAGCCGAAAGCGTTTGCCGAGGATCTTGCCGTCATCACGAACGATCGCTATTCGGATCCGAACGTATACTCGGATGAGGCGCTTTTAATCCAGGCGGATTCGGGAAAGGTGCTGTTCAGCGACAGCGCGCTCACGGAGATGGCAAACGCCAGTACCACCAAGCTGGTCACCTTCCTCTGCGCATTGAAATACGGAAACATGGATGATATGGTTACGGTGACCGACGATGCAATTTCTCCGCTTGTCGGAACCAATTCCTCCTCCGCGCACCTGGCGGTGGGGGACAGAATCCGGTTTTCGGATCTGATGTACGCCATGATGCTTCCATCCGGCAATGATGCCGCCAATGTGGTTGCCCTTCATATGGCCGGAAACATTCCCGATTTCTGCAGCATGATGGATCAGGTGTGCTTTGAACTGGGCGCGACGCATTCCCATTTTAAGTCACCGCACGGTCTGGACGCGGACGGACATTATTCCACTGCATACGACCTGTATCTGATCACCAGGGAGCTCATGAAATACCCGGCATTCTTTGACATTACAGGGACGGCTTCCTATACGGCCAAGTACACGAACGATGCGGGCGAAACCGTCAGCCAGACCTGGCTGAATACCAACGAGTACTTTCATGGCATGCCGCTTCCCGCCGGTATCCGTGTGGTAGGCGGCAAAACCGGATCGGAAGAGAACGCCGGCTACTGTCTGGTATGCGTAACCATGGACCAGCAGGACCGCCGTTATGTCAGTGTGGTGCTGGGCGCCCCCAACAATAACGCCCGTTACGGCATCACCACAAATTTGCTTTCGAAAATCACGAATTAGAAGTTGTTTTTTTGGATGAAGTATTATATACTGAGAGTGCGGGAATTTCATCCGCGACTTAGTTAAAGGAGGAACTCAAATGCTTCAAATTATAGCAGGCAGCAAAGGAAAGGGCAAAACGATCTATTTGCTGGACAAAGCGAATAAATCCATCAAAGAGACAAAGGGAACCATCGTTTATATCGATAAGAACAATAAACACATGCATGAGCTCAGCAATCAGATCCGTCTGATTGACGCCAGTGAGTATCCCATCCGTTCGTATAACGCTTTTCTTGGCTTTGTCTGTGGTATCATCTCTCAGGATTACGACCTGGAAGAGCTTTATCTGGACAGCTTCCTGAAGATTTCCCATCTGGAAGGCCTGGATATCAGCGCGGCTGTCAGCGAACTCAGTGATATCGCTGATAAGCACAATCTGAATATCGTTCTCAGCATTTCCATGGATGAGCAGAACCTTCCCGAGATTGCCAAGAGCAAGCTGATCGTGTCTCTGTAAATTCCATCAGGAACCCCAAAGGAGATAGCAAATGTACGCATCGCCTGCGGCTGCGAAGCAGTCAGGCGATGCGTTTCCTTTTAGGAAAGGAAGGTGAGAGATGTGCCGGCCAACTCCAAAAAAATCATTCACTATCAGCCTCCGTTCGATCTGAACATAGGAGCGGTTATATTCCTGGTCGTCTTTGTCTATCTGGCTATCGCGGTCTTTCAGTATGTCTCCCGAGAGCAGATCCGGATTTACGAAGTCTGCACCGGTACCATCAGCAACCAGTCTGAATACACCGGCATCATTCTTCGGGATGAAACCGTGACCACGGCCACCTCCGCCGGTTTTGTCAACTTTTATCAGCGCGAAAACGACCGCACCGCCGTCGGAGAGCTTGTCTACACCATGGATGAAACCGGGAAGATCAACCAGCTGCTTTCGGAGATGGATGTGGGCAATGGGATTATCTCGGAAGATAACCTGACTCGCTTAAAATCGCAGCTGATCGGATACAGCACGTCGTACGATCCCATGGCCTTTGACGATGTCTACTCCATCCGGACCAACCTGCAGTCCACGCTGCTGGAAATCTTAAACAGCAATCTCTTAAGCGAAGTGGGAGATCAGCTGCAGGAGCAGAACATCGTTTTTACCCGCAACTATGCCGAAACCAGCGGTATTCTGGAGTTTTACACCGATGGTTATGAGGAAATGCGCGCGGCGGATCTGACATCCAACATCTTCCGCCGGATGTCCTGGAGCCGAACCGTGGTGAGCCCCAACAAGATGCTGGAAATCGGCGCGCCGGTTTACAAAACCATTCACGCGGATGACTGGTACATCTATATTCCGATTACGGATGAAGATAAGCAACGCTTTGCCGGGAGGTCCATCGTTCAGGTGACGTTCCCCGGAACAGGGCTTACCGCCAACGCGGAGTATCAGCTGATTATCGGCGCTGACGGCAGCGCCTTTGCGGAGCTTCACCTGTACAAATACATGGTGCGCTTTGCGGGAGAACGCTTTGTCACCGTCGTGCTGAATGATAACGTGGTGGAAGGGTACAAGATCCCCATCTCCTCCGTGACGACGAAGTCCTTCTATACCATCCCCAAGGATTACCTGACGAAGGGCGGTGACAGCCAGGAAGACGGGTATTTAAGAGAGGTGTATTCGCCCTCCGGCGTGTCGGTGGAATTCGTTCCCGTCACGATCTATTACTCGACAAACGCCTACGATTACGCGGACACAAACGCCCTCGTGGAAGGCAGTGTCCTGGTGAAACCGAATTCGACGGAACACTTTCAGGTCGGTCCGACGGCTTCGCTAGAAGGCGCCTACAATGTCAACAAAGGATATGCCGTTTTCCGTCTGGTGGAAAAGGTTTATCAGACAGATGACTTTTACATCATCCGAAAAGGAACTCCCTACGGGTTATACGAACACGACCGGATCGTGAGCAACCCGTCCCTCGTGGAGGAGAGCCAGATTGTGTACTGACGCTCCAGCCTTTTCTTGCGAAAAAGCAAACGCGTCGCTTCGCATTGCATGAGAGGAAGAGCAAGCTCTTCCCTCATACCTTGCATCCTCACTTTGCTTTTTAAAAACTACAAATTCCTGTTGACATTATGGAAAAAAATTGGGATAATGTTATTTGATATAGTTCCACCCAATCTGAAAGAAAGCAGGCTGATTCCTATGGCAAATATCTTTGATAAATTCATTGACAGTATGAGACTGAGTGATGACGAAGAAGATGAAGACGATCTCTTCGTCGATGAGGAAGAGGAAGAAGACGAGTTCGAAGACGAACGCCCGGCCCGCAAAGGAGGGTTCTTCTCCCGCTTCGGGAATAAAGGTCCGGTACATGATATACCGGAAGAAGAGGATGAACCGGTTGATGGTCCTGATATTCCGGAACCCCCGGTCAGCGCGAAGCCCAAGAGGGAAACTCCCCGCCCGGGTGGTCGTGGTAATGGAGCAACGGTAAGGACAGGAGGTCGTGGTATGGAAGTATGCATGATTAAACCGGCAAATTTTGACGATTCGCGTGAGATCTGCGAAACGCTCCTCAGCGGACGCGCAGTCGTCATTAACATGGAAGGTCTTCACATCGAAATTGCGCAGAGAATTATTGACTTTGTCTCTGGCGCTTGCTTCTCGATGGGTGGAAACCTTCAGATGATTTCCAAGTATGTATTTATTGTCACCCCGAAGAGCGTAGAGTTATCCGGCGATTTCCAGGATATCGTTGCCTTAACCGACGATACGGGTCTTTCCTCTGTGAGCTTCAGCCTCAATCAGCCGTAAAGCGATTATACAAAGCTGATCGAACCAAAGACAGTCCTCGAATCGTTTCGAGGACTGTCTTGTTTGCTTTCATGGCATGTTTTTTTTCAACAAAATCAATGACTATGCAGAATACGTATGACACCATGATCCCGGTAGAAACCGGTCAGGATCTTTCCTATTTCATCCGGCTCGAAAATGATTTCCAGGCCCTTTCTGACGCTGTTACCAGTCTGGGAAAGCCCTATGCCCGCATTGCGATTATCACGGACAGCAACGTGGCGCCCCTTTATCTGAAAGAGGCAGAGCGTGCCCTTTCCGGCACAGGCGCGGCCGTCTCTTCCCTCGTCCTTCCGGCGGGAGAGGAGCACAAGAATCTGGACAGCATCGACAACATCTACCAGTTCCTGATCGATCAGCAGCTGGATCGCAACGATCTCCTGGCCGCCTTAGGCGGTGGCGTCATCGGAGACATGACCGGGTTTGCCGCTGCCACCTACCTGCGCGGCATCGACTTTATTCAGCTTCCGACCACGCTGCTGGCGGATGTGGATTCCTCCATCGGCGGGAAAACCGGAGTGGATTACCATTCCTATAAGAACATGGTCGGGGCATTCAAGCAGCCGCGCCTGGTCTATATGAACCTATCCGTACTGCGGTCGCTCCCCGAGCGCCAGTTTTCCACCGGCATGGCGGAGATCATCAAGCACGCCTGCATCATGGACGAGGAATATCTGACCTTTCTGGAAGCGAACCAAGCCCGCATCTGGGGGATGGATCCGGATTGCCTGCTTCCGATGATCCGTCAGAGCCTTTTGATCAAGAAAAAGGTCGTGGAGGAAGATCCCACGGAAAAAGGGATCCGCGCGATCTTAAACTTTGGGCACACGCTGGGGCATGCGCTGGAAAAGGAGAGCGGCTTCACGCTGACGCATGGAGAGGGCGTTTCGCTTGGCACTTGCGGGGCCCTGTTTATCTCCCATGAAAAAGGTCTCCTCTCAAAGGAAGACTGTCTGCGGGTGGAGTGGCTTTTGCAGGCGTATCATCTGCCGGTTCGCTATCAGGATTTTTCCACGGAGCAGGTCCTCGCGGCCACGCTCCACGACAAAAAAAGGAGCGGCAAGAGTCTGCGCTTTATCCTTCTTGACAGGCTGGGGCAGGCCCGGATTGATACTTCTGTCACGCAGGAGGAGATGCGCGGCGCGCTGGAATACCTGAAAGCAGAGTGATCCTTTTACCACGCAAAAAGAAGATGCGCGGCGCGCTGGAAATAACCTCAAAGTGGAAGGAATTACGTAACAAATGAATAAGAAAATGCAAGTTCTGCTGGCAGCCATTGCCGGCGTGGGGATTGTTGCCCTGGACCAGGTGACCAAATGGTGGGCGGAAAACACGCTGGTAAATGGCTCGATTCCCTTTTGGAAAGACGTCTTTGAGCTGCATCTGGTGCACAATACCGGAGCCGCCTTTGGCATTTTAAAAGGGAACACGCCGTTACTTCTGGCTCTGCCCAGTATCTTGGTGCTGGCGCTTTTATATCTGTATGCAAAGGCCCCCGCGGACAGTCGGATGCGGCCGCTTCGCTTGGTCTTTCTATGCCTGGCCGCAGGTGGGATCGGAAACCTGATTGACCGCTTCCGGCTTGGCTTCGTGGTCGATTTCCTGTATTTTAAACTGATCGACTTCCCGGTGTTTAATGTTGCGGATATCTTTGCGACCGTGTCCTCGTTCCTGTTGGTCTTCCTGCTTTTCTTCTTCTATAAGGAAGAGGATCTGACCTGGCTTTTCCCGGGGGAGAAGCGAGTATGAATGGGGTACACATTCTGGTAGGGCCGGAAGATGCGGATCTTCGGATCGACCGTTACCTGGCGTTATGCCGGCCGGAGCTTTCCAGGTCTTACCTGCAGAAGCTGATCGAAAAAGGGGACATCACCGTCAACGGGAAAACGGTCAAAAACAGCTTTCCCGTCAAGGAAGGAGATGTCATTGCCTGCGACATTCCGGAGAAAATTGAGCCGGATATCGAAGCGGAAGACATTCCGCTTGACATTGTATACGAAGACGAAGATCTTCTCCTGGTCAACAAACCCAGGGGAATGGTGGTTCACCCATCGGCCGGACACTTTTCCGGAACGCTGGTCAACGCCCTGATGAGCCATTGTCAGGGGCAGTTATCCGGGATCAACGGCGTGCTGCGGCCCGGCATTGTTCACCGGATTGACCGCGATACCAGCGGGCTTTTGGTGGTCTGCAAGAGTGACCTGGCGCATCAGAGGCTGGCGGCCCAGTTTCAGGTGCATTCCATCAGCCGTCTCTACGAGGCGCTGGCCTATGGGCGCCTGGGCGAAGAGGAGATCACCGTAAACGCGCCCATCGGCCGGGATCCCAGAGACCGGCTGAAGATGGCCATCAACGAGAAAAACGGAAAGCCGGCCATCACGCACATCCATCTGATGGAAAACTACGCGGACGCGTGCTTCACAGAGTGCAGACTCGAAACCGGCCGTACCCATCAGATCCGGGTGCATATGACATCGCTCGGGCATCCGCTCATCGGAGATCCGGTTTACGGGCCGAAAAAGCCCCGTTTTGCGGCAGACGGCCAGATGCTTCACGCGGCGCTTCTGGGGTTTGAGCATCCGGTGACTGGAAAATACCTGGAATACCGGGTTCCCGCGCCGGAAGATTTTCAGAATATGCAAAGAAAATTGGCGCAGATGCGATAAGGAAAATTTTTCAGAATATGCAAAGAAAACTGGCGCAGATACGATAAGGAAAGTGCTTCTGATCCGTTTGATTTTGGGTTAAACGAAGCGTGCGCCAATAAGAGTGTGTTAGGATTTAACGAATAGTTTAGGACTTGTTCTTTGAGAGGAGGAAGAGAAATAAAATGACGGATAATCTCATTATCACAATCGGCAGAGAATGTGGCAGCGGCGGCCTGGTGATCGGCAAGCGCCTCGCAGAAAAGTTGGGCATCAAAGCCTACGACAAGGAGCTTCTCCTTCTGGCCGCGGAAGCCAGCGGCATGTCCAGGGAAATCTTAGAGCATCACGATGAGAAGCCCACCAACAGTTTTCTTTACTCCCTGGTGACGGACAATTATTCCACCGGATACAACGGAACCGGCTTCTTTGACATGCCCATCACGCAGCGGGCGTTTCTGGCTCAGTTTGACACCATCAAAAAGCTGGCGGACTCCGAGTCCTGCGTCATCATCGGTCGCTGCGCGGATTATGCCCTGGCGGATTATCCGCACGTGGTCCGCATCTTCATCACCGGCAATGAAAGCGACAAGATTTCCTACACCAGCGAATACTACCAGATCCCGGATCTGAATAAGGCGCGCGATTACATGATCAAGACCGACAAAAAGCGCACGTCGTATTACAATTACTACACGAACCAGAAATGGGGTCAGGCAAGCACCTATGATCTGTGCTTAAACAGCAGCGTTCTTGGCTTTGATGGTACCGTGGATGCCATTCTGGCTTATCTGGATGTTTACCGGAAACAGAAAGGGCTCGCGTAGAGGGAGAAGTTAGATCTTGAACAACAGACCATATTATCAACAGGTAGATATCGCCAATACGCAAAAGCTCCGGGACATGATTTCGGAGCTTCCTTCCTTTGCGGCCACGTTTTTCCGGGGCATTGAACCGACCACTTCCTCCCGGACCCGGATTGCCTACGCTTACGACCTGAAGGTTTTCTTTCATTATCTGTGCGAGCGGGCGGAGGGTTTTCAAGGGCGTTCCATAACCGACATACAGTTGTTGGATCTGGATACCATCACGCCCATTCAGCTTGAAATGTACATGGAATACCTGAAATACTACGTAAACGAAGACGCGGAGGAAGACCACATCAACAAGGAACGAGGGATTTCCCGCAAAATGTCCTGTCTGAAGACCTTTTACAATTACTTTTATAAAAAGGAGCTTCTGGCGAACAATCCGGCAGCTTTGGTCACCCTTCCCAAAATCCGGGAAAAGGAAATCATACGCCTGGATATCGATGAGGTTGCTAAACTTCTTGATGTAGTAGAGGATGGTGGCACGCTCACAGCCCATCAGCAGGCTTTTCATGAAAAGACGAAGGTGCGCGATCTGGCCATGCTTACCCTGCTTTTGGGTAC
The DNA here is from genome assembly GCA_017479935.1 of Lachnospiraceae bacterium. Taxonomy (GTDB): domain Bacteria; phylum Bacillota; class Clostridia; order Lachnospirales; family Lachnospiraceae; genus RGIG5021. The sequence goes on from JAFVBO010000101.1 coordinate 72,346, forward strand.
GGGCATCCGTGTGTCAGAATGCGTTGGCTTGGATATTACGGACGTGGATTTCCGCAATGCCGGCATCAAGGTACACCGGAAAGGCGGAAAGGAAGTGGTTGTCTACTTTGGCGACGAGGTGGAAGAAGCTTTACAGGATTACCTGATGGAACGCAAACAGATCCTGGCGGAAAGCGGCCATGAAAATGCCCTGTTTCTTTCCCTGCAAAACAAACGCATCAGCGTACGGGCCGTGGAAAATCTGGTCAAAAAATATGCTTCACAAATCACAGGCGTCAAGAAAATTACACCACATAAGCTGCGAAGCACGTACGGAACCAGCCTGTATCGCGAAACGGGCGATATTTACCTCGTTGCGGACGTCCTGGGCCATTCGGATGTCAATACCACCCGAAAACATTACGCCGCTCAGGAAGACGAACGTCGCCGCTCAGCACGCAATAAGGTGCAGCTGAGGGAAAAGCGATGGACAAGTGAATAAAGGTTTGAAATGCGAGTAGGGCGAATTGACATTCCCCCTGCTCGATTTTTTTCATTTAGGGGTTCGGGTTTTTCGGATTTGCAGACACAATATATAATAGTAGGGGTTGTGCTTGGAGTAAGGATGTACGGGCGACGCTGATTGACAGCAACGCAAGCTGTGCCCAGGATGGTGCGATACCTTTAAAAAGGAACGAGACAGTACACTAACGCGAAGACAGAAAAAGGAGAGAAAGACAATGAAAAAGCAACGGTTTATGAGATGCCTGGCTGTTTTTCTTGCGCTCCTGCTTGTTCTGCAGCCGTTTGAATTGGCAAACGTGCTTGCGGATGAGATCATTGACTCTGAGGAAGAGTCTATGTTCTTAGAGCTGGAGCCTGAGATGGAAGAATTCGCAGGCCCGACGGAGCTGAAGACAGAGGAAGAAACGGATCCGGTAATGGTGGATGAATCCGCTTTCGTTCCGGATCCAGTGGAGGAACCGGAAGAAGAGCTGGTTACAGATCCGATTGTGGAGGATGAACCTGCTTTCGTTCCGGATCCGGTGGAGGAACCGGAAGAAGAGCTGTTTACAGATCCGGTAGTGGAGGATGAACCCGCTTTCGTTCCGGATCCGGTGGAGGAACCGGAAGAAGAGCCGGTTACGGAACTGGAATTGGAGGAAGAGCTGGTATTTGTGACCGGTCCGGAGGAAGATCCCATGGATGAACCCACGGAAGAACCCATGGAAGAACCGGTGGCTCCCCCGGAGGATCAGCCGGAAACGCCCGAAACGGAAAAGCTGGAAGAATCTGCGTTAAGCCTTTCAGTAGAAGCGGAGGATGTGGAAGGAATTGAGCAAGAGCTTACCCTGGAGGAAGAGCAGGATACGGTGGAACCTGGGGCTGCCGGCCAGATACAAGCTCCGGGTTCTTTCCAGCTGGGAAGCGGCAGCACTGTCTGGATGACGAATGTCTATGCTGCGGAAGGCACCACAACCGTGATTAATAACAAGGGCACCGGTCTGACCGCCCGTGTCAAAGTTATGGGCGAAGTTGTCCTTGAGCTGAAACAGGGATCTACCTTGATTATCCCTCTTGGTATTTATGTTCCGAAAGGCAGCAAACTGACCATCACGGGTTCCGGTACGCTCTACGCGGGCACCGACGGAAACGGAGGAGCGACCTGCGAGAAATATACCGCCGGTATCGGCGGCGGCTGGTTTGACAGTGACGCCGTAACCGTCACTGGAGAAGACTGCGGCGAGATCGTCATCGACTGCGATGGAACGGTGGTTGCCTGGGGCAGCCGGACGTTTCGGAATAAAAATGATACAATTGAAGGCGGTTTAGGCGCCGGTATTGGCGGCGGAACCGGACTTGCCAAGAGCGGCGATAAGGGCCAAGGCGGTTCTGGCGGTACCATCACCATCCTCAAAGGAAATGTCACAGCTTACGGCGGCCAGATGGCTGCCGGCATCGGCGGCGGCGGTGGTGAAAAAGGCGGCTCCGGTGGTACCATTACCATCAACGGTGGTGTTGTCATGGCATATGGCGGAGATACCGTATTCGAAGAGGGATATGAACCTGGCGGCGCAGGCATTGGCGGTGGTGCCGGCGAAAAAGGCGCAGCCAGCGGAACGATCGTCATAAATGGCGGCGATGTAACAGCCAAAGGCGGGTACTGCGCTGCTGGCATTGGTGGTGGCTACGGAGGAAGCGCTCAGAACATCACCATCAAGGGTTCGGCAAAAGTACACGCGATTGGCGGTGGAATCTATGAGTATGAGGGTGCGTTTACTTCCAGCGGCGCCGGTATAGGCGGCGGTGACTTCGGAAACAGTGGTAACATCCTCATCCAGGATTCGGCTGAAGTCATAGCCGAAGGCGGTGACAGCGCGGCGGGTATCGGCGGCGGCTGCGGCGGCGATGGCATAAGTATTATCATCAAGGACAGCACCCAGGTCACAGCTACCGGAGGTGCATATGGCGCAGGGATCGGCGGCGG
>JAFVBO010000102.1 GCA_017479935.1 Lachnospiraceae bacterium
CAACCCTGAATACCTGTGACGGGAGTACTTGCCAAGGAGTGCAGCCATAGAATGGCCCACGGTGAATAGGCCGTTCGACGCGCTTGACGCGGACTTTAGAAGCCCTTTCCAAACTCCGTTTGGGAGGGGAGTTTCACTTCCATATTTCCAGGCCTCTCCACGTCAGCCGGTATACTTTATCGCAAACCTCAGAAATATATTTCCGGTCATGAGAGACACTGATGATGGCACCGGGGAACTGCTTCAGAATGTTCCGGACCTCCGGCCCCGAAAGCGGGGAGAAATTTCTGGTGGGTTCATCCAGGATCAGGACATTCGCCTCTGTCAGGCTGATTTTTAATAGCAGCAGTTTCGCTTTCTGGCCGCCGGAAAGCTCCCGGATCGGATGGAACATCTCATCTGCCGTATATTTCATAGATCCCAGATAGGTCCGTACCATCGTCGCATCATCTTTCTTTCCGGAAGGCGCAAGATACTCCACCGGAGTCCCGTCAAACGGCAAAGTTTCCTCATAATTCTGCGACATATAGCAGGCTGTTATATCCTGCCGTGAAAGAAGTTCTTTGGCAATCTTCCGGATCAGTGTTGTCTTTCCGGAGCCATTATCGCCGATGATGCAGATCTTCTCCGGTCCCCGCACATTCAGCACAACATTCTCTGCCAGGACTCTGCCGTCCGGAGATGAAAGTTCCGGCAGACTGTATTCGATCACCGTTTTTCCTGCAGGCATGGGACTCTGGTGTTCAAAGCGAATCGTGATGGGAGATTCCATTTCAGGAACTTCGGTCATTTCCTCGTGTTCCCTGTCATAGCGCTTCTCCAGCGACTTGACTGCCTTCATTTTTTTCTTCAGAAGTCTCCCGCTGTGAGGATCCTGTCTGGAAATGTTCCGAAGATCGGATTCCACTGTTTGCTCGATGCGCCGGAACCGCTCCATGGCTTTTTTCTCTTCCCGACGCTCGCTGTAGGCTTCCTGCCTCTGTTTATCGAACGCCCGCTGCCGCTCTTCCATAAAGGCCCGGAACGGCACATTGGCGATGGTCACTCTGGATACGGATTTTCGCCGCAGCTGTTCGATCAGAATCACCCGGTTTGCTGTCCGCTCAATCAATGTTTCATCGTGGGAAATGAAAAGAACGCTGCCGGGGAAGCGGCTTATCAATTTCTCCAGCCATCGGAGCGTGGAAAGGTCAATATCGTTGGATGGCTCATCAAGGAGAAGAATGTCCGGATGGGAGAAAAGCAGTCCCGCCATTTGCGCCTTGACTCTTTCCCCGCCGGAAAGCGACTGCATTTTCTGGCTGGAGTAAAACAAAGAGCTGGAAATCCCCATCTCAGCCGCCATTTTCTCCACTTCGAAAGGATCTGCTTCCAAAAATGCCGGCAACCGGGAAAAATATTCAAAAACCGTTAACTGTTTATCTTCATCCCGAAGTTCCTGCGGCAGATATCCCAACAGTTCGCCCTGAAGGATCCGAAGACCGTCTGCTTCTGCATAGGCCTCCACGAGGCCGGGGTCATAGATCCACTTTAACAAAGTAGACTTTCCATTCCCTTCTTCGCCAATCAGAACCGCCTTGTCACCACGGTTCAATACAAAATCAAAATTCTGAATGATTGTTCGCAGGTCTTTTCTGTGCGTTATCGTCAGTGATTTGATCTGTAACAAAAAAACACCCCCTCTGACACGCATAGACTGGTAACAGTCTGTCAGAGCGAGGTGTTTCCATGTTCGCGTAGAATAGGATGAGAAAGAGCGCCGATCTTTTGCAGCCGTAAGTACATGGCGCAAAGGATCCCTTTCTCTTAAGATCCGCTCGAAAAACAGACAATCACACTTCAGTCTACGCAAACTGGCTATGGGCATACTACGCCCTATAAAACATCCCTCGTTTACATATGCTGAATTCGATTATCTGTTAATCATTGCTTCACCATCACATGTAGATCATGTGCCTTTCGAAAAAATCATTTGTACTATATCACAACAGGCAAATCTTTACAATCCTATTTTCGATTTTCGTTTTCACGCGGATGAAGTTAGCTACTGTTCATGGGCCGCTTTAACTTATTGGAGCGCTTCTGCCAGGTTGCATTTCAGAATTTGTCTGCCACCCAGATAGTAGGCCAGCGCGACAAATCCAAAAATAGCAACGATAAACGCTACGATGGGGGCAATCGGTGCGGCTGCCCAAAACTCCCTCGGATCCAGATAACTCGCAGAGGTCATAACCCAAATCAGTAGAAACGTCAACGGTAAGGTGATCAGAACCGGGCGCCCGGCAATCACAAGAGCTTCAATGCAAAACATTTTCCGCATACCTTCCGGTGTGGTTCAGCAACGCATTCCGAATGCCGGAGATCGCCCCGAAGACAGTAACCTTGCAATTCTGTCTCTCTAAATATTCTTTTACAGATTTGCCAATGGCCTCATCATCTTCTGCATAGTATACGTCAATCATGGCTGTTTCTTTCATTTTCCTTGGCTTATGGATGATGAATCACTGACTTATACCCGATCCCCCGGATCGCTTCTAAGGAAAACTCCGGCCACTCTTCAAAGCGCTTGCGAAGCCGGTTGATGTGCACGTTGACCGTGGCTGTGCCCGAATCCGTGTCCATCCCCCAGATCTCATCCATCAGCTGAATGCGCGTAAAAATTTTGTCCGGATAGGAAAGCAGCTTATACAAAAGGTAAAATTCCTTAGGCGGGAGCGTTACCGTCTCGTCCTTTCTGGAGACGGACAGCGCGTCATAGTCCAGCGTCACCTCGCCGATTTTCAGCTTCCGTTCATCCGAGATTTTCGCGCGGCGAAGCAGCGCCTTGATCCGCAGCAGCATCTCCTCTTCGTCCACCGGTTTTACCATATAATCATCTGTACCGGCCAAAAATCCCTGCTTTTTATCCTCCGGCAACGACCGGGCCGTCACCATGAGGATCGGCGTCATATCCCCGGCCCCCCGCAGTTCGCGGGAAAACGCAAAGCCATCCATCCCGGGCATCATCACGTCCAACAAAATCAGATCCACCTGGTAATGATCCAGCTTTTCAAATCCGTCCTCCCCTGATGAAGCGCTGACCGTCTCATAGCCCGCCCGGTGAAGCACAGCCTCCATCAGTCGACGGGTGTGCGCATCATCCTCGACAATCATGATACGAAACATGGGTTTTCTCTCCTTCCTGCTTGGGGTTCCTCTTATCAGATCTTCCGTCACCTTTCCGTATATCGCATTGTTTAAACGTAACTACTCAGCAGCTCAACCACAAAGGCCGTGCCTCCCCCTTTTACGTCCTCACACCGTATGCTCCCGCCGTGGAGAAGCACGATGCGCTTTGCGATCGCCAGGCCAAGCCCGTTTCCTTTGGTTGCGTGCGAGGGATCTCCCTGATAAAAGCGCTCGAAAATATGCGTCTTCACATCCGCAGGGATGCCCGGCCCCTCATCGGAAACCGTCACGGCAACCTTTCCATTTGCGCGTTTTAAGTCCATGGTGATCGCGCCACGCTCCGGCGAAAACTTAATCGCGTTGTCCAGCAGGTTGATCCATACCTGATTCAACAGCTCCGCATTTCCCTGTATCGTTACTTCGTCCGCCTCGAAGCGGATGTTCAGGTGCTTTGCCTCCCATTTACCCGCCAGAAGCACCACCACCTGCCGCAGCTGCTCCGTCAGGTCAAAGGCCGCGACATCGGTTAAAATAGCTTGATGCTCAATTCGGGACAGCATCAGGATCTTGCCGGACAGATCCGCCAGGCGGTCGGATTCGGAGATAATGATGTCCAGATATTCCTCCCGCTCCTTATCCGGCAGCTCTTCCCATTTTAATGCCTTGGCAAAGCCGCGGATCGACACGATCGGGGTCTTGAATTCGTGGGAAAAGCTGCTGATAAAGGAACTACGCAGCATCTCCACACTTCCCAGCTCCTTCACCATGTGATTGAACTTCTCGCAGAGCTCCCGCACGTTGTCCGGCGCGTTTTCCTCCGGAACTCTCACGGTATAGTCGCCCCCGGCCACCTTGTCCACGGCGCTCATCAGTTCCTGCACCGGGCCATAATACCGTTTGCTGATAAAAATGGTGATCGCCGTTGTGACACCCATGCTGACAATCGCCATCATCACCAGCGGCATGAGGAAAAAGCGCTCCATGGGCATGATGCCCAGCCGCATCATGATGCCAATTCCCATGGTTGTCAGAAAAATGCTCAGGATAATGGCCAGGAACACAATCAGCAGCATCAGAAGCGGCAACGGAATTTGCCATTTTTTCTTTGTTCCCTTATGCATGATGCGCGACATGGGTTTTTCTCCTCCTGTTTGGATGTTATGCGTAAAGAGTAACCCCTTTTTCACGCTCTCGTCAAGAATTAACAAAAACTTTTTTCTGTGTTTATTTTCAGTTATTTTTCTCGTGTTACAGTACTGCCTGTAAGATACATGAGCCAGATGTCTTCTTTGTTTCCCTGCGGCACGTTCAAAGCGGGGAGCCAGAGGCCGCCCGTGCCTTGTACTGCATTCAAGAAGTTTCCATGATCTATCAAAATAAAGGAGGGTTTTCCATGAAAAATAGAGTTCTGATCCAAATGCTGACTGCCAGCCTTGCGATCTCTACCGCAGCTGCAGGCGTTCCCCCGGCCTTAGCCGCTGAAGCGGAAAGCGCGGCTGCAGGCGCTGGCCTGGCTGTGGCCGCTGAAGCGGAAAGCGCGGCTGCAGACGCTGGCCTGGCTGTTGCTACCGAGGCGGAAGCTGCGGCGGAGACCGATGCTTCCGAAGCGGCCCGCGTCCTCGTGCCCTATGAATTCATCGCCGAGGAAGAGGTCCCGCAAATCTATATCAATACAGAAAACGGCATCGCCATCGATGATGAGTCTTTAATCAACCCGGATGAGCACAAGGGCATCGGCGGTATGCTGCCTGCCTATAATTATATAAATGCCGAGGTATCCGTTTCCAACTGCGAGGGATACGAGCTGGAGGCCGTGCCGGCGCAGGTGAAGGTGCGCGGGAATTATACGTCCACCTATCCCAAGAAACCGATCCGCATTAAGTTTGAGAAAAAGCAGGCCATGTGCGGCTTAAATGGCGGAGAAAAGATGAAGAGCTGGGTGCTTCTGGCCGAGTATAAGGATCCTTCGCTCCTGCGCAACTCGGCGGTGTGGACCCTGGCGAAATCGCTTTACTCCACAACAGATGCCTACTGCTCGGACTTCCGGGTCGTGGAAGTTTATTTAAACGGTGAGTACAACGGCGTATACGTACTGGCAGAACAGCAGCAGGTAAACGATGCCCGCGTCGATCTGCCCGAGCCGAAGGATACCGGCGATGTCAAGACCGGCTACTTCATTGAATACGATGGCTATTATACCGAAAACCCGGAGCTGGAGCAGTTCACCATCCAGTACAACGATCTGACCCGCGAAAACGGCAGCACCTATATCTTCCAGGATGGCGCGGGAAGTGGAGAGAATTCCATGTTCGGCGGGTTTGGAGGTTTTGGCGGATTTGGCGGATTCGGAGGCCAGGGTGGATTTAACGGCCAGGGTGCCTTTGGCGGCCGGGGTGCTCAGGGCGGCTTGGACAGCTCGGAAAATCCGGAGGCTCAGGGCGGTATGCCTCAGGGCCAGACGCAGGGAAGAAACTGGGAGAATTTCGCTTCCTCTTCCGAGGAGAATGCTGCACAGGATGATAAGCCGGCTGGCGCTGGAGAAGAGGCTCAGGAAAGTTTGCCAGCTGGAACCGGAGAAGAAGAGGCTCAGGAAGGTATGCCGGCTGGAACCGGAGAAGAAGGCGCTCAGAACGATTTGCCCGCTGGCGCTAGGGAAGAAGAGGCTCAGGAAAGTATGCCGGCCGAAGGCTCCGGCGCACGCGCAGACGCTTCTGGCGAAGATCGCCGCGCTTCCTTCAGTGGCAACATGAATTCAGCTGAAACGGCAGCAGATGACCAGCCTTTCCAGGGCCTGCCTGCTGAAGGTGAGACGGAGAAAGATACAGCAGAAGAAAACAATACACCAGCGTTCCAGGAAGTTCCTTCTCAGGATAAGAATGAGCCCGCCTCCTGGGAGCAGCCCGCACAGAACGAAGAAGGCCAGACGTTCCAGGAAGTTCCCGCCTTCGGCGGAAACGGCCAGAATTTCCAGGGCATGGATTTCTCCGGGGAAAACTCGTCCGCGGAAAATTCTGACGCCGGGGAAGCCTTCTCCTTCAGAGGCTTAAGCACCAATGGCTTCTCCATCAAGAGCGATGTCACCGACGAGGCGCAGCGCGATTTTATTCAGCATTGCGTGCAGACCATCTGGGATGTTCTCTATGATGCCTGCTACAATGATCACAGCGACCTGGCCGCCGCGCCTTATCACACCATGGATGCGGACGGCAACTATGTGGAGGCTCCCTCCATCACATCCGCTCAAGAAGCCGTGGCTAGTGTCGTCAACGTTGACAGCCTGATTGATATGTATATCCTTCAGGAGATTGCCGAAGACAGCGATATTGCCTGGTCCTCCTTCTTCTTCTCGCTGGATATGAGCGAAGACGGCGATCACCTGCTCACCTACACCGCACCGTGGGATTTTGACTCCGGTTTCACCTACAACCGTGCCGGCAGCGGCAGTGACTCCCTTTTCGCCGCTAACAGCGACAACCCCTGGCTTGTTGTCTTTGCCGGACAGGACTGGTTCTGGGACGCCGTATACGCCCGCTGGCAGGAAGCCAGTAAGGCTGACGTATTTACGCAGGTATCGAAGATGATCGAGACCTATACCACATTGTACGCCGAGGAATATGCCCACAACTATGAGCGTTGGAATACCAATGAACCCGGCTCCGGCACACAGATGATGTTCCGCGAACCCGGTACCGGAACCGCGCAGGTGGAAGCCGCCGCTACCTTAAAGGAATGGATTGAAACCCGCGTGCAGAACCTGGATCGGCTGTTTGCTGAGAAGGCGGAAGAAAAGTAAAGTATTAAAGAGAGACCCCAACAAGGGCCGGTCCTTTTGCAAGTCTGCAAAACGGACCGGCCCTTGTTACACGAATATTATCATCCAATGCACTGCGGCTCCAATTCTTTTAATTCTGAATCAGTGAATCAGTTTTGTCACTTGCATTCAGCTTGGAATAGTTTGCTTTGGTCGGGGAATTTCTTCCATTCTTGCTTTTTCCCCCGCATGTCAGCCTGGAAACCTGAGCTTCAGACGTGGAATTCTTCCATTCTTGCTATTTTTTCCCGCACGGCAGCTTGGAAAATTGAGTTTCATACGGTGAATTTCTTCTATTCTCGCTTATTTCCCCGCATGACAGCTTGGAAAATTGAGTTTCATACGGTGATTTTCTTCCATTCTTGCTTTTTTTCCCGCATGCCAGCTTGGAAAACTGAGTTTCATACGGTGAATTTCTTCTATTCTCGCTTATTTCCCCGCATGACAGCTTGGAAAATTGAGTTTCATACGGTGATTTTCTTCAATTCTTGCTTTTTTTCCCGCACGGCAGCCTGGAAACCTGAGTTTCGAACGGGGAATTCTTCCATTCTTGCTATTTTTTCCCCGCATACCAGCTTGGAAAATTGAGTTTCATACGGTGAATTTCTTCTATTCTCGCTTATTTCCCCGCATGACAGCTTGGAAAATTGAGTTTCATACGGTGATTTTCTTCAATTCTTGCTTTTTTTCCCGCACGGCAGCCTGGAA
>JAFVBO010000103.1 GCA_017479935.1 Lachnospiraceae bacterium
CTTTTGCGACAGACAAGCGTAAAATGACCGCGTAATGAGAGGCAGAACTGCCTCTCATGTGCGTTTTAGCCTCACAAAGCCAGAAGGAGGAATTCATTATGAGTACAGTACCGGAACTGTTTGGCAGCATGGTATTCGACGACAAAGTCATGCGTGCGCGCCTGTCCGCGGATGTCTATCACAGTCTGAAGGAGACCATCCGCAAAGGAAAGAAGCTGGATCTCTCTGTAGCCAATGCCGTGGCGGATGCCATGTGCGCCTGGGCGGTGGAGAACGGAGCCACCCATTTTACCCATTGGTTCCAGCCGCTGACCGGCATCACGGCGGAAAAGCATGAAAGCTTCCTCTCTCCTGCGCCGGACAGCCACGTGATCATGAAGTTTTCCGGCAAGGAACTGATCCAGGGTGAACCGGACGCCTCCAGTTTCCCCTCCGGCGGCCTGCGGGCCACCTTTGAGGCGAGAGGCTACACCGCCTGGGATCCGACCTCCTATGCTTTTATCAAGGAAAAGACGCTGTGCATCCCGACGGCTTTCTGCTCCTACGGCGGCGAGGCGCTGGACAAAAAAACGCCGCTGCTGCGTTCGATGGAGGCTCTGAACCGCCAGGCGCTGCGGGTGCTCCACCTGTTCGGAAATCATGAGGTACAGCGGGTCGTGACGAACGTCGGCCCGGAGCAGGAGTACTTCCTGGTGGACCGGGACATGTACCTCAAACGAAAGGACCTGATCTACACCGGGCGCACCCTCTTCGGCGCCAAGCCGCCCAAGGGCCAGGAACTGGAGGATCACTACTTCGGTGCCATAAAGCCACGGGTCAAGGCCTTCATGGAGGAGCTGAACGAAGAACTCTGGAAGCTCGGCATCTATGCCAAGACCGAGCACAACGAAGTGGCCCCCTGCCAGCATGAGCTTGCGCCGATCTTCACTGTAACCAACGTCGCGGCGGATCACAACCAGCTCACGATGGAAATCATGAAGAAAGTCGCCCGCAGGCACGGCCTCGTGTGCCTGCTGCACGAAAAGCCCTTTGCGGGCGTGAACGGCAGCGGCAAACACAACAACTGGTCCATGGCCACCGATACCGGCGTCAATCTTCTGAGCCCCGGCGACACGCCTTATGAAAACGCGCAGTTTTTGCTCTTCCTCCTGGCGGTCATCAAGGCGGTGGACGAGTATCAGGGACTGCTGCGGCTGAGCGTGGCTTCGGCCGGGAATGATCACCGTCTCGGCGCCAACGAAGCGCCACCGGCCGTCATTTCCATCTTCCTCGGGAACGAGCTGAGCGCCGTATTGGACGCCATCGAGACCGACAGCCCATACGCCGGAACGGAGAAGCAAAGGATCCGCCTGGGCGCCGACGTACTGCCCCGCTTCAACCGGGACACGACGGACCGCAACCGCACCTCGCCCTTTGCCTTTACCGGGAATAAATTCGAGGTCCGCATGGTGGGCTCCAACGATTCCATTTCCTGTGCGAACATCATGATCAACGCCGCCGTGGCGGAGGTGCTGCGCCAGTTCGCGGATGAACTGGAGGGCTGCACAGGGGACTTTGATACCTGCCTGCACGAGCTGATCCGTGAGAACATCAAGGCTCACAAGCGTATCCTGTTCAACGGGAACGGCTATGACGACGCCTGGATCAAGGAGGCAACCGAGGAGCGCGGACTTCTGAATCTGCGCACGACGCCGGATGCGCTGCAGATGGTGCTGGTGCCGGAGAACATGGAGATGCTGCAGCGGCATAAGATCTTCTCCGAGGCGGAGATCCGCTCCCGCTATGAGATCACTATGGAGAACTATGTGCGTACGGTGCGCATCGAGGCGCTGACCATGGCGGACATGGCCAAGAAAGAGATCCTGCCCGCTGTTCTGCGCTTCACCGGAGACCTGGCTTCCGGAATCAGCGAGAAGAAAAAGGCCGTGGCTGTGCTGCCCTGCCGGGCGGAAACCAAGCTGCTGGAAAAGCTCTCCGGCCTTGCCGATGAGATCGATGCGGCCATTGAGGCGTTGGAGAAGAGTATTGAAAATTGCGGCGGGGATATCACAACACAGGCCTTCTTCATCCGGGATGAGCTGCTTGGAAAGATGTCCGCCCTCCGCACGCTCTGCGACAAAGCGGAGATGCTTACAGCCGCGTCCTACTGGCCGTTCCCGACTTACGGCGATCTGCTGTTTGGCGTATAAAAGGAGGACTTCGACATGTGCGGAATCGTTGGATTTGTCGGGAAACAGAGTGCCGCGCCCATCCTTCTGAAGGGCCTGCAGCTGCTGGCCTATTATGCCGCGAAAGAAAAGGGCTGCGACATCGACAAGCCGAAAAACATAGCCAAATCCGTGACGGTGGAATAAACCGTATCACAGAACAGACGGAAAAAATCTGAAAACAAATGACCGGCGAGAGGAGCATCCCTGTATGGGTTCCTCTCGCCGGCGTATCTTTGTCATACTGCGGCTCAATATTCGGTAGTAAATCGGTAGTAAAAATCAGACTGTACCGTGGTTTTTCGTGGTGAGACGTCGCAAAACGGGGCTGGTTTGTGCCCTCCCGTGGCAAACAAACAGTACTTTTGTCATATCGTCGTATCACCTCGCGCGTCACCGATTTCATTAAAACAGGATAAGCTGAGTTTA
>JAFVBO010000104.1 GCA_017479935.1 Lachnospiraceae bacterium
ATCCTCGTGTCGCTGGTTCGATTCCGGCTCTGGGCACCTCTTATAGAGGGTTTCATGAGAACAGATCTTTAGGAAGCGGAGATTTATCCCCGCTTTTATTTATTTTCGGGAGCTTTTTTGTCGCTCTCCGTTCTTGCTTTTGTATTGAATACATAAAAAGGCTGATCGCCGTTTCCCTTTTTTCTTGTCAAAACTCCCAAATCATTGAAAAAGCAAAAAAACCCTTTTACAAGTAGGCACCCGATATGTATAATATTCGGGATACAAAAAGGTTGCCGAAAAAGCGGTCATACAGGATTTACGCGCGCGATGTGTGCGCTTTTTGATTGAACTGGTTCAGCCAGCGCTCCTTACGAACGGTGCTGCCATGCGAAGGAGCATGGTGAAGCCGTTTTTAAAAGAGCGCTGGCTGTTTTTATGAAAGCGGAGTGAGAGTTGCGACGCAACGCGGCCGCTTTCATGAGTGTTGCGGCGCGGGCGTAAGGCCAAATGTGGGTTTTTATGCATAAAATACCCGGAAAGAAGAGAGGTTACGAAATGTCAAAAAGAACAGATATCAAGAAAGTACTGATTATCGGCTCTGGCCCGATCATCATCGGTCAGGCCTGTGAGTTTGATTACTCAGGAACGCAGGCATGTAAGGCGCTTCGAAACCTGGGATACCAGATCGTGCTGGTGAATTCGAACCCGGCCACGATCATGACCGATCCCGGAATGGCTGATGTAACCTATATCGAACCGTTGAATGTCAAGAGACTGACGCAGATTATCGAAAAGGAGCGCCCCGATGCGCTGCTTCCGAACCTGGGCGGCCAGTCCGGATTAAACCTCTGCTCGGAGCTTGCGGAGGCAGGCGTGCTGGATAAGTATAACGTCAAGGTTATCGGTGTCCAGGTAGATGCCATCAAGCGTGGTGAGGACCGCGTAGAATTTAAGAATACCATGAATGCCCTGAACATCGAGATGGCCCGCAGCGAGGTCGCCTACTCGGTGGAACAGGCACTGGAAATTGCGGATAAACTGGGTTATCCCGTTGTTCTGCGCCCCGCCTATACGATGGGCGGTACGGGCGGCGGCCTTGTGGAGACCCCCGAAGAGCTGAAGGTGGTCTGCGCCCGCGGCCTGCAGGCCAGCATGGTGGGCGAGGTTTTGGTAGAGGAATCCGTCCGCGGCTGGGAAGAGCTGGAGCTGGAAGTGGTTCGCGACGCGAAGAACCAGATGATCACGGTCTGCTTCATCGAAAACATCGACCCCATGGGCGTGCATACGGGCGACTCCTTCTGCGCGGCTCCCATGCTGACGATTTCCAAGGAACTGCAGGAGCGTCTGCAGAAGTACGCGTACAGCATCGTCGAAAGCATCGGCGTCATCGGCGGTACCAACGTACAGTTCGCGCATGATCCGGTCACGGACCGCGTGATCATCATTGAGATCAACCCGCGTACCTCCCGTTCCTCCGCGCTGGCCTCCAAGGCAACCGGTTTCCCGATCGCCCTGGTGTCCGCTATGCTGGCGAGCGGCCTGACGCTGGATGAAATCCCCTGCGGCAAGTACGGAACGCTGGACAAGTACGTACCGGGCGGTGATTATATTGTCATCAAGTTTGCCCGCTGGGCATTTGAAAAGTTTAAAGGGGCTCAGGACCGTCTTGGCACGCAGATGCGCGCCGTGGGCGAGGTCATGAGCATTGGTAAGACCTACAAGGAGGCCTTCCAGAAGGCGATCCGCAGTCTGGAAACCGGCCGCTACGGCCTTGGCTACGCGAAGAATTTCCACGAGAAGTCCAAGGAAGAGCTGCTTGACATGTTAAAATATCCGTCCAGCGAGCGCCAGTTCATCATGTACGAAGCGCTGCGCAAGGGCGCGACCATCGAGGAGCTCTTTGCGCTGACCAACATCAAGCGCTATTTCCTGGAGCAGATGAAGGAACTGGTGGAAGAGGAAGAGGAACTCTTAAAGCACAAGGGAGAGGTTCTTCCGAAGGAGACGTTGCGGAAAGCCAAGCAGGATGGCTTCTCGGATAAGTATCTGGCCAAGCTCCTCGACGAGACCGAGGAGAGCGTGCGGGATCTGCGCACGTCCTACGGCATCACCGAGGCCTGGGAAGGCGTGCACGTAAGCGGCACCAAGGACAGCGCGTACTATTATTCTACCTACAATGCCGAGGATCACAGCACGGCATCCGACAAGCGCAAGGTGATGATTTTAGGCGGCGGCCCCAACCGCATTGGCCAGGGCATCGAGTTCGACTACTGCTGCGTCCATGCGGCGTTTGCCTTAAAGAAGCTGGGCTTTGAGACCATCATCGTCAACTGCAACCCGGAGACGGTTTCCACGGACTACGATACCTCCGACAAGCTGTACTTCGAGCCGCTGACGCTGGAAGATGTTTTAAGCATTTACTATAAGGAAAAGCCGGTTGGCGTGATCGCGCAGTTTGGCGGTCAGACGCCGTTAAACCTGGCGGCCGACTTAAAGAAGTACGGTGTCAACATTTTGGGCACCTCCCCGGAGACCATCGACCTGGCGGAGGACCGCGACCAGTTCCGTCAGATCATGGACAAGCTGCACATTCCGATGGCGGAATCCGGCATGGCTTCCAACGTGGCGGAAGCCCAGGCCATCGCGGCCCGCATCGGCTATCCGCTGATGGTTCGTCCTTCCTACGTGCTGGGCGGCCGCGGCATGGAAGTGGTGCATGATGATCAGGATCTGGTGAACTACATGAACGCGGCTGTCGGCGTGACGCCGGACCGTCCGATCCTGGTAGACCGGTTCCTTTCCAACGCCATGGAGTGCGAGGCGGATGCCATCAGCGATGGCGAGCATGCCTTTGTTCCGGCTGTCATGGAGCACATCGAGCTGGCCGGCGTACACTCCGGCGACTCGGCCTGCCTGCTTCCGAGCGAGCACATCTCCGCGGAGCACCTGGAGACGATCAAGGACTACACGCGCAAGATCGCGGTGGAAATGGGCGTGCGCGGCCTGATGAACATGCAGTATGCCATCTGCGATGGCGTGGTCTACGTGCTGGAGGCCAACCCCCGCGCGTCTCGCACCGTGCCGCTGGTCTCCAAGGTCTGCGGCATCAACATGGTGCAGCTGGCTACGGAGATCATCACCGATGAGCTGACGGGCAATCCTTCGCCGGTTCCGGGCCTGAAGGAAAAGGCCTTCCGCCACTGCGGCGTCAAGGAAGCCGTGTTCCCGTTCAACATGTTCCAGGAGGTTGACCCCATCCTTGGGCCGGAAATGCGTTCCACGGGCGAGGTTCTGGGCCTGGCGGGCACCTTCGGCGAGGCGTTCTTCAAGGCGGAGGAAGCCACGCAGACCATGCTGCCTGTATCCGGAACGGTGCTCATGAGCGTGAACGATCACGATAAGCCCGAAATCCTGCCGATCGCACGCGGTTTCTCGGATATCGGTTTCAACATCGTCGCAACCGGCGGCACCTACTGGTGGCTGAAGGCGAACGGCGTGGAGTGCAGCAAGACCAACAAGCTGTACGAGGGAAGCCCGAACATCGCGGATCTTTTAGCGGAGGGCGCGGTGGACATCGTCATCAACACTCCTTGCGACAAGCAGGGTGCGTTCGATGACAGCTACATCCGCAAGGCCGCCATCAAGGGACGTCTTCCTTACGTAACAACCATGGCCGCCGCCCGCGCAACCTTAAGCGGCATCCGCTGCGTAAAGCAGGGAAGCCAGGGCGAACTGAAGTCCCTGCAGCAGTACCACAGTGAGATTTCCGACAAAGAATAAAAGATAAGGGGCTGTCGCACAAATCCACACCTGCCGGATTTGTGCGACAGTCTTTCTATTTGTGAGCGTAAGAAGGGATAGACATGCTGGATTTGTATGATAAACTAAGGCGGTATGGCGAATCGGATGTCTATCCGTTTCATATGCCGGGCCATAAACGAGGCGGGGCGGTGTCGATGGAGGACCCGTATCGATTGGATATTACGGAGATCGATGGGTTCGACGACTTAAACCATCCGGAGGAGTTTTTCCGGGAGGCCATGGAGGAGGCCGCCCGCCTGTATGGCACAAAGGCCACGCTGTTTGGGGTGAACGGGAGCAGCGGCGCGCTCCTGGCTGCCATCCATGGGAGCGTTCCGCGTGGAGGCGCGGTTCTTCTGGCCAGAAACTGCCATAAAGCGGTGTATAATGCGGTGTTGATCCGCGGCCTGAAGCCGTACTATGTGCTGCCGGAAAAGCTGCAGCTGCCCGCGAGGGGAAATGACGGGCCGGTGTTCTGGGGCAGTGTCAGTCCGCTGGCGTTAGAAGAGTCGCTGCGCAGCGCGGAAGAAAAGGAACGGCGGGCCGGGAACAGCGCCGGCGTGCGGCTGGTGGTTGTCACATCGCCCAGCTATGAGGGTGTGGTGTCGGATATCGCGGCCCTTTCTGAGGTGGCGCACAGGCACGGCGCGAGACTTCTGGTGGATGAGGCGCACGGCGCGCATCTGCCGTTTCTAAGGGAGCAGCAGGAGACAGCGCGGGGAAACGTTTGCTCCGCTGCCAGAAAAGTGACAGATCAGGGAAACGGAGCGCACGGCGGCTATTTTCCCGCCTCCGCAATCGCGCAGGGGGCGGATCTGGTGGTGCAAAGCCTGCACAAGACCATGCCGGCGCTAACCCAGACAGCGCTTCTTCACGTTTGCGCGGAGGAGCCAGACCCCGAGCACTTTCGGGAGTGCATGCGCATCTACCAGACGTCCAGCCCATCCTATGTTTTATCCGTGTCCATCATGCAGGCAATTTCCTGGGGGTGGAAAAACCCGGAAAAGATGATAGAATATGAAAGACGGATCCGGGCGTTTCGCGAGGAAGCTGCTTTGTGGAAGCATGTGCGGTTGTATCGCGGCGAGGGGGCTTTTGCCTACGACCCCGGAAAGCTGGTGGTCTATGATGAGAGCGGCAGCTTTACCGGCGCCGAGCTTCACGAGCTCCTTCGGACACGGTTTCATCTGCAGCCGGAGATGCACGGGGAAAGGCATGTGCTGCTGATGACATCCCCCGCGGACACGGAGGCAGGGTTTGCCCGTCTGCTGGCGGCGCTTGCCGAGATCGATCGCAGGATTTCAGAGAAGGAATCCGAGCTGGCACAAGAGCCACGTAAGAAGCCGGAAGGACGCGAGGCAGACGAAAAGCAGGCCATGATCGAAACAGCGACCGGAAGCTCTTGGATGATGGATGCAGAGGCAGTGGCCATAGAATTGCTTCCTGAGCAGGCGATGCTCCCCGCCACCGCGGCGGAGGCCGGGACGCAAACGATTCCTTTGGCAAATGCGGCTGGCCGGGTGAGCGCGGAGTTTGTCTATGTGTATCCGCCGGAGATTCCGATTCTGGTTCCGGGGGAACGGATCACGGAAGAGCTTTTGACGTATATAAACCGGCTTTGCCGGCAAGGCAGAAAAATCCGCGGGACGGCGGACGTAAGCGGCAAGCGGGTCCGCGTGTGTATATAAAAGTGTTCTGTATATGGGCACGCATAAACATTTGTGAAAAACCATGAACTAGAGGAAACTACGATGGGAATGATCTTTTATATCATGGGAAAGAGCGCTTCCGGGAAGGACAGCCTGTTCCGGATTTTGAAAGAGGATCCGGAGCTGGGGCTGAAGACGGTTGTCATGTATACCACGCGCCCCATGCGGGAAGGCGAGGCGGATGGCCGGGAATATTTTTTCACGGATGAGGCGGTTAAAGAGGCCTTTTTAGCGGAAGGAAAAATGATTGAGTGCCGTACCTATCAGACCATCCATGGCCCGTGGAGTTATTTTACCGCGCGGGACGGGCAGATCGACCTAAGCCAGGGGAATTACCTGATGATGGGGACGCTGGAATCCTACGCGAAGATGCAGGAGTTTTATGGGCCGGAGCAGATCATTCCCTTGTATATTCAGGTGGAGGACGGGGAGCGGCTGTCCCGGGCGCTTGCGCGGGAAAAGCAGCAAAAGGCGCCTCACTATGCCGAGATGTGCCGGCGGTTTTTAGCGGACGAGGAGGATTTTTCGGAAGAAAAGCTCTTGAAGGTGGGGATCACTCCGTCCATGCGGATTGAAAATATCCATCTGGAAGAAACCGCGCAAAGATGTAAGGCGATGATCCGGCAGCGTAAGGGATAGAAGGTGTGACATACGAGAAAAGAGGATGGCTTTGGATCTGACGAGGTGGTGACCCGTGAATGGTAACGAAAAGGCGGCGGCAATCCGAAAGGAGAGGGGAACGTGTATTGAATCCTCTCCCTTTTTTTGTTATACTGTTGCTACTATGTGCTTTTAGCCGGTTCATGGAAATTCCATGTACCGGGCAGGAGAAAAGAAGGGTATATATTAAAAGATGCCGGACTATGGCTTTTCGCCCATCATCGGGCATGATCAGATCAAAGAGGTGCTGCAGAGGGCGGCAAAAAAGCGTCAGCCGGGGCACGCCTATATCCTGGAAGGGAATGCGGGCAGCGGGCGGCGCATGCTGGCAAAGGCCTTCGCCATGTCACTTCTCTGTGAAAACTTCGGTGGCGGCGGGCGGCCGATGGAGCCCTGCGGCGCCTGTAAGAGCTGTGTGCAGTTTCTGACGGACAATCATCCGGATGTCAAGGTTGTCACGCATGAAAAGGCTTCGCTGGGCGTGGAGGACATCCGGGCGCAGCTGGTGAATGACATGCAGATTAAGCCGTACGAGGCGCCGTATAAGGTGTATCTGGTGCCGGAGGCGGAGAAAATGACCGCACAGGCCCAGAACGCGCTGTTAAAGACGCTGGAGGAACCGCCGGACTACGGGGTGATCCTGCTGATGACCACCAACGCGGATTTTTTCCTGCCCACCATTCGTTCCCGCTGCACGCATCTGGCGGTGCGGCCTCTGCCGGATTCGCTGGTGTTGCGGGCCCTGACAAAGAAGGTGCAAGAGGCGCACGATACGTCGGCGGCGGAGCTTTCCGCGGAAGGAAACAGGCCGGAGGCGGCGGAGAAGGCAGAAGCGCCGTTTTCCGCAGAGGAAGTCAGTGAGACGGAGATCCGCATGGCGGTGTCCTTTGCGCGCGGGAGCATCGGGGAAGGCTGGAACATTCTATCGTCCGGCCGGTTTCCGTTTCAAAAGAAAATGGCAAAAAAGCTGGCGACGGAGGCCGGCAGCCTTTCCGTATCCGGACTGCTTTCCCTGCTTAAAGAGTGGGAGGCGGGCGATTATCCGGTGATCCTGGAATGCCTGCGGCTGTGGTACCGGGATGCCATTCTCTGGAAAGCCGAAGAGGAGAAGGCGGAAAAATATCTGCTTTTTGGGGAAGATCCCCAGCTGGAAGAGACGTCCCGGCTGCGATATGAGAGCCTGGAGCGGATTGTAGAAGAGATAGACCGTGCGGGAGCGCGGATGAAAGTGAATGTACGGCCGGAGAATGCGATGGAAATCCTGTTTCTGACTTTGCAGGAGGAGTACCGGCGGGCATCAGTAAATGGAGGAAATGTATGATAGAAGTAATCGGGGTGCGTTTTCGGGAAGCTGGGAAAGTCTATTATTTCGCGCCCGGCGAGGAAACGTTTCCGCGTTATAGCCACGTGATCGTGGAGACGGCGCGCGGTCTGGAGTACGGGACCGTGGTTCTGGGAAATAAAGAGGTGGAAGACGATAAGGTTGTGCAGCCGTTAAAACCGGTTGTCCGCGCCGCCACAGAGGAAGACGAGGAAAGACACCGCGCCAACCTTTTAAGGGAGCGGGAGGCCATGGCCGTATGCCAGGAGAAGATTCTGGCACGGGGCCTGGAGATGAAGCTGATCGACGCCGAGTACACCTTTGACAACAATAAGATTCTGTTTTACTTTACCGCGGATGGCCGGGTGGATTTCCGCGAGCTGGTCAAAGATCTGGCCTCTGTCTTTAAGACCCGGATCGAGCTGCGCCAGATCGGCGTGCGCGACGAAACCAAGATTTTGGGCGGTGTGGGCATCTGCGGACGGCCACTGTGCTGCCATACCTATCTGGCGGATTTCGCGCCGGTCTCCATCAAGATGGCCAAGGAGCAGAATCTGTCCTTGAATCCGACCAAGATTTCCGGTACCTGCGGCAGACTCATGTGCTGTCTGAAGAATGAACAGGAAACCTACGAATTCTTAAACAGCCGGATGCCGGCCATCGGGGAGAAGGTGACGGGTCCGGAGGGCATGCACGGGGAGGTGGCCTCCGTCAACGTGCTGCGCCAGACGGTCAAAGTGCTCGTCAACGTGGACGGTGACGAGAAGGAATTAAAGGAATATGCCGCGTCCGAGCTGAAGTTCCGCCCCAGACGCAAAAAGGGCGAGAAGAATGTGGAGGCGGCCGTGGAGGATGTCCCCGAATCTGCCGAAATCTCCCAGGAGACGGTGGAAGTGGCCGAGGCCGTGGAAGAACTGTCCGCCACCGATGAGGTACTTCTTGCGGAGGAACTGATCGTAGAAGAGACCGTGGATGTGGAACGGGAAGCCGCCGCGGGGAAGGGCAAGCATAAGTTTAAGGAGAAGTCCCCCCGTTACGAGAAAAACCGCCGGGGCAGCAAGCCGCAGCAGAAAGAAGAGGCAGACGGGCAGACGGAGACGGAAGGCAGCTCCGAGAGATACCCGGAGAAAAAGGGAAAAGGCCCCCGCTATGACGGGCAGCCCAAAGCGGAGAAGCCGGAGAAGGCCGGAGCGAACGAGGGCGAAGAACACGGCGGCAAGTACCGGAAGAAGGAGCGCTTTGAAAAGCGCGACGGGCAGCAGGAAGGCTTTTCCGGCAAGTACAACAAACGAAACAACCGCTATGGCAAACCGGAGGAGGCGCAGGATGGCAGCCGTGCCGATAAGCCGGAGGGCGCCGAAGGATATAAGCGCGGCGATAAACCGGAAGGCGCCGAGGGAAATAAGCGCGTAGACAGACCGGAGGGCGCCGAGGGAAATAAGCGCTATGGCAAACAGGAAGGCGCCGAAGGGTACAGACGAAACGGCAAGCCGGAGGGAGGCAGAGAAAATAACCGTCCCGGAAAATACGGGAAAAACTACGGAAACCGGAGAGGCGGCGCGGAATCGGACGGCGCTGACAACCGGGAAGCCCAGGGCGGGCAGGCAAGAGAGAACCGTGAGAACCAGGCAAGAGTAGACCGCGAAAATCAGGGCGGCCAGGAAAACGGCGGCCGTGAGGGCTTTAACAAAGGCCATCGGGACAAGCCGTATGGCGGTCGAAACGACCGGAAGAACTTTAACAACTATAACAACCGGAAAAAGTACCGGGATCAGGGCGGCCCAGCCGGGCAGGCTGAGGCAGCGACAGGCGCTCAGACTTCCGCTCCCAAGGCAGCGGAACAAAGGAATGAGTAAGGAAGGCGCCCCCTCCCCCGAAAGTTTGTTTGACTTAAGGCCGGAGGAGCGCCTGGATGACCTGGAACGAAACGGTTTTAAACTGATCCAGAAGCCGTCCGCGTTCTGCTTCGGGATGGACGCGGTGCTGCTCTCCGGCTTTGCCAGGGTAAAGAAAGGAGAGCGCGCGCTGGATCTTTGCAGCGGCAACGGGATTGTCGCGATCCTTCTGGCCGCCAAATCGGAAAGCAGCCGGATTGACGCGCTGGAACTACAGCCGCAGATGGCGGAGATGGCCTGCCGGAGCGTGAAAGGAAACGGGCTTTCGGACCGGGTGTTCATGGAATGCGGCGATGTGCGGGAGGCCGTGCAGAAATACGGAAAGGCAGTTTTTGACGTGATCACCTGCAACCCGCCCTACATCCGCGCCGGCCATGGCTTAGTCAATCCGACGGATGGAAAGGCCATCGCGCGGCATGAAATCTGTTGCACCTTTGAGGATGTGGCCGGGCAGAGCGCCCAGCTTTTAAAGCCGGGCGGGCGGCTGTATCTGGTGCATCGCCCGGAGCGCCTGATGGATCTTTTGTCCACCCTGCAGAAGGCCAACCTGGAGCCAAAGCGCATGAAGATGGTCCACCCGTTTCTAGGCGAGCCGGCCAACATGGTCCTTTTGGAGGCGGTGCGCGGCGGCGGGAGCGCCATGCAGGTGGAAGCGCCGGTGATTGTGTACCGGGCTAAGGGAGAGTACACGGACGAAATCCGGGAGATTTACGGGTACTGACGCGCGCACAGTGGCGCAAATGCCGGAGCAGCCACGCGCGTGCAAAAAATATACCGGAGAGAACGGCAAAACAAATCGCGCGTGCAGAAAATATATCGGAGCAGCGGCAAAACAAATCCAAGGGGAAGGAAACCTGGCATGGATGAAATCAAGCAAACGGCGGGCACGCTGTACTTATGCGCCACGCCGATCGGAAACCTGGAGGATATCACCCTGCGGGTTCTTCGGACATTAAAGGAAGTGGATCTGATTGCCGCGGAGGACACGCGCAACACGATCCGCCTCTTAAATCACTATGATATTCACACCCCGCTCACCAGCTACCACGAGTACAACCGCTTTGACAAGGCGGCCTTTCTGGTGGAAGAGATGAAGGCGGGAAAAAATATCGCGGCCGTGACGGACGCGGGTACCCCCGGCATCTCCGATCCCGGGGAGGAGCTGGCCAGGCAGGCCCTGGCGGCTGGGCTCACCGTGACGTCGCTCCCGGGGGCCTGCGCGTGTGTGACGGCGCTGACCATCTCCGGCCTTCCCACCAGGCGCTTCTCCTTTGAAGCATTCCTGCCGACGGATAAAAAAGAGCGGCAGCAGATCTTAAAGGAGCTCGAGGCGGAAACCCGCACCATGCTGATCTATGAGGCGCCGCATCACCTGGCGGCAACCTTAAAGGAGCTGGCGGAACACTTGGGGGAGGACCGCCCCTGCAGCCTCGTGAGGGAACTTACGAAGCTTCATGAAGAGGTATTTCAGACGACCCTTGGCGGCGCCTTCAAAAGGTGCGAGGAAACGCCGCCGCGGGGCGAGTACGTGATCGCCATCGAAGGACGCTCTTTAAAGACGGCAGCCGAAGAAGAGCAGAAAAAGTGGGATGACATGCCGATGGAAGAACACATGGCGATGTATACAGCAAAGGGAATGGACAGAAAAGAGGCCATGAAGGCAGTTGCAAAGGACCGCGGAATCTCAAAGAGGGATGTATACGCCGCGCTTTTGTAGGAAGAAGGTGCGTAAACATGGTACGGATCGCAATCGTGGATGATGATCCCGCGGAGAGGGAACGGATCCGGGAATGCCTGAATTACGTGACGGAGCAGGAGAAGACAGAATTTCAGATCGATGAATTCGGAACCGGCCGGTCCTTTTTGGGCAATTACCAGCCGGTCTATGACATCGTGTTCATGGATATCGCCATGCCGGGGCTTGATGGGATGGCCACGGCCCGCTCGCTGCGGGAACTGGATACCAAGGTGCTTCTGATTTTCGTCACCAGCCTGGCCCAGTACGCGTTAGAGGGCTATTCGGTGGACGCGCTGGATTTCCTCTTAAAGCCCATCAACCGCTATAGCTTTGCTCTGAAAATGAAACGGGCGCTTTCCCGCACGGTGAAACGCACGGGGGATACGATCTCCGTGAAGACCGACGGGACGGTGCGCGCGATTTCCCTGGACAGTATCCGCTATCTGGAGGTTTCCGGCCATTATGTGATCTATCACACGACGGAAGGAGACTTCGCGGAATACAGCACCATGAAGGAGGCGGAAAAGAAGATCGCGAAGGACAGTTTTGTCCGCTGCAGCCAGTCGTTTCTGATTAACCTTCGCTATGTAACCGGCGCGGACCGCGACTGCGTGTACGTGGAAAACATAGGAATCCCGTTTTCGAGACCGCAGAAAAAAGCGTTCCTGGAAGCGCTCTCCGGCTTTATGGGAGGACAACGATGATGGATATCCTGGCAAAATATATAGGAACCATTCTTCTGTGTGTGCAGCTGATCGCAGGCGAGCTGATTTTCCTGTATTCGGCGGATAAAAGGAAGAACTTTGCGATCCGGCTGCCCCTGGCAAGCATCGCCTATATCGTGGTGGCCTGCCGGATCCCGCGGCTTTCCACGTTCCATTACCATCAGCTATACCAGTTTGCCTGGATTATGCTGATCTTTGCCGGGAGCGTGGCGGTCATGGGCTTTTCATTCCGCATCAGATGGTGGCCGCTGTTTTCCCTGTGCGTGGCGGGTTACGCGGTGCAGCACCTTTCGTTTCATGTGTGCAACATGATCGGCCACACGCAGGTGTTTGCCGATATGCAGCCCGGGCTTTTAAGCAGAGCCATGCGGACGGAAGCTGCCTTTATGCCATGGATCTATCTGATTATGTTCCTTACCTTCGGACTGTTCTGTGCCCGGAATGAGTGCTGGAAAAAGATGGACATGCGCTTTGGCGCGGTTTCCATTCCCACCATCTTCATCTGTATCGGGCTGACCCGCCTGACCAGGTATCTGGGAGAGTTCAACTATATCAGCGTCAGCATTTACGCGGTTATCTGCTGCCTGTTTGCCCTGGTGGTGCAGCTGGTGCTCTTTAAGGTCGTCGATCTGAAGAACGAAAATGCGATGATCCAGGCCCTCTGGAAGGAGGACCGCCGGCAGTTCGAGCTGAGCAAGAAGACTATCGACGTCATCAACATCAAGTCCCACGACTTAAAGCATAAGCTGGCCGGTTTAAAAGGGCGCCTTCCGAAGGAAGAGATCGATTCCATCGACGAGGCGGTGCGCATTTATGACAGCACCTACAAGACCGGAAACGACGCGCTGGACGTGCTGCTCACGGAAAACAGCCTGCATTGCCAGACGGAGAACATTCTGATGACCTTTACCGGAAACGGAAAGGATCTGGCTTTCATGAACGAAATGGATGTGTACTCGCTCTTTGGAAACGCCATCTCCAATGCTGTGGAGGCTGCGCGCCTGGTGGAGGATCCGGAGAAAAGACTGGTGGATATCGTGGTGGAGAGCCGCGGAAAACTGGTGAACATCAGCGTATCAAACTACTTTAACGGCGAGGTGCGCGTGGTGGACGGCCTTCCGGAGACCACCAAGAAGGAAGAGCAAGGCTACCACGGATTTGGCATGAAGAGCATGCGGCTTTTGGCGGAGAAGTACGGCGGGGGCATTTCTGTTGATGTGAAAGAGGATTTGTTCTGCCTTGGGGTATATCTGTTTACGAGGTAAAAAAAGGGGCCACCACACAAATCGAGTGATTTGTGAGGCGGCCCTGTTCGTTTATTTTCTTTTTGTGGGCCAAAAGGAAAGAACCATCAGGCCAGATGCCGGAAGGCCCGCATCACACTCTGCAGGATGGCCAGGCTGATGGCGCGGCCGCGGCTGACGAGAACATCCTGGTAGTCGCTGCCAACGCCTGTGGTGCCGTTTGCGAGCGTGTAGCGGGAGCGGTCCTGGTAGCGGGTGGTCTCTTCTTTCAGGAGTCGGTTCATCTCCGGGCTTTCCACGCGCAGCATGAGCTCCGTGTCCAGATAGACGCTTCGGATGTCGGAGTTGCAGGATCCTACATAGGAAATGTCGTCATCCACCAGAAGAAGCTTGGAGTGGAAGGGATAATCCCCCAGGTATTCGTAGACGTTGACGCCGGTGGAAAGGACGTTTTCCCGATAGTTTAAGTAATCGACGCCGGCGACCGGGTTGGAGCCGCCTTCGGCTGCGTTGATCAGAACATCCAGCTGCCTTGCCGTGGAGGATGCCTTTTGCAGAGTTTCGTACATCTCGCTGCTGCACACCAGGTACGGCGTCTGAAGGAGAATGTCCGAGCCCTCGTGCATGTCAGCGGCCATTTCGTTCCATAAAAGGGGATCCTTGTAGCCGTTGTAGGCCGGGTTGGAGTACAGGCATAACGAGGCGGAGAAGAAAGTTTCCGGGCCTTCGTACGGGTTTGCGAGGCGCTTTTCCTGATAGCGGGCGAGGAGCTCCTTGCCCCCGTCGCCCGGAAGGGAAAGAGACTGGCAGCAGTCCAGGTTCCAGACGGTTTCCGCGTACAGGCGGAGTTGCTTATAGGCGCGCCCTTTCCCCGGCTCCGTCTCCATGACGACAAAGTCCCGGTCGTGCTTTTTGGCGCTGTCCTCCACGTAATCGCCAAAGAAGGCGCTGCTGATGTTGCGCCCGCTGATGAGGAAGTACGTGTCGTCCACCAGAATGTACTTGTCGTGCATGCGGTAGTTGATCCGCCAGGGCGCGTGCAGAAAGAGCGGATTGTAGACCTTCACCTCCACGTTTTCGTGGGAGGAAAGGGTCCGGAAATCCCTGGTATGAAACAGATTGTAAAACAGGCAGGTGCCATCGACGAGGAGCCGCACTTTGACGCCGCGGTCCGCCGCGGCATACAGGCCGCTCAGCATATCCGCGCCGGCCTCATCGTCATGCATTTCGAAGATGGCCATAAACAGCGTTTCCTTCGCCTGTTCCATCAGCCACAGGCGCTCCGCGAGCGCCTCGTTGTTATCGCCCACATAGGCGATTTTTTCGGGGGCTTCGCCGACGGCAGCCTCCATGGCTTTGGCTGTTATGTTCCAGCTTTCGCGGTTGCTCTCCCGGACCGTATGGCTCCAGCACGGCAGGGTCAGCCCGATGAATTCATAAACGGCAAAAGCAATCCAGAGCCACCAGATGCGAAAACGCCGCTTTTTTGTTTTTTTCATACGACAATCCATGCTCCTGTTCAAAAGCGTGGGAACAGGAATTCCTTTCTTTTCAAAGTGTAAAAAAGGGGGTGTTCGTGTCGGCAAAGTCAATGATTTTTCGCTTGACACAGGGCGAGGGTGTCCGTTAAACTGTAGGTACAAAGTAGCCGTTTAGCACGGAATTTTTCCGCGCATAAATGGTTGCGAAACACGGTTGTTCAGCGCTAAAGTACGGCATAGTAGCGCTGAGCAGATTTCCAAAATCATATACCTTAAGGAGGGAAAAATCAATGTCATCTTTTGCCGAAAAACACCCGAAGGCAGCCCAGTGGATCCGTGAAGGCGGCCTGTTCCTGATCTTCAGCTACGTTGTCACGTTCTTAAAGTGGCTTCTGTTAACCGTTCTGCAGCCGCTGTTCCAGAACCTCATCGGTGATGTGGAATGGGTATGGCCCAACATTCCGATTGAGCTGTTCGGAGTTCCGATCAACTTCTCCATCATCGGCAACACCTTAGCTGCCGGCGGTCTGGCCTTCACGATCGCGAACCTGATCACCATCTTCTTCGGTGAGTGCGTGAACTTCCCTCTTCAGAGAAATATCACCTTCCGCAGCCACGGCCCGGTTGTTCCGCAGATCATCTGCCACTTCCTGGCTACGATCGCTGTGTTCCTGGTCATGAACCTGTTCACGAACATCTGGAACCCGGTTACGGCACACTTTAACATTCCTCAGGGCATCGCCAACATCGTGACGACCGTTGTCACCGGTGGTGTTGCCATGATCATCATCTTCGCCGTCGATAAGACCATCTTCTCCGAAAACTTCGGAAAGAAGAAGGAAGAGGCTTAAAGAGCCGCGCGATTGATACAGGCAGTTTTATGGAGCCTGGCCCCCATGGGGCCGGGCTTTTTTGAATTGTTGAGTGCTAACCGGTAGGTAGTGAGTCAAAAAACTCTGCAGTCAGAACCCTTAAAGGATCTTTTTTTATGATAGACCTGAAATCTATACAAAATGGAAAGAGTTTATGATATTATGATTACGAAGACAGATGTCTCAGGAAACACAGCCAATGCCATTCAGATAAGCTATAGCTTTGCACATCTGGTGGCAGGAGACATACCCTGGCAAGAAAAAACGGCGGAAAGGTATGTTTGATGCTGTGGATACCGCGGTAGGAGACAAACTTTAGCGAGAAAAAGACAGAAAGGGGATTTTTATGAATTCATTGTGGAAACGTTTGGCGGCTTTATCTCTGGCCGTATTGGTTGGAGCAGGGAGCTTTTTGACGGCGGCACCCTTACAGGCAGAAGCAACCGCATCGCCGTTTGGCCGCGGCAGCAAGGCCGCACAGGCACAGGAGTCGGCAGAGGCCGCGGAAAATGAGAGCGTAGAGGCGATCAAGCCGGAGACGGAAGAACCGACAACCGTCGCGGAGCCTGAAACGGAAGCGCCTGAAACCGCCGCAGAACCCGAAACGGCAGCGCCGGAAACCGAAAGTCCGGTAGCGGAGACGGAAGAACCGACAACCACCGCAGAATCCGAGTCAGCAGCACCGGAACCCGAATCTCCTGAGACGGAGCCGCAGGAGACGGATGTAGACCTGGCGAGTGCGCAGGAAGCGTTTGACGCGCTCACGCAGGATTTGTTCCTGCAGATCATGAGCGACAATGCGCTGGATCTGCACTACACCCTTCGCTACCCCGAAAACTATGGCATCACGGATGCGCCGGCCACCTTCGGCACCTACTCCCTGGAGTTCATGGAGGAGGACAAGCTGGATACGGAGGAGAAGTTGGCACAGTTAAAAGCCATCGACCGGGAACTTCTGACAAAGGACAGCCAGGTGGTGTACGACATCCTGCTGGATACGATGGAGTCCTCGCTGGCGGTGTCCGAATTCCCGCTGTATGATGAGCAGCTGAGTCCCACCACCGGCATTCAGACCAATCTTCCGATTTTGATGGCGGAATACACCTTCAACAATAAAAAGGATGTAGACACGTACCTGGCGCTGCTGCGCGATCTGCCGGCGTTCTACGATCAGATCATCGCCTTTGAGCAGAAGAAATCCGAGGCGGGCCTGTTCATGAGCGATGTGGCCGTGGATGATCTGGTGGAAAGCTGCACAGCCTTTTTACAGGATCAGGAAAATCATTATCTGATCACTACCTTTGATACCCGCGTGGATGCGCTTTCCGACCTGACACAGGAGGAGAAGGCGTCCTATAAGGAGCAGAACAAGGCAGCCTTTCAAGAGGCGGTCATCCCGGCGTATGAAAACCTGATCGCCGGTCTTACGGCGTTAAAAGGAACCGGCAAGAATGAGATCGGCCTGGCAGGACTCCCGGAGGGCAAAGCGTATTATGAAGCTTTAGTGGCGCAGACCACCGGAACCCGGTATTCCGTCGAGGAGCTGATCGAGCAGGTGGAAATCACGATGTCCAAGGACATGATGGCTCTCAGCTTCCAGGCGCTTCTTCACCCGAAGGCCGTGGAGAAGTTGGAAAGTTTTTCTTTCAGCTATACGGACCCGGAGGAAATCCTGACGGTTCTGCAGGAAAAGATTAAGGACGAGTTCCCGGCTCTTCCGCCCACCAGTTACACAATCAAGCACGTGCCGGAAGCCCTGCAGGGTGAGATGAGCCCCGCGTTTTACCTGACTCCCTGCGTGGACGATTACAGCATGAACAGCATCTACATCAACGATGGAAGTCTGGATGCAAGCAGCCTGTTCTCCACCCTGGCGCATGAAGGCTTCCCGGGCCACCTGGTGCAGACAGTGTACGCGCTCGCGAACCTGAAAAATCCTGTCCTGGCTGTCATTTCCTGCCCTGGCTACTCGGAAGGCTGGGCAACCTATGTGGAGATGCAGTCGTTTTTGTGGGATGAAGGCACGGATAAGAACGTGCTGAAAATCATGCAGCTGAACCAGCAGGCTACGTTGGCGCTCTATGCGCTGGCGGATCTGTACATCCACTACAAAGGCTACAGCCGTGAGCAGATCGGAGAGTTTCTGATGACGAATTTCGGCATTGACGATGTCGAGATTCAGAATGAGTTTTACAATTACATTATGGAATCGCCCACAAACTATCTGTGGTACTATGTGGGCTACCTGGAATTCCGTCAGATGCGGGAGGAAGCGGAAGACACGCTGGGAAGAAAGTTTGACGCGCTTGCCTTTAACACCTTCCTTCTGGACAAGGGAGACTGTTCCTTCCGCGTTCTGCGCCGTTACTTTGACGAGTGGCTGGCGGAGCAGAAATAGAAGTTGACAGGGAAGTGTGACAGGGGACGGACCTGTGTCAGAAAATGTGACAGGGGACGGGCCTGCGTCACAAAAGCTGTCAGCTTTTGTGACACAGGCCCGTCCCCTGTCACACCCTGTCACACATGATTCGCGGACAAAAAAGGCCGATTCGCGGACAAAAAAGGCCGATTCGCGGACAAGTTTTCAGAGAATTTTGCAGTTGTGATAGAATTAGACTGAAAAAACACAGTGAGCAACAGTTTAATGCGCACGTGTTTTTAGATATTGCCTGCAGGCTAAAAAAGAGGACATTATAAAGAACGAAAGGACTTATTATGAAGAACAAATTGATTGCTGCCCTTATAGTATCCATTTTGTGCTCCCTGCTTGCAAATGGCTGTGCGGAAACATCGACTGCGGAAGAGAATGCCATCGATTATCTGCCATATCTTGTGGCTGCTCCTTCCGGATGGGAAGAAGTAATTCAGGAAGACGCAATAAATGTGAAGGAGTACGCCGAGTTTGCCTATTCGTTGACAATGGAACTCCTGGAAAGCGAAAAGAATCTGGTTTGGTCTCCGCTTTCTGCCTATGCAGCTGTGGCAATTATGGCGGAATTGACGGAAACAGAGACCAGGGAACAGCTCTTGAGGGCAGTTCAGTATGAGGAAATGCCTGCTTTGCGAAATCAAGTTGTTTCCATGCTGAGAGCCAATACAGTGGATGACGGACGTATGGTGTCACGACCCATGTTCTCTCTTTGGATCAATAACATCTGGGATATTCATTATGATATTATTAATGAAATAGCAAAGGCATACAATATAAACGTGTTTGCGGGAACAGCAGGCGATGGAGCATACAGTAATGCGTTACGGAATTGGATTAACGAGCAGACGAACGATTTCCTGAAGAGTAGCGTGGAAGAAGTAAGCATAGATACCAAAGCGGCGCTGATGGTTGCTCTGACCTTTTCGTTTCAGGAATTTTTTGCAGCTGCCTTCCCCACGAGTGCAACCAGTGAGGGTATTTTCCATTCGCCGTCGGAAGATGTAACGGTTTCGTATATGCATCGTGAAAGCAATTTAAATTATTACTGGGGAGATGGATTCGGTGCGGTACAGGTGCCGTTAAAAGAGGGAGGAGCCATGTGGCTGATTCTTCCCGATGAAAATAGGACTCCGGCGGAGCTTTTGGAAGATGAAAGCTTTCACTTGTTTTCGATAAATCCATATGAATGGGAGAATCAAAAGGCTGCAAAGGTAAAACTGACGTTACCGAAGTTTAAGATTACTTATCAGACGGATTTGGCAGAGGGTTTAAAGAAGCTTGGAATAACCTATCTGTTTGATGAGGAAAAGTCTGATTTTTCCCCGCTCTTAAGTGAAGAAGGTGCCAAGGTCAATCAGCTCATGCAGTCGATTTCGATGGCAGTGGACGAGGATGGTATTTCCGCAGAAAGTCTGACAATGGTTGAGGTATATGGAGCTTCCGCGCCGCCACAAAATGGTGTGGTATTTACCTGTGATCATCCGTTCCTTTTTGGAATAGAAGGGCAGGATGGAGCATGGCTGTATGCGGGAGTGATTCAGAATCCGGCTGAATAAACCAGCCAGGGAATGTCAGGCGGGTGCCATGGAACGGTTCTTCCGGCAGGAGATCTGCCGGGAGAACCGTCTCATGCCAGAAAATAGGATACTAGGAAGATGAAAGATAAGAAGCAAAATCTGTGGGATGATTCCAGATGCCTTACCGTTGTGCGAACAGCTCTGCTGCTCCTGGCTGTTTGCCTGATTATTCATGGGATTTTAAACGGAAGCATGAAGGATGTCTTTCAAAAAGCCGTCCGGATTTGTATGG
This sequence comes from Lachnospiraceae bacterium, assembly GCA_017479935.1. Classification (GTDB taxonomy): domain Bacteria; phylum Bacillota; class Clostridia; order Lachnospirales; family Lachnospiraceae; genus RGIG5021. The sequence goes on from JAFVBO010000104.1 coordinate 19,669, forward strand.
AGTGTATTGGCCTTGGGTAAGATGAAAAGCTGGTTTGTGGCGCACCGGCCGTCAAAGCGCCGCCTTGTGCAGCTGTATTGTGCGCTGCTCGTAAACGCAAATCTGAAAGGCTTTGTGGAGGGGAAGATCTACACTGGGCCTTTAAAGAATGCCTGTGCTCCCGGTTTAAACTGTTACTCCTGTCCCGGAGCTGTCCTTGCCTGCCCTTTAGGCGCGCTGCAAAACGCCGTGGCGTCTTCCGGAGCAAGAGCCGGAACCTATGTGCTGGGCATTTTGATGCTGTATGGCCTGATCGCGGGGCGCACCATCTGCGGATGGCTGTGTCCCTTTGGCCTGGTGCAGGAGCTTTTGCATAAGATTCCCACACCCAAGATCCCTAAAGGGTCGGTGACAAGGGCCTTGTCTTACCTGAAATATATCATCCTTGCTGTCTTTGTAGTGCTTCTGCCGCTATGGTATGCCGCAGCGCAGGGTCTGCCTGTGCCTGCCTTTTGTAAATATATTTGCCCGGCCGGAACATTAGAAGGCGCAGGCGGACTCCTGGCGCATCCGAATAACAGCTACCTGTATGCCCTGTTAGGCGAATTGTTTACCAGAAAAGCTGTGATCCTGGTGGCGGTGGCGATACTTTGTGTTTTCTGTTACCGCGCCTTCTGCCGCTTTATCTGCCCTCTGGGTGCCATCTACAGCCTTTTTTCGCGGGTGGCTATCATCGGGGTGAAGATGGAAGAAGCTTCGTGTATCAACTGCGGCGAGTGCATACGAAAGTGCAAAATGGATATCCGGAAGGTGGGAGACCATGAGTGCATCCACTGTGGCGAGTGCATATCCTCCTGCCCCACAAAGGCAATCTCCATCAAGGCCGGGAAGATTGTGCTGGCAGCGCCGGAGAAATTGTGACAGTGTGACACAGGTCCGTCCCCTGTCACACGTCCCCTGTCACACTCGCATCACAATATGAGGGAAAAACTATGGCTGAAGCAGCACTTCAAATTCATAACATTCCGCCTTTGTACGACGAGCGATCCCAGGTGTTGATCCTGGGATCGTTTCCGTCTGTCAAATCGCGGGAAGCAAAGTTCTTTTATGGGCATCCGCAGAACCGTTTCTGGAAGGTGGTGGCGGCGCTGACGAATGAGCCGGTGCCACAGACCGTTCCGGAGAAGAAGGCGTTGGCGCTTTCCCATGGCATTGCGATGTGGGACGTGATCGGGCAGTGCGTGATCACGGGATCTTCCGATACTTCCATCAAGGATGTGGTTCCGAATGACATTCGGGTGATCCTGCAGGCAGCGCCTATCCGGCAGATTGTTTGCAATGGGACGAAGTCATTTGAGATGTATCAGAAATACCTGCTCCCGCTGACGGGAAGGGAGGCCGTGCGCCTGCCGTCTACAAGCCCGGCCAACGCGGCTTGTTCGTTAGAGAAGCTTAAAGGAAAATGGGCAGATACCCTTTCAGAATACCTGTTATGACGAGAAAATCATTGAATCCCGGCAGTCTTCTGGTATAATAGTTCGCGAAAGCGGGCTCCTTAAAAAAGAGCGGTCAGTTATTCGTGAAACTTAAAGTCCGGATCACGCTCCCAAAAGGAACCGTCAAAAGAATTCAAGGAGGAAAAGGAACATGAAGAAACGGATGAGTGCAGCCTTTCTGGCGCTTTGCCTGGTTTTCAGCCTTCTGCTTGGTTCTGTCAGCTCATTTGCGGACGAAGCCGAGAGCAAGGCAGCTGAGACCGAAGCAGCGGCAGAGGTGGCAGCAGAAGCAGAGGCGGCAGCCGCCGGTCAGTACAAGGACGGCGTCTATTCTGCCACGACGATTGGCGCGGACATGGCCGGAAGCGGTGATCTGACGGCAACCGTCACGATTGAAAACGGCGTCATCAAGTCGGTCGAAATCGTAGCTCCCAGGGATAATGCCAGCCTGGGTATGATGGCGATCGCACAGCTTCCGTCCAAGATTGTGGAAGCGAACGGCACGGAAGGCGTGGATGTGACAATGGGTGCTTCCCTGACCAGTGACGCTATCTTCCGGGCTGTGAACATGTGCCTGGAGGAGGCAAAGGTGGAAGCTGCGCCTGAGACCGAGGAAGCCACGGAAGAAGCCGGAAGTGAAGCAGAGACCGAGGAAGCCACGGAAGAAGCCGGAACCGAAGCTGAAACCGAGGAGGCCACGGAAGAAGCCGGAACCGAAGCTGAAACCGAGGAGGCCACCGAGGCCGAGCCCACAAAAGAGGCTGAAACCGAAGGCGCGGAAGAACCCGGGACCGAAGTGGAAACCATGATCACGCTGCCGGCGGATCTGATGCCCGGCACGGTCATCAACGGCTTTGAAGTCGTGGAAGTAAAGGACTTCCCGCTGATCGGCGGTGTAGCCGTTTACTTTGAGCACCAGAGAACCGGCGCGAAGGTCATCTATATCGCGAACGATGATACGAACCGTGTGTTTGATCTGACCTTCCTGACCCGTTCGATCGACAACACGGGTCTGCCGCACGTATTTGAGCATGCGACCCTGGACGGCTCCGAAAAGTATCCGTCCAAGACCCTGTTCTTTAACCTGATTTACCAGAGCTATCAGACGTACATGAACGCGTCCACCTACGACTGCATGACCACCTTCCCTGTGGCCAGCCTGTCGGAGGCGCAGCTTCTGAAACTGGCGGATTACTACACCGACAGCTGCTTAAACCCGATGATCATGGAGGATGAGAGTATCTTCCGCGAGGAAGCATGGCGTTACCGCATGGCAAGCGCCGACGCCCCGCTTACGATCGAGGGCACCGTGTACTCGGAGATGCTGGGCGCGAACACTCTGCCCACGCAGGCATACCACAACTACACGAAGGTCACCTTCCCGGGATCCTACTTAGGATTTGTCTCCGGTGGCGACACGGCCTACATTCCGGACATGACCTGGGATAGCTTAAAGAGCTATCACGATCTGTTCTACCATCCGTCCAACTGTGTCGGCTATCTGTACGGTGAAATTGAGGATTATCCGGCGTTCTTACAGCTTTTGGACGATGCGTTCGCGCCGTTTGAAAAGCGCGAGTTCGTCTTTGAAGACGCGGACTATGAGCCCATCACCGCGCCGGTTGTGGAAGAACTGGCCTACCCGGTGGAAGCGGGTTCGGATACCAACCACACCGCCAGCATTTACTACAGCTTTATCTGCCGCGATGTGGAAGACGAAGAAATCCTGCAGCTTGACACCCTGACTGATCTTCTGATCGAGGAGGCGTCTCCGTTAAAGCAGGCCCTCAAGAAGGCTCTGCCGTATGCAAGCTTTGCCTCCTTCATCGAGATGGCGGGCCCGGAGCCGGCGATTGTCTTCTCCGTGGACAACGTGAACCGCGAGGACGCGGAAGTTTTCAAGAATACGGTGGACACCGTCCTTGCCCAGGTGGCGGAGAACGGTTTTGACCAGGCGATGGTTGATTCTGTCATGGCGGGTCTTGCCATGAGCACACGCTTAACCCGCGAGGCATCCGATGTCGGCGTGGAGAGCATCATCCCCAACATGGCGTACAATTACGCCTGCACCGGCAACATCTGGCAGTATCTGGACTATGTGGATGCGTTAAACCAGATGGATGTCTGGAACGCGGAAGGCCGCTACGCGAACGTAGTTGGCAAGTATCTGGCGGGCAGCGAGCTGACCGCTTTAACCGTTACGTATCCGGAAGCCGGTCTGAAGGAGCAGCTGGCAGCGGCGGAAACCGAGCGCCTGGCGGAAGTGAAGGCTGCCATGAGCGAGGAAGAGATCGCTGCGATCGTGGCTTCTTCTAACGCGGCAGATGAGCCGGAAGACAGCTCCGCCCTCGTGGCACAGCTGCAGGCTGTCACCGTTGCCTCCCTTCCGGAGGAAATCAAGGAATATGAGCTGACCGATGAGATGGGCGAGGACGGCGTGCGCCGCATCAACGTCATCGCCGGTGTGGAAGGCGTAGGTCAGGTTGACCTGTACTTTGACGCTGCTTCCCTGCCGCAGGAAGGCATTCACCTGTTCAAGCTCTATACCGACCTGTTAGGTTACCTTGATACCCGCGATTACACCCGCGAGGAGATCGACAACCTGGCCAGCCGTTACCTGTACGGCTATGGCGCGGAAATCGCCCTGACCGGCCACGTGTATGACTATCATCCTTATCTGCACACCGGCTGGATTGGCACCGACGAAGACCTGGCGACCGGCTATGAACTGATCGGAAGCCTGCTTTACAACCTGAAGCTGGAAGACACGGATCGCCTGGTGGAAGCTGTTTCCGCGATCAAGGCGAACTTAAAGTCCTACATCACCAGCAACTCCTACGCGGTTATGCTGTATCGCAGCTACTCTCACTACTGGCCGATGTATCAGTACATGAGCTATGCGAACTACCTGGAGTATTATCAGTTCTTAAACGACTTTGAAGCGCTCCTGGCGGCGGATCCGGAATCGGCGGTCGCAACCCTGCAGTATATCCAGAGCTTCTTCTACAACCGCGAGGGCGCCATTGCCGTCTTCAGCGGAAGCGAAGAGAGCATCGAAAACAACAAGGCGATTGCGGATGAGTTCTTTGGCGCGATGCCGCAGGAAGAAAGCCCGGCAGTCGAGTATGACCTGCCGCAGGCAGAGCTGTCCGAAGCGCTCGTGATTGAGAGCAACGTACAGTTTAACGGTCTGGTTGCCAACTACGAGGCGATGGGCGAGGAGGGCTTTACGGCCGATATGGACGCTGTTATCGCCCTGGTGAGCGATATGTACCTGCTGCCGATGCTGCGCGATCAGTACGGCGCGTACAGCGTGTTCCACTCCGCAGGCTTAGAGAGCGGTGTGTACATCATCACCTACCGGGATCCCAACGTGGAAGAAACCTTCGAGGTGTTCAACAACCTTCCGGAGTTTGTAGAGAACCTGGAAGTGGATCAGGAAACCTTAAACGGTTACATCCTGTCCTCCTACGTGTATTACGCACAGTCGGGCGGTGAGTTAAGCGGTGCGGTTGCCGCGGCAAAGGCAGCGATCGACGGCAAGGCACAGGATCGCTATCTGGCCTACATGGAGCAGTTAAAGTCCGTAACGCCTGAAAAGGTGAAGGAATACGCGTCCATGTACGCGAATATGCTGGCAAACGGCGTAATCTTTACGGCCGGCGGCGCAGGCGTGATTGCGGAGAACGAGTACCTGTATGACGCAATCAACAACCCGTTTGGTTCTGTTGATCTGACGCAGGTGGTGTTAGAGGATGTTCCGGAAGACGATGAAGCCTATGAAGCCATCCGCTTCGTGTTTGAAAACGGCCTGATGGCAGCAGCCGGCGAGAATGTGTTTGGCAAGGATGACAAGGCGACAGCGGCTGATCTTGTTCTGGCCCTGTACGCAATGGGCCTTGGCCAGCCCGGCGACGCAGCCAGCGCAGCAGCGGAACTGGCAGAGTATGGCATTGTTGCGGAAGACATCGATGTTGACGCAGCTCTGACCGGTGAAGCGGCAAAAGCGGGCTTTAGCGGCTTAAGCGCTGCTTTCGGCCTTGACAAGACCTACGGCGTTCCGGAGGAATTGCCGGAAGAGATGACCAGAGGCGATCTGGCGGTGGCAGTTATGAATTATTATGCGAAGCTGATGGAGGCATTCGCGTAAAGATCATTAACCCAAAAGGAAACTAAGCAGGGGCGGACTTGCGTACTACTTGAAGTACGTGGTCCGCCCCTGCCATGCGTCAAAACCATGGTTGCAATAGCGGCGCGCTTATGGTATGATGATTCCGTATGCACGGACAAAAGTGCCCGGCATCCATATAGATACGGAGGTTATCCATGAAAGGAATCATTCTGGCCGGCGGGTCCGGCACTCGCCTGTATCCTCTGACAAAGGTTACGTCCAAACAGCTTCTTCCGATTTATGACAAGCCCATGATCTACTATCCGCTTTCGGTGCTTATGAACGCCGGAATCCGGGACATCCTGATCATCTCCACGCCGGATGATACGCCTCGCTTTCAGGCGCTTTTAGGCGACGGCCATCACTTCGGCATCGAATTGTCCTATGCGGTGCAGGAAAGCCCGGATGGTCTGGCGCAGGCCTTCCTTATAGGCGAGGAATTTATCGGAAGCGATTCCGTGGCCATGATTTTAGGCGATAACATTTTTCACGGGCATGGACTTAGAAGCCGGCTGATGAAGGCGGCAGCGAAGGAAAAAGGAGCCACGGTGTTCGGCTACTACGTGGATGATCCGGAGCGTTTTGGCATCGTGGAGTTTGACAAAGACGGAAAGGCCATCTCCATTGAGGAAAAGCCGGCGCATCCGAAGTCCAATTACTGCGTCACCGGTCTGTATTTTTACGACAACCGCGTCGTGGAATATGCAAAGGCCTTAAAGCCGTCCGCCCGCGGCGAGCTGGAGATTACGGACTTAAACCGTATTTATCTGGAAAACGGCGAGCTGGAGGTTACCCTTTTAGGACAGGGCTTTACCTGGCTGGATACAGGAACGCATGAGTCCCTCGTGGACGCCACCAACTTTGTACATACCATTGAGACACATCAGCACCGAAAGATTGCCTGCTTAGAGGAGATCGCCTTCCTTCGCGGCTGGATCTCCCGCGAGGAGCTCACGAAAACCTATGAGGTGCTGAAAAAGAACGAGTACGGTGCGTACTTAAAGGATATTCTGGACGGAAAGTATCTGGAAGAAACGAAATAAGGAGAAAAAAATACTTATGAAAATTCTCGTAACCGGCGGAGCTGGTTTTATTGGCGGAAATTTTGTACATTACATGGTCAACAAATATCCGGAAGACATGATTGTTAACCTGGACCTCTTAACCTACGCAGGGAATCTGGAAACCTTAAAACCTGTGGAAGATAAACCCAACTACCGCTTTGTGCGCGGGGACATCGCGGACAGAGAGTTCATTTTCAAGCTGTTTGAGGAAGAGAAGTTTGACGTTGTGATCAACTTTGCGGCGGAGAGCCATGTAGACCGTTCCATCTCGGATCCCGGCATTTTTGTGAAGACGAACGTCTTAGGAACGACGACGCTCCTTGACGCCTCCCGCGAATTTGGCGTGAAGCGTTATCATCAGGTTTCCACAGACGAAGTATACGGGGATCTGCCGCTTGATCGTCCGGACCTGTTCTTTACGGAGACGACGCCGTTACATACTTCCAGTCCGTACTCCTCCAGCAAAGCCAGTGCGGATCTGTTTGTCCTGGCTTATCACCGCACCTACGGGCTGCCCGTCACGGTGTCCCGGTGCTCTAACAACTACGGCCCTTATCAGTTCCCGGAGAAGCTGATCCCGCTCATGATCAGCCGGGCGCTGGCGGATGAAAGCCTGCCCGTGTACGGAAACGGCGCAAATGTGCGTGACTGGCTGCATGTGTACGATCACTGTGTGGCGATCGACCTGATCGTGCGCGAAGGCAAGGTGGGCGAGGTGTACAACATCGGCGGCCACAACGAGCGCACGAACATGGAAGTAGTAAAGACCATTTTAAAGGCTCTTGGAAAGCCGGAGAGCCTGATCACCCATGTGACCGACCGCTTAGGGCACGATCGCCGCTACGCGATCGATCCTACGAAGCTGGAGACGGAGCTTGGCTGGAAGCCGAAATACACCTTCGACACCGGTATCCCGGAAACGATTAAATGGTATCTGGATAACGAGGACTGGTGGAAGCACATCATCAGCGGCGAGTACAGCCAGTACTATGAGAAGATGTACGGCCAGAAGAAAGTGATCGGGTAAGTTGAAGATGCGTGCGAAGGTCGCACAAGAATAATTGAAAGAGATGTTACATCGGCCGCCCACTGTTGCCTTCAGGCAGCAAATGCTTTAGGGCGGCCGTGCGGATATAGAGAAGGATAAACAGGATGAAAGTTTTGGTAACCGGTGTGGCCGGCCAGCTTGGCCACGATGTGATGAATGAGCTGGCAAAGCGCGGCTACGAGGGGATCGGGAGTGATCTGGCCCCGGAATATGCCGGCATCATGGATGGGAGCGCGGTCACAAAGATGCCTTATAAGCCCATGGACATTACCAATGCGGCCCAGGTGAACGCTCTTCTTTCGGAGGTAAAACCGGATGTGGTAGTGCACTGTGCGGCCTGGACGGCAGTGGACCTGGCGGAGGATGAAGACAAGCAGGCGAAGGTGCGTGCCATCAACGCCGGCGGCACGGAAAATATCGCAAAGGCCTGCAAGGAGCTGGACGCGAAGATGGTGTACATCAGCACCGACTACGTATTCGACGGCCAGGGAGAGACCCCGTGGGAGCCGGATTGCCGTGATTACAAGCCGTTAAACGTCTATGGGCAGACCAAGCTGGAGGGCGAGCTGGCGGTCAGCGGGCTTTTGGAGAAATATTTCATCGTCCGCATCGCCTGGGTGTTTGGCTTAAACGGCAAGAACTTTATTAAGACGATGCTAAAGCTTTCTGAGACGCACGACACGCTGCGCGTCGTCTGCGATCAGGTGGGTACCCCCACATATACGCTGGATCTGGCAAGGCTTTTAGTGGATATGATCGAAACCGACCGCTATGGGTATTATCACGCTACCAATGAGGGCGGGTATATTTCCTGGTACGATTTCACCTGTGAAATTTTCCGCCAGGCGAACAAGAACGTGAACGTCATTCCGGTGACGACGGCGGAGTACGGCCTTTCCAAGGCAGCCAGACCGTTTAACAGCCGCCTTGATAAGAAAAAGCTGGTGGAGGCCGGCTTTACGCCTCTCCCCGACTGGAAGGATGCGTTAGCGCGGTATTTGCAGGAGCTGGCAAAACAGGAGCAGAACTGACAAACAGCGGCTTTGCAGCCGCTTCACTGGACATGAAAGCCGAGGACATAAGCTTGAGCTGGGAAGACTATGTAAGACGGGTGGAACCCTATGTTCCGGGCGAACAGCCGAACAAAGCCCGTATGATCAAATTAAATACCAATGAAAATCCCTATCCGCCCGCGCCGGGCGTGGCGGCGGCGTTAAAGGGGATACAGGATGAAACGCTCCGCCTCTATCCGGATCCGACCGCGAAAAAGCTGGTGGATGCGCTGGCAGAGCGCTATCAGGTGAGCCCTTCGCAGGTGTTTGTGGGCGTGGGAAGCGATGATGTGCTGGCCATGGCCTTTCTGACCTTTTTCCAGTCGGAAAAACCCCTGCTGTTTCCGGACATCAGCTATTCCTTCTACAAGGTGTGGGCAGAGCTGTACCGCATTCCTTACGAGTGTGTGCCGTTAGATGAAAATTTCCGCATTCGCCCGGAGGATTACAGACGGGAAAACGGCGGGATTATTTTCCCGAACCCGAATGCCCCGACGTCGCTCCTTCTGCCGCTTGACGAGGTGGAAAAAATCGTGGCGGGAAGCCCGGACTCCGTGGTGATCGTGGATGAAGCGTACATCGATTTTGGGGGAGAAAGCGCCTTGTCGCTCTTACCTAAGTATGACAATCTGCTGGTGGTGCAGACCTTCTCCAAGTCCCGCTCCATGGCTGGCATGCGGATCGGCTACGCCATCGGGTCCGAGAAGATGATCAAAGCCATGATGGACGTCAAATATTCCTTCAATTCTTACACCATGAACCGCACCTCCATCGAGCTGGGGTATGAGGCAGTGAAGGATGAGGCATATTTTCAGGAGACGATCGCGAAGGTAAAAGCCACCAGAGAGCGCGCGGCAAAGCGCCTTGCGGAGCTTGGCTTCCATTTCCCGGAGCCGTCCGCCAACTTCATTTTTGCCGAGCATGAAAGCGTTCCCGCAGCGGAGCTTTTTCAGGCGCTCAGGGAAAAGGACATTTACGTCAGGCATTTTAACGGGGCGCGGGTGGAGAACTTCCTGCGGATTACCATTGGCACGGACGAAGAGATGGAAGAGTTGTTTGCGTTTTTGAAAGAATATCTGCGAAAGTAAACGATTCGGCACAGGTATGCGTAAAAACAATGGAAAATGGCTGCTTGCAGCCACTTTTCCATACAGAGCCACGGAAAGGATGAAAAGCATGGAAACGGTAGTGGTTGTGATTCCCGTCACGGAAGAAGACAAAATCAAATTTCAGGAGGCAGCGCCCTTAGGCACTCGCTTTTTATATACCTCCCCGGCGCAGGTGACGGATGCACAGCTTAAAGGGGCGGATATCCTGATCGGCAACGTGCCCCCGGCAAGACTTGCCGCGGCAAAGAACCTGAAATGGATGCAGTTAAACAGCGCGGGAACCGATGGGTACACGACGCCGGGCGTTTTGCCGGAAGAGTGCGTGCTTACCAATGCCACAGGCGCGTACGGACTGGCGCTGGCAGAGCATTTACTTGCCATGTTGCTGTGTCAGATCAAAAAGCTGCCGATGTACTTAAAGGATCAGGAAGCGCATATCTGGGGCGATAACGGCAATGTCATTTCCATCTATGGATCGACCACACTGGTCGTGGGCCTTGGCGATATCGGCAGCGAATTTGCCATGCGTATGCACGCCTTGGGAAGTCGCGTGATTGCCATTCGGCGCAATAAAACGGAAAAACCGGCGTATGTAGATGCCCTCTACCAGATGGATGCGTTAAAAGACCTCCTTCCGCAGGCGGACTTCGTGGCCACGATGCTGCCCGGAACGCCGCAGACCTATCATATCTTTGACGCGGATGCTTTTGCGCGCATGAAACCCGGTGCCATCTTTTTAAACATCGGCCGTGGAAACGCTGCCGACAGCGAGGCGCTTACGGCTGCTTTAAACAGCGGGCATCTTGGCGGTGCCTGCCTGGATGTGACCGAGCCGGAGCCGCTTCCGATGGATCACCCGCTGTGGAATGCAAAGAATGTTATGATCACGCCGCACATCTCCGGCATGTATCACCTGCCGGAAACCTTGCGCCGCATTGTGGGTATCGCCACAGAGAATATGAAAGCCTACTACGCCCATACTACAATGCGCAGTGTGGTGGATTTCGAGACGGGGTACAGAAAATTGTAAAAGCTGCACATAGGGTGAAATCTCAAATAGTATTGTAACTGCTCAGTACCTGAGCAGTTACGAAGCCACAGGCAATGCGCTCCGCGCATTCCAAATTGCCTGTGGCTTGGCATGCCAGCTTTTGTTTTACGCCGCTTGCAGCGGGGTGCAAGCGGCTGTGCTGAGTAGATACATAGTATTTCTCTTTTTTAGTATCAGAGAGCGTGCGGATGAGTTAAAGCGGTATAAGGCTTTAAACTATCCGCATGCTTTTTGCTTGTTTGCTGCAATTTCATGCATTGTTCAGACAGCTAATAGTGAGTATGAATCGGAAGATATATGTGATAAGAGCAACTTTATACACTTGGATTTTGTGAAAAATCTGTTGAAATTCACCGATAAAATGTGGAAAACATGTTGAAATTCGCTGTCAGAATGTGTAAAATGAGATCGAAAACTCGTTTTCAAGTTCTTCGTGTTTAAGAAGCATTTTTTCATAGAGGTAACGGAAGATGTATTTGAAGAGAAAGATTGACACTTTTTTGGAAGAATGGAAAGCTGATCCCGATAGGAAACCGTTGATTATCAAAGGATGCCGTCAGGTTGGAAAGACAGAATCGGTTCTGCACTTCGCTTCGGAGCACTATGAAAGCATACTGGAGATCAACTTTGTAAGGGATGAAAAGTATAAAGGAATCATCTTAGACGGATATGAAGCGGCGAATATCATCAAGAATATTTCGCTGATCGACCCATCAAAGCAATTTATTCCAGGAAAAACATTGATTTTTTTTGATGAAATCACAGAGTTTCCCGAAATTGCCACAGCATTAAAGTTCTTTGCCATCGACAGACGATTTGATGTTATATGCAGCGGATCTATGCTTGGAGTGAATTACAAGAGGATTGAAAGTAACAGCGTCGGATACAAAACAGACTATTACATGTATTCGATGGATTTTGAGGAGTTTTTGTGGGCCAAGGGATATGGAGAGGAAACAGTGCAGGATCTGTTGTCACATATGTGCGAACTAAAACCATTTAATGAACTGGAAATGAAAGTGTATCATTCCTTGTTTTATGATTTCAGTATCTTGGGAGGCATGCCGGCAGTTGTAAAAGAGTATATTGAGAAAAATACATTTGAGGGCTCTCTTAGCCTGCAGAGGCAGTTGATTGCCGACTATAGAGAGGATATTCGAAAATATGCGCAAGGAGTTGATCAGACAAGGATCAGCAATGTTTTTAACCGGATCGCACCGCAGCTTGCAAAAGAAAACAAGAAATTTCAAATTTCAAAGGTCGCCTCCGGTGCAAGATTTCGTGATTATCGTGGCTGTGCGGAATGGCTCGTAGATGCGGGAATGGTAAATATATGCTATTGTATGGATTTTCCGGAGCTCCCTCTTGGAGGAAACTTTGATCCGGATGTGTTCAAACTGTATTTTGCCGATACCGGGCTTTTGGTTTCTATGCTGGATGATGAAGCACAGGAGGATCTTCGCGCCAATAAAAACTTGGGCGTATATAAAGGCGCTTTGTATGAAAACATGATTGGAGAAGCGTTGGTAAAGCAGGGCTACAAGTTGTACTACTATCGTAGAGAGGATTCCATGCTGGAAGAGGATTTCTTTATTCGATCCACGTTTGCCCTTATTCCTGTAGAAGTAAAAGCAAGAAGTGGGAGATCCAAGTCGATGAGCACATTGGTTCATTCGGAGAGATATCCAGACATTCGGTATGGCTTTAAGTTATCTTATCAGAATATAGGTCATGAGGAAGGGATATATTCTTTCCCTTATTTCTGCGCGTTTTTGCTGAAAAGGTTTCTGTCTTCTTTTCAGGCAGAAGAAGAGAACAAAGGAAGCGCATTGTAATATAAAATAGTCAAGACTCGCATGAGAGTCTTGGGCGTCGCGCGTGGGATGCCGTTAGGCATCCCGCACGCGAGCGCATCAAAAGAGGAGTGTTTATTCTACTCCGTTCCAGCAGTACGTACAAAGCTTGCAGGGCTCAAGGCCGATGGAAGCGATCATGTCGTCCAGCCGATGGAAGCGCAGAGTGGTGAAATTCATTTTCTTGCGGATGCTTTCCAGCATTTCCTGATAATTCTGGCTATCCGGATTGGCGTAGTCCGCCAGTATTTCCTGGGAGACGTTTTCACCTTCCCGCTCGCGGATGACACGCCGGGTGATCAGATCATAATCGGAGGTGGAGCGGCTGAAATTGACATATTTGCAGCCGTATACCAGAGGCGGGCATGCCGGGCGCACATGGACTTCCCGCGCACCGCTTTGGTACAGGAATTCCGTCGTGTCCTTTAACTGGGTGCCGCGGACGATGGAATCGTCGATCAGAAGCAGGCTCTTTCCGCGGATCAACTGGTGCACGGGGATCAGCTTCATCTTGGCGATGAGCTCCCGCTGGATCTGCGTGGTGGGCATGAACGAGCGCGGCCAGGTGGGCGTATATTTGATAAAAGGACGGGCAAAGGGGATGCCGGAGCGGTTGGCGTAGCCGATGGCGTGTGCCGTGCCGGAATCCGGAACGCCGGCTACGGAGTCGGCCTGTACGCTTCCCGCGTCGCGCATGGCCAGCATATCGCCGCAGCGGTAGCGCATCTCCTCTACGTTTACCCCTTCGTAGGTGGACGTAGGATAGCCATAATAGATCCAGAGGAAGGAACAGATGCGCATTTTATCGCCGGCCGGGAGCTTGGTCTCCACGCTTTCCGGAGTGATAAATACGATCTCTCCCGGTCCCAGTTCCCGGTAGTCCTCATAGCCCAGGTTCAAATAGGAGAAACTTTCAAAGGCGGCGCAAAAACCGTCTTCTTTTTTGCCCAGAACAACCGGTGTGCGTCCAAGAAGGTCTCTGGCGGCGTACAGGCCTTTTTCCGTGAGGAGCAGAAGAGAAAGGGACCCGTCCACGATTTCCTGCACATAGCGTATACCTTCCTCAAAGCTTTTCTGCCTGCAGATGAGAGCAGCGACCAGTTCCGTATGGTTGGTGTTCCCGTGGCTCATGGCCATGAAGTGGGAGTTGCCGCCTTTCCAACACAGCTCCATCAGCTGGTCCGCATTGTTGATGCGACCGACGGTGGTGATGGCGAATGAGCCTAAGTGAGAGTTGACAAGAAGAGGCTGCGGGTCGTAATCGGAAATACATCCGATGCCCATGGTGCCGTTTAACTCGCCCAGATCCTTCTCGAATTTGGTACGGAACGGGGCATTTTCAATGCTGTGAATGGCGCGCTCAAAACCCTGCTCGCCATACATGGTGATGCCGGCACGGCGGGTTCCTAAGTGCGAATGATAATCGGTACCGAAGAATACATCACTGACACAGTTTTTCTTGGAAACAGCTCCAAAAAATCCACCCATATGTGTTTGTCCTCCTGCTTGTTTTTATGACTGAGCCTGTTTGTAGGGAAGAAATAGACTGAAAATCTCCTTCGCGGGAAGAACACTTCCCGAAAATGACACGGCTATTATAAAGGCTTTTGCCCGGGGCAACAAGGAAAAATTGAAAGTCTGTTCAGGTTTACCATTTCAGGACGAGGAGACGGAGGGAAACTGTGAAAATCCGCTATGAACCATGACAACCCCGAATAAAAAGCCCTGGAACAGGCTGTCCAGGGCTTTCCTATGATTACGATGTGTCAAATCTGAATGACGTGGCTCATGTCATACAGCCCCGGTTCTTTTCCGGGAAGAAAAGCTGCGGCGGCGATGGCGCCTTTGGCGAAGATGGCTTTGGAGTAGGCCGTGTGGGTAAAGGTGATTACCTCGTCCGTGCCGGCGAAGATGACTTCGTGCTCGCCAACGATGGATCCGCCGCGAACCGCGCTGATGCCGATCTCTTTCGGATCTCTCTTCTTCTTTACCTGAGAGCGGTCGTATACGTACTCGTACTGATCGGAGAGAGCATGGTTGACCGAGTCCGCCAATGCCAAGGCTGTGCCGCTGGGGGCGTCCATCTTCTGGTTGTGGTGCTTTTCCACGATTTCGATGTCAAAGCCCGCATCCGCCAGCACTTTAGCGGCAGGCTGGAGAAGCTTAAGCAGCAGGTTGATGCCCAGGGACATATTGGCACTCTTTAAAACAGGGATCAGCGTGGCAGTTTCCTTTACGTGCGTCAGCTGTTCCGGAGAAAGACCGGTGGTGCATAAAACCACGGGGAGCTTTTTGGCCGCGCAGGCATCTAAAAGCGCGTCCACCGCGCCGCAGTAGCTGAAATCAATGACTACATCCGCCGGAACATCGCAGCTCATCAGATCGGGAAAGACCGGGTAGGGGCAGCCGGGAACATCTTTGACGTCGATGCCGGCCACGATTTCCATATTTTCCTCGGCCGCGATGAGGGATGTGACCACCTGGCCCATCTTTCCTCCGCAGCCGTGCATGATGACTCGTATCATAAAATACCTCCAGGCAGCGCTGATGCGCTGCTGTATCATATGGTGTGGCGCGGCCGTAAGGCCGCATGGGGGTCCTTTATGCCAGCGTAAGGCCGTAGGCGACCATTTCCTTCTTCAGGCGCTCAAGGTTCGCGGGCTCCATCTCACAAAGAGGCGCGCGCAGCGGGCCGACTTCCATGCCCATGAGGTTAGCGGCATGCTTGACGGGGATCGGGTTAACTTCGCAGAAGAGCGCGTGGATCAGCGGCATGGCGTCCAGCTGCATCTTCAGGCTTCCGGCTAAGTCACCAGCTAAGTACTTGGCAACGATGTCGTGCGTCTGCTTAGGGGCAATGTTGGAAAGGACGGAGATCACGCCCTTGCCGCCTAAGGAGAGGATCGGGACGATCTGATCATCGTTTCCGGAGTAAATGCAGAAATCCGGGCCGCACATCTGCGCGACGTCGGCGATCTGTGTGATATTGCCGCTGGCTTCCTTCACAGCGACGATGTTCTTGCACTCCTTGTGGAGCTTCGCTAACGTAGCGGGAAGAATGTTGCAGCCGGTACGGCTGGGAACGTTGTAGACAATGATCGGAACGCTTACCGCGTCCGCGATGGCCTTGTAGTGCTCGTACAGGCCTTTCTGCGTGGCCTTGTTGTAATAAGGGGTCACAACAAGGATGGCATCCGCGCCGTCCTTTTCGGCAGCTGTGGACAGCTGGATTGCGGTGTAGGTCGCGTTCGAACCGGTGCCGGCGATGACCGGAACCCGGTGGTTCACGTACTTGACCGTATGGGCGATGACGGCAGAGTGCTCTTCCTCGGAAAGGGTGGCGGATTCGCCCGTGGTACCGCAGATGATGATCGCGTCCGTTCCGTTGTTAATCTGATAATCGAGGAGCTCGTCGAGCTTTTCGTAGTTCACGCTTCCATCCGCGTGGAAAGGGGTGATAATGGCCACACCGGCGCCTTCAAAGATTGCCATAAGAATACCTCCTGATCTTACCTTAAGTGATGAGTTGCTACACTACCCATGAAAGCAAACGCGTCGCTTCGTTGCTTCGCAACTAACGCGCCGCTGCAACGAAATTCGGCATTCGCTCCGCTCCCTTTGGTCGCGTAGCTGTATGCCTCATTTTGTTGCGCGCTCGGATGCAATTGCATGAGCTGAAGAACAAGTTCTTCGCTCATGCCTTGCATCCTCACTTTGCTTTCATAATAAAAGGAGCCGACAACCGTCGGCTCCGCGAAAAAGAATCCTCTCTTTTTTCGAGTTTCTTCGTAGCACTCCACCGGTTGGTGACAGTCGCAGCCCTGTTCGACCTGCGCCCAGGAAGCAAATGTGCATGGTCATTTACCCCTTCGGCGGTTTTCCCTTTCTCCGATCCTTCTTCTATGCCAGCCATATCCGGATGGATACTGATGAAACCCGCAACCTCTACTTTGTCAGCTCCTAAATGGGAACTGTATGAAATTTTATACAGGATAGCACAGGAACAGGAGGCTGTCAAGCCCCCGCGATGATAAAAATGTCGTGTACCCTTCAGAAGGTTGTAAAAAGTCCCTGACTGTTGAACCGGTACAAACGGATAAACAGGTTGACAGTAGAATATGGAACAACAGCGGATAAACAACGGAACAAATTCGGATAAAAAACGGTTGACAACAAAAGGGCCGTTATGTATAATGAGAGTGTGTTCGATGAACTGAGGCATGCGAGGAGCGGCAGGCTTTTTCGCTTTGGCCGAAGGGAAGGAGGCGTCCATGACACTCGAGGAAATGAGGAGAAAAAAGATTGAATACGGGTTAACGTCAGAAATGATCGCCCAGGCGTCCGGAGTGCCTCTTGGCACTGTGCAGAAAATTTTTGGCGGGATCACAAAGGCACCACGAAAAAGAACGATTGATGCCATTGCGCAGGTACTTCTGGAAGAGGAGCAAAGGCAAACATGGGGAAACAACCCACAATACCGCGGGGCGGAACAGAAAAAATCTTATGAGGCATTGGCACAGCCTGCGCCTTCTTTGGTACGGGAATCAGCGGGAAATTACAGTACTGCGCGGAAGCCGGACTGTCATACGCTTGAGGATTACTATGCCCTTCCGGAGGAGTCGCGCGCGGAACTGATTGATGGCGTTTTTTATGACCAGGCGGCCCCCTCCCGGATGCATCAGCTGGTTTTGGAGGCGCTGTTTGTTCAGTTCTGGAAATGCGCGGAGGAACATGATCTTCCTTGCGAAGTCTATCTGTCTCCTTGCGACGTTCGTCTGGATCACGATGACTACACGATGGTTCAGCCGGATTTGTTTGTAGTCTGTGGGTATGAGGATCCGGATGCGAGGCGCATAGAAGGCGCACCGGATCTGATCGCGGAAATTCTCTCTCCTGCCACCCGTATGAAGGATATGGTGCTAAAACTCTATAAGTATCAGAGAGCTGGGGTTAAGGAATACTGGATTGTGGATCCGAAAAAAAGAACCGTAACCATTCACATTTTCGAGGACGAGTATCTGCCGAAGACATATTCGTTTCAGGAGGATATTCCTGTCGGGCTATCCGAAGGAAGGTGCTTCATCAATCTGTCGGGGGCCGTGAAAAAGCTGGAGAGACACGGGTGGTAATGGAGTAGAGGGGATTTGGTATTATGCTGAAAATAGCGATCTGTGACGATGAGGCAGCAGCTGTTTCCGTGGAAAAAAATATTCTGAGGGAAGATCTGGTGGCGCGGGGGCTGTCCGCCGAAATCACCGGCTACACGGATGCGGAAACGCTGGAGGATGTCATCAAGGCGGGATCTCATTACGATCTTCTTTTGCTGGATATTGATATGCCCCGGAAGGACGGCATCGAGCTGGGCACGGAACTGCACGAACTTTTGCAGGACACCCTTCTGATCTATGTGTCCGGCCGCCCCGAGAGGGTCTTCGATTCGTTTAAGGCCAGGCCTTTTCGCTTTATCCGGAAACCGATGCTGGAACAGGAATGGCCGATTATCTGGCAGGATGTGGAGAAGGAACTGAAACGGCGGCAGGCCTCGTTTTTTGTCTTTACAAGCAAATCCAATCAGATACGGATGAAATCGGAGGCGATTGCCTATGTGGAAGCATTGCGGAAAAAACAGATTCTGCATACCGAGAAAGAGGAGTATGAACTGAATGACGGTTTTGAGAGCGTTGCGGCGGAACTGGAAGGTTTTGGCTTTATCCGGATACACCGCAGTTATATCGTGAATTATCGGTTCATTCACAGTATCAACCGCACGGATGTGGAGCTGGATGATGGGACCATCCTCCCCATCGGCAGATCCAAGCACCAGGCGGTGAGCCAGGAATTTCACCGTCTGGTGCAGAGGGAGCTTAGTAAGGCTTAAGAAGGTAGATGAACAGGAAGAAGCTGCATGGATTGTGTCCTTATTTCATGTGCGCTGCCAGGGAGGGACAGAATGGATCTGCTTACTGGCCTTTTTTGGCGGTGTTTTTCAGCATGACCGAGGCGGATATCGTGCGCGGATCCGCCATCTCTAAGCGGAGCGTTCCGTCGTATTCGGCGGCCAGCTGTTCCACCACCTTTAGGCCGATCCCGTGGCGGCCGGGGTCTTCCTTGGTCGTCTGAAGATGCGGATTGTCTTTGATTACATTGTGGGAAACCGTGTTTTTGACGGTCAAAAGCAGGTAGTCCTTAAACGGGGCCATTTCAAACGAGATACCGGCAGGCTCGATTCCTTCGCAGCCTTCAATGGCGTTGGTAAGAAGATTTCCCAGGATGGAGCACAGGGCAATATCCGGAATGTGGATGGTTTCGGGAAGCGTCACGGCCACGTCTGTCGCGATGCCAAGCGAATGCGCATAGCCACATTTCTGGTTGACCAACGAATCGATCAGCGTGTTGCCGGTGGAAATCACCGGGGCGGAGCCCATCTCGTCCTCTTTCAGCCGGTTGATGTACTGCTGCAGTTCCTCGTATTGCCCCTTCTTGACGAGCTGGTCCAGGTAAAAGACATGGTTTTTCACCTCGTGGCGCACCGTGCTGATGTGGGCGTCCAGCTCTTTTAACTGATCTAAGTATCCTTCGTAGCGCTCCCGGTTTAAGAGGAGCTTTTTTTGTTCCTCGGAGATAAATTTCTGCCGGGAGTATAAAAAAATCAACGCGTAGAGGGCAGAGGTGGTCAGGATCAGGGCCATGGAGTTTTGAATCATTTGCCACCAGTTCAGCGGGAAGGCGGCTTGCAGGCACATGAGCACCATGGACAGCGCTGCCACGAAAAACCAGAGAATGCTTTCCTTCTTTTCCAGTCCGGAGAGGGCGGTTTTCTGGACGCGGGTGATGAGAAGGTAGATGCCGGCACATAAAAGCATGGTGGGCAGAAGGCTTAAACCTAAGCGGGATTCAAAGGAGAAGGCCGTTAGAAAACGCAGGGATAAGCCAAGGAATACAAAGCGCAGCGCTGAAAACAGGTTGTAAAGAAGCAGCGCCGTGAGCGCGATCAGCAGATGATTTCCCCGGAACAAAAGCAGGGAAAAGAGGATAATCATGACAACGGACATCAGGCTGATTTTCAGATAGCCGAAGTTTTCGAGGGTGCCGAACAAGGCGATCGAAAGCTGGTCCGTAAAATAGATGGCCGCGCCGCAGGCGATACCGGCGAAAAGCAGCGTGATGGCGCGGTAGCGCTTGGGAAAGCGGAAGGGAAAGATGCTGAGGGAGAAAAAAATAAAAAGCGGGCTCACCGGGTAGCTGATGAGACTCCAGACAGGGATAACCTGTTCAATCCAGTCGTGGATGGCATTGGAGAATTCCATAGTAAAACCCCCTGTGTTTATAGTTCCTGACAACGATTTCAGGCAGCCGGATGTATGCGGGTTTCCTGTGTTTTCGCTTCGTCACGATCGTTTTCATCATACGAGATATTCTTTTGAATGTAAAGACCGTCCGTTCCCGAAAAGTTGCATTCCGTTCCGAAGGCATGGACAAGGGACGGGCTTTTTGCTACGGTGTAAGCGATGTCCGGCCGGAAGCCGGGAAAACGAAAAGGAGGAAAAAAGAATGAAGAAACAGGCATTGGCTGTGCTTGCGGCGGTGTCCATGCTCTCTTCTTTGGCGGCAGGTCTGCCGGCCGCGAAGGTGGAAGCAGGGTACAACTTCCAGGATGATTTAAGCACACGTTATGCGACGTCCGACATTGAGGAACGCACGGAAGTGCGCTGGTGGATGGCGGAAGGCGGCCACACCGATGAAACGCTGGAGGAAGAGGTCCAGGCTATGTATGACGCGGGTTTCCGCGGCGTCGAGCTTTGCCAGCTGTCCTTGAACAATCTGGACGCGACCACCTACGGCTACGGTTCCGAGCAGTGGAACCACGACTTCCATGTTGTCTTAAACAAGGCGCTTGACCTTGGCATGACCGTGGGCATCACCTCCGGTACGAACTGGAATACCACGAACGTCCCCGGACTGGATCCGGACAGCCAGCAGGCCATGCAGGCGGTTTTCCAGGTTCATGAATTTGTCGCCTCCGGGACGAGCCGCACCGGTGCGGTTCCGACCTCCTATGACGAGGAAGGCTCCAGCGGCACCACCACCCACGCCCTTCGCGAAGTGTTGCAGTTCATCGGCGCCTACGCCTACAAGGTCGTGGACAACGAAGCCTCCCCGATTGTTCTGGATGGGGAAACGATCATCAACCTGACGGACAAGATCGTGAAGGCCGAGGACGGCACCATGACCCTGGACTTTGCGGCGGAAGACGGCGACTATCTGGTGTTCTACTACTGGATGGAAGCTACCGCGCAGGAATCCAGCCCGGCCACCAAGCCTTCCTACTGCGTGAACTACTTTGATATCCGCGGCTTTGAGGCGTACAAGGAATACTTTGACGCGAACGTCTTAAACGATCCGGAGCTGAATGAGAAGATCAAGAAGGGCGATGTCCAGCTGTTCATGGACTCCCTGGAATTCTCCCCTGGAGACGGCTTCACCTACTGGACGGAAAGCTTTGCGGAAGAGTTCGAGGCCCGCAAGGGATACGACGTTCGCCCGTATCTGCTCCTGGCCATCAACCTGCCGGGCTTAAGCACCTGGACGAACCCTTGGTACGGCGACTATCTGCTGGCGGACAGCGATCTGTCCCACCAGATCTTAAACGATCTCTTTGACGTGCAGACCCAGCTGTACGAGGAAAACTATCTGGTTCCCATGAAGGAGTACGTGAATGAGCACGGAATCTCGCTGCGCGCGCAGATTTCCTATGGACGCTGGATCGAGATTTCCCAGCCTTCCATGTACGTGGACTATCCGGAAGCCGAGAACTTGAACCAGCACAACCAGGTGGATATCTACCGTCTGTGGTCCGGCGCGGCCAAGCTGGAAAACAAGATCCTCTCCTCCGAGACGGGCGCTCTCGCTGGCATGGGCTATGCCTTTGACCAGCAGCTGCACCTGCAGGAGGCGTACTCCCTGTATGCGGCCGGTTTCTCCCGCATCAACTGGCATGTGTGGTCCGCCACCTACGCGCCGGAAAGCCTGAACGCTGACTGGCCCGGCTTCCAGAACCGGATCTTTGGCTTAAACTTCCACACTCTTGGATGGCGCAGCCCTGACTACGCGGATTACGCGCAGATGAACCAGCATTTAGGCCGCGTGCAGGAATTCCTGCGCGAAGGCGTCAGCCGTACCGATATCGGTATGCCGTTCATCAAGTACGATCAGGTGATGCCCACCTCCACGCCGGCGGATCAGGATATGTGGATGCAGCGCCACGACACGATGCTCTTCCCGTCCACCGAGCTGCAGGAGAACGGTTACACCTATGACTATTTCAACCCGGGTCTCTTAAAGTCCGAAGCCGTGTCCTACAATGCCGAAACCGGCACGCTGGAGATGGCCGGATACAAGGCGCTTGTTCTGTGGCAGGATTGGCTGAGCGTGGAAGGCGCGAAGGATATCCTGGCGCTTGCCAAGGAAGGCATGAAGATGGTCGTCGTGGACGGCGCCGCGGAAAGCACGCCCTTTAAGGCGGATGACGCGGAAGAGCTGGCCGCTGTCATGGCGGAGCTGAAAGCCCTTGAGAACGTGAAGACGGCCGCCTCCGCGGACGATGTCAAGGAAGCGCTGGATGAACTGGGCGTTGTTCCTTACGCCGGCTTTGCCGAGGAAAACGAGCAGCTGCTCACCCAGGTCCGCATGGACGAGATGGGAAATGAGTTCCTGTATATCTACAACTACTGCGACGGTTCCCTGCACGACGGCGATGATGAAGATCACGGCCTGACGGCGAACGCAGAGATCGAGATGGAAGGCACCTTCATTCCTTACGTGATCGACTCCTGGACCGGCGAAGTCACGAAGGCTGCTGTCTATCGTCATGAAGACGGCAAGACCATCGTCCCCGTGGAACTGTTCTACGGCGACATCGCGCTGATCGCTCTGGAAAAGAAGGACACCGAAGAGCTTCACGCGGTTTCCGCAGATACCGATGTTCTGTTTAATAACGAAACCATCGCCTTCCGCGCGCCGGAAAGCGGCACCTACACCATCGCACTGTCCGATGGCAACAGCTACACGCATACGCTGAACGTTCCTTACGCCTATGAAATCGTGAACTGGGATGTCACCGTGGAATCCTGGGAGAAGGGCGAGCAGGTTTCCCGCACCGATACCTTTACCGATTCTAACGGCGTGACCAGCGTGGAAACCGCTTACACCACCAAGAAGACCCCGATCAGCTTTACGCTGGATCGCCTGGCTACCTGGGACAACATCCCCGAGGTGGGCAAGGGCGTGTCCGGTACCGCCGAGTACAAGGCTACCTTTAACTGGGATGGAAACGGAAGCGGCGCCTACATCGACTTTGGCATCCTGGTTGGCGGCATTGACGTGAAGGTGAACGGAGAAGCTTACGAAGTGAACCCGAACCGTGCCATCATCGACGTGACCAACCTGGTCGAGGGCGAGAACACGATCGAGATCCAGTACAACTCCAACCTCTTAAACGAGCTGATCGAGACCGGTATCGTTCGTGAAGCTGGTATGAAGCGCGGCGAGCTGTGGGGCGGTTACAACGCCACCTACCGGAGCTATGGCCCCGCCAAGGCCACCGTACGCCCGTACATCCAGCTGGATGTGACGGCCGAGGATCCGGAGCTGCAGGAATACGCGCAGCCGGAGAACGCTCCCTCGGAAGTGGAGCAGCTGACCTTCCCGGCGCTGGCGGTGTCACAGTATCAGGAATAAAAATGTGACAGGGGACGGGTCTGAATGTGACAGGGGACGGGTCTGTGTCACAAAAGCTGCCAGCTTTTGTGACACAGGCCCGTCCCCTGTCACATTCAGGCCCGTCCCCTGTCACATTTTCTGACACAGGCCCGTCCCCCTGTCACATTTACTTCTTCAGGTTAAACAACAGGAACAAGCTTCCTCCCATCACCGCTGCCACCGCGGCCAGAATGAGACCGAGGGTCATGCCCTGTCCGCCTGCCTCCGGCTGCACGTCTACGGAAGGCTCCGCGATGACTCGCGTGTCTCGCACAGGTTTGCCATCGGGGTACAGAGCTTCTTCCGTGACATCGGCTTTCTCAAGACATACCCAGGCGTTTCGACGGCCGAAGTAATAGCCGACAAAGCCCCAGTTCAGACCGTTTTCATCGGTAAATGTATCGGAATACATGGGAACATTTCCTTGCTCGGAAATGCTCCAGGAGCTTGTCACTTCTCCGCCCGGATAATTCCAGAAATAGATGGTTTTGCCGGCGTAGCTCTTGTCCAGTTCACCGGATTCCTCTTTTATCGTGTAATCTTCCCGGAACTGCTGATCATCGTATTTCGCGTATGTGTAGTCCATCGGATACCAGGCATCGTAGAACTCGCAGTAGCCCCAGCGAATGCCGGACGGCGCTTCGTAAATGAACGCGGTGTACAGTTCCGTTCCGTTTTTCAGCTGCGCCTTTTCCAGGGAGGATTCCGGGCTCTTATAGCAGGTCAGGGTTCCGCCCGGCGCATTGGCGATGTACATGCGGTTTTCGAGGGAGCATGCGTCCTGATGTTCCTCGAAGAAAGAATTCTCCGGTACATAGATGACATCGGCCCGCGCGGTCATGGAGCAAACGCCAAAGACCATCAGTAAACTAAAAAGTGCAGCAACCGATCGTTTCAAAAAAGCATTCATTTCCTTTACCTCTTTCCTTTAGAATTGTAAGAACTGGTATTTATTCAGCACAGCCGCTTGCACTCCGCTGCAAGCGGTGTAAAACAAAAGTTGGCATGCCAAGCCACAGGCAATTTGGAATGCGCGAAGCGCATTGCCTGTGGCTTTGTAACTGCTCAGGTACTGAGCAGTTACAAAGCCTGAACGAAAACCCCTGTTCCCCAGGAAACCAGATTGGCAACCAACGAGAGCAGGACGGGATGGCGAAACCCCCATTTCCCCTCCTTAAACCATAGACCGTAAATAAGTGCCTCGGTCACAAAAACAATGATTTCAATTGGAATTTGTATCGCGAGGGCAGGAGCGGCGGGGAAAACCCTGGACAGAAGAAGAAAGATAAGGACCGCCGCCGGGTTGGTCAGCGTATTGACCAGCCACACCACCTTCATCCCCGGCATGCGGATGCCAAAGAGAAGGGCGATGATTGTTTCGATCAGCAAAGTAAATACGAGCGAAAGCGCGAACGTAGCCAGGATCTCCATCTTGTTTACACTCCTTGATCCTTTTCTCCAAGCCCGCAAACACCCGCGAGGATTACCAGGGAGAGCAGACTTCCGATCAAGCCGAGCAGCTTTCCCGGTAATGGCAGCGCCCAGGAAAAATAGGTGGGCAGAAAACCCACAAAGAGCGCCACCGTCAGAAGCCCGAACATGGTGCCCGGAAGGGTTTTGTAGCGGTCCACCAGGATTTGCAGGGTGATGGGCATGGTCATGTTGAAGAACAAAAGCGCCAGAAGTCCCGGAACTTTAGCCCCGCTGAAGGCGTAGCAGACAGCCGCGATCAGGAGGGTTGCGACAACGGTTTTCATGCGGCCAAAGGAGGCTGCCAGAAAGCCGCCGGCCATCTTACCAAAGACCACGGCCGCCGTGGCAAGAACCCCGGCAAAAGCGGTTGTCTTCCAGGGAAAGCCTACCTGCATGCCTACAAAGGAGCGGAGAATGACTACCAGAAAGCAGCCAAGGAGGATCGCGAGATCCGCCTTTCCCAGAGGGGCAGCAGGGGCTTTGGAGGGAACAGGATCGCCGGCTTCTGCGCGTTGCGTGGATGGTGCTACGCCGTCTGCGGCTTTATGATACGCTGCTTCCACAGGCAGGGATGTCTTCTCTTCCCGCGCGCGCAGATGAATCCACAGCCAGACGATCAGCGCCGTCATCAGAATAAAGGAACCGATGAGCCAGTAGTGGCCGCCCGCGCCGCTTTCCGAGGCCAGGCGCCCCAGGTAAAGACCCATGGCTCCGGGGGCAACGAAAACGCCAAGGCGCCGCCCGGCGCTCCCCGTTTCGCGGTCTTCGCCGATGGTGCCAACGCCGCCGCCCACGTGGAAGAGGCCGTTGCCGATCCCTAAGATGATCGGCGAGGTAAACACACCCGCCACGGTCAGCACGGTGCCAAGCAGGGCAAAAGCAAAGGCTTTTTTCTGCAGAAATTGCGGCTGCGCTTCGCCCTTCCCTTTGCCGCACAGGATATCCAGCACGGCTCCGAAGGGCATCTGCAGGGCGAAGGCGCAGAAGTTGTACAGCAAGATGGAAAGATAGCCGCCCGGCTGATGCGCGTAGAGCCCGAACATGGCGGCGGCGCAGACGCCGTCCACCAGGAAATGAAGGGCCGAGTATAGGGTTGTTAACATTTCGTCAGCTCCTTTTAAATTAGAATTCAGGTGTGATGTTTGTCCTCAGGCCTCGTTTTCGCAAAGATATTCTCTGAGCCTAAGAGGATTTACTCCATCATCTCCCCGGTATTCGGGTCCGGGATTCTTCGCCAGTTGTCCGCATCGTGAATATCGCCATGGACGGCGTACCAGCGGCCTGGCAGGAAGGTGTTTCCATGGTTTTCCAGCACATCCCACTTCTCCGAGTAGATCACGTGGAGCTCCGGCGCATTCTTGGGCTCCATGTTGATGGGCTTACCCGTGGCCGGGTTCACCGGGTTTTCGATCAGGCCGGCAAAGGCCAGGCTGGGCGTGTCCGCGTTGGTCATAAAGTCGTAGGAACTGGTAAATCCGGTGCTGTTAAAGTCCTTGACCATGAGAAGCGGATGAAAGCCCAAAGTATCGGTGCCATCCTCCAGGATTAACCAGGGCGAGAAGCCCAGGGTGCGTCCATGATCGGAAACCACGATAATGCGTGTGTTGTCGTAGACGCCGTTTTCCCGCATCCAGTCAAACCATCTGCCAAGCTGCAGAAGACCGGCCATGTTGACATGGTAATGCGCCATGCTGTACGGATCCTCCATGCCGATGGTGATCCCGTTCCAGGTGAAGCGGTCTTCGTGGGCTGCGTCAAACTCGGTGTTGTCCACGCGGTAAACCGGGATATATTCCGGCTCCTTTAAAAGTGTCTCCTCGTGTGTCGACTCGTTGTCAAAGATCAGAAACTGCCCGGGGCCGTCCTGCACGACGTCGGAAATCTCCGGGAGGGCGGTGAGGACGGTGTAATCCTGCATGAAGCCGAGGCGGATGCCGAAGGCGGTGCTCACGCTTTCGAGGACCTGCTCATCGTAGGAGACACCGCTTGGAATGCCTTCGGTCTCCGGAATGTCCACCTCCCGCTGATTGGGATGGCGCAGCGCGTAGTTGGCGTCGGAGCTGTTGTACAGGCCGTGGTTATACACAAACGGCTGCAGGCAGGAGGGCGAGATGCGAAACAGGCTGTAAAAGAAGAAGTTCCGGGTGCGGCGGGCCAGCGTCTGATCCGCCTCCTCCGGGCCGGCGAACAGATAGCGGGCCGAGGTCGCCAGGTGGTACAGCGAGAATTCCGGATGATCCGCATAGATGGAATAATCCGGATAAAACTGGTAGTTGGCGTAGGCCTGGTCCACGATGGTGACGTCATACCCAGCATCCGAGAAGATCACCGGCATCAGCCGCAGGGCCTCGTTGTGCTTCTTGACAAGGGGCTCCGTGGTGCGCTTGTTGATCTCCTCCGGCGTGTACTCGTAGCCGCCGTAGAGGGCCGGGATCCCCAGGTTTGTAAAGGGGCCGAAGGAGAGGGTGTTGCGGTAGTAGGTAAAACCGTCAAACTGCCGCTCAAGCTCCGGCTTTTCCTGGAACAGGTAGGGGATCAGATCGCCGATGGCGCGGTCCATCATGATGACAACCACGTTTTTCTCTGTGGCCGAAAACGGCAGGGAGACGATACTTTCATCCTGCCCGGACGAGGCCATGGTGGCATCTACCTCTCGGTTGATCCTGCTTCCGTTTTGAACCGTCAGAACGAGTACGGCCGCCAGCCCCGCCATCAGGATGGGGGGAATGAGGGACTTTTTCCACTTCCAGAGGATGAGGCCCAGCGCGCCGACGGCGACAAGAACCGCCAGATTGATCAGCATGTCGCGCGGCAGGATGGTGATGTCGATGTCATAGCGCAGCTCCGGGGACATGTTTCCAAAGCCGTTCCCGAAGGCCATGTAGTTGATGATGCCGAAGATCGCCAGAAGCCACACGCCGGCGGAAAACCACAGGCGGCGCTTGTTGTCCGCCAGATAGTAGAAGATTCCAAACCAGATGAGAAACAGCCCGGCGGCAATCGGCAGAGTCTCCGCCAGAAAGAGGAGCGGATGCCGGAAATGGCTGTGGTTAATGAATTCCGCGGGCGAGGCCGCCAAGACGGCCGAAGGGGCCAGCGCGCCAACCAGGATGGTCAGAACCAGCGCGCCCAGGAAGAAGATGAGGGCCACCTGGCGGTCGGCTTTCGCGCTTTCCGTGACGTCTGCCGCGCGGGAGTTTCCCGCGACCGCTGCGGCCGATTTTTGGCTTTCGGCCAAGGAAGCTTTTGCAGCCTTTTCGGCGGCTCGTTTCTTAAACCAGGGGAGCGACACAATCAGGTTCTTTACCAGGGAGAACAGGTTGTTCAGCGTCCAGTAAAACACAAGGCCTGCGGGCGACTGATACAGCAACACCAGGAAGAGCACCGCCATGGCGTACAGCTGAAACTTGCTCTTAAAGGATAAGCCCTTGGTATAGATGGCTCCCGAGATAAAGTTGATCAGCGTCATGAGGATCGGGAGCACGTTCACAGCAAAGCCGGCCACGGTGAACATGGCGTCCGGCGCGCCCAGGTTTCGAATGGGGCCGAAGGATACGCCCTGCAAAAGCTGCAAACCGGACAGAAACCGGTAGGCGGCGATGAAGAACGGAATTTCCAGCACCAGAGAAAGCGAGCCTTTTAACGCGCTCGTGGGTTTGTAATGGTTCTGCCGGTAGAAGGTCTGCAGAATCATGAACCGCTCATCGCCCGAGAAGGTCTTTTTGATGTGATCCATCCCCGGCTTCATGCGCAGCTCCTGCTCGCGGGCATCGTCCTGGATCTTATCTACCCGGCGGTATAAGGGCAGCACCAGGATATTGACGGCCAGGCTGAGCGCGATGATGGCAAGCCCCGGGCTGTCGGTGGCGCGGACGGCCACGGAGTAGAGCGCGTCAAAGAAGAGCTCTAAGGGGTAGATGGTCAGGTTGTAAAGAATGGTTGTTATGGACATAGTGTTTGCCTTTTTTATTAAAGTGACTTCTCAAGCAGCGACTGCCGCTTGGCGATCAGATAATCCACGGTGCGCGTCGTTCCTTCCCCGCGGCCCTGCCAGGTTTCATCCCGCGCCTCATCCCGCGCTTTCTGGAAGGAAGGATCGGTTAAGCAGGTATCGATCAGCTGTTTTAAATCGGGCAGTGTTTCTTTTGTCAGCTGCCGGCCGATTTTGGGCAGAACCTGGAAGGTCCAAAGTTCCTCCTCCATGTCCCAGCAGTCTAACGCCGAGCGGTCGAAGGACGTATCCGCATAGAGGATGGGCTTATCAAAGATCAGAGTGTAATCAAAAATGACGCCGGAGAAGTCGGAGATCATGATATCGCTTCTTCGCAGTACGTCAAAGTTATCGTTGTCGCTGTTCCACTCCAGGCTTTCCCCGGCCGGGTATGCGCGCATCAGCTCATCCAGCATCTGCTTGTCCGAGGTGTAGGACTGCGGGTGCGGGCGCACGATGATGTGATAGCCGGTGGCAAGCAGGGCGTCCAAGATGGTGCCGCCGTAGCGGGACAGGATCGAGTTGGCGCCCCAGGAAGGGGCGAGAAGGACGGTCACCGGGTGCGCTTTTTCCAGAGGAGGCGCGGCCAAAAGACGCTTTTGCAGCTCATCCATGTAGGGAAGGCCGGCGATCACCAGCTCCTTTTCCGGCATCTGCCGGGAGTGCTCGCGCCACCGGAGCTGATCGATCTGGTACGCGCCGGAGAGCAGCACCGCGTCGTAATAGTCCAGGCCGTACATGCGGTAGGTGACCGGGTCGTTGCAGGCGTGCAGGATGTGCACGTAATACGAGGTGTCCCGGGAGCGCTTCCACTGGTAAACGTCCAAAGAAGGCGTGGAGGAAAGGACGATGTCCGCTTTCACCATGTTCATGCGGGCGAAGGCCAGGTTGCCCTCCCCGATGAATTCGCAGGTGACGTGTTCGAACGTTTCCTTTAAGGCCGGGTCATCCGGGGAGGCCGTATAATACCAGATCTTTTCCCCGCGCTTTTCAAATTCACGGCAGATGGGGCCGAAGGTGTTCCAGTAGCGCTTGGAATCCGTGAAAATCACAAAGGGAAGTCGGTCTTCGGACTGCTTTTCCTGCCGTCCGCCCAGGAAGAGAAACTTGGCTTTGATGATCAGCGCGCGCAGGGCATAGAGGCCGGCGCTGACCATACCGATCAGGATGGTAAAGAGCATGCTGCCGGTGCCGGGGTCGATATAAAGAAGGATCATGTATAAAGGTCTCCTTACGGGATAAATGGTGGAAAAAATGAAATCTCTTTCACAAAAAGGCCCCACCCGGCTAAGGGTGGAGCCTTTTCCGTATTCCATCTATTATACGAAGTTTCAGATGGAATAGCAATGGGGTTTTTTATGATATCGCCCGGTCGCACGGAGTGCGAAGCGACGCGGCCGCTTTCACGTGCTCGTAGTGTCAGGCGCGCGTCTTTTTACCGTCCCAGAATTTCCGCCGCGTTCTCCGGGCCGTACTTGATCATGTGCTCGGCCATCTCCTCTAAGAGGTCATGGTTGGAGATGCTGCCGGAATGACCGGTTCTCGGGAAGGTGACGCTGTAGCCGTAGTCGATGCCGGTGCTGTCCAGGAATTCCGCGACGCGGTACTGGGACAGGTTCAGGTAGTAGTTGTCCATGTCGCCGCCGCGCAGGTGGATCTTGCCGATCAGCTTCTCGCCCAGGGTCTCCCAGTTGGTCTGCATGATGTAGTTTAAGTCGTAGTTTTCCTGCCAGTAGGAAACCACGTCAGGGTTGATGTCACCGGTGATCGGATCCCAGACGCGGGCCGGATAGCCGTCTTCATCCATCGGGCTGTAGACCGCTTCCCAGATGGCCCACTGGCCAAGGCTTACCGCTTCTAAGCCGCCCAGGGCGATTTCATAGTGGTTCTCCTGCTCGATCGTCCACAGAATGTTGCCCTTGGTGTCGCGGGCGGAAGGACGCTCGGTCCTGGTCCAGCCGTTGTCGATGTAGTAAGCGTTTTCGTCGTTATACAGGTCTACGATCTGATAGGCGTGGAAATCCATGCCGTCCGGGCACATCGGCCAGGTGCCGCCGAAGAAGTCCGGATAGAAGACCTGCAGGGCCATGGCTTCCCAGCCGCCCGTGGAACCGCCGGCCAGAAGACGTGCCCAGGGCTCGCCCACCGCGTGGAAGGTCTCTTCGATGTACGGGATCAGCTCGTTGATATACGCATCGCCCCAGGGACCTTGGTTGGCGCTGTTGACAGAGTAGCTGGTGTCGTAGAACATGGTGGCGTCACGGGTGGTGACAACGATCATGTCAGGCGCTTCCCCGCTGTCCCAGTACTCGGTGAAGGCTTTCTGGGAAGCGCTGCGGGTGCTGCCGTAGCTCAGCGGTACGCTGCCGCCCGGCCAGTGGCCCTGATAGTACAGGACGGGGTACTTCTTCTCCGGATCATAGTTTGCCGGAAGCAGCACGTTGGCGCCGATATAGATGTCTGTGCCCCAGAAATCGGACAGAACCTCGCTCTTGATTTTGACGTACTTGACGAGCTCCTTGTCCTCGTAGTTGCCTTGCTGATCCACCTGGCCCTCCGCCAGCTCATAGCCCAGTGGGATCTCATTGGAAAGGGTCAGCTCCACAGCGCCCTCGCCCACAGTGGCCATCGTGCTGTCGCTGTACAGGTTGTAGGGGTTAGAGGTGATGGAACCGCCGCCGCCGTGATCCGCCATCGCCCAGATGGTGGTGCCATCCTTGCGGTTAAATTCCGTGTACTTGATAAAGAAGGCCTGAACGGCGTACTCGCCGTCCGGGAGGTCCGCCAGCTGCATCGGGTATCCGTACACATCCGGATCGTCGATGGTCATGGTGATCACATCGCCAGGCTGCACGCCGAACACGGTCTTGCCAGCCACATAGCAACCGGTGACGTCGATGTTGTAGAAGACTTCTTCGCCCTCCGCAAGATCCTCTGCGGAAAGATCCTTGTCTACCAGGAACAGAAGGCGGCCGTTCAATTCGCCATCATAATCCTCCGGAACCGTCACGTTGACGACCACGCCGGCATTTTCGGCGCCTTCCGGGGCGGCTTTCTCATCCGCGAGCGCCAGGGGCGCGGCGGAGAAGGCCATGCATAGGGAGAGTAAGAGTGCCAGTTTCTTCATGTGTTTGTTCTCCTTTCTAAAAGGCATGAGCGAAGGCGTCCAATGAATTCGGTTTGTATAAATGGGTTCGCCGGATCAAGCTGCAGACGTCTTGTTCAAAGGAATAGTGCACTTATTCACGCGTTCGAAGACCGGACGGATGAATAATTATCGAGATTATATACACGCTCAGGGCGAATGTCAAGGGGAAATGCATAATTATGCTTGTATTCGAGAAAATATGCGCATATTGCCGGAAGTGTGTAAAAATAAGCAAGAGAAGAAGAGAGCTGGGGAGAGAGGTAGGCGCAGGCAAAGCTCAGAAACCAAGCAATGCCTGCGCCTGAGAGGAAGTTGGGGAGAGAAAAAAGCGCAGGCAAAGCCAGGAAATTAAGTGATACCTGCGCCTGAGAGGGAGTTGGGGAAAGAGAAAAGCGTAGGCAAAGCCAGGAAATTAAGTGATGCCTGCGCCCGAAAGGGAGTAGTGGAGAGAGAAAAGCGCAGGCAAAGCTAGGAAATCAAGTAATGCCTGCGCCTGAGAGGGAGTTGAGGAGAGAGAAAAGCGCAGGCAAAGCCAGGAAACCAAGCAATGCCTGCGCCCGAAAGGAAGTTGGGAAGAGAGAAAAGCGCAGGCAGAGCTAGGAAATCAAGTAATGCCTGCGCCTGAAAGAGAGTTGGGGAAAGAGAAATGCATGGGGGATGCCCCCAAAAGGGCGGAACCCCATGCAAGGTAGTTTCAGGAAGCTGTCAGATTCAGCTTCCCTTCAATCTTCATCCGCAAACCCAAAGTACAATAGTTCATTGTACGCGGCATTCGCCTCGCGGGCTTCTTTCTTTTCCCGCCAGGCGTCGATTTCACTTTTGATGGCCAGCATTTCATCCACGACAAGTTCAACCTTCTTAGGCTTTACATACCGCAGATACGCCATCATCCGTTCCATAGCTTTAGGGCTTCCAAGGTGCCTTGCGATCTCATCGCCAAGCTCCCCGGGAAACCCTAAAGCCATAACTTCCCGCACCAGCTCATCGCGGGTGCGGGACCATATTTTTCTAGTGTCTTCCATGGTTATTTGAATCTGACCGCCGTTCCGTACGCCATCACTTCCGCCGCGCTCTGCATGATAGAAGAGGACGAGTACCGGATGGCCACGATGGCGTCCGCGCCCATGCCTTCCGCTTCCTGCACCATGCGCTTGGTGGCCAGGGCTCTGGCGTTGTTCATCATCTCGTTGTACTTGGTCAGCTCGCCGCCGACTAAGGTCTTGAGGCCCGCGCCGATATCACGGAAGGCATTGACCGTCTGAATGGTGCCGCCCTTCACAAGGCCTAAGGTTTCCAGTTCCTTTCCTTCAATTCCATTAGTAGTTGCTAAGATCATCGTCTTCTCCCTTCTTAATCTCATTCAGTCTTTCCAGAAGCACATATACCAGGCCACCGCCAAGAAGCACCAGCGGAATGGCAAGCATGATCAAAAGCGGCTCGAACACCGCCACGCGTATCACAAGCACCACATACACAATCAGGTACAGAATGAAAAACGCCGTGATCACAATCGGGGCTATCATTTTCTTTCCTTTTTCGCTCAAAAACATCCCTCCTATCCAGCTCTCTCAAAAAAGTGCACTTGTTCGTACATTTCCCGTATTCCGATTAAAAATCTTTTATGCGGGCTTGCTTTCCTTCCCTGCATCTGCTATTGTATAGCACGCGAAATTGGAAATCAAGAGATAACTGTTCTACGACTGAACAGTTCTGCTAAAAGGAGACCTGAACATGAACAAAATCCGTAGTCTTTTTACTCCCCGCGATATGAGCCAGGGTGAGCCCTGGAAGCGCATCGCGGAATTTGCTTTCCCGCTTCTGATCGGCAACTTTGCCCAACAGCTGTACAATACCGTGGACGCCGTCGTGGTCGGCAACAGCAAATGGGGCTACACCGCCCTTGCCTCCGTAGGAAACGCCGGGCCGGTTTTAAACCTGTTGCTGGCCCTGTTTGTGGGCATCTCCACGGGTGCCGGCATCCTGGTTGCACAGTATTTTGGCGCGAAGGATACCAAAAGCCTCACGAAAACCATCGGTAACTGCATCACCTTAACCGCTATCGCCAGCCTGGTCATCATGATTGTCGGGCCGCTCATCACGGGACCGCTTCTCACGGCGGTGAACACGCTCCCGTCCATGTTTGACGCATGCAAGGCGTATCTGGACATCTTCTTTTACGGAATTGCGGGCTTCTTTTTCTATAACATCTTCGCCGGTGTTTTAAGAGGTCTGGGCGATTCGTTCTCCGCCCTGCTGTACCTCCTTGTCACCTCCGCCTTAAACATTGTGCTGGATCTTCTGCTGGTGGATTCCATGGGCGTGGCCGGCGTGGCGCTGGCGACGATTATTGCCCAGTTTATTTCCGCCTTCCTGTGCTTAAGAAAGCTTCTGTCCTTAAAGAATATCTTTACGCTGACCAAAGAGGATCTGCGCCCGGATGGTGTATTCATGCACCGGATCGTGGCTCTGGGCATCCCTTCCGGCGTTACCCAGGCTATCTTTTCCTGTGCCATGATGGTGGTGCAGCGCCTCATCAACGGCTTTAACGACGAAATGTTTGTAGCCTGCAACGTCATGGTCATGCGTGTGGACGGTTACGCCATGCTGCCGAACTTCAGCTTCGGCCAGGCCATGGGCACCTTCGCGGGCCAGAACGTGGGCGCGCGCCGGCTGGACCGCTTAAAGGATGGCACCAGACAGGGCCTCATCATGTCGCTCGTGACCTCCCTTGTGCTGACTCCGCTCATCCTGCTTTTCGGACCTGCGCTGATGCGCCTGTTTACGCCGGAGCAGAGCCTGATTGACCTTTCCATGGGCATGATGTACATTCTGGCTGCCGGCTATGTGGCCATGTCCGTCACGCAGGTTCTGCAGGGCGTCATCCGCGGCGCGGGCGACACCGTAACGCCCATGTGGATCAGCTTACTCACCACCGTACTTCTTCGCCTGCCCGTGGCCTACGGACTTGTCTATCTGACGCAAAAAGCTGGGGCGTCGCTCCTTGTGCAGGAGCAGATGGTGTTCGTCTCGCTCCTTGTAACGTGGCTTCTTGGTATGGTGATCACGATTGTGGTCTACAAGGTTGGCAAGTGGAAGGAGAACCTGGGCGCGCATTTGGAAGAGAAATAAAGCTATTTTCTTCTCTTAAATTCTTTTCAGGCGCAGGCATTGCTTGGTTTCTGAGCTTTGCCTGCGCTTTTTTCTTTCCTCAACTCGCTTTCATAAAAAATATGTTGACAAACGACATATGTCGTGCTACGATATGTGTCGTGAAGCGATATATCGACCAGCAACACTGTCGTGATGCGACATTCATACAGAAAGATGGAAGGAAGTGATCCAAATGAAAAAAGCAGAACCGCTTTCTGAGAGCTACTATTACATCCTGCTCTGTCTGGCGAAGGGAAAGAACCACGGCTACGGCATTATGCAAATGACGGAGACGCTCTCGAAAGGCGAGGTAACCATAGGTTCCGGCACCATGTACGGCGCCACCGGAAACATGATGAAAAAAGGCTGGATTCAGGAAATTCTGTCCGATGAGCCGGGCGTGGAGCGCAAGCGGCTTTACCAGCTGACGGACGCCGGGCGGGAAGCCCTGGAAGTGGAAACCAAGCGTTTGAAGAGAATGATTGCCAATGCTGAGGAGGTCTATCATGGCACAGTATAAAACATCCCATACGTTTTATTCCGCATGGAATTATGAAAAAGAAATCGAAGATCTGAACGCCCAGTCGGAACAAGGCTGGCAGCTGGTGAAGGGCGGTTGCTTCTTCTCCCGCTTTGAAAAAAATCCGAACGTCCGCTACTGTTATCAGATGGATTTCGGCAGAATCGAGAACATGGGCCGTTACATAGAGATGTTCCGGGAACAGGGTTGGGAATATATCAATTCCACCTTTAATGGCTGGCACTATTTCCGCAAGCCGTATGATGAGACCCTGCCGGAAAGCGCTTATGAGATTTTCACGGATCGGGAATCGCTGCAGGAGATGCGCGAACGCTGGGCCCGCATCGCCTTCGGGATCACCGTCGCTCTCGGCCTGTTCGCCATCCTCTCCCTCATCCGGCTCATTCTTCGCCCGCACCTTCCTGCACTGGTCCAGACGCTCACTCTCGCGACGGAATGCGGCCTGGTGTTTTTCGGATCCTCTACCATGCGTAACCCGGACGTAAGCCACAACCGAAAGGGAGACAGCCATGTCCTTGGCGCTTGCCTGGCCGTCATTCTGATCGGTGCAATCGCAGGCATCGCCCTCACGGAGCTCCGTCCTTATTTCCACACCATGCAATCCTGGAGCGACTCGGATCTCTCCACCTCCGCGGCGCCGAAAGATTGGCTTCCCTTCCAGGTTCGCTACCCGGACAATTATTTCCTGGATCTTAAGATCGAGGCGCAGGAACCGCTCACCTTCGAAATCCTGGACAAGGACAATCATGTTGCCTACACGATCACAGACAAAGACTTCACCGGCGAGGATATCCGGCTGCGGCTTCCGAGTGGCGGGTACCGGCTGCATCTGAGCGATTACGGGGCAGGGCCTGTGAAGATAGAGGTTACTTTGAACTAGCGCGAAGGTGACAGGGGACGGGTCTGTGTCACAAAAGCTGCCAGCTTTTGTGACACAGGCCCGTCCCCTGTCACCTCGTCCCTGTCATCTTTTTGTCACTTTCCAGTCACTGCTGTTTCTTTCTTTTCTTCACAGCCTCCGCCAGCAGATACTCCACCTGGCCATTGATGGAGCGGAAATCTTCTTCCGCCCATTCGGCCAGGTCCGCCCATAAAGACGGGGACAGGCGAAGTACCACCTGCTTTCTGGCCTTTTCTTTATCGGACAGCTTCTTCTCCCGCTCTTTAATTTCCTGCTCCATTTCGGCGATTTTTTTCAGGCGTTTTTGCAGCTGTTCTTCTTTTTCCTGCAGTTGGTCGGACACTCTTCCTCTCCCTTCGGTATGAAAACACAGGTCTTTCCTGTTCCTATCATTCACAGGCCGTAAGTCCATCTGCTTTTAATAAATGGACCCGCTGTTGACGATCGGCTGGGCATCCTTATTGCCGCACAGAACCACCAGGAGGTTGGACACCATCTGGGCCTTTCTTTCCTCATCGAGCACCACAACCTCGTCCTCGTTCAGCTGATCGATCGCCATCTTCACCATGCCAACGGCGCCTTCCACGATCTTCTGGCGGGCGGCGATGATGGCCACAGCCTGCTGCTTCTGCAGCATGGCGGCCGCGATTTCCTCTGCGTAGGCCAGCGTGGTGATGCGCACGTCCTCAATCTCGAGGCCCGCTTCATCCACTCTCTTCTGCAGTTCTTCCTGCATCAGATCCGAAATCTCCTGGCTGCTGCCCCGAAGCGTCTTTTCCTCCGAGCGCTCATCCATGACATCATAGGGGTACTGTCTGGCGACGTGGCGGATTGTGGTGTCGCACTGGACGGACAAAAACTCCTGGTAGTTTTCCACGGAGAATACGGCTTTCGTGGGGTCAATCACCTTCCAGATTACGATCGTGCCGATGATGATGGGGTTACCCATGACATCGTTCACCTTCTGCTTCCGGTTGTTTAAGGTCATGGTTTTCAGCGAGATCTTCTTTTTAGGTATCACGGCGGCCTTTACCTGGGTTCCCGTACTCTCTGACGTGGTGACCGTCAGCGTCTGGGATTCCTCGCCGGTGCGCTCCGGAGCGATCAGGGAGGCGAAGGGGTTCGTGAAATAATACCCCGGCTCACGGATGGTTCCGTAGTATTGGCCAAAGAGAGCCAGCACGATCGCTTCGTTCGGGTTCACGATGTGAAGGCCCGCGCAGGCAATCGAGGCCGCAATGATCAGAAGCACAGCGGCTATGATGCCAAGGATAGGAAGCCACAGATGGCGCTCCCAGGTGGAGCAGGCGATGCTTCCCAGGACGATCAGCAAAATGGAAAGCGCATAGGCTCCCAGAATGCCGAACAGGGCAGGCAGACCTCCCATCGGATGAATGATTTTTTCCTCTACAATCTGCTTCGTTGTGTTACTCATAGGATACCTCCTTTTTAAGGTTAGGCGCCCGCTTCATGCGCTTTGCGGCCGACAGGGCGTTTGCTTTGTGGATATCACAGGTGTGCTTGTGTGATATCATTTTGATATCACTATGATAGTATATGATTTTTCTTTTGTCAATGCTTTTTTGCAGGATACATTGATCCTTGCAAAGGCTCTGTTTCATCGGTATAATAAAGCCAGTATGAACGAAAGAGGGGGTGATAAGAAAATGGGAATGTACTTGAATCCCGGAAACGAGGGCTTTGCACGCGCAAGGAAAAGCCGGTATGTGGATAAGTCGAAGCTTCTGGCGCATATCAATCAGACCATAGATGGAAGCCATAATCTCCTTTGCATCAGCCGTCCCCGCCGGTTTGGGAAATCCTATGCCGCCCAGATGCTGTGCGCCTATTACGATAAGGACTGTGATTCCTCCCATCTTTTTTCTGATCTGGCGATCGCCCAGGATCCTACTTATCAGGTGTATCTAAATCAATATAACGTGATTTACCTGGATATGACCAATATCATTGGGAAGACTTGTGCTTCAGAAATGATGGATTATATTCAAGCCTCGATCACAAAGGAAATTCTGGCGGAATACAATGTCCTGCAAGCCGGAAACTCGTTGGATGAAACCCTTCTGAACGCGGTCAGCCTCAGCGGTCGTAAATTTGTCATGATCATAGACGAATGGGATGCTCCGCTTAGAGAAAGGCCGGAGATTGAGAAGGACTACTTGCAATTTCTCCGAATGCTGTTTAAGAGCAGCGGGACAACTGCCCGTATTTTTGCCGCAGCTTACATGACCGGCATTTTACCCATCAAAAAAGACGGCTCCGAATCCGCAATTTCCGATTTCGATGAATATACCATGCTGGATCCCGGAGAATATCAGGAATTCATTGGTTTTACGGAAGAAGAGGTCCGAAAACTATGTGCCGAAAAGGATTTGGATTTTAAGGAAGCCAAACGATGGTACGACGGGTATTCTTTCGACCATTTTTCCTCGATCTACAATCCCTATTCCATCATGCAGGCTTTGCAAAGAAACCGTTTCAAATCCTATTGGCGGCAGTCCTCCGCCGCAGACGCGCTGGAGGATTACATCAAAGCGGATTTTGACGGGCTGTTCACCTCTGTTCTGGAGCTGCTAAATGGCCTGGAAATACCGGTTTACACGGAAAGCTTTAACAACGATATCCGTTCGGTAAAAAGTAAAGACGATGTTCTTACCATGCTGATTCATTTAGGATACCTTGCCTACAACGCAGACAAAGGGACCGTGAGAATTCCGAATGAAGAGATCCGCCTTGAATTTGCCGGATCTGTTCGCGACGTAAAGAATACAGAATCGGGAAAACGGCTGATGGAAAGCAGAAAGCTGATCCAGGATACCGTCGCAATGGATGCACACACTGTGGCTGCGGA
Source organism: Lachnospiraceae bacterium (assembly GCA_017479935.1). GTDB lineage: Bacteria > Bacillota > Clostridia > Lachnospirales > Lachnospiraceae > RGIG5021. The sequence goes on from JAFVBO010000104.1 coordinate 59,323, forward strand.
AATCGAAAGAGTTCACGCACTCATTTCCTCGCCTATCCATTATAACAACGAACAAGCTCTGCGATGCACCATCCAGATTGCTTATTATGCCTATGTGGATGAATATATCAAATTTGAAGAACTGCCCTCCGGGGATGGATTTGTTGATGTGGTATTCCTGCCCAAACGAACTTCCCGTCTTCCTGCGCTGCTCATTGAACTGAAATGGAATCAAGCGGCAGAGGGAGCGATTGGGCAGATCAAGGGCAAGCATTATGTTGACGCGCTGAAAGACTATGGAGGCGAGATTCTTCTGGTCGGAATCAGCTATGATCGAAATGACAAAGAGAACAAGCGGAAGCACTCCTGCGTGATTGAGAAGTACGTGCTGTAAGAATCTGAAGGGGACGGTCCTGTGTCAGAAAATGTGACAGAGGCCCGTCCCCTGTCACCTGCCCTGTCACCTTCCAAGGAGCTGCAACTACGGACACTTTTCAGAAGAGATTGGATATTGCCTAACTATTCAACAATGGGTATAATCCAATCGAGAATATGAAAACGGCACAGCCCCTCTTTTCATGCGCAAGAAGGAATCAGAACAGATTTCAGGGTGTCAGCTGCCGGTACAAGAATAAAGGAGAAAACAAGATGAAGGTTTTGGAAGCCAGATTTATGAGAGACTTTATCAACATGGCCCAGGAGGGATATGAGCAGGGCTGGCATGAAAGAAACGGCGGCAACCTGTCCTACCGCATTAAGCCGCATGAGGTAGAGGCGATCCGCGATCGCTTGAGTGATCATCACGATTGGCAGCCCATCGGCGCCAGCGTGCCGGATCTGGCGGGAGAATTTTTCCTGGTAACTGGAACTGGCCAGTTCTTCCGCAACGTGCCGATTGATCCCGAAGTGACCCTGGGCATTATCGAGATTGATGAAACCGGCGAGAATTACCGCATCCGCTGGGGCTATGTGGAAGGCGGCCGCCCTACCAGCGAGCTTCCCACCCACCTGTTAAACCATCAGGTGCGCAAGCGCGTGACGAACGGAAAGGACCGCATCATTTACCATGCGCACACCACCAACATTATCGCCCTGTCCTTCGTCCTTCCGTTAAAGGATGAAGTGTTCACCCGTGAGCTGTGGGAAATGGCTACGGAGTGCCCGGTTGTCTTCCCGCAGGGCATTGGCGTGGTGGAATGGATGGTTCCCGGCGGACGGGAAATCGGTATTGTTACCAGCGAGCTGATGGAAAAATACAGCGCGGTTGTGTGGGCGATGCACGGCATGTTCTGCTCCGGTTCCACCTTTGACGAAACCTTCGGCCTGATGCACACCATCGAGAAGGCGGCGGAGATCCTTTGCAAGGTTATGATGATGGGCGGCCGCAAGCGCCAGACAATTACCCCGAATAACTTCCGGGATCTGGAGAAGGGCTTTAAGATTACGCTGGATGAGAGATTCCTGTATGAAAAGGAAGATAACGGCGTGATACCGGGAATGGAAGACTAACGAAATTACCCAGAAAGCTTGAGAACGGTTCGATTCGCTCATTTGACCGAATTGAACCGTTCTCTTTTCTGTTAAGTTTTTACTTTCTTTACATAACTAAGGAGATCTTGTTTTTATTACACTTGTCATTGACAGAGCGCCCGGAGCACGGAAGCATCATGAACTATAAGTTCACAGCCTGAACTATAATTCTGTTGACAGGTTGCGATAATACAATTACTATACAATTAGAGCAGACGATAATCTTGCGATGATGAGCAATATTTCAGCTTGGATCATTCAGACTATGCGAAAAAGGCAATGATAGAGAAGGTACTTGATAATGCCGGAAAGGGGATATAGATGACTATTATGAATGAACACCGTACCGCATATTTTTGCGCGTTGCTCTTAATAACAATATCGATTTTGATAAGTTGTGGCCCGGTTCATGCCGAAACTATTGAACCGGAAACGGGCGCTTTTTTGCTTGTAACGGACACAGAAGGGATAGAAAGTATACAAAATATTCTGGAAACCAAAGGCGAACCGGCATATGCCGACATTGTTAATTTTGAGAATACTGCTTTTGACAGTAATCTATTCAGGAAGTACAAGGCAATCGCTTTTCCGTATGAAGAAAAACTGACAGATGAAATTCAAAAGGCGTGGGCCAGTGGGTGTGAGGTGTATCTGTATGGTGATCTGACTATTCAGAAGTATAAAACAATGGTTGGTCTAGACCGATTTACACTAGAGGTTAATTTGCATAATTGTAATGGAGAAGTGATTCAAAAAGCCACCCAGTACTTTGAACCAGAGTATGAGGAAAATGAACGGTTTGATATAATCAGCTATGGAAGTATCCGACCGTTACTTGTTAAGGCAGAATCCGGTTCTGGTTTGAAAAATCATGCAGATATGTCAGTATGGAATTACCTGGAGTGTATAGTGGGGCATTTCAAACGGATGAATCAATCACAAAGGAGTGATACCTACATAGATTGCGGATTTGACATCGTAAAGATATGGGGAGAGAATAATCAGTTTTCAAATCATATGGAATATTTTTTATACAGAAATTATGATGAAGAACTGGAGAACTATGATTTTTTTGGGATCAAAACACATGTTTGGGTAGAAAATAGCGTGGGGACTGTGACGGGTATTCAGACAAAATATGCTCTTCCGTTCAGCTCGGATAACCTGATAGACACTGTATCGGCGTCCTATACGAATATAGGCGCGCTGGATGTATCTGTTGGCTGGGGGTTAACGGATCCGGAAATGACAATCGGGTATACGATGGATTTGTCAAACTGCCATCCAACAATTTCGCATTCAACGAATTATGGTACTGATACGGTTGAGTGGTTGATGAGTCCTAGAAGTTTTTTGCCTCTTCCGCTGGATGGGAATAACTTAATTTGTTCGGCGACCTGGGTTTCCTGGGGGATACATACCGCTGCTGTGGATCTGTACTATAATGGCGTTGTTGAGGTTGGCTCAAATGGTGTGCACTCATTGACACCGGGTTATACAAAGTATCAGATGCGGTTTGAGTACTGAATGACGGATGCGTAAAGGGTGATGCTTGTACTTCTTGCACGGCTGATCAATGTACTTTGTGTAGCTATAAAATTGGTTGTAGACTGAAATATAGTCGGGGACTCAGGCTTATTTGGAGGACGTAATGAAAAAAACCAGACTTGTAGCAATATTTTATATAATAGTCTCTGGAATGCTTGTCTACCCATTACCTGTGTCACAAGGACCTTTCATTAAACAACTGATGGGATTTTATCTCTTTCTCATGTCACATTTATTTATTGCTTATATTTGTTCTTTGGGATTGTTCAAGAGTTACAGAGCGTTTGTGTGCACATTTTTTCTATGTACTGCCATAGGAATTTTCCTTCGATATATTTTAGAATATGGAGAAGCATCGTGGACACGGATTTTTACAGTAGAAAAACTTGTGATTTATATGCTTTTATCTACAAGTGTTTCTTCATTGTTGTTTGTAGTGTTTCAGAAGCTGCAGCACAGATAAAGCGTAAAGTGCGTCTGCACGCAGCGAAGATTGCGATATCCACCCTTCGGGCGTGCGTGTAGTAGATTATATGGTCAACACCCAACCCTCAGTTAAACTGTGGGTTGGCGATTTTTTAGTGGTGAATGTATGCTTGATCGTAAATTAGAGATTTTTATTGCCACGGTTGAAGAAGGAAATTTTCTAAAAGCAGGAGAGAGACTGAACATATCTGCAACTGCCGTTATGAAACAAATGAATATATTAGAAGAGAAGCTGAGAGTAAAACTTCTGGATCGTTCTAAAAAAGGGACTATGCCTACTGAGCGGGGAAAAGTATTCTATCAGTATGCAAAAAAGATCATAGAACTGTGTGATAGGGCTATAGTGAATGTACAGGATGAACAATGGACGGTTCGGTATAATCTCAACGTTGGAAACAGCTTCTTGTTTCCTGCTATTATTTTGTATCCCATCTGGCTGAAGTATAGAAAAGAGTTGAAATCATTTTGTTTTCATGTCGAATCTGTAAGCGATGACGTAGAAGAATTAAGCTTGCTCATAAAAACGCTGGGAGAGCGAATTGATTTTTTTGTTGCACCGTGTGATTCGTTTGTGCTAAATCAAAAGGTAAAGTTTCTGGAACTTGGAAGATGCGATATTGTTTGCGGCATGTCACAGAAACATCCGCTTATAGAGAAGGAAATACTGAGCATCCAGGATTTTCGAGGATATCCTGTAAAAATGTGGTGCGATTCAGATTCACAATCACTTAAGAATGCAAAACAGTATTTGTATACACAAGGAATTACACCGGCGGATATAACGAATGATATGGCAACCGGATCGGATATTCTGGATGAGCTGGAAGACGAGAAACTACTCATTATAACTCCGGATTATATGCTTGAGAAGTATTCCTTTTTGAGACGAATAAAGATAGATTGGGAATTTAGAATTCCCTATGGTATTATTTATGCGAATAAACCGGATGAGAAAATGCGTTTATTTATCGAAACGGTTTCTCAGATCGTTCGAAGAACGGAAAATATCGTGAACCATAGGGCTTTGACGTGAACCACAGTTTATGAAGGCCTCATGAAAAACTCCTCCGGATGCATATTCACAATCAACTCCTCCGGATAGGAGAGCTCCCGTACGATCTGCTCCGCATAATCTGCACGCCCGATGCCCTGCCGTCCATGGGTATCGCTGGAAATGAGAACAGGGATGCGGCGCTTTTGACAGAGAGACAGAAGCTCTTTGTAGTTTTCGCGCGTAGAGATACCGGGGAGCTGATGATAGCCCCCGGGGGTTAGGGATGCGTTGTTTACTTCCACGATCATGTGGTTTTCGGCTGCCGCGTCCGCAATCCGGACATAGTCCACGGGAAACTGTGTGTTGTCGCAGTGTCCCAGAATATGGACATGCGGGTTTTGCATAGCCCGGATATAGTCCATGGTGTTTTCTTCTACCGTCCCGCATGTTCCGGGGCGGTTTTCTTTTGCCCATACAAAGAACGGATAACCGGTGTCAGATGCAGGAACAATCCGAGGGAGAGACACAGGCTCTTCGGATCTGCGCGGGTAGTTACCGCGGGGCGGCCGATGCATGGAGACGATGCAAAAGTCCAGATCCTTTAACACGTCATCCGGAATGTCAAGAAGCCCCCCTTCCAGGATGTTCGCTTCAGCACCGTAGAGCAGGCGGATGCCAAAACGCGTCTGGGGAGCTTTAGGCAGACTTCGGAAGTAGGAGAGGGAGGCTGCTCCTGGCGTGGCCGGGCTGTGGTCGGAGATCCCTAAGGTGGAGAGGCCGCGCGCGGCGGCTTCCTTTGCCATGTCGGAGATGGTATCACGGGTGCCGTGCCCGCTGGCGATGGTATGGGTATGGATATCAAACGTTAACATGACCTGGAAACCTCTTATTTTAACGATATTGCCCGGTCTCGGTGCATAGGGCTTCTTGCGTGCTTGCGCTCAGGGGCGATATCATATGGTGTGTAGAGCCGCACGGGTGTAAAAAACCTTTTGTCCCGCAGCCATATGACCTGGGACCTGTGCTGTTTGAGCAGTTACCATTATCCTGTATTTCACTTGGAATGTCAACAAAAATCCACATCTTTTCTTCTCAAAACCCACAAAACAGCAAGAACAATCCAAATAATTCCCTTGACAAACAACACGTAGATCCCTATAATGTAACAAAAACCCACACAAGGAACGCCCGGGTACGAACCGGACGCTCCTTTCCCTTGATATAGACAGGAGCACTCTTATGGAAAAGTATTACGCGGCCGAGCTCCCTAAAACTGAGCGCATCGGAAAACTGGTGGCGGATCTGTTCGCGAAGATGCCGGAGATTGAATCAGCGCGGGCCATCCTGATCACGGAATCCTATCGAAAAACCGAAGGCAAGCCCATGGTCCTGCGCCGGGCGCTGGCCTTTTCCCATATCCTGAAAAATCTTCCCATTACGATAAGACCCGGTGAGCTGGTGGTGGGCTCTACCACGCTGGCCCCGCGCGGCTGCCAGACGTACCCGGAATTTTCCTGGGAATGGCTGCAGGCGGAGTTTGACACCGTAGAAACGCGGGAGGCGGATCCTTTTTATATTGCGGAAACGACAAAAAAGGAACTGCGCGAGGCAAACGCGTACTGGAAGGGGAAGACGTCCTCCGAGCTGGCGGATGCCTACATGACGCCGGAAACCCACAAGGCGATCGAGCACAACATTTTTACGACCGGCAATTACTATTACAACGGCATCGGACACTATACCTGCCAGTACGATAAGGTCATTCGGATTGGCCTTTCCGGGATCATGAAGGAAGCAGCGACAGAGCTTTACGGCATGAAACCCGGGGATGGCAACTACGCCAGAAAGTCCACGATGCTGCAGGCAGTGATCCTGTCCTGCCAGGCCGTGATTGACTACGCGGCGCGCTACGCCGCTTTGGCGGAGGAGATGGCCAAAGGGGAAGCGGACGCGACACGGAAACAAGAGCTTTTGCAGATCGCAGAAAACTGCAGAAATGTCCCCGGAAACGGCGCGAAGACCTTCTGGGAGGCCTGCCAGAGCTTCTGGTTCATTCAGCAGACGCTGCAGATTGAATCCTCTGGGCATTCTATCTCTCCCGGCCGTTTTGACCAGTATATGAATCCGCTGTTTCAATCGGATCTGGCGGCAGGGCGGATCACCCGGGAGTTTGGGCAGGAGCTGATCGACTGTATCTGGGTGAAGCTGAACGATCTGAACAAATGCCGGGACGCGGCCAGCGCGAAGGGCTTTGCCGGTTATTCCCTGTTCCAGAACCTGATTGTGGGCGGGCAGACCGAGGAAGGGCGCGATGCCACAAACGATGTGTCGTTTATGTGTATCACGGCCTCCAAGCACGTATTTCTTCCCATGCCGTCCCTGTCCATCCGGGTATGGAACGGATCGCCCCACGACCTGCTGATGCACGCGGCGAGCCTGACCAGAACGGGCATCGGCCTGCCGGCTTACTATAACGATGAGGCGATCATCCCCGCCATGATGGAGCGCGGCGCGTCCTTAAAGGAAGCCCGGGGGTACTCCATCATCGGCTGTGTGGAACCGCAGGTGCCGGGCAAGACAGACGGCTGGCACGACGCCGCGTTCTTTAACATGTGCCGGCCCTTAGAGCTGGTTTTTTCCGGCGGCATGGATCTTGGCGAACAGATCTCCGTCCGGACAAAGGACGTGGAGGAGATGACAAGCTATGAGGAGTTCTTCCAGGCGTACCAGGAACAGATGAATTATCTGATTTCCCTGCTGGTGAATTCCGACAACGCCATCGATGTGGCCCATGCCACACTGACGCCGAATCCCTTTGAGTCCTGCCTGATTGACGACTGCATGAAAAAGGGACTTTGCCTGGAGGAAGGCGGCGCGCAGTATAACTTTACCGGTCCGCAGGGCTTTGGCATCGCGAACGTGGGCAATGCCCTCTACGCGGTCAAAAAGCTGGTGTTTGATGAGAAAAAAGTGTCCATGCGGGAATTAAAGCAGGCACTTAAAATTAATTTCGGGCAGGGCCTTGATGAGGCCGGAGCCACGGCACTGGCCATGGAAGCCATCCGCGGCATGGAAGCGGAGGGCCGCACCGTAGCAAAAGAGGATGTGCCCGCGGTTGTGCAGGCGGTTCTGTCATCCGAGCTGCCTTCTGACAAGAAGGCCCGCTACACCGAGATCTGGGAGATGATCAAGGCGCTTCCGAAGTTCGGAAACGACGACCCGGAGGTGGACGAGTTTGCCCGGGAAGCAGCCTACTGTTATTCCAGGCCGATCGAAACCTTTACCAACCCCCGTGGCGGTCAGTACCAGGCCGGAATGTATCCGGTGTCCGCGAACGTGCCGCTTGGCGCGCAGACCGGGGCCACGCCGGACGGGCGATTAGCGCACACGCCGGTGGCGGACGGGGTTTCCCCCTATGCCGGAACGGATGTGAACGGCCCCACGGCCGCCTGCAATTCCGTGGCAAAGCTGGATCACATGATCGCCTCCAACGGAACGCTGTTTAACATGAAGTTCCACCCTTCCGCCCTGGCCGGGGATAAGGGACTGGACAACTTTATCAATATGATCCGCGGGTTCTTCGACCAGAAGGGCTTCCACATGCAGTTTAACGTGGTGGATCGGAACACGCTTTTAGACGCGCAGGTTCACCCGGAAAAATACAGTCATCTGGTGGTGCGCGTGGCTGGTTACAGCGCGTTGTTTACCACGCTCTCCCGGTCGCTGCAGGACGATATCATCTCGCGCACGGAGCAGACGGACGCGGTGTAAAAATGGGAATACAGGCCCTTGGTTTTGAAGAGAAATCAGAAAGAGCCTTTCAGGCGTGGAACAAGGATGGGCTGCCGGATGCCGCACAGCAATAACATGGCAGCAGGAGGAAAAGAACGTATGCCGGAGGATTACAATCAGACAAAAGGCCGCATCTTCGATATCCAGCGCTACTCCATCCACGATGGAAACGGCATCCGCACCATTGTTTTCCTGAAAGGGTGTTTCCTGAAGTGCCGGTGGTGCTGCAATCCGGAATCGCAGCGGCACGACATAGAAACCATGGTGGTGCAGGGAAAGGAAACCGTGATCGGACGGGACGTGACCGTGCAGGAAGTGATGGAGACGGTGTTTAAGGACCGCCCTTACTATCGCCGCACCGGCGGAGGCCTTACTCTGTCCGGGGGCGAAATGCTTTTTCAGTGGGAATTTGCCCGGGATCTTCTGCGGGCCGCCAGGGAAGGCGGCATTACGACCGCGGTGGAAAGCACGGCGTTTGCGGAGTATGCGAGGATCGAGGCGCTGCTGCCCTATCTGGATCAGTACCTGCTTGACATCAAGCACATGAATTCCGAAAAGCACAAGGCTTTTACCGGGGTGCCGAATGAAAAGATTCTGGAAAACGCCAGAAAGATCGCGGAGGATGGTCGAGCGGAGCTTTCGATCCGCGTTCCCACCATCCCCACCTTTAACGACACGCCGGAGGAAATCCGGGCGATCGCGGCCTTTGCCGAAAAGCTCCCCGGGGTGAAACGCATGCACCTTTTACCGTATCACCGCCTGGGACTGGATAAGTATGAGGGGCTGGGGAGAACCTACAGCTTAAACAACATCGCCCCGCCGTCCGCGGAACACATGGAGATGCTTAAGAAAGCGGCAGAGAGCGTGACGAAGATCCCCTGCGTGATCGGAGGGTAAGAAGAGACGCAGTGAGTCGGGCGATCGATCGAAAACCGCGAAATAGGAGGAGAGACCATGGCCATTGTGGATGAGAGCAGCCGGCATCTGGAGCGGATCATCCAGGAGCTGGTGCCGGGAAAACAGATTACGCTGGCCCATATCATCGCCAGCCCGGATCCGGTACTCTATACGAAGCTGGGGCTGGATCCGGCGGTGGATTATTCCAAGTCGGCCATCGGAATCCTGACCGTGACGCCGGCCGAGACAGCCATTGTTATGGCGGACGTGGCCAGCAAGGCCGCAGGCATTGACTTGGGCTTTGTGGACCGCTTCTCCGGGTCGCTCATCATCACGGGGAGCGTGTCGGAGGTGGAAGCGGCTGTGAACGCGGTGCGGGAATACTGCGAAGACAGGCTGGGCTATGCAGTGTGTCCGCTGACGAAAACCTAAAGGTTTTTTTGAGATCGGAACCAGTCATAAGATGAAAAAACTAATCTTAATCGGGCGCAGCGAAGCCGGAAAAACCACCTTGATTCAGGCGCTGAAGGGAGAAGAAATCGCCTATCATAAGACCCAGTCGGTGGAATACAAAAGCTCTCTGATTGACACGCCGGGGGAGTACTGCCAGGTAGCTCACTTAGGCCATGCGCTGGCGGTTTACACCTACGAGGCGGACGTGGTAGGCCTTTTGTGTTCGGCACGGGAGCCATACTGTCTGTTTCCGCCCGCCTGCACCGCGATGTGTAACCGGGAGTGCATTGGCATTGTGACCCAGGCAGAAAGTTCGGACGGAAACCCGGAAAGGGCCAAAAGGTGGCTTCGTCTGGCAGGATGTAAAACCATATTTTTTGTCGATTCGGTTTCCGGAAAAGGAATCCGGGAACTGTTGGAATACTTGAACACAACGTAACACGGAGGAAGGAATATGATCAACGAGTATGAAATCAAGAAACAGATCTGCGACATCGGTAAGCGGATCTACGATCGCAACATGGTGGCGGCCAACGATGGCAACATCTCTGTCAAGTTAAACGACCACGAATTCTTATGCACGCCTACCGGTGTCTCCAAGGGCTTCATGACGCCCGAGTACATCTGCAAGGTGGACGAGAACGGCAACGTGCTGCAGGCTAACAAAGGGTTCAGGCCTTCGTCCGAAATCAAGATGCACATGAGAGTGTATAAGCTTCGCCCGGATGTGGGAAGCGTGGTGCATGCGCATCCGGTGTACGCCACCAGCTTTGCCATCGCGGGAATTCCGCTGACGCAGCCCATCATGCCGGAAGCCGTGATTGCGCTTGGCTGCGTGCCGATCGCGGAGTACGGTACTCCTTCCACTAACGAGATTCCGGACCGCCTGGAGAAATACCTCCCTTACTATGACGCGGTTCTTTTGGAGAGCCACGGCGCCCTGACTTGGTCCACCGACCTGCTGGCGGCGTATATGAAGATGGAATCCGTGGAATTTTACGCGCAGCTTCTGTATCAGTCCAAGATGCTGGGCGGCCCGAAGGAATTTGACCAGGCGACCGTGCAGAAGCTCTACGAGATCCGCCGCAAGATGGGTCTTCCGGGCAAGCATCCCGCCAACCTGTGCCTGAACAAGAACGGCATGAACTGCCACAACTGCGGCGGCTCCTGCTCTTCCGACCACGAGGGAATCCACGGAAGCACCGATATGCGCGTGGAAAACCGTGCGCAGAGCCCTGAAGTGATCGCGGAGATTACCAGAAGAGTGCTGGAGCAGCTGAATAAATAAGGCATACCGTCGTTTAGGAAAACTTTGGAACAGCTCACTTTTGGCAAGGAGAAAAGAATGGCAGTCAGTGAAAGCATGATCCAGGACATCGTGAAAGAGGTTGTCGCCAAGATGAACATCTCCGCGCCTTCCGGCCACATGCATGGCGTATTTCCCACCATGGAAGAAGCCATCAGGGAGGCAGAGAAGGCACAGAAAATCGTGCGGAATCTGTCCATGGATCAGAGAGAAAAAATCATCTCCGTCATCCGGCGAAAAACCCGGGAAAATGCCGAGATCATCGCCCGCATGGGCGTGGATGAGACCGGCATGGGAAACGTCGGGGACAAAATTTTAAAACATCTCCTGGTGGCCGACAAGGTGCCGGGAACGGAAGATATCAAAACGGAAGCCTACTCGGGCGACCGGGGGCTTACGCTTGTGGAGATGGGGCCCTTTGGCGTAATCGGCGCCATCACCCCCTGCACGAACCCGTCCGAGACGGTTCTGTGCAACACGATCGGCATGCTGGCCGGCGGCAACACCGTGGTGTTTAACCCGCATCCGCAGGCCATCAAAACCACTATTTATACGATCAACATGGTGAACGAGGCATCCCTGGAGGCTGGCGGCCCGGACAACGTGGCCTGCACGGTGGAAGTGCCCACCATGGAGACCAGCAAAACCATGATGCAGTCGCCTGTCATTCAGCTGCTGGTGGCGACCGGCGGCCCCGGAGTGGTGACCACCGTTCTTTCTTCCGGAAAGAAGGGCATTGGCGCCGGCGCCGGAAACCCGCCCGCGTTAGTGGATGAAACGGCAGATGTGCGCAAGGCCGCGCAGGATATCGTGAACGGCTGCACCTTTGACAACAACCTGCCCTGTATCGCGGAGAAGGAAATCGTTGCGGTGGCGTCCATCGCGGACGAACTGATGAATTATATGATCACCGAGCAGGGGTGCTACCTGGCCTCCAAGGAAGTGCAGGATAAGCTGACCTCCACGGTGATGGACGCGAAGGGCCGCTTAAACCGCAAGTGCGTGGGCCGCAGCGCCAAGGCACTGCTTGCCATGGTGGGCGTGGATGTGCCGGATAACATCCGCTGCATCGTCTTTGAGGGCCCGAAGGAGCACCCGCTCATCACGACGGAGCTCATGATGCCCATCCTCGGAATGGTCCGCTGCAAGGACTTTGACGAGGCCTTGGAGACCGCGCTTTGGCTGGAACACGGAAACCGCCATTCGGCGCACATCCACTCCAAGAACGTGGATCGCATCACCCGCTACGCGAAGGCCTTAGATACGGCGATCGTGGTGAAAAACGGCCCGTCCTATTCGGCCCTTGGCTTTGGAGGAGAGAGCATCTGCACCTTTACCATCGCCAGCCGCACCGGCGAGGGCTTAACCAGCGCGAAATCCTTTGTCAAGATGCGGCGCTGCGTCATGTCGGACAGCCTGTGCATCCGATAAGGAAGGAGACAATATGGAACAGCAGAATATAGAACAAATTGTGCGGGCCGTCTTAGAGAGCATGCAGGCGCAAAATGGTGGGTTTAACGCTGCCTCCCCGGCCTACGGCACCTCCGGATCCCGAAACGCGTCTGCCCCGGCGATCCCGAAAACCTCCCGCGTGGCGGTGCTGACCAAGCTGGGAAATTTTGAGGTAAAGGAATACCCCATTCCGCCGATTGGCGATGACGATATCTTAGTCAAGGTGGAAGGCACCGGTGTCTGCGGAACGGACGCGCACGAGTTTAAGAAGGATCCGTTTGGTCTGATCCCCGTGGCCTTAGGGCATGAGGGAACCGGAACCATCGTGGCGATGGGAAAGAACGTGAAGAAGGACAGCGCCGGAAAGCCGGTGGCGGTGGGTGATAAGATCGTCACCTGCATGATCTTCAAGGATGATCCCGAGATCACGATGTACGACTTAAACAAGCAGAACGTAGGGGATTCGGATGTCTACGGACTTCTGCCGGATGACGACGTTCACTTAAACGGCTGGTTCGCGGATTACCTCTTCATTCGCGGCGGCTCCTTCGGGTCCACGTTCTTTAACGTGACCGGCATGGACTTAGACTCCCGTATCCTGATCGAGCCCTCGGCCGTGCTGGTACACGCCGTGGAGCGCGCCAAATCCACCGGCATTCTGCGTTTTGCCAGCCGCGTGGTGGTGCAGGGCTGCGGCCCGATCGGCCTCCTTTGCATCGCGGTGCTGCGGACGATGGGCGTCAACCAGATCGTGGCCGTGGATGGAAATCCGCAGCGCTTAGAGTTCGCCCTCCGCATGGGTGCGGACGCGACCGTCAACTTTGCGGATTATCCGGGCGGCATCGAGGCGCTGACGGAAGGCGTGAAGAAAGCCTTTGGCGGGCATTTCGCCGACTTCGGCTTCCAGTGCACGGGAAATCCCAAGGCCCATTCCAATATTTACAAGTTCATCCGCAACGGCGGCGGCCTTTGCGAGCTGGGCTTCTTTATCAATGGCGGCGATGCCACCATCAACCCTCACTTTGACATCTGCTCCAAGGAGTTAACCATGGTGGGATCCTGGGTCTACACGCTGCGGGATTATGTGAACACCTTCGCGTTCCTGGACCGCGCAAAGAAGATCGGCCTTCCCGTCACGGAGCTGATCACGCACAAGTTCCCGCTCTCGCGCATCAACGAGGCGCTGGAGGTGAACCTGGCGCAGAAGGGCCTTAAGATCGCGGTCATGAGCGATGAGTCGCTGGCCAATCAGTAAATACGGGAGGTAAGGCATGGGAAACGAAGCCGTTGGAATCCTGGAGGTATACGGGTTGGTCACGGCATTCTGCTGTGCCGACGCCGGCGTGAAGGCCGGGAATGTGTGGCTGGAAACCTTTGACAAGAATAAGCCGAAGAACCCCGAGCAGCTGGCCGTTCCGCTCCTTGTGTGCGTGAAGTTTCGCGGGTCGGTGGCGGACGTGACCGCGGCGATGGAGGCCGCGATGGCTAAGGCGGAAGAGATGTCCGGCTATGTGCAGCACCACATCATTCCGAACCCGACCGATGATACCGTAAAAATGTTGGGCCTAAGCGCCTTTGATAAGAGATAGATGGAACTAAAAAAGTCCCGTAGGATATGCAGGAGGATAGCAAGAGTATGAGCTACGAAGCATTAGGAATGATTGAAACCAGAGGTTTAACGGCCGCCATCGAGGCGTCCGATGCCATGACCAAGGCCGCTGAGGTACGCCTTGTGGGCACCGAGAAGATCGGCTCCGGTCTGGTGACTGTGATGGTGCGCGGTGATGTCGGCGCCGTGAAGGCCGCTGTGGAAGCCGGCGCGCAGAAGGCCAGCGCCCTTGGCGAACTGGTTGCGCAGCATGTCATCCCCAGACCCCATGCGGATGTGGAGAAGATTTTACCGTCGATCCAGTAAATAGATGTGAGGTAGAAACATGGCAAACGCGTACGGCCTCATTGAAGTCAGCGGCGTGGTGGCCGCGGTGGACGCGTTGGACATTATGTGCAAGACGGCGGAGGTGCATCTGTCCACCTGGGAAAGGCGCCTTGGCGGGCGTTTAGTAACCCTGATTGTGGAAGGCTCCGTGTCCGCCTGCAACGAAGCGGTGGAAGCGGCGCTGGAAAGGTGCATCAAAAAACCGGTCAGTTGGGGTGTCATCCCTAACCCCCACGAAGAAATCGTGAGGATGGTGGAGTTCAGCGCGAAGCGGTGGAAAAAGAAATGGGCGGAGGCCCAGGCAAAACAGAAAGCGGAAGAAGAGGACGATCCAAAGAAGGACAGTTACCTCTACACGGTATAATTCAGGAAAGATTTTTAGGAGGATAGTATCATGACACAGGAAGCTTTAGGATTAGTGGAAACCAGAGGACTTGTCGCGTCCATCGAGGCAGCGGACCAGATGTGCAAGGCCGCGAACGTGGCGCTTGTAGGCACGGAGAAGATCGGTTCCGGTCTCGTGACCGTGATGGTGCGCGGCGATGTTGGCGCCGTGAAGTCGGCCGTGGAAGCCGGCGCGAGCGCGGCGGGCCGCCTTGGCGAGCTGGTTGCGACGCACGTCATCCCTCGCCCGCATAACGACGTGGAGATGATCCTGCCGAAGGCTAAGGCATAAGACGAAGGAAAGGTAAGGGGCTGCCGCCTTGGCAGCCCCATCCCCGGGAAGGATAGGTGCCGTTTTGGAAAGTAATCAGATCGAAGCTATCGCCAGAATGGTTCTGGAAGCGGTTCAGAAAGAAGAAGAAAAAGGAAACGGCTACGCCGTTCCCATTGGCGTTTCCGCCCGTCATATCCATCTGACGCAGGAACATGTGGAAGCGCTCTTCGGACCGGGATACCAGCTGACAAAGAAAAAAGACCTGATGGGCGGCCAGTTTGCCGCCAACGAACAGGTGACGATCGTCGGGTTAAAGCTCCGGGCGATCGAGAACGTGCGGATCTTAGGACCCGTCCGCAAGGCATCCCAGGTGGAGATTTCCGCCACGGACGCAATCAAGCTGGGGATCAAAGCCCCCATCCGCGAATCTGGTGATATCGCGGGAAGCGCTCCCATCGCGGTTGTCGGGCCTGCGGGCGCGCTGTACTTAAAAGAGGGCTGCATCATTGCGGCCAGACATATCCATATGTCGCCCAAGGAAGCGGCCGAAGCCGGCCTGCATGACGGCGATTATGTTTCCGTGAAGGTAGAAAATGACCGTGGAACGGTGTTCAACCACGTGAAGATCCGGGTGGATCAGAGCTTCACGCTGGAAATGCACATCGATACGGATGAAGCGAACGCCAGCCACATCGCGCAGGGCGATACGGCATATATTATAAAAGGATAACGATAGCCATGATTGTTGGAAGAGTGGTGGGAAGCCTGATTTCCACCAGAAAATGTGACAATTTAGTTGGCAGCAAATTTACCATCGTAGAGCCCCTCGATGTGATGCACTGCGGGGATCAGAGACTGGTGGCCATCGACGTGATCGGCGCCGGTGTGGGAGAGATGGTGCTGGTGGCCACGGGAAGTGCCGCCCGGATCGGCTGCGGACAGGAGAAGGCGCCGATTGACGCTGCGATTGTAGGCATTGTGGACGAAGAAAACAGGCTGTAAAAAAACCATGTGATGGCTTTCACCACCGCATATGATATCGCCCTCCGCACAGCTTCGTGCTTCGCACTCTCGCTGTGCTACAAAAACTCGCAACTCGCTCCGCTCACCTTCGTTCGCGTAGCTTTATTGCTCGTTTTTGTTAGCGTCTCTCGTGAATGGAAGAGGGCTTGTACAAGTACGCCCTCTTCCTTCACGGAGACCGGGCGATATCATAAAAACCGGTGCATAAGGAACGGAAACTTGTCAGGGAGCGTTTGTAAACCATGAACATCAGTGAACTGAAAGAGACAATCAAATCCTGCGGTGTGGTGGGAGCCGGCGGTGCCGGCTTTCCTTCCTATGCCAAGCTGGATGAGCGCGCGGATACGCTGCTCTTAAACTGCGCGGAATGTGAACCGCTTTTAAAACTTCACCGTCAGCTGCTGGAAGTTTCCGCGGAAGAGATTCTCTCTACCTTTTCCCTGTTGGTGGAAAGTGTGGGAGCGAAGGCGGGCGTGATCGGTGTCAAGGCGGAATATAAGGACACGATCGCAGCGCTGAAAAACGTGATCCACCGGTTTCCGAAGCTTCAGATCAAAGAACTGAGGGGCGTGTACCCCACAGGGGATGAGGTTGTTCTGATTTACGAGTGCACCGGACGGCAGGTACGCCCCGGTGGTCTTTCGATTGAGGTGGGCGTGACCGTGTTTAACGTGGAAACCGTCTACAATATCTGGCGGGGATTAAACCATGGCACGCCGGTGGTGGACAAGCTGGTTTCCGTGGTGGGGGAAGTGGAGCATCCGTTGACGGTGCGGGTTCCCTTAGGTACTGCCTTACAGGAAGTGATCGCTCAGGCAGGCGCCGTGACGACCAGGAAGGCGAGGCTTTTAGTTGGCGGCCCCATGATGGGGCGCTTTGGAGCGGCGGAAGATCCCGTGACAAAGACCACGAACGCGATCCTGGTTTTGCCGGAGGACCACATTTTAATCCGCCGCATGAGCGCTTCCCTTGAAGTCCAGCTAAAGCGCGCCGCTTCGGTCTGCTGTCAGTGCCAGATGTGTACGGATTTATGCCCGCGCCATGCGCTTGGACATCCCATCGAGCCGCATCTGTTCATGCGAAGTGCCGCAAACCGGGATTTTCAGAATACGCAGGTTTTCCTGAACACCTTTTTCTGTTGTTCCTGCGGCGTCTGCGAGATGTACGCCTGCCCGCAGGGGCTTGCGCCGCGCACGCTGATCACGGAGTATAAAAACCGCTTGCGAAAAGAAGGGGTAAAAGCCCCTGCTGCGTTGGCAGGTCCGGTTCCCGACTGGCGGGAGTACCGCAAGGTTCCGGAAAAGCGCCTCGAAGCCAGGTTGGGACTGACCCGTTACGATGTTCCGGCACCGCTCACCGAAGGCTCCATGCCGGTGAGCCACGTGACGATTCCGCTTTCCCAGCACATTGGCGCGCCGGCGATACCGGTTGTGCATGCGGGGGACCGCACCCAGCGGGGCCAGGTGATCGCAGAGGCGGCCGGCGGACTTTCCGTTCCGGTGCATGCCTCCATAGACGGTGTGGTACGGGAAGTGACGGGAAGACAGATTGTGATTGCGCGTGAATAAACGTCGATTACCAGGAATGAAGTAGGAGCAAAAGACGATGAGTAAAGCCATCGGAATGATTGAATATAAGACAACGCCCTCCGGTATCGCGGCAGCGGACCGCATGGTTAAAACTGCGGGTGTGGAGCTTTTGGAGGCGCAGACCGTCTGCCCCGGCAAGTATATTGCCCTGGTGGCAGGGCAGCTTTCCGCGGTACAATCCGCTGTTGAGGCAGGAATAAGCGCATACCCGGAACAATACATCGACAGCTTTGTCCTGGGAAATCCGCATGAGTCGCTGTTTCAGGCCCTCTACGGCACCACGGGGATTGAAGATGTCAGCGCGGTGGGGATCCTGGAAACCTACGACGTGGCCTCCATCATTGTCGCGGCGGATGTGGCAGCCAAGACCGCCATTGTGGATCTGATCGAGGTGCGCATCGCCAAGGGAATGTGCGGGAAATCCTTCCTGGTTTTGACGGGAGAGGTGGCAGCCTGCGAGGCGGCCATTGAAAAAGCCAAAGAGGCTATCGCCGAAAGCGGTATGTATCTGGATTCGGTGGTCATCGCGCATCCGGATGAACAGATCAGAAACAGTCTACTATGATATCGCCCGGTCGCGATGCGTAGCACGAAGCTGTGCGTAGGGGCGATATCATATGGTGTGAAGCGGCCGTAAGGCCGTATGGGTGTTGTGTATAGGAGAAACCTATGCTGGCTCTTGAGAGAAAGAACCGAATTCTGGAAAAACTTCATGCGAACGGCCGCGTGTACGTAGGGGAACTTGCCCGTGAATTTGCCGTTTCAGAAGAAACCATCCGCCGGGATCTGGAAAAACTGGATAAAGAAGGGATTGCTACCAAAAGCTATGGCGGGGCCGTTTTCAACGAAAACGCGGGAATTGATCTTCCGTTTAACGTAAGACAGAAGCATAACGTGGCGGGAAAACAGAGGATTGCCGCGCTGGCGACGGAGCTTATTTCTGATGGGGATCATCTGTTCCTGGATGCGAGTTCTACGGCGGTCTATATCGCAAAGGCGATCAAAGAAAAAAAGAATCTGACCGTCATTACCAATTCGATTGAAATATTAATTGAATTATCAGACGTGTCCGACTGGAATATTATTTCCAGCGGTGGTCAGCTGCGAGAGGGCTACCTGGCGCTTATGGGAGCGGGAGCTATCTCGCGCCTGTCGGATTTTCAGGTAGAAAAGGCGTTTGTTTCCTGCAAGGCCTTGTCACTGGAAAACGGGATCATGGAGGGTAACGAAGAGATTGCGTTGACGAAACAGGTCATGATGGATCATGCGGTGAAAACCTATTTAACTGCGGACAGCAGCAAGTTCGGCAAATATGCCTTATCCCGCGTGTGCGCACTCAATCGGGTATCCGGGATCATTACTGACGAAAGACCGTCAGACGCCTGGACGGATTATTTTGGACGAAATGGGATGGAGTTATACTGTCCATAGGGTCGATCTCTCAGAATATGACGCAGCCGTAAGGCCGCAGGAGAGTTATTCACAAATGCACAATCCGGTCTCCTGCGACTGCAAGAAGGGGCTGCAGCGCATCTTTTGGGGCGTTGGTCACGATCAGGTCAAAATCCGTGAGGTTCCCGGTACGGTACATGGCGTTGTCGTTTAGTTTGGAGCTGTCCGCGAGAAGGATTTTGTACCGGCTGTTTGCGAGGGCAGCGCGCTTGACGGCGCACTGATCCTCCGAACTTTCAAAAGCGCCGTCTGCGCTTAAGGAAGTGCAGGAACAGAGCATGAGGTTAAACTGCATCTGCTCGATGGCCTTCACGGTGCTGTCGCCGACCAGGGCGCTTGCGTGGTAATGGTAGCGGCCTCCAAGAAGGTGCACGTTTGTATCGCTGTCCGCTGCCAGCTGCACGGCGACGGTGACGCCGTTGGTGACAACGGTTTTGTTTTTCAGGGGCAGCTGCTGGACGAGGATTCGGGCGGTGGAGCTGTTGTCGATAAAGAGGGTGGTAAAGTTTGGAAGCTTATCGGCTGCCAGCTCTGCCACCTCTTTTTTTGCGTTGACCCTTTGCACCTGGTGAATGACGATGGGAGTTTCCTCCGCGTTTTCCACGATGGAGGCGCCGCCGTGGGTGCGCCGAATGATGCCCATGCGTTGCAGCGCCGCGATTTCGCGCCGGGCGGTGGATTCACTGGTGAAAAGCAGTTGGGCAATTTCCTCTACCCTGGCATGTTTGCGGGTTTTTAAGAAGGAAACGATCTGATTCTGTCTGGGTGTCAGCATGGCAAGTTCTCCTTTTTAAAAAGAACGGTATCACATGTTTGAGCAAAATGCTCAGAAAAAGTTATACAATGCATAAATATACAAATCAAACAATTGGAACACAAAGAAAAACTCTTCAAAAAAGAAAAGATTGGAAAGCCAACAATTCATCTGAAAACTGTTTGCAGTATAAGCATTTGCGCCAGCACAGGGCCTCGAAAGCAGGACTGCTCATTTTGCTCATTTCTGCTCATAGTATAATCAAAAACAGAAAAAATGTCAACATATTGTTCAAGACTTGACGGTTTTGAATGAATAATATATCATAAATTTACAATAATTCCCAAAAGGAGGAGTAACACTATGGCAAAGAGATCAAGGCTTCTGGCCATCGCCACCAGTGCGGCGATGATCGTCACCACTCTGTGCTCGACAACCGCTTTCGCGACCAACGGTCGGGATTACGAGAAATCCGTTCCGATCTTTGATACGTGGGAAGAGGGCATTGCCGCGGCAGAGGAACTGAATGAACAGCTGACCGGCGAGGGTGCTGTTCTGTTAAAGAACGAGGGTGTCCTTCCGCTCGCTTCCGGAGCGAAGGTTACCGTGTTCTCCGCTCCGATCCCCGGCGCTTCCAGCGGCGGCTTCGGACGTGGCTTCGCGGGTATCCGCGCACAGCTCCCCGAGTACCTCACCGAGGGCGGTTTTGCTGTGAACCCCACCGCTGTTGACGAGAACAATGTGGCGGACGTCACCAAAGAGCAGATCGGCGAGTACAACACTGCTATCGTTGTCCTGGCCCGCGGCGGTTCCGAGGGCAGCGACCTTTCCGTCGCGACCGGTGAACTGGCCAACGACGCGGAAGAAAACGTAAACGGCTGGACCCACAAGCGCCTGGCGCTTGACGCGGACGGCAACGAAGTAAAGCACGGCCTGATGCTTTCCGCGGCAGAGCTTCAGGTTATCGCCAAGGCGAAGGAAGTCTGCGAGAACGTGGTCGTTCTCTTAAACACCTCCAACGCTATGGAAATGTACAACTTAAACGAAGATGAAGGCATCGACGCCATCATGTTCATCGGCAGAACCGGAACCACCGGTCACAGAGCTGTTCCGAAGCTCCTGGACGGTACCATCAATCCTTCCGGTAAGCTGGTTGACATCTGGTATCGCGACTTCACCGCGGATCCGACCTGGTACAACTCCATTGCTAACATCCAGAACGATGCCGGCTCCAACAGCTACTTAAGCTCTACCGGCGACGCTTCCAACGGCATGCATGGCGTTGACTACGAGGAAGACATTTATCTTGGCTACGGCTACTATGAGTCCGTTTATGCCGAGATCTTAGAAGGCCGTCTGTCCTATGTGGACGGCGAGCTTGCCAAGGCTGCTCCGGCTGACGCCGCTGCGGAAGCTGCCGCCTGGTATGCGGACAACGTTGTTTATCCGTTTGGCTATGGCCTTTCCTACACGAGCTTTGAAGTTTCCGATGTGATGGTAGACAATGCCGCTCTGGCTGCTGCGGATGTGGCTTCCTCTCTGGATATGCCCGCGGCTGTAAAGACGGTTACCGTTTCCGCTACCGTTACCAACACCGGCGATGTGGCCGGCAAGAAGGTCGTTGAGATCTACAGCCAGCCTCCGTACGATCCGGAAGCAGGCGCAGAGAAGCTGGCCGTCAAGCTGGTTGGCTACGCCAAGACCGCTCTTCTTGCTCCGGGCGAGTCCCAGACGCTGGAAATCACCGTGAACCTGGAAGACATCGCGTACTACAGCGACAAGGCTGAGCACGATGGCGTGAAGGGCGCTTACGTATTAGACGCCGGCGAGTACATTCTGTACGCGGCTGACAACTCTCACTGCTACGCAGGCGAGAACGGCGTTGTCGTTACGCTTGACGCGCAGGCAATCCTTGGCCTGGATGACTTCTCGGATCAGCTGATCCAGAACCTGTTCAGCGCCGAGAATGGTCGTTACTACAGTATCCGCAATAAGGCGGAAGGCAGCCTCTGGGCCGAACTGAATGCGTTCAGCGAGGACATGGTTCTCTTAAGCCGCGCGGACTTTGTGGGCACCTTCCCGCAGGCTCCGGCTGTTACCATCGATGGCAACCCGGCCGCTGGTATTGCTGAATTTGACGCTGCGAAGGATTACGCGGCAGGCGCGGTTGTGAAGGTTACCTCCGTATCTCAGGGCGTGACCGGAACTTCCAGCGTGGACTACTACAAGTTCACGAAGGATCATGCAGCCGGCGAGTTCAACGCGGAAGAGTGCGAGGCCCTCTCCGGCGAGTATGTCGGCGGACTGGTCTTCTCCGATGAATTCCTGGATCTCATGGGCTACTATGAGAACTACAACCTGGAAACTTACGAATTCGTATATCCGTTCTTCCAGGCCAACAATGCTTACGCAGCTGGCGACAAGGCTGGTATCGCGGGAAGCACCGACGTTGTGGAATTTACGAAGGATTACGAAGCACCGGCTGACCTGGCTCTGCAGGATTATGCCGAGGGCGACATCTTCAAGACGGGTGGAACGATCTACAAGGCTGTGAAGGCCATCGCCGTTCCGGAATTCCCTGTCTTTGACAGTACCAAGGCTTACGCCGTTGGCGATCGTCTCTCCTACAACAATAACAACTACGTCGTTCGCACGGCTATCGCCGAGGGCGGCTCTGTCAACACCAACAGCCGTAACGGCAACGTAACGGCCTTCACCGCTGCCAACCTCCTTGTCCTTGAAGGCGAGGATGCCAATGCGGTTGCATGCGATCTGGAATACCTGGCTGACTTTACGACTGTCATCGAAGAGAAGAACTCCGGTTCCTACAAGTATCCGGATGCTCTGTTCACCGGTTACGCCGGCGACAACTTCGCGGGCGGCGCTGACACCTACGATGTTACGGCCGACATGATCGCTGGCTGGAGCCAGATGCCGAACGCAGAGGCTCAGCTTGAGGCTATCAACGCGGAAGGTTCCGACTGGATCTGGTTCAACGAGCTGGCCGGTATCTACTACAACAGCGAAGAAGTGATTGAAGAAGGCAAGTTCGCCGGCATGACTGGCGTAGAAGTCTGGACGAAGTTCATGAACCAGTGGGTA
>JAFVBO010000105.1 GCA_017479935.1 Lachnospiraceae bacterium
CCCTGATGGGCAACTGGGTGTTGGACGGCGACGGAAAGCTGTACTTAATCGACTGGGAATACAGCGGCATGAATGAAGCCATGTGGGATCTGTCCTGCTTCTCCATCGAAGCGGACTACTCTCCGGAAAATGACGAAGAACTGCTGACGGCCTACTACGGCCGCAAGGCGACGGTAGAAGAAATGAAGCGTTTCGTCGCCGCCAAAATGTACGTGGATTACCTCTGGACCCTCTGGGGCCTCACGCGCGTGCCCTTCGACGGCCAGTTCATGCAGGAATACGCGGATGGGCGCTACATCCGACTCAAGAAAAACATCGATGCCTATCAAAAACTGGGATAGAAGCGTCAGGAAATTATAAAAAAGGGCTGTTGCAAGTGATTTTTTAATCTTTGCAGCAGCCCTTTTTCCGCATAACCTTGTGCGTTCAGTTCAGTCGTGGCAAAGTGTGAGAAATGGGTGATTTGCGTGGCACGAGGCTCGAATAATGGCTCGCGCCACGTAAAAAGCGAGTGGTTATGGCGTCGAACTACGTGGCACGAGGCTCGAATAATGGCTCGCGCCACGTAAAAGGCGGGTGATGGTGACGCCAGACTACGTGGCATGAAGCTTGAATAATGGCTCGCGCCACGTACAAGGTGGGTGGTGGTGACGCCAGACTACGTGGCATGAGGCTCGAATAATGGCTCGCGCCACGTAAAAGGTGGGTGGTGGTGACGCCAGACTACGTGGCATGAGGCTTGAATAATGGCTCGCGCCACGTAAAAGGTGGGTGATGGTGACGCCAGACTACGTGGCATGAAGCTTGAATAATGGCTCGCGCCACGTACAAAAGAATAGGGCTGTTGCAAGTGTGCGACAGCCCCTCTTTTTAAAGTTTCCTGACGCCTTCCTTGACTGCCAGCAGGTTGATCCATTTTTCTTCCTCGCGGCCTGGCCGGACGTCCTTCGTGACCCAGGTGTCTGCAAGCGTAAGTTCCTTCAGGTCCCGCCAGAATTCCTCCAGCGTCTCCTCCGTAAAGTCGGAAAAATACCGGCCGTTTCGGATTCCTTCAAAAGTCCCGTATTTAAAAGATGTATACAGGACACCACCAGCCTTTAAGGCGATGGCAATCTTCTGAAGCACCTGTTTTAATTCCGCCTTCGGAAGGTGAAGGATAGACGAACACGCCCAGATCCCATCATATTCGCTCACTGCCGCTAAGTCCTGGAACATCATTTGCTTAACCGGGAGCCCGGTATATTCCGCAGCCTTCCTGCACAGTTCCTCCGAGCCATCCGTCGCGTCCACCAGATAGCCCAGCTCCGAAAAACATTTTGCGTCTCTGCCGGACCCGCAGCCAAAATCGAGGATCCGCCCTTTGTCAGGAATTCTGGCAAGAAAGCGATTTTGCGCCAGACTCATATCTACACTCACGGTGCTGTCAAAAAACTGCTCCTGATTCTCGGCATAGTATTGTAACGTTTGTGTTGCCCAATCGCTCATGTTCCCAACCTTTCCCTGATCGCCGCAGCCGTCGGCTCGATTTCATATGGCCAGATCATCAGCCGAATCCCGTTTTCCTCGCAAAGCTGCCGCTTCTTTTCATCCAGCTCCTGCCTCAAAAGGAGCGCTTCCTCCCCGCCAAAAAAATCCACCGGAAGATAGTGCTGAATACCCTGATACTCGATGGCGGTCCGAAGCGAAGGAATATATAAATCCAGGCTCTGCCGCCCTAGCCACTCCGGCCGATATTGATATAATGTATCCGGATATGCCCCGCGCACCAGCTGAAACAACGTCAGCTCATGCTTCCACTTCGGCTTGATCACACCCTCCGCCGTCAGTCGGGTTCGGATCTCGGTCCGCTTTAAGCGCCAGTTTGTCCGAAATCCATCCTTCTCTTCGTACAGAGCCAGATCCTGATACCACCACTGAAAAAGCGGCATGATGATCTCTGTCAGGTTCCGGAAAAACTCCAGCTCGGAGGAAAAGTACCCGCACTGTAGCATATGGTCGATGTTCCGCCTGACATATACGGTCTTGGCCGGATTGTGGTGCCACGGCAGGTTCCCCTGAAATTTGGCAAGGCCATCCGGCAGATACGGTGACCGAAAGGGAATTTTATCCTCCCAAAGATGATGCTGATACCACGGAAGTGAATAGTCATACAGGGAATACCCGCCGTATAAATCTTCCGACGCGTTCGTATATAAAAGGTGGAACATCAAAAGAACCGTGTCCATATCCTGCTTGTCAAAAACCGCCAGATAGTGGGGCTTTGTCTCGTCCGGAAACAGGTTCTTGACAGGACGGATAAAGTTCGCTCCTTTACAGACCTCCATGATCACAAAAAACTGTGACACAAAGCTCTCCGGAAAAAGAAAACAGGCCTCATGGTCCGTGTCCAGCCCGGCAAATTGCTCCACAAACGCCTGCACATACGGGTTTTCCGGAAGCGGTCCAGCCTTTACAATTCGCTCTTTTGCCGCGTAGCGATACGCCAGATCCGACCAGGAAAGCTGAATCAAAAACCGGTCGTACTCCTCTTTGTCGTACTCTTCCTTCAGCGCCTCAAAATCCTCCTGCCAGCTTTCGTGCTCCTTAAGGAGCTCTTCCATCGTGGAAAAGGTCGTTCTCTCATGGTACTGCGGGTAGCGGCTCCAAAGCATGTCCAACCGGTCAAAGGATGTGATTTTTTCGGGCTTTTTATGAAGTGGAGGATACATCTGCTCTCCTTTCCTCCAAAATCTGACAGGGGACGGTTCTCTGTCAGCTTTTCTGACAAGGGACAGATCTCTGTCACATTTTGAGTTTCTGGCGCAGGCAGCTCTTATTTTTTTCTCTTTGCCTGCGCCCACAGGCCAGGCTAGAAAGGGGTGATGTCCCCTTCCACTTATCAAAGCATTGTTACGGTCTCTTCCAATAGCTTTCTCTGGAAGTGCCAAGGGCTGGGCTTCGTCTTGTCAGACGGATATCCCATGGCGAACATCATGACAGGAATATGATTCTTGGGTAAGTTGAAAACTTCCGCCACCTGCTGGCTGTCGAAACCGCGCAGCCATACACTATGAACGCCCAGTTCCTCGGCCTCGTACATCATAGTTGCTGCAACAATCGTCGCATCCTGCTCACCGGAGCAATAGTTCTGATACCACCTGTCGCCAGGGTTTCGCCATGCGGTTTCTATATCATAACAAACCAGCATCATGAGCGGGGCATTAAAATGAGAAACGCGAATGCTTCTCACCTTCTTCAGCGCTTCTTCGCTCTGCATCACATAAATCCGCTGCGGCTGATAATTACAGGCTGTAGGCGCCGTGCGGCCAACTGCGAGGATCGCGTCGATCTTCTCCTGTTCTACCGGGCGGGGATCAAAATACCGCTCCGAGTAACGGTTGGTTGCTAATTCCATAAAAGACATATTATTTATCCTCTTTATATTTGATATGATTTGCCTCTGTGCTGAGTGACTACATGCCACTCCTATTCCTTTCCGCTCTTTTATTCCACGCCTTTCATCATCTTCGCCCCCGCCCAACACGCGGCAACCAAGCCGATCACAAAAACAAAGACCGCCACAATCGCATTCCAGTACGCCGCAACTCCGGTTAAAGCCGGCACGACAGCGACAAGCGCGATGACTTTCGCAAGCTGCGTCATATAGGCCTTCTCGTCCTTAGGCTTTACCGACATCGTCGCCCTTGTTGGCAGGATATTGTAATCCTTGGTGATGGCCATCAGCGCAGCATACAAAAGGATGGCCGCCGCAAAGATAAACATGAGTATGGAAAATCCGTGCTCCATAATAAACCCTCCGTGAACACTCCTCTAAAAAAGCATAATGGGCGACCGCCCCAAATGCTGTCATCCCCGCTCTTCTTATGTTTTACAACGTGGCCACAACCTCCGAAACCGCCACCAGCGCAGCCTCTCCGCTGATGGAAATCCTGCCGTTTCCCAGCAGTTCACAATACAGATACCCGCCGCGCTTAGAAGCCTGGTAGGCAAAAATCTTTTTCTTGCCAAGCTCCCCGGACCAGTAATCCGCGATCTGGCAGTGGGCCGAGCCGCAAACCGGGTCCTCCGCGATCGAAAGCTTCGGACAAAAGCTTCGGGAAACGCAGTCCGTCTCTTTTCCTGGTGCTGTTGCGTTCTGGATGCGGCCCTCGATTTTCATCAGCAAACCCTGATCCGGGTGCATCTGCCGTACCTGCTCTTCGTCATCAAACACGCAGACCAGATCGAGCCCCAGCACGGCCTTGCGGGGCCGAATGCCAAATGCCTGCTCCATGGCGTCTGTAACCGGGATCTCCGTGAGCTCATAGGTCGGGAAATCCATCTCATACAGGTTCCCATTTCTTCTGACCGTCAGCACGCCGCTGAGCGTGTGAAACTGCACGCATTCGCTGCCTTGTTCATAATAATTCAGGATCACAAAAGAAGACGCCAGCGTCGCATGACCGCAAAGCTCCACTTCGGTGCCGGGCGTAAACCAGCGCAGGTGATACCCGGCTTCTTCCTTGACGATGAACGCAGTCTCCGAGAGGTTGTTTTCCATGGCCAGCTTCATCATCGCTTCTTCCGACGGCCAGCTTTCCATCACACAGACTGCTGCCGGATTCCCGGAAAATGGTTTGTTTGTAAATGCGTCAACAATATACTGTTTCATGCTACATCTCCCATTGATTTTGATTATAGTGCGCACTATAGGCTTTACTTACGACACCCTTCTCCTTACTCCAGCACCCTCACAGGCTTCCACTTCAGATAATCCCCGGACACCAGCCGGTACATCCGCCCGCGATACTCCCCTAAGATGCTGTCGTGAAACCGGCACTCCCCATGGCAATGCGCATAGATCACCTGCTCCGCGCCGTACTCCTCCGCCATGTCCGTAAAGCCGCTGCGCTCCTCTAAAATATTGGTGGGCGGATAATGCAGAAACATCACATATTTCCTGTACCCATCCGCTTTTGCCAGTTCGAAGGACTTCCGCAAGCGCTCCAGTTCCCGGCTCACCAGTTTCTTCGCGTGTTCTTCCGCTTCCTCATCCCATCCTACGATCCTTCCGCGGCTATCTATGTAAAACGGTCCCTCGAACGTGAAGCCCTTGGTTCCGACAAGCGCATAATCCTGATAGGTCGCAAAGCTGTCCTGCAAAAAGGTGAGGCGCGGCTGATACCGCTCATTTAACTGCGCGGTCTTTTTGGCATCCCAGAACATATCGTGGTTGCCCCGTGTTAAAATCTTCCGGCCGGGCAGGGCGCAAATATATTCCAGATCCTGGTCGCATTCCGAAAGGTTCCTTCCCCAGCTGTGGTCGCCAACCAGGACAAACGTGTCCTCGTCTGTGATCAGTTTGGCACAGTTTTTCTGAACCCTCTCTTCATGATTCTTCCATACTCGGTCATGCAGCTGCTCCGGCGACTTTAACATCGACTGAAAATGCAGATGCAGATCCCCCATCGCATACAGGGCCAAACTCCATCACCCCCGGTTTCCACATACTATCCTGCCCGAATGATCGGACATTCCTTTGTTCATAACGTACCCGCAAAACAATCTGTTGTCAAGCCCATTTACTTTTCCAGCCTTCTATGCTACAATACCTCTGTTTTATAGGGTTCCGCAGCAACCGCTGGTCTGGTCCAAGATAAAACGGGTCGGAAAATACCGACTTAACACGGAAGGACAAAAGCCTGGGAGATGATCGGTCTCCCAGGCTTTTTTATTACGAGCAAATGAGCATCCCTCTGCGCTTGTCAGCCATCTGTGTTTCGCTGCGCTTTGATGCCGCCAATCCATGTAGTGTGAGGTATTTTATGTATCAGGAATCAGCCGGAAAAATCTTTTTGAACTACGCCATTCCGCAAATGATTGGTCTGCTCTTTAATTCCATCTACATCATCGTGGACGGAGTCTTTATCGGCATGCGTCTCGGCAGCAACGCGCTCGCGGCCGCCGGCGTTGGGGTCCCGGTCGTCGAGCTGCTAATCGCCCTCGGCATCGGGTTAACTTCGGGTGCCGGCGTCGTGATCTCCGACCGACTGGCCACCCATAATTACTCCGCCGCCAGGAATGCCTTCCTGACCGCGTTATTTTTGCAGGGCACGATCGCCCTGGTTATTTCTGTATTGGGCAATCTCTTCCTGCAGCCGCTCGCAACGCTCCTGGGGGCAACTCCGGAAATCCACGGGCTCACCACCACGTATCTGCGCTATATCGTGACGTTCTCGCCCTTTTTATTGTTCAGCTATCTCCTGGGCGGCCTGGCGCGCAATGATGGAAGGCCGAAGCTGGCCATGGCGGTGCTGACGGTCGGCTCCCTGTCCAACATTTTGCTGGATTATGTTTTCATGTACCCCCTGAACATGGGTATTGCGGGAGCGGCCCTGGCAACCGCCATCGGCCCGGTCATCAGTGTGCTGATTCTTCTGCCTCATTTTCTGCTGCGAAAAGGGCTTTTGTATTTCGAGCCCGGGGTCCCGGACCGGCAAACCATTCGGTGGTTTATCACGCTGGGATTTCCTTCCTTTGTCATGGAGTTCAGCATCGGAATGGTCACTTTCCTGATGAACTACGGCATCGTGCGGTACGGCTTCGGCGAAGAAGGCCTGGCCGCCTATCTGCTCATCGGATACCTGATGCTCATTATTCTGACCTTGTTTCTTGGCATGGCAGAAGGCCTGCAGCCGGCATTCAGCTATCTTCACGCCGCCGAGGAGCGCCAAAAGCTCGCGGAGCTCCTAAAAATTGCCTCTGCGGTTTTTCTGCTTCTGGGGATCGGCAGCTACGCTCTTGTCTTTTTGCATTCTTTGCATTTTTATCAAATATTTACCCCCGGGGACGAAGCGCTTGCTTTCTACGCAGCAGAAAAAAGCAGGCCTTACTTTGCCTGCTTTTTCTGTGCCGGTTTGAACATCCTGATGATTTCTTATTTCCAGTCCACCCAGACACCGGGAAAGGCCTTGCTGTTATCGTCCCTGCGCGGATTTTTGCTTCCCGGATTATTTATTTTGACGCTGCCTTCTTTGGCAGCCCCGTCCTGCCTGTGGTTCTGTCACTCCCTGGCAGAGGCCTGCACCCTGCTCGTCTATTGGCTTGTGCGGGATGACAAGGGCAAGCGTTCTACCAGCGGCAACAGAATGAACCTTACGCACAACCCCTGATGCCTTCCATACATTCTTTTACGCCGCATCCGGCAGCTCCTCGGAGGCTCCGGGCAACTCGGTCTTCTTGACGCCCTCGCCGTAGATCGTGCTCCAGTCGTTTGCCATCGAAAAGGCCGTCCAGCCCTCCTTCTCCACTACGCTGTAGTACTCGGCAGCCTTTGCCTCACTGCCATACTCGCGCTCCGTGTCATCGCACACCACGAAAAATCCCATGCCGGTATGGTACGGATTTCCCTCGGCGTAATTCAACATCGAGTAATCCCCGGAGCTGTTGCCAAAGGCCAGAACCGGCCGTTTTCCGATCTCACGGGCGATGGCCGCTGCCTTGCCGGACTTGCCGCACTCGACTTCGTCAAGCGGCGCGCCAAGAAGGATCTGCTCCTCCTGCCCCATGTTATACTCGTCGGCTGCCTTGTCGCCCTTCCCCGACGCCACGTACGGCACATCGGTGGCAATCACATGATCAAACGGGATATCAAAGCGCTCCACCAGCGCCCGCACGACCTCGCGCTCGCATGCCGATACCATCCAGACATCAAAGCCATTCGCCTTTAAGTACCGGATCACCTCGATCATGGGCTGGTAGAACGACTGCCCGTAGGTCATGCTTTCAAACCCTACCACCTCATTGTTATCCGCAAAGTTGACCACATAGGCACGGAATTCTTCCGGCGTCATGCCGGTAAAAGCCGACGCGACAAGATCATCCTTGGTGATGCCCTCCGGGTGAAACGTCTCCCCGTAGGCATACGCGTGATCGCGTGTCTGCTGCATGGCATCGCGCTCCTCTGCGGTCGCGGAAAACGTCGGATCATCCAGGACGCGATACATGGTCATACAGTAATCGATATATACCGGAGCCTTCTCGCACAAGATGGTGCCATCCATGTCAAAGACGGCGATCCGGTCTGCCGGAGCCAGATATTCCGGGTTTTTTTCATCGATGACGGCGTTCACAAACGCCACCAGTTCCTTCAGCGAGGCGCTGTCCGGGTTCCAGGAAGGAAAGATGGCGGCATAGTCAGTTGTATTCGGGGCATCTTCCGTAGCAAGCTCGGTTGTCCCCGCCACCTCCTCTTTTGTAACTTCCTGCACATCTTCCGATGGCTCCGCTTCCAGTTGCGTCTCTCCCTGCGGCTTTACAGGCTCCACCTGTGGCCTCCACACCGCCAAAAGTACCATCGCCATCACCGCAGCGCCTGCCAGAAAGGCAATCGCCAGATACCATCTCATTTTACTTTTTTCAGTCATATTAGGACCTCCCTGCAGCCATATGGCTGTGCCATCATAAAAGCAAACTTATTGTTTTCACTCCTTGCATTATATGGCAAGCCGTTCTTTTTGTAAATGACACTCAAATGAACCAGGGGATAGACAGGGATTTTCCATACGCAGGCAATTCACGAGTGCTTTTAGCGGAGATGAGATCCACTCCTTACGAAGACAAAAAATCCACATCCACGAGTCGCCGCCTTAGACTCGTGGATGTGGATTTTGCTGTCGAAGTTAGGAGTTAGCTCATCGTACGCTCAAGAGGCCTGCGTAGGAAATCCCTGTCTCATCCCCGTACGGAAAAAATCGGGATTTCATCTACAGCCTTTACGGCGTAACACTTCCCGCCTCCACGCTCTCGATCAGCTTGATGTTGTCCAGCTCAATCTTGCTTAATACCGAATCGTCAAACTTGCTTGCGTCGATCGTTCCCTTATACCAGGGCTTCTCGTCAAAATACTTCTGCAGATCCGCGGAGGCAAAGCGCCGTCCGTGGCGGGCATAGATCTCGTTTCTCGCAATGCGCAGGTCTTCCTTGGAAAGGCCCTTTAACTCGTTGGCCGTGTAAAGCCGCACGCTGCTGTCCACCAGAATGTAGTCGTTGTACACGTGTACGACCCCTTTCGACCACCACTCCAGTTCCTTGGCAGCTTTCTTTTCTTTTCCCGCGTTCAGGCCGATCATCCCCGTTTCGTCGATCATGCTGTAGGGAACCGGCAGCGACCAAAGCACACTGTCATAGGTAAACACATCGATCTCGGAGATGCAGGTATCCTCATACGCCTCACCTTTCGTGGCCTCTAAGATGGTCAGCTTTACATAGCTGGTGGCGACCGGCTTCTCGAAGATCACGGCGTCTTCGTAGTTCAGGTAGGTTTCAAGCTCCGTGCCGTCCGAAAACTCCAGCTTGGCGCGTACCACCATACCATTATTGTCAAAGGTTTTCTGGTCCTTCTGGTAGCCGTTGGCCACGCGGATCGAGGCCACCGGGGTATCTAACGCCATCGGCATGTTCACGGAAATCCATTCGCCTACGCCCGTTCCCTGCGCGCCTTCGTTCCAGGCTGTTTCGAGCTTGCCGTCCACCGCCATCTCCGGGCCGTACTTGTACTCCTCGCCGTCATCCGGAACGGCCGAGGAAGCCGTGGCAGTTACCTTCGGCACGGTCTGCGGCGGCGTGATGCCGTTAAAGCTCACCAGCGAATACCCGAACATGCTGTAAGGGAAGTCGTACAGCTCCGCCGTAAAGCGCCCTAAATACACCGTGGTGCTGGCCGTTTCGTACGCGGAACCCACCACAAACAGGTGCTCGTTTTCCCGGTACATCGTGTCGGCCAGAAGCAGGGTGGAATAGCCGCCCGAAGGGGTGACGTACAGGAACTGCTCATTCGTCTGAAGCCCCGGGGAAAGCTTCCGGTTTCTCACCTCAAAGTCAAACGCCTCACCAAAAATTCCTTCCGCCAGGGCGTTCAACACCATAAAGGAGTAGCAGGGGCCCAGGTCGGTATCTTCGTATTCATAGTCATACTGATACAAAAACGTGCGCTTCGGGAAAATATTTTCCTCGCCCATCTGGAACACGTATTTTTCCGGCTGATTCTTATTTAAAAGCGTGTAGAGATAGTCCAGCCGCTTTTCCGTATCCCAATCCTCGGTCGCTCCCCAATACTCCTTGTTCGTGGCCGTCATACCCGAGAGAAGCATGTTGATGTCCAGGCGCTGCTTTTCAGACATCGGCAGCACCTCCCGGATCCGGGGCATCGTAAAGCGCAGCGTCGCGCCCTTTTTGCCGTCCAGATACCCATGGTTTACCTTGAAGAACGCTTCCGCCTCCTCTTTTTCCATCGCCGGGATGGCCTCCACGCGGCACACATTTACATATCCGTTGTAGATCAGGAAGTTGCCCATCATCAGCTTCCCGTCCCGCCAGTCATAATACGATTTCTGCGTGTCCACGCCGAGCTCCGGCAGCGCCAGCGCGAAGTCCGGTGAGTGATCCGACTCCCACCACATCCCGTTGGCTGCGTGTTTCACAAACTTCTTGCCGTCATAGGCAAAGTTGGCGTATAACTGGTGATGCAGCTCCTCCGGTACATCGCCAAACTGGTGCAGTTCCACCATGATGCGGGGCTCGCCGTCCAGCTCGTAGACGAAAAAGTCCATGTAGGAAGACTGCGTTCCCACCACCGCGATGGGGAAATTCAGGCTGTAGGCGGACGAGCACTCTTTCCCCAGGTTGATGGTCGCT
Organism: Lachnospiraceae bacterium; assembly: GCA_017479935.1. Lineage (GTDB taxonomy): Bacteria > Bacillota > Clostridia > Lachnospirales > Lachnospiraceae > RGIG5021. The sequence goes on from JAFVBO010000105.1 coordinate 10,675, forward strand.
GCCACCTTGGCCTTCGTATCCACCACTTCCACCAGCTGCAGGCAGATGTTGCGCTGCAGCGCATCGTCCACGCTGACAAGCAAAAGCTCCTCCTGCCCGTCCTTGTCCAGATCGGCCTGATAGTAGCCCAGATAGGACTTTTCCGGCACGTCATCCAGGTTATACACAACCTCTTTGCTCACATAGTTGGTGAGCAGTTCGTGGTCCTCCCCCGCCAGAAAATGCAGGCTGTCCACATAGTTCTGCAGGATCTGAGGAACATCCGGATCCGCCTTCACGGTCCGCGCCGGCAACGCCGCCCCCAAAAGCACACTCATGCAAAGCAAAAGGGCTATCCATTTCTTCTCCAAAAAGCGTTTCATCGTTAAACCTCCTTCACACATGTTTGAACCTGTCCATTCCATTCCGATCTTAGTATACCCTCCCGCACACTATCGCATCCAGTTATGAAAGTACCTTTTTCGCAAGATGCCCGGAAGGAATGCTTTTGCTTGTAACTGCTCAGTACCTGAGCAGTTACGAAGCCACAGGCAATGCGCTCCGCGCATTCCAAATTGCCTGTGGCTTGGCATGCCAGCTTTTGTTTTACGCCGCTTGCAGCGGGGTGCAAGCGGCTGTGCTGAGTAGATACTTTTGCTTTCTATCTAAGAAGACCGGCTTCCTGCCCCGTTGGTCACGAACGAACCTTTCAAACAAAGGAACCCTCCCGGGCTGCTTGTCAAGTCCGAAAGGGTTCCTCGTTCTACTTTATTACATAGAAGCTGCCCAAAATCGCTTATAGACGCTTTATTCAGCTGCCGCCAGCTTTCTTCCCAGCATGTACGGGAAGGTATTGCAGGTGCAGGACAGGTTGTGGCCGCAGATGCAGAAGTTGTAGCAGACGCCGTACATATCGCCGACCATGATACCGACGTTGTACAGACCCTCGATCGGGTTATCGTCCGCGTCGCAGACCTGCATCTCTTCGTTGGTGCGCAGACCACCGGTGACGCACAGGAAGTTGCCGCTGTTCAAAACATACTTGTAACCGAAGAACGGACCTTCCTCGATGGCAACCAGCTCCTCGGGGCTCTTCATGAACTCCGGATCATAGCCGTCCTTGCAGTACTGATTGTACTCTTCCATCGTCTTCATGGCCTGCTCTACATCGATGTCGCCCCATCTCTCAAAGAGTTCCTGAAGCGTGTCAGCCTTGATGTACTGACCGGCCAGTCTCTCGGCGGGAGTCTCTGCGTTTCTGGCAGCCTGACGCTCCCAGTCAGCCAGCTTATCGGCGCTGGAAACACCGGCAGGACCGTTGATGCCATTGTCGCCACCAAGCGTGCAGCCGAAGGTCGACCAGGTCTCATAGTGCTCCGCATATTTCGCGTTGAAGATATAGTAGCAGGTCATGTTCTTCTGCTGCTTTAACGCCCATGCCGAGTATGCGCACATGGTATCTTCATTCATGAAGCGCTTGCCGTCCTGGTTTAAGTTGATGGTGGTAACGTTGGAGATGCCGTTGCTGTACGGTCCGTTCAGGTTGTCGACCATAGCAGCGTTCGGGTAGGTCTTCTGCCAGGCAGCGCCAACCCACAGGCCCATCTTATGGCCATCGCCCGGGAACAGGCCGCCGAACTGGAAGCCGGCATCATAGTTGGGAGTCTCGCGCTCAGGAGCCAGAATATCCATGGCCTGAGGGCAGTACTTCTGCATCATCTCGTGGTTGCCGGAGAAGTCGCCCGTCGCCATGACAATGGCCTTTCTGCCGACATACTTCACGTACTTGCCTTCCGCGTTCTCCGCGACGACCGCACTGACGCGTCCGGTGTTGTTGTCTTCCCGGATCAGATAGAGCGCTCTGGTGTTGTAATCGATGCGTCCGCCATTCTGGAGGATCTCATACTCATACATATCGTTGACCAGGCCCTGACCGAAGGCAGCGCCGAAGGTAACGGAACCGCCCAGCGTCGTGTGGAAGATGTACTCCTTGCCCTCTTCCGGCACGAAGGTGAAGTTGTGGGAAGCTGCCGTGAAATCAAACAGACCGTCCTTATCGGCATAAGGAAGCTCCAGCGTGACATGCGCGCCATAGGATTCCATCTTGTCGATCAGCCAGTTCATGGACTCGGTGTTGTTGTTGATCCACTTGGACCACTTTCTCTGGTCGATGGTGTAGCCGTTGGCTACGTATTCCTGCTTAATTCTCTTCGCCAGGTCTTCCTTCTTGTAGCTGATGCCGAAGTCAGCCTGGGTCTTGGTATCGATACCGTGGTTGGAGCCGCCGCGCTCTACGTGCTTCGTACCGGCTGCAAACAGGATCACATCCGCGCCTGCCTCGGAAGCGGCACAGGCACAGCACAGACCGGAAACGCCGGCGCCGATGACGATGATATCGGCTTCATAGGTTTCCGCGATGTCCGCATCTGCTACGGGTTCCGGCGGAATTTCAAAGCTAAGCTTACCCTCAGCGGCGGGTGCTGCTACTTCTTCGTCAGCCAAAACCGGCAGAGAACCGGCAGCGGCAGCAGCCGCGGCCGCGACAGCAGATCCCTTTAAAAAGCTGCGGCGGGAAATTTCAGTTTTCATGATACTTAAATCCTCCTTCTCAAAAGAACAACGCCTTCCTTCTCGCTAAAAAAGGACGGCCATCGTTTTCTGCCCGTAGGCAGTCGTATCCTTGCAACTTCCGTTCCGCAGTTTTCTCCCTTAAACCGCGTTCCAGACAGTTGTTTTTTTATTATACTATTCTTCGTGGAATTTGTGAAGATCCTGTGATAAAAAATGCAAAAAATGTGCAATTTCTCCACCCGGATTTTTTCTACTGCAAGTTACGCAGCCACAGATACCAGTTAGGAAATGGCTCTTTTCAATTTCCCTTCTATCCTTTATAATAGAAAACGAGTCAGCAGCTAACCGCTGCTATTCTCATATTTCCTTATTCCCCTTTCTCTTATGAAAAGCGCGCGGAGTCTTTCAGGCCCCGCGCGTTTTTCTGTGCCTGAGGCCTGTATGGGAGGTGAACCGTGAATAGCATTTCACCTCGCCTGTCAGGAAAAGTTTTCATAAACTGGCTTGTTACAAATCGGGGTTTTCCCGCTATACTTGTGGCCATGACACTCATTTTCGGCCTTGTACCTTTCCATAAGGCTATACACGAAAGGCCAGGCTAAATCCAATTTTACTACCCGGTCATTTTCCGGGATCAATCGTATAGAAAGGAAAACGCTATGAAACGAATTCTGACCATCCAGGACATCTCCTGCCTGGGAAAATGCTCCTTAACTGTTGCTCTGCCGATTTTGTCCGCCATGGGACACGAAACTGTCATCCTGCCCACCGCGGTTTTATCCACCCATACCATGTTTAGCGGCTTCACCGTCAAGGACCTGACGGACCAGCTGCTTCCCATCACACAGCACTGGAAGTCCCAGGGCTTTACCTTTGACGCCATCTATACCGGCTACCTTGGCTCCGAGGAAGAAATCGAGATCACCAAGCATATCTTTAAGGAGTTTGGCTCCAAGGACACCCTCCTTTTCATCGACCCGGTTATGGCGGACAACGGCAAACTCTACCCGGCCTTCGACATGGCCTACGCCCGCAAAAACGCAGAGCTGTGCGGCCTGGCGGACATCATCGTCCCGAACATCACCGAAGCCTGCTTCATGACGGACAGCGAGTACAAGACCGAGTACGATGAAGCCTACGTGCTGACGCTGTTAAACCGCCTGGCCAAGCTGGGCTCCAAGAAGGTGGTCTTAACCGGCGTGTCGCTTTCTGAAGGAAAAACCGGCGTCTACGGTCTGGATACCATTTCCGGTGAAACCTTCCACTACCAGAACGACCGCATCGACGCCTCCTACCATGGCACCGGCGATATCTTCTCCAGCGTCTCCGTCGGCGCGCTGCTGCAGGGGCGTTCCTTGCATGACGCCTTCAAGCTGGCGGCCGACTACACCGCCCGCACCATCGCCGTCACGCAAAGCAACCCGGAAAAGCCCTGGTACGGCGTGGACTTTGAAGCCACCCTGCCGGAGCTGGTGGATGCTTGCCGTAGCTGAAATTAACAAGTGGGGTGGGCGCTGAGCGCCCACCCTTTTCTTTTTTATTCCTCTATCGGAATTTCTTTTATTCTTGCTCTTTCCCCCGCATGAAAGTCTGGAAAATTGAGCTGCGGACGGGAAATTTTTTCTATTCTTGCTCTTTTTCCCGTATGAAAGCCTGGAAAATTGAGCTGCGGACGGGGAATTTCTTCTATTCTTGCTCTTTTCCCCGTATAGCAGTCATTAGAAACAGACTCCGGCGTATGCATTGTTGAATTTGCGCTTCCTGCCTGTGCTTTCCTTGTCCGCAAGTCTGCAAAAAGGACCGTCTCTATCGTTAGAAAAGAGGTGGGCGCTGAAGGGCCCACTCCCGTAAGATAGTTTTATCGTCTTTGCAGGGACGGCATGGCTTTGGTCATGCCGTTTCCTGCTTCATCAGTTCATTGAGCGGGATAAATCCGATCAGGTCGTACTCAATATGGATGCTCTGGCGGCGCTTGCCGCTGCTCTTATCGGGCGCTCCTACATAGATCGCCTTGATCAGCTCATGTGCGGCGTAGGGCGTCAATTCATCAAGTTCGGCATATTTCTGAACTCGCTCAATAAACAGGTCTAAGTTTTGGTTCTGCTGTTCCTGTACTTCGATCTCTTTCCGGAGAGTTTCTGCCGCGTCCTTCAGATCCTGCTGTTCGTCCTCGTACCCACGGCTCATCGCAGCAAAACGCTCGTCGCTCAGCTTGCCAGCCACATTGTCCTCATAGGTTCGCACGAACAGCCGATCAAGCTCCTGGATGCGCTTCTCCGCTCTTTCAAGCTGCTTGCGTTTGGCCTTGAGGATCGCCTTACTTTCGGTCTGCATCTTCTCTTCCATGATTGCCCGGAAATGGGCTTCATAGCGGAGCACGAGCTCAATGACCCTTTGCGTGTAATTCCAGACCAAACGTTCCAAAACGACCGCGCGGATAAAGTGGGCAGAGCAAGGAGAATTGCTGCCGCGAGAGTTCGAGCAGGTGTAATTCCATTTGCTCGGATCATCGTGAGAACCGCTGAAATACATCTTGCCTTTGCAGTCTGCGCAGAACACCAGGCCGGAGAACATGTGCGTGTTGCCAGATTTCGTCCTGCGGTGACGCTGCTCGCGGATCTCCTGTACCTTGTCAAAGGTGTCAATGTCGATGATGGCAGGGTGCGTGTTGTAGAAAATTGCCTGGTTCTCCACCGGATTCTTGCGGGTCGTCTTATCCCAGATGGAATTGGAGTAGGTCTTGAAATTGACCGTGCAGCCGGTATATTCGCGGCGCACCAGAATATCTGCTACACTCCGGGAGTCCCATTCATACGGATTCGCCGGTTCCGGATGGTTCGCATTGCGGCCTTCTTGCAGCCGATATGCTGTGATGGTCAGCACTTTTTCATCTTGGAGCAGCTTGGCAATTTGAGACGGTCCACGGCCTTCCATGCAGAGAGCGAAGATGCGTTTGACCACTTTCGCGGCTTCCTCGTCCACGATCCATTTCTTCGGATCGTTCGGATCTTTGACATAGCCATATGGCAGAAAACCGGTCAGCGGCTCTCCGCGCTCGCCCTTGGCTTTGACGACGGCACGAACCTTGCGGCTGGTATCGCGGGCATAAAACTCGTTGAACCACATGCGAATCCCAGCAAAATCGTTGTCTACGCTGTTTTGGTTGATCGTGTCGAAGTTGTCGTTAATCGCGATGTACCGGACATTGTGCTTTGCAAAGGTGATGTTGATGAACATACCGGTCATCGTGGAGTTTCGCCCGAGGCGCGAGAGGTCTTTCGTCAGCACGACCGCCACATGATCTGCTTCGATCTCGTCCAACATTTCCTGAAAGCCGGGGCGATCACTTTGACAAGAGCGCCGATGCGCTTACCTTCACGCAAAGAATACATCGTGACAATAACTGATTTTTATATCTGGAGGTATAGATGCAGATTCTTGAAGATCTCTATCTCGGCGATATCCGTCCCAATGAGCGCAGCTTCAAGCGCAACAGCCAGTATGCGAAAGCACTGGGTGAGGTTGTCAAGGTCGGTGATAAATTAACTGAATCATTGAACGCTGAACAGAAGCACCTTTTTGAGGACTTCATGGACGCCCAGAGGGAGGTTACCGTCCTCACGGATTGTGTGACTTTTGCCTGGCCTTTAAGCTCGGCGCGAAAATTATGATGGACGTGCTGGCAGAAGGTTAGATGAAGGAAATCTGAACACTTTTCCCCTACTTGAAGCTATAATGATATAACTGGAAACGAAATAAATCCGGCAGGAGATCGCTCATTACGGGCGATCTCCTGCCGGTTGTTTGGTCTGCCGCGGTCATGCGCCGAGGGCTTCTTCAAACTTGGGAAGCCACCATTCGCGATAGCCCGCCTTGGTGGGATGAATGGGGTCGGACATATACAATGCGCGTTCAGCCTCCGTAATGTCGTTGAACGCTTCATCGGAATAGAGGTCGATGACAGTCACATTCCATTTTTCGGCGATCTGATACAGACCCTTCACCATGGTCCCATAGGCCGGGTTTCCGGTGGGCGGATTCGTGTAAAAGTAGATCGGGCAATCCCAGGTCTCTCTGACCTTTGCGATGATGTATTCGATCGCGCCGAAAGTGCTTGCGGTGTCGAAGGCAGCCGGGTCCGTGATAAAATCAGAGAACACCTGTCCGAACTCTGCGGAATGCGAGGTGTCGTTGGTCGAGAGCTGGCAGACAAAGGCGTCTACGACCTCCGCCCTGTCCGGAGAGACAAGGTAAGCGTCAAGGCGCTCCACATAGCTGTTATCTTTATAGGTCGCAAGCGTTGTGCCGCTTACAGCCTCCTTGATCGTGTGGATCGCGTATTTTTTGCCGATAAAATCCACCATGCTCTCTCCGCCGGCGGAGGCGCCCTCTGTCACGGAGGAGCCAAGCCAGAAGATCGTTTTCCCTTTCAGGGGGCTGCTCCCCACCTCCGGCGTCTGCGCGACGGAATACAGATCTGTGTTGCCCTTCACGGTTACGGTGACGGAGAGCATCAGGCGCGTGCCCATGCAGCTGATATTGACCGCGCTGGTTTTGGGGCCGATGATCGGGTATTCGATCTCCCATGCCACATCCTCGAGAACGCTTCCGTCGGACATGTGCGCGTCGATCCGCAGGCCGGTCGGATCGAAGGTGTCGCCGGAATCATAGTTCATTTTTACCGGCTTGGACACGATCTCGAGCTTTTCCAAGGTAGGTTCGGCGTCGGGAACGGCTGTTTCCGATGCCTGCTGCGGGGTTTCTGTTTGCGCGCTCTCTTTCGCCGGGCTTCCTGAGCAGCCCGCGAGAAGTAGAAGACATACAAGCAGTAAGGGGAGCCATCTTTTCATGCGTTCTTTCTCCTTGCAAACCGAATCCAGAAAAGAATACTCACAACCGTGAAAGCAGACACGATGCCTGCAGCCGCTCTCAGGGCGATCTGCCACGTCGGCGTGACGGCGATCACGGTGGCGTTGCCGATATTCATGGCGTTGGTCCTCGTCACGGAATAGACCACATTTTTCGCCGCTCTTGCCACAGCGCTGCTCAGCGCGGGATCGGCTTCTGAACCGTCCAAGGTTCCCATGCCGCCTTTCTGCCCGCACCAGTAGTCCTGACCGGCCAGCACGCCAAGGCGGTAGTCCATCCATTTGGCGTTCATGGACATATCGGTGATGGCAGCGCCCTCCATGCCGAATTCCTCGCGGAGCACGCCGGTCATCAGACCGCGGTGGGAGCCGGACCAGACCACACCAATGCGGTTGAAGCTGGACATCACGTTCATGGCGCCCCCGCGGACAGCCCCCTCAAAGGGCTCCAGATACAGCTCGCGGATTGCCTGCTCATTGGTCCAGACGGAGATACCGTAGCGCCCTTCCTCCTGATCGTTGAGCGCGAAATGCTTGACAAAGGCCAGCGCGCCCCGATCCCGGATGCCCTGCACCTCTGCGGCGCAGATCTCTCCGGAGAGCCATCCGTCCTCGGAGTAATACTCGTTGTGGCGGCCGAGATACTGACTGCGGTGAATATTGGCGCCGGGCGCGTAGATGCCGGCGATGGCAGAGGCGTTCGCGCCCTGATTGCCGTGCATCATATCCTCGCCGATACATTTGCCCACCGCCGTGATCAGCGCACGGTTAAAGGTAGCAGCCATGACATCCTCGGAAGTAAAGGCCATGCCGCTGCCGCCGCCCATGAGGCTCTTGGTGAAGCCGGTAGGGCCGTCCATCTCCTGCGTGGCAGGGAGATTGATGGCGGGAAGCGCCTTGGTGTTGTATGCGCCGTTGTACACAAGCTCCAGCATATCCGCATAGCTGATTTGGGAAATCAGCTCCTCCCAGGCCGGATCGCTGTAATCGACATCTACGAAATCAATGGCCTTCAGGCTCCCGCTTTTCCCCGTTTCCGCAGGCACGGCATCGGCATAATAAAGCGCCTTCATTTTTTCGGCGATGGCGGCGCGGCCGCTCTCCTCATGGGTCAGCCCGTCGGCCCACATGGCTTCGGTGACGGAAAGACGCTGTGTGCTCGGCCAGGTGCCGAGCCAGTCGGCACGGCTGAGATAGGTCACGCTTTGCCCGTCGGCGCCCTCGTATTTGTTCAGATCGGCGTTGTCAAACTGATTGGTGATCGGATTGCCGGTATAGCTTGAACGGGAATAGGTCGCAGTATCCAGCTCGGCGACCGTCCACTTTGCGGTAAGAGAGGCGTCGCCGGAGCCGATCAGGCGTCCTTCCTCGGCCCCTTTTGCCAGCAGGATGTTGTTGACGGCGTTGTGGGCGTCCGTGCCGACAGTAAAGTAGTAATCCCCGGCGTCGAGGATATAGGTTTGCGCCTGATTGGCGTCATAGCTTGTCAGATCGTCCTTGCGGACAGAGATCGTAAAGTGTTCCGTCGTGCCCGCGGCGATCTCCTTCTTGTCGAAGCCGCAGAGCTCCACCGAGGCCTTTTCCACCCCGTTCAGGCGGTCATACTCGGTATACGGAGACTGGAAGTAGATCTGCACCGTGTGCTTGCCGTCAACAGCGGAGTCGTTTTTCACGTCGACACTTACCGTCAGGCTCTCGCCCGCATCCTCGACGGCAAAATTCGAGTAGACAAAATCGGAGTAGCTGAGGCCATAACCGAAGGGGAAGGCGACCTCCGCGCTGTAGTCAAAATCACCCGCGTTGCCCTGACCGAGCACATAGTCCTCGTAGCGCGTCTCAAAATACCGGTAGCCGACATAGATCCCCTCCTGATAGACGACGTAATTCAGGTTGCATTTGTCGATACCGGGCGCTGTGTTGTTCTGCGCGGCAGCAAGCCCGTAGGCCTCCGCGTTTGTGTACGGGAAGGCGTTGTAGTTTGCCATGGCGGGAGAAGCATGGTTGTCCTTGAGAAAGGTATCCACAATCCGGCCGGAGGGATTGACCTTGCCCGCCAGGATATCAGCCACCGCGGGGATGCCGTTCATGCCCAGATTTCCGACCCAGAGCACGGCGTCAAGATCGTAATCGTCGATGAAATCCAGCTGCAGCGTGCTGGAGGAGTTGAGCAGCACCACGATCTTTTGGAAGACGCCCTCTTCCTTGAGCGCCTGCAGGTTTTCGAGAAGCTCCCGCTCCTCCCGGCAGAGCTGCAGATAGTCTCCGTCCGTCATGTACGCCGCGAGGCTCTCCAGCCCGGAGGGCAGATCTGC
>JAFVBO010000106.1 GCA_017479935.1 Lachnospiraceae bacterium
CGTGGCGCGGAGGCAAAAAAGGCACCCGCGCCACGACTTCTTTTTTACTTTTCTTCCTTTATTTCCGTTTCCAGCAAGATCTCTTCTTCCTCGCTCACCGCGCGTACCGTGACACGGATGGGCAATTCTTTATCATCTACTTCAAACAGATAGTCGGCCTTCACGGTCTGGCCGGGGGACACGTTCTGAATGAGCGGCGCGCATTCCGGCAAACCAAAATCGGAGATGTCCTCGCGCTCGCGGCCGTGCTGGAAAGCCCGCACCTGGAAGGTGTCAAAGGGCAGGAAGGCTTCATCACCGTCCGCCGTATATTCGACGTGCAGGCGATAGATCAGAACCTCGTCATCCAGCATATCAAATTTTCCGCCGGTAATCTTGATACGGTGCTGCTTGTAAACCGCTTCAGCAGAGGTTTGGCTGGCGTCTTCCTTTGAAGAATCTTCTTTGCCCGATCCTTCTTTGCTGTCAGTTCCGACGTCCGATTTGTTCGTCTCGTTTTGCTCACTTGCATCAGTTCCAGGCTTTTCCCCATCCTCGCTCTCCGGCTTCTCGCCCAAAGTACCCAGAAGATAGCCGTTAAACTGGCTGCCAAAGTCGCGCACGGAGGTGACGACACCAGAATAATCCCAGTCAAAGAATCGCATGGTGTAGAGGCTGTACAGATCCATGCCCAAGGCGCGCATGCGGCCGAGGCGGGGAACTAAAACACCCGGGAAAGCGCCACGCGCGGTGAGATAGATCGGCGTGGTTTCCGAGGAATAATAGTTGGAATAGGTGAGAACCTCCACGATGGAGCCGATGCCGTCCAGGGCGTCAACACTCTTGCCGTTTGTGGTCTGGGGGTGGAGTTTCAGATAAATAATCCGGACGTTTTTAATCTGCACGACGGGGGCCTGGAGGATGAGCGTGTCGGGAGACGGCTTGTAACTTTTTTCCCAGGCATCTTTCAGGGCAGCGAGTGCTTTTTCCACCACGGCTTTTTCCGCTTTGTTGGCTGGCAGGGCAGGATTTGTGGTCAGATAGAGGGGCGACCCGTCTTCGAGACGGGCAACGATCCTTGTGGTGGAGGTGACTTCTTCGTCCTGCGCCTTCTCGCCAGAGCCTTCTGTCTTCTCCCCCTGCGCAGAAACCACTTCCTCTTCAAAACCTTCCGGCTTTTCATGAGACAAAATTCCGTTCCAGGCATCGCCCAGATCCGTGACTGCCTCTACGATACCGGAATAGTTGGCGCTGTAAGACTGGCTGCGGTACTGATCCAAAGGATTGCTGAAAGAACAGCCCATGGAACCGTCGTCCTTGATAAAGACAGACCGGTAGGAGAGCGGTTGATAATCGCCGTCCACGCCGTTTAAGCGTTCGCTCGAAAAGTAGGAAAATTCCACGAAGGCCCGGGTGCCGGCGAAAAATGAGGAGATGTCCTCCCCGTTCCGATTGACCGGATGCTCTTTTAAGTGTACAACGCGGACGTTTCTGATGTCAATGAGCGGATCGAAACCGTTCTCGGTTTCATGGCAGTAGTCGTAGATCGCCTGGTACAGCACCGGAAGTGCCTGACATGCCAAGGCATTTTCGGCGGCCAGAGGATCTTCTGCTTCCGGAGCTGTTTCCGACTCCTGATGCACTTCGGCGCGGGTTCCTTCCTCGCGCAGAAGGCGGGGGGAGGATATGCCGGCGGCGGGGGAAAAGCCGCCTAAAAACAGGTCGGCGGCGAGAAATAAGGAAAGGGATAATGAGCGCATAGAGTACCTCCTGTTACATATGTAATCGTTTCTGCAGTTCCAGCCACAGGTTGTGCCACTTAAAGACCAGGACGCTTAAGATCCCCAGCACGCTGATGATCAGGCAGATCATCCAGGGAATGCGCTGCACGTGGGATAGGAGCGCGAGCACCAGGAAGGTGACCAGACCGATCAGGACATTCATGAGAAAATATACCAAAGTGTTCTGCGTAAAGCGGGCGTCCACAAAGATGAAAACGATGTCCATCACCAGCACGGCGCTGCATAATATGGGCATCATATAGTCCAGACTAAAGCCTCTGTAGCCGAGAAACCATTCCGTGAAGAAGGAAAGGGCAATGGCAAGAAGCAGCATCTGAAACAGAAAACGGGGAACCGTCAGTCTGGGATGATCCAGAACCAGGAACAAAATCAGCAGAGCGGAGAGGCTGAACACAGCCACCAGGACGCTCCAGTGCAGATCGGCATGGAGTCCTAAAAGAAAGTCCAGGGCCAGGCAGATGAAGGTGGCGGACAGAAGCACGAACAGCACGATTTTGGCGGCAAGGGACAGCGTCTTTAACGGCCTGGCTTCCGGCCAGTAGGGCGCCTCGTCGCCCGGCGCGCCGGACAAAGGGTTCTGACAAAGCGGACATTTGCTTAAGTTGCCGCCGACTTCGATTTTACAATAAGGACAATGTTGCATCAGGAAATCACCTCCGTGGCGTACAGCCGGACATCCACTCCCTGCGTGGTCAGGAGCTGGAAGAAATTGCGCAGGACATTCGTGCTTCGATAGGCGCTGGAAATCCCCAGCACCAGGTCGTCCTGGTAGGTCAGGACGGTGATAAACAGGCTGTCGGTGCTCGAGAGGGCTTCAAAGCCGCGAATGTACTTTTTCAGAGGGTCCGCCACTTTCAGGATCCCCATGCTGGAGATGGTTGCCGTGACCTTGCGCTTATCCGCCCAGGTAAAGAGGCGCACCACCAGGTTTTTCACGGGAAGGGGGACCAACGATGCGATCTTAAATTCCTCCAGCTTTTGAAAGCTGTCCATCCGGGCTTTGATGTTTTCCGGCTTTGTCTTTTCCTTGATCTGGTCATCCATGACGCGGGCGACCTGCTCCAGCGTTTCTTCCCCGGTCAGGACCTGGGAGAGCATGATGGAGTTGAAGAAATTGCGGGAGGTGGCGGAGGGGTAATAATTCCGCAGATTGACCGGGAGCCCGATGGTGATAGGCTTTTTGCGTTCCCTGGCAGGCATCTCCCGGAAGATGGAAAGCGTCAGCAGCCCGGTGAGGTAGCTGGTTAACGACACCCCGGTTTCTTTGGACAGCTTCAGAAGCTTTTTGACCGGCAGATGCGCCTCAAAATAGCTGGTCTGATTGTACGGCAGCCTGCCGCCCCGCAGCTGGAAGGCGGCCTTCCCGCTTTCCGGGATCGAGGCCTTGTTGTCAAAAAAGTTGCGGAAGCCGTCGAGCTCCCGATCCGCCTCCGAGGCGCTCATCGGGGGGAGATCCTTGAGTTTGGGATTTTTGGCGGCCAGATAGTTGCGGACGATCAGCTGCAGATAGTCCAGCCCGCCGGTGCCGTCGGTGAGGACATGAAACACCTCCAGGCTGATGCGGCAGTCGTAATAGGAAACCCGGTACAAAAGTTTGCGGCTGTCATCCTCGTAGACGGCCCGGCAGGGGGTGTCGGTTTCTTCCTCCACCAAGGGCTCTGCCTGACAGGTGTCCAGGTAGGGCCAGAAAAGTCCGCGGTGCAGGGAAACCTGAAACTGAGGGCGCTCTGCCGCCGCCTGTTTCACGGCCTGTGAAAGGAGCGCCGGATCCACTTTTTCCGTCAGGGTACAGCTTAGGCGTATCACCCGCGGATCGCGCCTCGTGCGGGAAGCCATAAATACTTTTGCAACATTATCGATACGATACCACTTTTCTGCCAAATCCACATTCCTTCCTTAAAAACCCTGAGCAGGTACGCTTTTACCGCGTGAAATATCGGCCGCGCCGCGCTCAGATGTATTGTAATACCCTCATTTATCTGCTACGCTTCTCACAAATTTCTCCATGCTAAGGAGCGCCTGCCTGGCCTGATGCACGGGCATCTGCTGAAATACATGCCAGCACTGGTCGTATACTTCCAGCCTGGAATACCCGCCCTGCCCCTTGATGGCTTTGTGCAACAGCTCGCTGTCCGAGCGCAGGATTTCGTTGGTTCCCACCTGGATCAGCACCGGGGGCAGGTCCTTTAGGTCGCCGAAAAGCGGGCTGAAAGCAGGATCGGAAAAGTCCGCTTCCGCGCCGCCGTAGGCAATCTTCGACGCGGCAATATAGGACGGGGTCAGCATGGGATCCTTTTTCAGGCAGGTTTTGTAGGATTCGCCCGAAGAGGTCATGTCCGTCCACGGGCTCATGAGAAGTAATGCCGCCGGTAAAAATCGCTGTTGCTTTTTTAACTTCAGCGTCAGGGTCAGCGCCAGGTTTCCGCCGGCCGAATCCCCGGCCAAAAGCACCTGATTCGCCCCGTATCCCTGAAGCATCAGATCATTCCAGACCGCAAGGGCATCCTCTAACGCCGCCGGATAGGGATGTTCGGGAGCCAGGCGGTAGGCAAAAGAGAGCACTTCAAGGCCAAAGCTCACCGCCATTTTTTCCGCCAGAATGCGGGCGTACTCCAAGGAACCGCAGGTGTAGCCGCCTCCGTGGCAGTACAAAACGATGGTGCGGCGGCCGTGTGCGAAGGCAGGCCGTACCCACTCAGCCTCGCACTCACCGATGGAAATTTTCTCGGTTTCGATGTCGCGAAGCGGGGTGACGAGCCGGGCGAAGAGGTCCATGGAGGACCGCTGCCGTGCCAGATCTTCCGGTTTTGTGGAGCTGCTTCCGGTCACATGGTGCACCGCTTTGATGGCGCTCATGAGGGGCCCCAGCTTTTCGGTATCCTGTTTGGGTTCTTGCATCTGTCTCGTCATCGTTGATCTCCTAAAAAAAGCGGCGCGGGCGCTTTTGCCTTAATCGTGCTGAGTATTTACTATTCTATCACTTTTCTTGTATACGGGCAAGCGGACATGACGGCCAAACTGCCTACCTCCCTCTTTTCAGACGGATTGTGACATGAGCGATACCAATTTTGACAAAGCTATTGAAACCTTGCGCGGGAATTCATAAAATGAGAATGGAGTATTGTATATAAGTGCTAGAATAACGTACATCGTATTATAAAGGACTATACATATCAGACATAAGTGAGATTTGGAATAGGGGGATCTGTTATGAACATCGCTGTTCTGGAGGATGAGCGGGAGTCCGCAGAGGCGATCCGGTCCGCGTTAAACCGGTGGAAAGAAGAGAGCAATGAGGAGCTGCAGCTGACCTTTTTTTCAAGTGGGGAAGAGCTTTTAAAGGACTATGTTTCGCAGTTTGATGTGATATTTCTGGACATTATTCTGCCCGGAATGACCGGCATGCAGACGGCGGAAAGTTTAAGGGAAAAGGATCCGGACGTCGTTTTGATTTTCCTCACCAACATGGCGCAGTATGCCATAGACGGATATAAATATTCCGCGGCCGACTATTTTGTCAAGCCGTTTTCTTACTATGCCCTGAAAATGCGGATGGACCGGATCAAGGGACAGATGAAAGTAAAAAAGCCTGCTGAATGCGTGATCCGGCTTCCCAACGGTCTGATCCGGATGCCGTTAGAGAAGATTCAATATATTGAAAGCGTCGGCCATGAGACAACGTTTCATACGGTGGACGGAACGTATACGACGCGCGATAAATCCATGCGGCAGCTCGAGAAGGAGTTGTATCCCTATTCATTCAGGAGATGCAATGTATCCTACCTGGTAAACCTGAAGCATTGTACGGCCGTGCGGGATTACGAACTGACCGTGGGCGGAGATACGCTGGTCATCTCCCGGGCGAAGCGAAAGGATTTCCTGTATGAGATGTCGAAGTACCTTTCGGGAGACAAATAAATTTCCAACCGAAAGGTACCTTTCGTGAGACAAATAAACCTCCAAGTGGATTACATAGATCGGGAGGAAAATGGCATGAATCTGTTTATACATGCAGTCTATTATTTCAGCTTTACGGTGGAGTTGCTCCTGGCATCGCTCCTTTTTGCCCGGTTTTTTGAGAGGAAAAAATACGGGCTTTTGTTTATCGGGGCGGGGCTTGTTGCCATGGGCCTGGTGTCGGTCCTTTGGAACCCGGTGTTTAACTGGGCCGGGATTGTGCAGCTGTCGTTTAAATACGTGGTATTTTTTCTGCTGATGACAATCATGCTGGGGCTGTCCTTTGACTGCGGCCCCCAGGGAGCGCTTTACTGCAGTACACTGGGGTATTGTATTCAGCACATCGTATATAATACATACTGCCTGATGAGAAAGCTCCTGCAAATCCCGTTCGCCTTTTCGCCGGATGTGGAAATGCTGCCGGACAATCTCCTGCATGTACTCTGGTTTGTGATCTGCTATACGGTGATGTATATCGTCAGCTCCCGGAAATATGGGCGGCAGCAGGAGATGATGAAAAGCCGTTTTATGAAAAACGGAAAGGTGATCGCGTTTGCCGCGTTATTCCTGCTGGTCGCCACCTTCCTGGACAACATTTCCTATGGTTTTCTGACAGACTGGGGGGTGGAGGATGGTTTCTTCCTGATCAATCTGTATCTGACGCTTGTCACGATCTGCATCGCCTACATTCTTCTGTCCATTCTGAAGGAAGAGCGGGCGCAGGAGGAACTGGAGAGCATGAAGCTGTTGCTTCACAATCAGCGGAAGGTATACCGGAACAACAAGGAGCTGATTGACAGCATTAACCTGAAGGCACACGATTTAAAGCACCAGATCCATGCCCTGGGGGGCAGCATCCCGAAGCGGGAGGCCAAGGAGATGGAGGAGCTGGTGAACCAGTACGACAGCTTTTTGCGCACCGGCTCGGAGGCGCTTGACATTGTGCTGGCGGAAAAAGGCGCGCACTGCTTAAACAGCGGGATCACCCTGACCTGTCTGCTGGACGGAACCCATATAAGCGGGTTTTCCGACACGGATATCTATTCTTTCTTTGGGAACGCGCTGGATAATGCCATGGACGCCGTGGAAAAGCTGCCGCCGGAAAAGCGGATCATCAGCCTGACCGAGCAGCAGCAGGGAAGTTTCATCAACATCCGCCTGGAAAATTACTGCGGGGAGACCGTGGAGATGGGTGATAACGGGCTTCCGAGGACAAAGCGGGATACGCGGTATCACGGTTTCGGAACCCGCAGCATGAGGCACATCGCCGAGAAGTACGGGGCAGAGCTCTTTTTCTGGCAGGAAGGCGATCGCTTTGTCACAAGCCTGATGCTGCCGGACGCTGGATAGAGGAAGAGAAACGGAGACGTCACGAACGAATGATGAGTCCGGTAAAGGACACTTCCGATCCTGAAAACGGATTTTGACGTCACAATGACCGATTTTGACAGGCATATTGTCTTTTATTTGTCAAATATTTATAGTAGCCTACGTGGGCGATGAAAGCCGTTTTGCGAAGGAAACTGCTTGCATGCGCAGCTCGATGTGATTTGAGCCCGTGCGTTAAGCTTACCCCCGAAAGATCGCAAAAACGGCTTTTTTCGTCACAAAGAATAAAAGGAGGATGCAACATGAAGAAAGCATCAAGGTTTCTTGCCGTAGTGCTGTCTGCCGCCATGACTCTGTCGCTTGCGGCCTGCTCCGCAACGAGCAGCGAAAACCCGGCCCCGTCCGGCGCGGACAAACAGACGGAAGCAGCTGCGCAGCCGTCTTCCCAGGCGGATGTCCAGGCTGAGACAAAGGCGGCCCCTCAGGCGGAAGTACCGGCTGACACCCAGAAGGAAGCCGAAGTCGTAAGTACGGCTTCCGGCGCGGCGTTACTGGGCGGCGTTGTCTCCGGTACCGCAGTAAAGAGCGGCGCTGTATCGGCAAACGGTAAGTTCTACACCGATTATGCAACATTAGAGGAAGAGCAGCAGGCTGCCAAAGAGCTGGCTGTTCAGATCGCGGAGGAAGGCGATGTCCTGTTAAAGAACGCGAATGGCGCTCTGCCTCTTTCCGATAAGGAAAAGAGAGTCACGCTGTTTGGCATGGCCACCATTCATCTGATCGAAGCGGGCGGCGGCTCCGGCGCAGGTCGTCTGGGCAACAACGGCATCGCTCCTTCGAGCGTACAGTCGTCCTTGGAGGACGCGGGCTTCGTCGTCAACAAGAAGACCCTGGACCTGTACAACAAGTTTGCGACGCTGGGAACCATCTACAACGAGCTTCCCATCGAGAACTACGGCGCATCCGTGACAGCTACCTACAAGAGCTACAACGATGCCGCCATCGTCACGATCGACCGCATCGGCGCCGAGAACGTGGACTGCAAGACCAACTCCGTACAGGATCACGCGGACGAGAACGAGCACTATCTGCAGCTGGATGACAACGAGAGAGCGCTGATTTCCCACGTGAAGCAGTACTTCGACAAGGTTATCGTCCTGATCAACTCCGCCAACATCATGGAGATCCCGGATCTGGCCGCTGAGAAGACCGCGGACAACCTGGGCGTGGACGCTATCCTTTGGGTCGGCACCACCGGCAACAACTGTATCGATGCAGTCGGCCGGATCTTAAACGGTTCCGTGAACCCCTCCGGCCACACGGTAGATCTGTGGAGCCGTGATTTCAAGCAGGATCCCACTTTCACCAACTTTGGTCATGATGATCAGAACCTGGATGAGAATGGCAACCGCATGAACGCCTATTTCTATGACCGCAACGGCAACCGCACGGTGTATACCGAGGTGGAATACCGCGAGGACATCTACATGGGCTATCGTTACTACGAGACCGTGGCGGCCGACAAGACGGCAGCCGGCGAGGATGGAGAAGCCTGGTATCAGGAGCATGTCCTGTATCCGTTTGGCTTTGGTCTTTCCTATACCACGTTTGACTGGGAAGTGCTCTCCGTATCCGGTGGCAGCATCACCGAGGGCGGCCAGGAGCTGAACGTGGTTGTGAAGGTTACGAACACCGGCGATGTGGCCGGCAAGGACGTTGTGCAGCTGTACTATACCGCTCCCTATAATGAAGGTGGAATTGAAAAGGCTGCCACCAACTTCGCGCAGTTTGAGAAGACTTCTCTTCTTGCCCCCGGCGAGAGCGAGGAGCTTAACCTGACCATCGTGGCGCAGGATATGGCTTCCTACGATTACAACGATGCCAACGGCAATGGTTTCTCCGGCTGGGAGCTGGAGAAGGGTACCTACACCCTGTCCGTCAACCGCGATTCCCACACGCAGGTCGCTTCCCTGACCGTGGAAGTTCCGGAAGACATCCTTTGCGAAACCGATTACGCGACCGGTAACACCAATGAGCCGGTCTTTGTGGACGAGTTTGATTCCACGAACGACTCCCTGCTGCTGAACAAGCTGACCAGAAGCGATCTGGTGGAAGGCAAGATCCCGGCTGCCGCAACGGTAGCGGACCGCACCTTAAACGATGCGCAGCTGGCTCTCTTAGATTCTCAGGATACCTTTGAAGTATACCAGGATAAGGAAACCGATCCATGGTACGTGGCAAGCGTTCCCGCTGAGTGGACGCAGGCCGCCAGTCACGCGGAGGACTTCTCCGATGTAACGATCAAGTTTGCCGACATGGCCGGCGTGGCGAAGGACGATCCGAAGTGGACCGAGTTCATGAACCAGCTGACCTGGGCGGAACTGTGCGATCTGGTTACCGCCGGTACCGGCGCTGTGGCGATCCCCGCGATCGGCAAGGCAGCCGACTCCTCGTCCGACGGCCCTGTTCAGATCTCCGGCGGTACCTTATTCCCCGGCGCTCCGATCACGGCAGCGACCTATAACAAGCACCTGGCCTATGAGATGGGCCGCATGGTTGGCAACGAGTGTATCTTCAACAGCGTGGAAGAGTGGCTTGGGCCTGGCTGCGATATTCACCGCAGTCCTTTCTCCGGCCGTAACTTTGAGTACTATTCGGAAGACGGCGTACAGGGCGGTCTGATCTGCGCGCAGGTGGTGAAGGGCGCGACCGACAAGGGCGTCATGACCATGTTAAAACACTACTTCGCGAACGATTCCGAGTCCTACCGCGCCGATTACGGCGGCATCTGCACCTTCGCGACCGAGCAGGCTCTGCGTGAGATCTATCTGCGCGGTTTCGAGTATGGCATCAAGTTTGGCGGAACCATCGGTCTCATGAGCTCCTTCAACCGTATTGGTTACACCGTTACCTCCGGTTCCTACGCAACCTGCAAGAAGCTCCTTCGCGATCAGCTCGGTTTTGAAGGCTTCGTGGTAGGCGATGCCTGGACGAAGGATTACGCACCGCTGAACATGTACGTCCGTGGCGGCACCGATCAGGTGCTTGGCACCGGCGCTTCCTATGCGAAGAACGACCTGACCCGCGGCGAGTGGAGCGCGGAGCAGAACGTTGTCTTAGTTCCCGCAAACGCGGAAGAGAAGGCGGAAGGAAAGAACACCCTTGCCTCCCCGACTCACTACTACAATGTCCGTACGGCTGCTCAGAACATGCTGTACGCCCGTGCGAACTCCATCGCGAACAACAACTGCTTATCCGGCGCCGAAATCGTGGTTGATATCATGAGAGGCGTGGATGATTCCGCTGGCCTTTCCGTCGCCGGTTCCACCGACGTCGAGGTGACCGTGGATGAAGGCTTTGCTCTTCCGGAAGGCCTGCAGATCGCCAATGGCGCTGTGGTCGGCAACACGAACGTACCGGAAGGCTCCTACACCGTGAACGTCAGCATCGTGGCGGATGGCTGGGTACAGACCGCCGGCACGCTGACCGTGAACGTGGTTTCCGCGATCCTGTTTAACGGCGAGAATATCACCGCTGACGGCGTGGAAGTAGCCGCCGGAGATATCTCCGCAGAGATCAGCTCCGACTACTATGCATACGGCAGACTGGTTCCGGGCGGCGCAATCGTCTGGGGCATGAGAATGGAAGGCCGTATCATCAACTGCTACTACAATCCGGACTTCACCGATGTAGGCCAGGGCTGGTACAACCGCAACGAGGATAAGACCGCTGCCGATATCATCACGCATGACGCGGCTGACGCAGTTGACACCGATCTGTACCGCGCCGTCATCACCGTGAAGGATGCTTCCGGCAAGGAAGTAAGCGGCATCGCTGCGAAGGATGTCGTGACGACGGTTATGGGCCAGGCCGGTGCTCCTTACGAGACGGCCACCAGCTGGATGCTGGAAGGCAACTTAGCGGCCGGCGAGTACACCGTAACGGTGGATCTGTACGCACCGTCCGTCGCCTGCATGAACAACTGGCTGTTCATCGCCTTTGGTCATGCGAAGGCTGAGGCGCCTACGTATAGCGAGACCTTTGCGCTGCACGTGAAGTAAAGGTTACTATGCACGGGTCAGGTAGCAGTCACCACCCATGAATAGTTACAAGTAAAGAAATACGGGCGCAGGCAGGAGCCAGAAAAAGGCAAATGCCTGCGTCAGGAAGTAAGAGAGAAGCAAGAAAAGGCGTAGGCAAAGGCATGAATGGTGTGATTGCCTGCGCCTTTCCAAGATAAGGAAGGAGATCATTCTATGAAGATCAAGAGATTTCTGGCGGTCACTTTAGCTGCCGTGATGACCCTGTCGATGGCGGCCTGCGGCGGCGGGTCCTCCAGCCAGAGCGGCCAGAACAATCAGGGCGGCAACAAACCGGCGCAGGAGACTGCCGGACAGAAGGAAGAGAACCAGGGCGGTGCGCAGGAAGCAGAAGCCAAGACGGTGGCATCCGCTGCGGTTACTACTCAGCCCACCAAGACCCAGTATCTGGTTGGCGAAGAATTTGACGGCGAAGGCGGCGTGGTGACCGTTACTTACACGGACGGCACGACGGCGGAAGTTTCCATGACGGCCGAAAACATCACCAACAACTTAAATACCGAGAAGGTTGGCAAGAAGTCCGTCTCCATTTACGTGGACGGCGTGAAGGCTTCCAAGACCGTGGCCGTGGTTGTCACGAAGGAAAGCTGCCAGGTGACCATTCACTACAACTGTGAAGAAAAGGCGGACGAGACCTATGAAGTGGACAAGGGAAGCACCATCGTAGAGCCTACCCTGCCGGCTCGCGGCGACGCGTTCCAGTTTGCCGGATGGTTCACGGAAGAGGGCCTGGTCAACGAGTATGATTTCGCGACGGAAGTGACCGGCAGCGTGGAGCTGTTCGCGAAGTGGGTTGACCTGTCTCAGGGCGCTTACAAGTTTACCTATATTTACAATTATGAAGGCGCTCCGGCTGCGGAGTACTCCACCTACAACGCCAACGGCACGGCAGTCGCGAAGATCGCAGATCCCGAGCGCGTAGGCTATGCGTTTGATGGCTGGTTCACCGAGGCGGAAGCCGGCGATGCCTTTGATTTTGCGAAGGAATTGGATACCGATACCACCGTGTACGCGCACTGGACGAAGACCGTGACCGGCACGAACGAGTGGGTCTTTGAAGTAGAGAACACTGACCTGTCCACCAAGACCGGCGCAGGCCTTTCCGGTACCACCTCCAAGGGCGGTATGCTGGTAAGCGACAGCTCCAAGGGCGCCAGCGGCGGCGTTTACTTAAGCTATCAGTACATCACCGGTAACCAGGTTGAGTTCGTGCTTGTTTCCGATGAAGAGGTTTCCGATGTGACTCTCGTTGCCAGACTGTCCCAGGAAGCCCGCAACTACACCTATAACTCCAGCAACTACAATATCTCCTTAAACGGCGAGTCCTTAGACTATGGCGACATCGTCTTCACGGATGTCCCCGGATTTACCGCGGATGGCGCGGAACCGCTTGCCTTTGCGGACTATACGCTTGGCACCGGCTTAACCTTAAAGAAGGGCCGCAACACCATCACCTTCACCGTCGCGAACGCGGATGCCCTGACCGGCACCACCATGAACGCGGCATCTCCGCTGCTTGACTGCATCAAGCTGACGACCGAAGCGGTAGTCACCTGGGACGGCAGCGCCGGACTTCCGATGAAGTGGTAAACAGGTAATTATTCACAGGGTAGAAGCAAAGAAGGAATTTTGCATGCTTGCATGCAAAAATTCATTTCTTTGCTTCTATAACTGCGAAAGCAGTCGCCTCCCATCAGCCCCAATCGTGAAGCACCGAAGGTGCGGCATACGCCGCAGGCGGATGGATTGGGGCATGGATGGGAGGCGCCTGTGAATACAATAAGGAAGGAAGCGCAACATATGGAAAAGAAGAAAAACCCGAATAAGGGCAAGGTTGTATGGGGGAGCGTCAGCGCCATCGTCGTGGTGTTTTTGGTTGTGCTAAACGTCTTGGCCTCCACCTGGCTCTATTCCATCATCAGTCTGGTAGTGCCCGGCTCCGTCCGCCCGATTTTTGCGGACGGCACCGAATCCTACTATTTAAGTAACTACACCTCCAAGGCAGAGGTGTATGAAGCGGCCAAGGACTTCAACGTCCGCCTGGCCGAAGAAGGCATCGTCCTGTTAAAGAATAAGGACAATTCCCTTCCGATCGCCCCCGGCGCCAAGATCAGCGTGTTCGGCAAGAACTCCGTCAACCTGGCGTACGGCGGTTCCGGTTCCTCCGGCGTTGCCTCGGCTTCCCGCGTGGATCTGTACACCGCGTTAAAGGATGCTGGTTATGAATTCAACCCGACCTTAAAGGCTTTCTACGATGACACCGCCAAGTCCGGCCCGGCCAGACAGATTTCCGGCACGAACTTAGACTCCGGCGATACCGTAATCCTGTCGACGGCTGAGACGCCGCAGGCCAGCTACACCGATGACGTGAAGAACAGCTATGCGTCCTACAATGACGCGGCGTTGGTCGTGATCACCCGTGTGGGCGGCGAAGGCATGGACCTGCCCCGTCTGATGAAGGGCGCGGAAGGCTATCGCAACGAGGACGATCATTTCCTGCAGCTGGATGCCAACGAGGAAGACCTGATCGCGGCGGTCTGCGCGGCGGGCTTTAAGAAAGTGGTCATCGTGATCAACGCCTGCAACGCCATGGAGCTGGGCTTTTTGTCCGAAGAGAGCCCCTACGTGACGCAGAAGGGTTACGAGATTGATCCGGCCGCCATCGACGCGGCGCTGTGGATGGGCTATCCCGGCGATACAGGTACCGTGGGCCTTGCCCATGTGCTGACCGGCGAGGTGAACCCCTCCGGACACCTGGTCGACACCTATGTGACCGACCTGAAAGCCGACCCCACCTGGGGCAACTTCGGCGACAACAACCGCACGGCCAACAAGACGCAGAACGGCGGCGACCAGTACACGTTAAACGGTACCCCGCAGCTGTACTACTTTGTTGACTACGAAGAGGACGTGTACGTGGGCTATCGTTACTACGAAACCCGTGGCGCGGAGGATGAGGCCTGGTACAAGGATAACGTGGTTTATCCCTTCGGCTATGGTCTTTCCTACACCACCTTCTCCTGGGAGCTGGAAGACGCTTCCGCCATTTCCGGCAAAGCGGCTGAGAAAGACGGATCCTACACCGTGAAGGTGAAGGTAACCAACACCGGCTCCGTGGCCGGCAAGGATGTCGTACAGCTGTACGGCCATGCGCCGTTCACCGCTGGCGAAATCGAAAAGCCCGAAGAAATTCTGCTGGATTTCGCGAAGACAGAGCTTCTGAATCCCGGCGCTTCCTGCACCGTGGAGCTCACCTTCAATCCGTACTATCTGGCGTCCTATGACTGCTATGATAAGAACGGCAACGGCTTTGCGGGCTACGAGCTGGAGCAGGGCGACTACAGCCTGTACGTCAATCACAACGCGCATGCGAAGGAATTCACGATCCCGTTCACCGTGGCGGACGACATCTGGTACGAGACCAGCACCGTCAACGAGGATGTGACTGTGGAGAACCAGTTCACGGATCAGGCGGATCCGGCGTTCAACTCCGATACGCAGCTGTCCGTGCTTCTGTCCCGCACCGACTGGGCCGGCACCTGGCCGACCACGCCCGATGAGAAGGACTGGGCGCAGGATAAATCGTTCTTCGCCCTCTTAGACGATGTGGAGACCAACAACCCCACCGATTTCTCCGAGTACGACATGCCCGATTCGGAAATGAATAACGGCATGAAGCTGCGTGACATGCTGTTTGACGCAAACGGCGAGATCCTGGATGAGGACGGAGACGGCATCCCTTACGTCGCGCTGGATGATGAGAGATGGGATAAGCTGCTCGATCAGGCGAAGCTCTCCGAAGTCATCAACATGTACGACACGGCGGCCTACACGATCGCAAAGATCGAGAGCATCGGCTCCCCGACCGTCAACTGCGCGGACGGCCCCGTCGGCTGGACCTGCTTCATGCAGGCGTCCACCTACAAGGATTGCTGCAACTACGTGGCACAGATGCTGGCTGTCTCCTCCTGGAATAAGGAACTGATGCACGAGTACGGCCAGATGCTGGGCGAGGAAGGCATCATCGGCGATCCCGCCACCGGCAGCCCCTACTCCGGCCTGTATGCGCCGGGCGCCAACATCCATCGCAGCGCCTTCGGCGGCCGCAACGCCGAGTACGCCTCCGAGGATCCGGTTCTGACCGGTAAGATGGTGGCCGAGGAAATCCTGGGTATGCAGGAGAAGGGTGTCTTCGCGTTCGTGAAGCACTTCGCCTTAAACGAGCAGGAAACCCACCGCTCCATCTCCGGCGACTGCTCCTGGGTAACCGAGCAGGCCATGCGTGAGATCTACCTCCGCGGCTTTGAAATCGCGGTCAAGGACGGCAAGACCCGCGCGGTCATGAGCTCCTTCAACCGCATCGGTACCCGCTGGACGGGCGGCGACTATCGCCTCCTGACCACGATCCTGCGCGACGAGTGGGGCTTTGAAGGCTGCGTACTGTGCGACTTCAACACCATTCCCGCCTACATGAACTCCCGCCAGATGGCGTACGCCGGCGGCGACATCAACCTGATCACCTCGGCCACCGCGGTTTCGTGGTGCGACGAGTCCTCCGCGGAGGACGTGGTGGTTCTGCGCCAGAACGCGAAGAACGTCCTGTACGCAGTAGTAAACTCCAACGCCATGAACGGCGAGATCATCGGCTACAAGACCCCTCTATGGGTGATGGGCATGATCGCGCTTGACGTGGTAGCGGCTCTGATTATCCTTCTGACTGGCATTAAGGTGTTCCGGAAGAAGTAGAGTGTGACAGGGGACGGGCCTGTGTCACATTTTCTGACAGGGGACGGATCTGAGATGACAGGGGACGGGTCTGTGTCACAAAAGCTGACAGCTTCTGTGACACAGACCCGTCCCCTGTCATCTCAGGCCCGTCCCTCTTCATCTCATCCCCTCCCTCCTGTAACCTTTCTGTTTCATTGGCGTCATAAAATATGAAGGTCGATGCATCATCTTCATAATTAGTTAATAGGAGCTATCCCATGGAAGACGAAAAGATTGTGAGTCTGTTTTTTTCCCGTAGCGAAGAGGCCATCCGCGAAACGGAAAAGCAATATGGAAATCTGCTGAAGAAAATGGCAGGCAATATATTAGGAAGCCGGGAGGAAGCGGAGGAAGTGTTAAACGACGTGCTGCTGAAAACCTGGAATTCCATTCCGCCGGAGCACCCGACTTCGCTCTTTGCCTGGGTAAAAAAGCTCACTCGCACGACGGCGATCAGCCGGTACCGGCTGCTTACGAGGCAGAAGCGGGGTGGCACCGACTTTGACGCAAGCCTGGATGAGATCGGGGAGCTGGCGGATGGCCTGCCCGGGCCGGAGGATGCTTTTTCTGCCGGGGAGCTTGCGCAGCTGCTAAACCAGTGGATCAAGTCTTTGCCGGGGGAGAAGGCAGCCCTGTTTCTGGAGCGGTACTTTGACTGTGCGTCCATTTCGGACATTGCCCGGAAGCATGGGCTGAAGGAATCGAACGTCAAGGTGCAGCTGCTTCGGCTTCGGGAAAAGCTGCGGACGTACCTGAAGGAAGAAGGGTACATGTAGCACAGCGAGAGTTGCGAAGCCATGAAGGATTAGCGTTGCATCGCCGTGTGCAGGGGCGATACTCTATGGAAGGGTGGCGGCGAGAGCGTTTACTTGGAGGTTGTTATGAAGAAAGAAATATGGAAAGAAACTTTTACGGAAGCGATGTCTTTGCTGGAGGATGACACCATCCGCCGCATGGAAGATGTTGTCGCTGAGCAGAGAAATGCGGAACGGGCGGGAGACCGGAAAGCGACGCGCAAAAAGGCTCCTGTGGGCATCTGGAAGAAAGCGGTTTCCTGGGTGGCGGCGGCAGCCGTTCTGCTGCTTGGCATTTTCGGGGCGACGCAGGTCTTTCCCCGTATCGCGGGAACGCTGACCGGGGAGGGAACCTCCGCCGTTTGGACACCCGGCGGCCAGGGGGCGGCCGTCGTTCTGGCCCGGGCGGAGTACCCGGAGCAGGTGAAGGTGACAGAAAAGCTTGATTCGATTGGGATGGAAGCGCATACCAAAACGAGAGCAGAGCGTCTGAGTCTGGCCAAGACCTATGCTGGGGATTTAAGCGGCTTTTACAGAGAATGCCTGACTACCCTGGTCGCGGAGGCACCGGAGGAGAACGTGATCGCCTCCCCGGCCAATCTGTTCCTGTCGCTGTCCATGCTGGCGGAGTGCGCGGGAGGGCAGACCCGGCAGCAGATCCTGGATGTCCTTGGGAAAGAGAATATCCAGACATTGCGGGAGTTATCCCATTCCTTCTGGCTGGCCAACTACCGGGATGATGGAACGGCAACCTCCCGCCTGGCGAATTCCGTGTGGTTAAACTGCGGTTTTTCGGTGAACCCGGAGGTGCTGGAGACATTGAAAAACCTCTACTATGCCTCGGCCTTCGAGGGCGAGATGGGGTCGGAGGCGTACAACGAACTGCTTAGACGCTGGCTGAATGAGGAGACCGGAAATCTTCTGGCTGAGTCTGTCAAGGATCTGGGCTTTGAAAACACCGAGTTGCTCTCCCTGATCTCCACGATCTACTACGAGAGCAAGTGGACCACAGCCTTTGATCCCGCCCGGACCACCGCCGGGGTCTTCCACGGAACAAAGGGGGATTCCGAGGCTCTGTTCCTGCATTCGAACAACAGTGAGTCCTGCTATTTTGGCGAGTCCTTCACCGCCCTGGCCCTGCCGTTGGGGGATGGGGACACCATGTGGCTTCTGCTTCCGGACGAAGGAACGGACGCGAAGAGCCTGGCCGCCGATGAGGAGGCGCTCAGCCTTCTGACCGCCGCCGGCGATTGGGCTGCGTTACACGAAAAATGGGAGGGAAAGCGGACGTACAGCACGGTTCACCTGGCTCTCCCGAAGTTTGACCTGACGATGGAAAAAGATCTGGCCGACGCGTTAAAGAGCCTGGGCATCACAGATGCCTTTTCGCCGGAAAACGCGGATTTTACGGGCTTTGTGGACACCGAGCAGAATGTATACGTGAGCAAGGTGCAGAACAATCTGCGCGTGACCGTGGACGAGGAAGGCGTCTCCGCCGCCTCCCTGATCAAGGTTGCGCTGGATGGGGCAGCCATGCCGGAAGGCGACGTCTACATGACGCTGGACCGGCCGTTTTTGTACGGCATCACCTCTGACACCGGAGCGCTTTTGTTTGCGGGCGTTGTGGAGCAGATGGGGGAGTAGAGTGAAGGTGACAGGGGACGGGCCTGTGTCACAATTTCGATGACAGGGGACGGGCCTGTGTCACAATTTCGATGACAGGGGACGGGCCTGTGTCACAATTTCGATGACAGGGGACGGGTCTGTGTCACAAAAGCTGACAGCTTTTGTGAC
>JAFVBO010000107.1 GCA_017479935.1 Lachnospiraceae bacterium
CACAAAAGCTGCCAGCTTTTGTGACACAGGCCCGTCCCCTGTCACCTTTTCTGACACAGGCCCGTCCCCTGTCACCTTCCAGATTTCAATTCGCCACATACATCTGCCGATAGGGATTCTGGCTGTTTGGCGTGACAACAGTAAAAGGCGCATGCAGGATCTCTGCCGCATCATAGGAAAAGACGGCGGCAAATTCCTCCACATAAGGGCGAAGCTGCGCCAGGTCTTCTTCCGTGGCAGGCTGGGCTGTTACCTGTGCAGGAAAGAGAATGTCCTTGCAGTCAGAGCGCAGAAACATTTTCCCGCCGTGCATGCCGGTGCAGGGGAAGTTCCCAACGATTTTTCCGCCTGGTGAAGCAAGGTTTAAAACGGCAATGATGCCTCCGGCCTGGTATTCGCCAAGAAAACTTCCGGCCCTTCCGCCGATGAGTAAGACCGGCACTTTCTCCTTATATTCCTTTAAATGAATGCCGGCCCGGTATCCGGCGTTTCCCTTCACATAGATTTTTCCACCCCGCATCGCATACCCGGCGGCATCGCCGATGTTTCCGTGGATGATGATGGCTCCGTTGTTCATGGTATCACCCACCGCGTCCTGCGCGTTGCCGTAAACGGTAAGTTTTGCCCCGTTTAAGTAAGCGCCCAGGGCGTTTCCGGGCGTCCCGTAAAGTGAGATGTCTCCGGAGGCCATGCCCGTGGCGATAAAGCGCTGGCCGCAGCAATGTTCGATCGCGCAGGAATCCGGGCTGGTTCGGATTGCTTCATTCACCTGTCGGTGATCCAGATTGGCAGCGTTGATTTTTCTCATTTCTTTCTATTCCCCCGCGTGCGAGATCCCCAGGATCCTCAGTTCTACCTCATTTAAGCCGACACCGCGCAGCATAAGCCGGTTTCCGCGCAAAGCTTCGATGGAATTAATGCCCATGCCACCCATCATCTCCATGATCTCATGCCGCCAGGCCTGCATCAGGTTGACAAGGCGTTCTTTTCCGACCTCGGGATTCAGGCGCTTGACCAGGTCCGGGCGCTGGGTGGCGATGCCCCAGTTACATTTACCGCTCTGGCAGGTGCGGCAGAGGTGACATCCGAGTGCGAGGAGCACTGCGGTAGCGATATAGCAGGCGTCCGCACCGAGCGCCACGGCTTTGATCACATCCGCCGCGCTTCGGATGGAACCGCCGACCACCAGGGACACCTGATTGCGGATGCCCTCGTCCCGGAGCCGTGTATCGACGGCGGCCAGGGCCAGCTCCACCGGAATGCCTACGTTGTCCCGGATGCGGGTCGGGGCGGCTCCGGTGCCGCCGCGGAAGCCGTCGATGGCGATGATATCCGCACCGCTTCTGGCAATGCCGCTGGCGATGGCTGCGATATTGTGGACGGCTGCCACCTTGACGATCACGGGCTTGC
Organism: Lachnospiraceae bacterium; assembly: GCA_017479935.1. GTDB lineage: Bacteria > Bacillota > Clostridia > Lachnospirales > Lachnospiraceae > RGIG5021. Next base: position 1,411 of record JAFVBO010000107.1, read on the forward strand.
GATATTCGGTTGCCTCTTTAATCGAGAAGATGAGCTGTCTCAGGTCCTCAATGGAATAGATATCATGGTGAGGAGCGGGAGAGATGGCATCGCTTCCTTCCGGGATCATCCGCGTGCGGGACACGTCACCCACGATTTTGGCGCCGGGGAGATGGCCGCCGATGCCTGGCTTCGCGCCCTGCCCCATTTTGATCTCGATGGCAGCGCCGGCTTCCAGGTAGTCCTCGTGGACGCCAAAACGGCCGCTGGCGACCTGGACGACCGTGTTCGGTCCGTATACGTAAAAATCTTCATGAAGTCCGCCTTCACCGGTGTTATACAGGATGCCAAGCTCGGTGGCTGCGCGGGCCAAGGCGGCGTGGGCGTTATAACTGATGGAACCGTAGCTCATGGCGGAGAACATCACCGGCATGGACAGCATAAGCTGAGGGGAAAGTTCGCAGGAAAGCTCCCCGTTTTCCTTCCGCATGATCTTTTCCGGTTTTTTCCCGAGGAACAAGCGCGTTTCCATGGGCTCCCGCAGAGGGTCGATGGGCGGATTGGTGACCTGGGACGCATTGATCAGGATTTTGTCCCAGTAGACGGGCAGGGGATTTGGATTTCCCATGGAGGAAAGCAGAACCCCGCCGCTGTTTGCCTGTTTGTATACTTCCCGGATTGTCTCGTTCGTCCAGTTAGCGTTTTCCCGAAGTGTACAAGCGCTCTTTACGATTTTTAAAGCCCTTGTGGGGCACATCGACACACAGCGCTGGCAGTTGACGCACTTTGCCTCGTCGCTGATCATGACGTCATGCTCTTTGTTGTAGAAATGCACCTCGTTGGCACACTGCTTTTCACAGATGCGGCAGCGGGTGCAGCGGGCCTCATTTCGTATGACCTCAAATTCCGGATAGATAAACTCCATGCCCATCAGTACGCACCTTCTTTCACATGAACAATCACCGGCTCACCGCCGGCCGGGGCCCAAATCTTCTCCGCGTCCGGCGCCATCGTGCGGATAGCGGCTTCCTCGCTGGCGATGAACACCTTGTCATCCTTTTCGCCGACGACCATGGAGCGGAGTTTGAGTCGATCGTTTAATGCCATCAGGCCCCCCGAAAAGCCCATCACAATGGAAAACGGCCCGGTTACCAGAAGACTGGGAAATACGGTGCGCAGATAGGCATAGCGCTTTCGGGCGTTTTCGTCGGGCTCCCGCTCGATGGTATTCCAGAAGGGTGCAGCGATTACATTAGCCGCCTCTTTCAGGGTCAGCCCCTGAACGCGCAGAAGATAATCCAGAATGTAGGTGATCACCTCGGTGTCCGTCTGCAGCGTACAGGTATAACCGAACATTTCGATATAGCGGCGGTTGGCGTCATAGGAAGAAATCTCCCCATTGTGGACAACCGAGGTATCCAGCAGTGTGAAGGGGTGCGCGCCGCCCCACCAGCCGGGCGTGTTGGTGGGGTACCGGCCATGGGCCGTCCAGGAATAGCCTTCATATTCATCCAGCTTATAAAACACCCCTACGTCCTCCGGGAAGCCTACAGCCTTAAACGCGCCCATGTTTTTCCCGCTGGAGAAAACGTAGGCACCATCCATCTGCGTGTTGATGTGCATGACGGTCCGCGCGACAAATTCCTTTTCGTCCAGCTGGTGACTGGCCAGCATGGAAGAAAGCGGGGCCACAAAGAAGCGCCAGATCATCGGCTCATCTTTGATGGCGGGAATTTTGCGGGTCGGGATGCGCTCGGAGTGAACGATCTCGAAGTATTCTTTTAAATAGGCTTCGCAGCGCTTGCGCGTATCGCGGGAATCAAAAAATAAATGCAGCGCATAGAAATCTTTGTATTCGGGGTAAATCCCGTAGCCGGCAAAGCCGCCGCCCAGTCCGTTGGAGCGGTCGTGCATGGGGCGCATGGCGTTTGTGATAGTTCCTCCGGTCATTTTTTGACCGTCCTTTGAGATCACGGCTGCAATCGCGCATCCGGAGGGAATGCGTACCTGTCCTTCTTTCATCATGTCAAATCGATTCCTTTCGGGAGAGTCGGGACTCACAGACGGAGTCATAGAAAAAGGCGTCCACTTCCACGCAGTTTTCCTGCGCGGAAATGAACGCCTTTGCTCATTGGTGAAAATTCTAAAACCGATTGTGCAGAATGTCAAGCAGAAATTGCCCGTGGATCATCACGGTTTCATGAAACGATCCCGGAAAAGAAAACCATGGGTTGACAAATGATGGGCTACAGGTTATACTGCATCCGAAAAAGGCAAGGGCGTCTTTTGGCTGTAAGGCTGAAAGGCGCCCCTGCCTTTTTTATGATATAGCACATAGAGAGCACGAAGTGCGAAGCTGTGCGCAGGGCGATATCGTATGGTGTGGCGCGGTCGTAAGGCCGCATGAGGGTGAATATAAAGGAGAACAGGAAATGACAAAATATATCTTTGTAACCGGCGGTGTAGTCTCCGGACTGGGAAAAGGAATCACGGCAGCTTCCTTAGGGCGGCTTCTAAAGGCGCGGGGTCTCAAGGTGGCGGCCCAGAAGCTGGATCCGTACATCAACGTGGATCCGGGCACCATGAGCCCCTATCAGCACGGGGAAGTGTACGTCACGGAGGACGGAGCGGAGACCGACCTGGACCTGGGGCATTATGAGCGCTTTATCGATGAAGATCTGAACAAGTACTCCAACCTGACGACGGGAAAGGTGTACTGGAATGTGCTGAACAAGGAGCGCAGGGGCGAGTATCTGGGCTCCACGGTGCAGGTGATTCCGCACATCACAAACGAGATCAAGGAGTTTGTCTACCGCGTCGGCAGGAAGACGAACGCGGACGTGGTGATCACGGAGATTGGCGGGACGATTGGCGATATTGAGTCGCAGCCGTTTATCGAGGCGGCGCGTCAGATTTCCCTGGAGACGGGGAGAGAGAACTGTTTATTTATTCATGTCACGCTGGTGCCCTATTTGCATGGCTCGGAGGAACACAAATCCAAACCAACGCAGCATTCGGTGAAAGAGCTGCAGGGGATGGGGGTGCATCCCAATATCATCGTGCTGCGCTGTGACGAGCCGCTCGAAGCGTCGATCTTTCAGAAGATCGCGCTGTTTTGCAATGTGAAGCCGGACTGCGTCATCGAAAATATCACCCTCCCCAATCTTTACGAGGCGCCACTGATGCTGGAAAAGGCCCATCTTTCGGAGGTGGTGTGCCGGGAACTCAGGATACAGGCGAAAGAGCTCGATCTGGCGGAATGGAAGGAAATGGTGGAGAGAAGCAACGGGGCCCGCGATCATGTGGTTACAATCGGACTGGTCGGCAAATACGTGGGCCTGCACGACGCGTATCTGTCGGTGGTGGAAGCGCTTCATCACGCGGGGATTTATCACAAGGTGCATGTGGATATCCGCTGGATTGATTCGGAGGAAATCCGCGAGGGACAGGAAGAGACGCTGCTTTCCGGGCTGGACGGGATCATCGTCCCGGGCGGCTTTGGAAACCGCGGGATAGAAGGAATGATCCGGGCGGCGCGTTATGCCAGGGAGAATCAGATCCCTTATTTTGGCATCTGTTTAGGCATGCAGATCGCGGTGATCGAATATGCCAGGAACGTGGCGGGCATCCCGGATGCGAATTCCGGGGAGTTTGACGAACAGTGCCGGCATAAGGTGATCGATTTCATGCCGGGGCAGAGCAAAGATGTGGATAAAGGCGGGACGCTTCGGCTGGGAGCCTACCCGTGTGTGATCCGGGGCGGAACAACCATGGAGCGGTGCTACGGCACAGACCGGATCGCCGAGCGTCATCGGCATCGCTACGAGTTTAACAACGAATACCGTGAGGTGCTGTCGTCGTGCGGGTTAACCCTCAGCGGGCTTTCCCCGGACGGGGAGCTGGTGGAGACGGTGGAACTGACAGAGCGGGCGTTTTATGTGGGCGTTCAGTATCACCCGGAATTTAAAAGCCGACCGAACCGGCCGCACCCGCTGTTTATAGGGTTTATCGGCGCGGCCATACAGGGATAAATCAAGGAGCGAGCACGACATCCCGTGTGGTGGAGAGAACGGTTCCGGCGAGCTATTTAAGAATAGGTCTTCAGGATTTCCTCCGCCACCTCTTTTTTGGAGAGGCAGCGGTCCATCGCCTGCTTTTCGATGTAACGGTGTGCCTGGGGCTCGTCCATCTTAAGCTCCGAGATCAGCAGCCATTTGGCCCGGTTAACGGTCCGGATTTCCGCCATCTTTTCTTCGACGGAGAGGGTCTTTTTCTCCTGCGTCCGGTGGTGCTCGCGGGCGGTAGCCAGAAAATCAAGGGCAAGATTCCACACAGGGCGGGAGAGCGGCCTTGCCAGGGTGAACACGCCGTATTCGGTCACTTTATCCCGAAGATCGTCGTAAAGATCCGGGTGGACCAGCAAAAGGACAATGGCGCCTTTGGTGCTTCCCAGGTCAATGGCGAAGCGGACGCCAGGGTCATCGGGCAGCGGGGTGTTGATGATACACAGGTCAAACCTTCGCTCTGCAAAAGCCCGTCTGGCGGCACTGATGCTGGTGACGACACGAAGCGGCTGGTAGCGGATTTCCGGCAGATAGTCCGGGAGAGCGGTATTGAATTTTTCGGATGCGGATACAACCAAAACGCTGTATACGCGCTCTTTCAGACTCATAGGGAAACCTTTCGATGTAGGCCGGGTGCGGATCGTTTACTGCTGGCAGTAGATGGCTAAAATTTCGGGCGGGATATGCGCTCGTATAAATTCGCTTTCGACAGCGCTTTGGCAGGCTTTTTCAAAGCTCTCCGGGAGTTTTTCCAACGCGGCAAGAGCACTCGGATCGGCTGTATACAGGTTAAAATCCGACGCGGCAGGGAGCGGCAGATGCCGTTTGATTCCATCCAATGCCGCATAGATTAACAGAGCAAAAGCCAGATACGGATTGGCAGTCGGGTCCGGGGAGCGAAGCTCTGCCCGCCGGTATTCGCCGACAGCCGCCGGGATGCGGACCAGCTGGGAACGGTTCTCGGCAGACCAGGAAACATAACTCGGTGCTTTATGGCAGCCCAGGCGCTTGTAGGAAGCGAGGGACGGGTTTAAGAAGGCGGTCATGGATCGGACGTGCGTTAAGATGCCGGCGATCATGGAAGAAAAAACGCCTTCGCTGTCAAAAGGTTTGACAGACATGTTCATGTGGAAACCATTTCCTGGAGCGTTTTCCAGGGGCTTCGGCGAAAAATCGGCAGCCATGCCGTTTCGATGCGCGATGGCTTTCACCACGCGCTGGAAGGTCATGGCGTGGTCGGCAGCCGTCAGCGCGTCGGCAAAGCGAAAATCGATCTCATTTTGCCCGGGGCCTTCCTCGTGATGAGAACTCTCCGGCCAGATGCCCATCTGCTCGAGCGTCAGACAGATCTCCCGGCGGATGTTTTCTCCGCGGTCTTCGGGGGCGATGTCCATGTAGCCCGCGTCATCACAGGGAATATGTGTGGGCTTTCCGTTTTCATCCAGATGGAACAGGTAAAATTCCTGTTCCGCGCCAAAGGTGAAGGTGAGACCGGCTGCTTTCGCCTCCGCGACCGCAGTTTTCAGGAGACTTCGCGTATCACACGGAAAGGGCGTGTTGTCCGGATGGGTTATATGGCAGAACATCTGAACCACGCACCCGTGTTCCGGTCTCCAGGGAAGAGGCATAAGGGTGTCCGGCTCCGGATGAAGAAACAGATCGCTGCGCGTTTCGTCCCCGAACCCGTGAATAGCGGAAGCATCAAAGGAAATCCCCTGCGCGAAAGCCCGGGGCAGTTCGGAGGGCATGATGGCAATATTCTTTTGTTTTCCGAAAACATCGCAGAAGGTGAGCCGGATGAATTTGACATCCTCTTCTTCTACATATTGAATGACCTCATCCTTTGAGTAATTCATGGGGATCCTCCTGTAGGCAATCAGCAAAGCAGATACTGTCGTATTTTTTATATCACAGGGAAGCGATATTGTGTGTACAATTTTTTGCACAAGAATGCAAACGGGGTTGACAAGTCACAAATCGCGGCGTATACTCGCACCCATAAAGGCAAAGGCGTCTTTTGTGTAGAGCACAAAGGGCGCCTTTGCCTATTTTATGATATCGGGAGCACGAAGTGCGAAGCTGTGCGTAGGGGCGATATCATATAGTGAGGAGCAGGAAATTTTACGAGGAGGAAGAGTATGAGTACCGTATCGGATTATTTTAGCAGCAAGGTGTTTGACGACCGGGTCATGCGGGCGACTTTATCCGCGGATGTCTACGCGTCGTTGCGAAAGACCATCGACGAAGGAAAGGAACTGGATATCAGCGTGGCGAACGCAGTCGCGGAGGCCATGAAAAACTGGGCTGTGGAAAATGGAGCAACGCATTTTACACACTGGTTCCAGCCGCTCACAGGGATCACGGCCGAAAAGCACGACAGTTTTATTGCTCCTTCCCCGGATGGCAGCGTCATCATGGAGTTTAAAGGCAAGGAGCTGATCAAAGGCGAGCCGGACGCATCCTCTTTCCCTTCCGGCGGACTGCGCGCGACTTTTGAGGCCAGAGGCTACACGGCCTGGGACCCGACGTCCTACGCCTTCTTAAAAGGAAAAACCCTTTGCATTCCCACCGCCTTCTGTTCCTACGGCGGGCATGCGCTGGATAAGAAGACGCCGCTCCTTCGGTCGATGGAGGTATTAAGCAAACAGGCCCTGCGCATTCTGCGGCTGTTTGGAAACAATACGGCAAAGAGAGTGGTTTCCTCTGTCGGTCCGGAGCAGGAATATTTCCTGATTTCAAAGGAAATGTATGATCAGCGTCCCGACCTGCGCTTTACCGGCAGAACCCTGTTCGGAGCCAGGCCGCCCAAGGGTCAGGAACTGGATGACCATTATTTCGGTGTGATCAAGCCGGGCGTCACGGCCTTCATGGAAGACCTGAACGACGAACTGTGGAAGCTGGGAATCCTGGCCAAGACAGAACATAACGAGGTGGCTCCGGCGCAGCATGAGCTGGCTCCGATCTATTCCACCACCAACGTGGCAACCGATCACAATCAGCTGACCATGGAAATTATGCAGAAGGTGGCGGCGAGACACGGCCTGGTCTGCCTGCTCCACGAAAAGCCCTTTGCCGGCGTGAACGGGAGCGGGAAGCACAACAACTGGTCGATCGCGACCGACGAAGGGCAGAACCTGTTATCCCCCGGCGATACCCCGTATGAGAACGCGCAGTTTTTGCTGTTCCTCTGCGCGGTCATCAAGGCGGTGGACGATTATCAGGATCTGTTACGGATCTCCGTGGCTACCGCCGGAAATGACCACCGCTTAGGCGCCAACGAGGCGCCGCCCGCTGTGATCTCCATTTTCCTGGGCGATGAGCTGAACGCCGTTTTGGAGGCGATCGAAACGGAAACCCCTTATCAGGGGACGCAAAAGATGCAGATGAAGCTGGGCGTGGATGTGCTGCCGAAATTCAACCGCGACACCACCGACCGCAACCGCACCTCGCCGTTTGCCTTTACCGGAAACAAGTTTGAGTTCCGCATGCTGGGATCCTCCAACTCGATCGCCTGCGCCAACATCATGTTAAACAGCGCCGTTGCCGAGAGCCTGCGCATTTATGCCGACCGTCTGGAAAAGGCAGAGGATTTTGAAACCGCTCTTCACGAGATGATCAAGAAGACCATCAAGGATCACCGCCGCATTATCTTCAACGGAAACGGGTACGATGAACATTGGATTGCGGAAGCGACGGAAAAACGAGGGCTGTTAAACTACCGTACGACAGCGGACTGCATGCCGCATCTGATGGACGAAAAGAATGTGAAGATGCTCACGAGCTTAGGCGTGTTTACGGTGGACGAGCTGAAATCCCGCCGGGATATCATGCTGGAAAACTATTGCAAGAGCGTGCTGATCGAGGCGAACACCATGATCAACATGGTTCACAAGCGCATCGCCCCCGCAATCACCCGCTTTACCGCGGATCTGGCAAAGGAGGCGGCCGAGAAGAAGGCGCTTTTGCCGGATCTGGCCTGCAGCTACGAGACGAAGCTGATCGCCAGACTGTCCGCCCTGACCGACCAGATTGCGGAAAAAACGGCCATTCTGTCAGAAGCGGTCCATGGATTGCAAAGCGCTGGCGATATTCTGGAAGAGGCAGCTCTCATCCGTGACACCGTGCTGCCCGGTATGAGCGAGCTTCGCATTCCCTGCGATGAGGCGGAGATCCTGACGGCGAAGAGCTACTGGCCCTTCCCGACCTATGGAGACATCCTGTTCAGCGTCAGGTAGGGGAAAAAGATGTTTTTTTGGCCTGGTAAGGGAAAATGATTGTAACTGCTCAGGTACTGAGCAGTTACGAAACGGTTGGTTGACATAAAGGGAGGGAACAAACGATGTGTTCGATTATGGGATGGTGCGGCCCGGAGGCCGATCCGGATGCGTTTATGGCTGGCTTTGCCCACACAAAGACGAGAGGACCGGATGATACGCGGCTTGTGGACACGGGAAAGGGGCTTTTGGGCTTTCACCGGCTTTCGATCATGGGGCTAACGCCTTCGGGCATGCAGCCATTTGAGTTAAACGGAAGCTATGTGGTTTGTAACGGGGAACTCTACGGGTTTGAGAAAGAGCGGGAAAAGCTGAAGGAGAAAGGGTACACCTTCGTGTCGGACAGCGACTGTGAGATCATCCTCCCTTTGTATTTTGAATATGGAACCGGGATGTTTTCCCGTTTAGACGCAGAGTTTGCCTGCATTATCTACGATGGCATGACGGGAGAGTACCTCGCTGCCCGCGATCCCATCGGCATCCGTCCGCTTTATTATGGATATGACAAGAAGGGGATCATTCTGTTTGCGAGTGAAGCCAAGAGTCTTGTCGGTCTGGCAGAAAAGATCATGCCGTTCCCTCCGGGTCACTACTACAAGGACGGACAGTTTATCCGCTACTGCGACATCGCGCAGGTAGAAAAGGTCTGCGCCGATGATCTGGAGACCGCCTGCGCGAAGATCCACGATAAGCTGATCGCCGGTGTGCAAAAACGCCTCATTTCCGATGCAAAAGTGGGCTTTCTGCTTTCCGGCGGCCTGGACTCTTCGTTAGTCTGCGCGATCGCGGCCCGGCAGAGCGAGAAGCCGATCGAGACCTTCGCCATCGGCATGAGCGAGGACGCCATCGATTTAAAATATGCCAAACAAGTGGCGGATTTCATCGGCAGCCATCACACAGAAGTTTACATGACACCGGACGAGGTGATTTCGTCATTGGAGGAGGTGGTTTATCTTCTCGGAACCTATGACATCACCACAATCCGGGCCAGCATGGGCATGTACCTGGTCTGCAAGGCCATCCACGAGCAGACGGATCTGCGCGTTATCCTGACCGGGGAAATATCCGACGAGCTGTTCGGCTATAAATATACGGACTTTGCGCCGTCCGCGGCAGCCTTTCAGGAAGAGGCCCAGAAGCGCATCCGAGAGCTCCACATGTACGATGTGCTGCGCGCGGATCGCTGTATCTCTGTCAACTCGTTGGAGGCGCGGGTGCCCTTTGGAGATCTGGATTTTGTGCATTACGTCATGAGCCTGGACCCTGAGATGAAAATAAATAAGTATGGGAAAGGCAAGTATCTTTTGCGGCATGCCTTCGAAAAGGACGGACTTCTTCCCGATTCCATTTTGTGGCGCGAAAAGGCAGCCTTTTCCGATGCCGTGGGCCATTCCATGGTGGATTACCTGAAAGAATACGCAGAAAAACAGTATACCGACGCGGAATTCGAAGAGAAGAAGCTGCAGTATGCCTACGCGCAGCCATTCACCAAGGAATCGCTGTTATACCGGGAGATCTTCGAGAAATACTATCCCGGTCAGGCGGAAATGATTGTGGACTTCTGGATGCCTAACAAGTCCTGGGAAGGATGCAACGTAAATGACCCGTCCGCCCGCGTGCTGGCAAACTATGGGGCAAGCGGCGTATAGATGTGCCAGGGTGTGACAGGGGACGGGCCTGTGTCACAATTTCTGTGTGACAGGGTGTGTGACAGGGGACGGGCCTGTGTCACAATTTCTGTGTGACAGTGTGACAGTGTGACAGGGTGTGGCAGTGGATAGGCCTGTGTAGTTGGGAGAGGAAAATATGTGTGGAATAGTGGGATTTACAGGAAGGCAGAGCGCGGCGCCGGTACTGCTGGAAGGACTTAAGAAACTGGAATACAGAGGATATGATTCCGCCGGGATCGCGGTTATGGACGGCAAGTCCATCACGGTGAACAAAGTGAGAGGCAGAATCGCGAACCTGTGCGAAAAGACCAAGGACGGCGCGAAGGTACCGGGGACGACGGGGATCGGGCACACCAGGTGGGCTACCCACGGCGCGCCGACAGAGGAAAACGCGCATCCGCACCTGAGCAATGACGGGCGCTTTGCCATCGTGCACAATGGGATCATCGAGAATTATCTCTCGCTGCGGGAGGAGCTGACGCAGGATGGCTACCATTTCCTAAGCGAGACGGATACCGAGGTGATTGTTCATCTGCTGGAGATGTACTACCGCGGGAATGTGCGCGATGCGCTCATCAAGACGGCTAACCGCCTGCGGGGCTCCTATGCGCTGGGCGTGATCTGCTCGGAGGAACCCGGAAAAATCTATGCGGTTCGGGAGGCCAGCCCCCTGATATTAGGCGTTGGCATCGATGAAAACTTCTTCGCCTCCGATGTGACGGCACTGGTCAACCACACCCGGAACGTGATTTATTTGGAGGATGGGGAGTTCGCGGAGCTGTCGGATACATCCATCCGGATTTTCGACTGCTCGGGGCAGGAGATCCATAAGAAGGCGACGCGCGTCCTGTGGGATGTGCAGGCGGCGGAAAAAGGCGGTTATGAACACTTCATGCTGAAGGAAATCATGGAGCAGCCGGGCGCGGTAAAGGCCACGCTGGCCCCTCGGATGAAGGAACACGGCGTGGAGTTTGAGGAGCTGACAGGCCTGCTCCCAAAGCTGCCTTCCATCCGCAAAATCCTGATCACCGCCTGCGGATCGGCGTATTATGCGGGCTGCGCCGGAAAGTATGCCCTGGAACACCTGGCCAGGATTCCGGTGGAGGTGGAACTTGCCAGTGAACTTCGGTATAGTGATCCCTTGATTGATGAGTCCACGCTTTTGATCGTGATTTCCCAGTCGGGCGAGACAGCCGACACCATCGCAGCCATGAAAGAGTGCAAGGCAAGAGGCGCGAAGACGCTGGCCATCGTGAACGTGGTCGGCAGCTCGGTGGCCACGCTGGCCGACTTTGCCGTGTACACCTGGGCCGGCCCGGAGATCGCGGTGGCCACCACCAAGGGCTATACTACGCAGGTGACGGTCCTCTATATGCTGGCCCTTTACTTTGCCGATCATTTAAATCGGATCGGAGAGGAAAAAGCGCGGCTCCAGGAGGCACTGCAGGCCATGCCCAGAAGGATTCAGGAATCCATCGACATGAATGCCAACATCCCGGCGCTTGCCAGAAAATACCACAAGGCCAAAGCTCTCTTTTTCATTGGCCGCAACACCGACTACGCAGTGGCGCTCGAAGGGGCCCTCAAAATGAAAGAGATCTCCTACCTGCATGCGGAAGCCTATGCGGCGGGAGAATTAAAGCACGGGACAATCGCCCTGATCGAGGAGCATCAGCCCGTGATCGCCCTGTGCGCCAATCCGTCCATCATGGAGAAAACCTTAAGCAACATGGTGGAAGTCAAATCCCGCGGGGCGGAGGTGCTGGCGTTAACCTTCCGGAACAACCAGAAAATCCTGTCGGTTGCCGACGACCTGCTGTTCATGCCGGAAGTGGATCCGCTGTTTTCGGCCGTGATGGAGATTGTGCCGCTGCAGCTTTTGGCTTATTATGTAGCCAGGGAAAACGGCTGCGATATCGACAAGCCGAAGAACCTGGCGAAGTCGGTGACGGTGGAGTAAGGGCGACAGGAAGGTGACAGGGGTCTGAGGTGACAGGGGGCGGAGGTGACAGGGGACGGGCCTGTGTCACAAAAGCTGGCAGCTTTTGTGACACAGACCCGTCCCCTGTCACCTTCGTCCCCTGTCACCTTCAGGCCCGTCCCCTGTCACCTTTTTCCCTTCAGCTTTTTAGTAGATAAACTCCTTCAGCTCTTCCGCCGGAGTCATCATCGCCTCTTTCGCCTTGATGAGCGTGTGGGGGCCGGTCATGTCCGCGGGGGGAAGAACCGGGATTTCCGTCACGAGGCCTTCGCCGTACTTGGCGGCCAGTTCATCCATGTCGCCAAAATCCAGGGCGCGCATCGGGCAGGCGTCTACGCATACCGGAACGCCGCCGGCTTTGCGGATGGCGTAGCAGCTGTCGCATTTCTGAACGATGCCGAGCTCTGCCACAAACTTGGGCTGCTTGTAAGGGCAAACCAGCGTACAGCTCTTGCAGCCGATGCACATTTCGTCATCGTGCAGCACGGGGCCTTCCTCGGTCTTGTACATAGCGCCGGTCGGGCAGATCGCCACGCAGGCCGGGTTCTCGCAGTGGTTGCAAGACATGGAAAGGTTGAAACCGGAAATATTGGGATATTCGCCGGCGGTGTAGCTGTTTACCGTGCGGAACAGAGTGCCGATGGGAAGACGGTTTTTGTCCTTGCACGCAATCTGGCAGACACGGCAGCCAATGCATTTGGTTGCGTCAAAATAGAATCCTAACTGTGCCATGCTCCTTGCCCTCCTTACATTTCAAAAGTGATCAGCGGACGATCCACATTGGCAGGAATCGGCTCCCCATCATACTTTTCAAAGTTTACTTCAATGTTGTTATAGCCGCTGACACCCATGCCGTAGCCGGGAGCGCCGATCAGGGTGTTGGTGTTGCCGGCGCGGTCGATGCCGGTTTCCTCGTCGATATCGGGACGGGCGGTAAAAGGAATGCCCACGACACCCGGCATCATGCCCGCAAACACGCTGGCGCGGCGGAGCATCTTGCCGTACTGGTTCCATACCAGCACTGTATCGCCATTCTCGATGCCCTTTTCCTTTGCGTCGGCCACCGAAATCCACATGGGATCGGCAAAGCTTTCACGCAGCCATTCGTTGTTGTCGAAAACCGTGCAGACGCGGTTCAGCACGTGCGGATTGTAGGAGACGTAAGGATATTCGCTCTTTTCGCCGTCCAGATCACGATCCTTGAAGGTGTGCTCATAACCCGAGATGGGCGTTATATAGCTGGGGTAGGGTTTGATTTCCAGATCACTTAAGGCGACGCTGTTGATCTGATCCGCATTCACCTGGCAGTAAATCTCGAATTTACCGCTGGCAGAAGTGAGAGGATGCGCTTCAGGATCCTCCACGAATTCCTTGTACTGGATGTGGAAGTAGGTGTCGTCCTCGGTTCTGGGAACCTGATAACCGCCGTTGGCAAGAAACTCGGCGCAGCCGATCTTGCCTTCGCGAGGGGTTACTTCCGCTCCGTTCACCGCCGCAAGCATGGGGAGCTCTGCCTCAATGCCAAAGGACTTGATGTCCTCCTCGGTGATCGTGACAAGCGGTTCGTAGCTGCCGTCTTCCTTGATGACGTTGCAGCCGTAAATCTGGTTGAAGAACTGCGCGCGCTCGCTTAAATAGTACACGGTAGAAGGCTCAATACCGCAGGCTTTTAACAGTCCTTCGTTGATTTCCTGGTCACTCTTCGCCTCAAACAGCGGCGCAGTAACCTGGGTGTAAACATTGATCCACTCCTTGTTTGTCGTACCGCCAAAGTTGCCGACGGCTTCCCACTGGGTGGTGATCGGAAGGACGATATCAGCGTACATACAGGTGGTGGTCATGTAGAAGCCTCTTGCGCAGACGAAATCCACCTTGCGGAAAGCCTCGATGCCCTTGTTCAGGTTGGGACCGGTGGCCAGATAATCGTCGTTGGTCTCGCAGAACAGGGCGTGAACATCACACTCCTTGCGGGTGCCGCCGAAGGTGCCGCCCACATAGCCGTTGCCTACATCCATGTACGATCCGGTCAGCACGGCTTCCCAGGCATCCGGGCCGGGGATCTGATCGCCCATGAGCGGGTTAAAGGTGGCGATGCCGGTGTTTCCGTTGTTTACCAGACGGGCGCCGCCGTTGAAGGCCGAGTAGGAGTCAGCGCCGCAGGTGACGCAGTTGCCGGGCTTGCCGACATGGCCGCCCATCAGGCCGACCGTCAGAACGGTCTGCAGATAGTTTTCGCCGCCGTTGATACGGGCGGGAGCCAGGCCGTGCACAAAGGTCACGTCGTGATCCTTTCCCATCACCTCAGCCAGGAAGCGGATGTCTTCCACACTGGCGCCGGAAATCCGGGAGGCCCAGGCCGCATCCTTGACAATGCCATCGTACTCGCCTTTCAAGTAGCCCAGGAAGTTCTCGTCTAATCGGGCATCCGCCGGCATGTGATCGGCATCAAAGCCAACCGTGTACTTGTTCAGGAACTCATAGTCCACGACACCGGCCTGAACCATCTCATAGGCAACGCCGATGAAGAAGGCCGTGTCGGTCCCGGGGTAAACCGGAATCCACTTCGCGTTTAACGCCATGGCGGACGCATTGTACGCCGGTCCGATGTAGACCACCTTAACGCCATCCTGTACCGCATTCATTAAGGTGTAATTGCCGACGCCGTGGGTACTCCAGGACGGGTTCGCACCGTTTAAGACCACGTATTCCGCGTTTTTTAAGTCCAGACGGTCGTTGGGAGCCACGTTGCCAAAGGGGATGCCCATGGCTGTGTTGTTGATCAGCGTTGCGCCATAGGAGCAGGAATCGTAGATGGAAAGATGACCGCCCAGCGCGTTCATAAAGGGACCGCCAAAGGCCGACAGCTTGCCGGGCACCAGCACGGAACCGTTGCCGTATTCGGCTACGATGCGGGTGATTTCCTTCGCCACCAGTTCGAACGCTTCGTCCCAACTGATCCGTTCCCATTCATCGCGGCCGCGAAGCTGTCTGTCGCCGCCGGTTCCGGGTTCCCAGTGCTTTCTTTTCATGGGGTATTTCAGTCGCTCCGCGCCAAAGCACTGCTTCTGCTGCGAGTGGCCGCGGGGGCAGGATCTCTGCTGCGGGTACAAAAGAGAGTCCTCATGCGTGTCGTCGGTTTTCTGGCGCAGAACAACGCCATCGTTGACCAGGACTTTGTTCATGCAGCGGCAGCCGCAGCCATGCCAGCATCCGGCAGAAATCCAGGTACCGTCCGCCTCGTTGTTCACGGGTTCGGGATGAGTCACACTGGCCTCTTCCTCCGCCTTGACGATGCGGTTCTGGGTTCCCCCGAACAGGGAAAGGCCTGCCATTGCGGCAGTAGCGGCAGCGCTTCTGGCTAAGAATTCGCGCCGGCTGACTTTTTCAGATGCCAGCTTCTTGATTAATTGGGACATGTGTTTCGCCTCCTGTCGTGTAGGATTAGTGAAATAGATATTACGCAATTATCTTGCATGCAATGAAATCATATCAAAGATATTTTCTGCCTGCAACCAACAAAAAAGAAGGGACTGTTGCTTAATTCTCGATTCTTTGAAATCGTGCAAATGTATGCAGAATGCACAAGGAGGTGGCAAAGGGCGGTCCCTGGTGCCAGCGGAAACTGAGAATAGGGTCTGGATTGTACTGCTGCGATCTGGTATAATGGCAGCAAGTTCAAAGGTACGGGAGGACAAGTGAGATAGCTGACTGGGCCGTTCCTGTATTTGGATCATAGACTGTAACAGCCCGTTAGGAGAAGGAAAAGTATGGCGAGAGTAATTGTGGGAATGTCCGGCGGAGTGGATAGTTCCGTGGCTGCGTATCTGCTGAAGGCCGCAGGCCACGAGGTGATCGGCGTGACGCTGAAAAACTGGGAGACGGAAGAGGGAAACGACAGCCGCATTCAGGATATAAATGACGCGAAAAAGATTGCGGAAGCGCTTGGTATACAGCATATTGTGTTAGAATGCGCGCCGGATTTTCGGGAAAGGGTTATCCAGCCGTTTATCAAGGACTACTTAAGCGGCCTCACCCCCAGCCCGTGTACCGGTTGCAACCGGTGCCTGAAGTGGGCGAAGATGCTTGATACGGCAAAGACGATGCAGGCGGAGTATGTTGCCACCGGGCACTACGCAAAGGTGATCCGGAAGGAAAACGGGCGCTACACGGTTCAGAAAGCCGACTGCGAGGGGAAGGACCAGGCTTATATGCTCTATCGGCTGTCCCAGGAGCAGCTAAAGGCTACTCTGATGCCATTAGGAAAGCTCTCCAAGGACGAGGTTCGCAGGATTGCCGCAGAGGTGGGCCTTCCGGTTGCGCAGAAGCGCGATTCGCAGGAGCTTTGCTTTGTCGCAGATGGCAGTTATGCGGAATACATTCAGGAGCACACGTCTCTTCCGGTGCCGGGGGAGGGCGATTTTGTGGATGAAAACGGGAAGGTTTTAGGAAAACACCGCGGGATTATTCACTATACTGTCGGGCAGCGCAAGAACCTGGGCCTCGCCATGGGGCATCCGGTGTATGTGAAGGAAATCCGGGCCGGGAAAAACGAGGTGGTGATCGCGGATGAAGAGGCTTTATATCAGAGCGAAATCACCTGCCGGGATTTGAACTTCATGAGCATTCCGGATCTGCCGGAGGGGGAAGAGTTGCGCGCGTTTGTGAAGATTCGGTATCATCACAATGGGCAGTATGCCCGCATCACACGAACTGGGGCGGATCAGCTGCGCCTTGTCTTTGACGAGCCGGTTCGCGCGGCAGCGCCGGGGCAGTCGGCCGTGTTCTACGATGCGGATGACTGCGTGATCGGCGGGGGCGTGATTGAGTAGAGACGCTATGATCTGCGGAAGTATGAGCGAGTAGAGATGTTATGCTCGATGGAAGTATGTTCGAGTAACGAACGTTGCTGTATCATCGGCAACGATACTATCAACACAGGCAGGAGAAATTATGACAGGAAAGAAGATTACACAAGCTGGCGCAGGGATTGCGGGGCTTTTGGGATTGGGCGCAGCCTGGTGGGGCTGGGATTTCAGCCCTTCCTTTACTATGCTTTTCTGCGCCATAAACCTGACGCTTTGCGCGGCAGCGGAACTGTTGGGACGCGGCACAGGCTTAGGTTTCCGGGTCTTATCCGGAGCGTTGTTTTTTGTGGGAATGATTTTTGCTTTCCCGTCTGTCTACATTTATGCGGCCGGTGATGACTGGATCAGCGGCTGTGTATGGGCAGGCATAGCGGTGGGAACCGTTCTCTGCGTGGCCTCCTTGTTTCTGCTGGCACTTTGCGGGAACAGGAAAACGGCAGAGAAGGCCAAGGATGACGAATCCTTGCAAAACGCAGCATCTGTTGCGGGATCGTCTGTTTCAGGATCGGATGTCCCGATATCTTCCGTGCCGGAAAGATGGATTTCTTTCTGCGCCGCCTGCTTCACACTGTTTTGCGGTTTCAGGAGCGTGGCGCTGCTTCCGTACGCGGCCGGGTTGTTCCTTCTGACGGCCGCCCGTCTGATTTCGGGAGAGAAAAAGGGTATGCGGGCGATCCTGTTCTGCCTGGGCATTTGGGCGGCAGCCGTGTTTACAGTGCTGCCGGGCGTGTGCTAGCGCTGTTATCCTATTTGATAGTTTTAAAAATGCATGGGGAATGGCCAGAAAAGGGCAGAATCCCATGCAATTCAGGAATGTAGACAAGCTTTTTGCCACAGCTTTTGCAGAACACTCCATGAAAAATATAGGAAAATTTGAATGACGAATATGAGATACCAGAAAGAAACCGATCCTATGATAAAAATAAACGCAACCAAAGGCCATCGCCATGCAAAAAACGCGCTGCTGTGCCTTGGCCTGGCGGCAGGATTAGCGTTAAACGGCTGCAGTTCCTCCAGCCTTTATTCCCTCCGCGATCTGTGGGAGTGGATGGGCCGGGGAACCGAGACCCTCTACCACATGCAGGACTATGAGGGGCAGGGGCAGGACAATTTCTTCACGCCCGGTGCCAGGTGGAGGGATACGGACGGAAACCTGATCCAGGCCCACGGCGGGCAGGTGCAGCAGATGCTGGTTCCGGATGAAAACGGAGACATGGTCACCCGGTATGTTTGGGTGGGAGAAGATAAAAACAGCGGACACCTGGGAAACTGTGTAGCTGTTTACACTTCCGAGGATCTTTACCACTGGGAGTTTCGCGGAGATGTTCTGCGCTCCGTAAAAAGCCGGGAGGAGCTGGACACGGACCCGTATTTTCAGACTGTTTATGCCGGGTATACGGATGAGCAGTTAGACCACGTGTTTGAATGCATCAATACGGAAGCCGTGATCGAACGCCCGAAGATGCTTCACAACGAAAAGACGGGAAAGTATGTAATCTGGTTTCACAATGACAACCTGACGGAAGCGAACCCGTCCTACAAGTATGACGTGGGAATGTCCGGTGTAGCGATCAGCGATTCGCCCTTTGGGCCTTTCCGGTTTGTGGACCGGTACCGTTTAAGCCACTGCCCGGAGGGACAGATTGACTGCTATCCCACCTCGAAGGGGGAGGCGCGGGATATGAACCTGTTCAAGGATACGGACGGAACCGGGTATGTGGTCTATACCAGTGAAAATAATAAAACATTATATATTTCAAAACTGAACGAAGAGTACACCTATCTGTGCACGGACCCGGAGAAAGCCGTTTACGGGGTGGATTATATCCGCCTGTTTCCCGGAGCCATGCGGGAAGCGCCGGCCCTGGCCAAGGGGGATGATGGGAGATACTATCTGATTTCTTCCAGCACGACAGGTTGGATGTCCAACCAGGCGCGGATGTGGTCTGCCGATACGATTTTCGGCAACTGGCAGAATGATGGAAATCCTTGCGTGGGAGCGGATGCCGGCATAACGTTTGACTCGCAGAGCACCTGTCTTTTCCGGGCCGAAAATGGGCAGTGGATCTACTGCGGGGATCGCTGGAACGGGGATGAATTGTACGATTCGAGATATATCTGGTTGCCTGTGACGTTTGAAGATGGCAGGGCGACAATCCAGTGGAAAGAAACATGGGAATGGTAAAAGGAAAGGAAGAGGAAGATGAGGAAACGTAGAAAATGGTTTATGATGCTTCTGTGTACACTGCTGATTTTCAGCATAGCAGCCTGCGGAGGAAGAACGGAACCTTCGCATGATGTGGAGAGCAAGGCGGAAACGTTCCCTGCGGTTGCGGAGACAGAAGCGGAAACGGTCCCTGTGATTGCAGAGACGGAAGCGGAAACGGTACCTGTGATTGCAGAGACAGAAGCGGAAACGGTACCTGTGGCTGCAGAGACGGAAGCGGAAACGGTCCCTGTAGTTACAGAGATAGAAGCGGAAACGGTCCCTGCGGTTGCGGAGACAGAAGCGGAAACGGTACCTGTGGCTGCAGAGACGGAAACAGAAACCCCTGAGGTACAAGAAACTCCTGAGACGCCGGAAACGCCCGCAACACCTGCCATGCCGGAAATGCCGGAGGCGATGGACTATAGTCTGCAGGAAAACTGGGCCTACTTTGATTTTGATAAGGAAAAGCAGGTGGATGTGTTCCTGATCTGCCCCACCGTCGACACAAAAAGCGAGACAAACGCTTTCGATTTAAACGACAAGCTGAAAGGCCGGTTTGTGAATGCCCTGGACATGGAGAAAGGCATCTATGAGGAAACCGGGCGGATGTTCTCCCCGTATTACCGGCAGATGTCCATAGGCGTGAACAGCTTACCCGAGGAAATCTACGAGGCGGCCAAGGCCATCGCCTACCGGGATGTATCGGACGCGTTCCGGTGGTATCTGGAGAATGCAAACGATGGCCGGGGCTTCGTTCTGGCCGGCTTCTCGCAAGGATCGGAGATGGTGATCGAGCTGTTAAAGGAATACTTTGGAGGAGACGGGGAAGAGGCGGCGGCCCTTCGCGATCAGCTGATCACGGTCTATGCCATCGGCTGGCGCGTGACGGACGAAATGCGAAACGAGTATCCGCAGATTGTACCGGCTTCCGGAGAGGATGATCTGGGCACGGTCATCTGCTTTGACTGCGAGAACGGGGAGCTGACCGGAACGGTCGTCATTCCGGAGGGGACGAAGTCCTATTCGATCAACCCCTTAAACTGGAAGACGGATCAGACGCCGGCGGACAAGTCCCTGAATAAGGGCGCCGTCATGGCGACCGGTGCGGAGCCGATCCCGGAGCTTTGCGGCGCGGTGATCGGCGAGAGGGGCGAACTCATCGTAACCGATGTAAAAGCGGAGGATTATCCGCCGGTTCTGGATATTTTCCCGGAGGGGGCGTACCACCTCTATGATTATATGTTCTACTATACCAACCTGAAAGAAAACCTGGCCCTCCGGGCGGATACGTGGCTGAAAGCGCATCAGGCGGAGCCGGTGGAAACCGAACCTGCGGAAACGGAGCCAGCTGAAACGGAACCAATGGAAACCGAGCCAATGCCAGCCGAGCAGCCTGGTGAGACGGAGTCGGAGATCGACCGGATTCTGGCAGGAATGACGCTCGAGGAGAAGGTGGGCCAGATGATCATGGCCGATTTCAGAAACTGGGTGCAGGACGGGGAAACCGTTCCGGTGACCAGCCTGAATGAGGCGATCCGAAATGCCATTGCCAGGGACCGCTTTGGCGGGATCATCCTGTTTGCGGAAAACTGCGCGCAGACAGACCAGACGCTGGCGCTGGTCCGCGAGATTCAGGCGGCCAACCTTTCGGCGGACAGGGAAATCAACATTCCGCTTTTGATCGCGGCCGATCAGGAAGGCGGCATCGTCGCCAGACTGGGAGAGGGGACCAGATGGACTGGCAACATGGCGTTAGCGGCGACCGGAGATCCCGTAAGCGCCGAGCAGACAGCCCTGCGCATCGGACAGGAACTCTCCGCGGTGGGTATCAACACCGATTTCGCACCGGTGCTGGATGTCAACAACAATCCCGCCAACCCCGTGATCGGGGTCCGGAGTTTTTCGGACGATCCTGCCACGGTGGCGGAATACGGCGTGGCCTATCAGACCGGGCTTCAAAAGAGCGGGACGATCGGCTCCTTAAAGCACTTCCCGGGGCACGGGGATGTGGCAACCGACAGCCATTTCGGGTTCCCGGTTCTGTACAAGACTTATGAGGAACTGAAGGAATGTGAGCTGGTTCCTTTCAAGGCGGCCATCGAGGCCGGCGCGGAGATGATCATGACTGCCCACATCCAGTACCCGGAAATTGAGAAAGGCACCTATACTTCTACCTCAACGGGAGAGGAGGTCTTCCTTCCGGCCACGCTGTCCCACACGATCCTGACGGATATTCTCCGGGGCGATATGGGGTTTGACGGCGTGATCATCTCGGATGCGTTAAACATGGCAGCCATCAAAGAAAACTTTGACCGGCAGGATGTGGCGGTCATGGCCATTTCTG
The DNA here is from genome assembly GCA_017479935.1 of Lachnospiraceae bacterium. GTDB lineage: Bacteria > Bacillota > Clostridia > Lachnospirales > Lachnospiraceae > RGIG5021. The sequence continues at coordinate 22,797 of JAFVBO010000107.1, forward strand.
CCGGCATGGACATGTTCCTGATGCCCGTGCCGGTGACGGATCTCGCCTCCCTCAAGGAGCTGGAAGACTTCATGGCTTACATCGTCAGCCGGGTGCAGGATGGCACGATTGCAGAAGAGAGAATTGATGAATCTGTGCGAAGGATCCTTGTGTTAAAGAAAAAACACGGGCTGTTAAGGCCAGTCGCAGAGAACGAATTACAAAAAGTAACAGTTGAGGAGACTGCAACCGAGGCGAATGTCCCTGAAGCAGCTCCATCTGAAGAGAGCGCAGCCGAAGCAAATACACCTGAGGACAATGATGCGCAGACTCCGCTCCCTGCCGATCAGATCGTGGGCAGCGAAGAAAACCATGCCTTCGAGTGGGAGCTGATGCAAAAGGCGGTCACACTCCTGAAAAACGAGGGCGATGTCCTACCTCTTCAGGTGAAGGAGGGAGAAAAGGTGCTTTTCCTTTACTCCCACGCCAACCGGATGCTGACGGCCGAGTTTGCCCGTCTGCGCCTTGTGGAAGAAGGCCTGCTCCCGGAAAACGTTTCCTTTGAGGCGATGAGCTTTGCCCAGGACAACAAGGAAACCTGCATACAGGCGGCGCGGGAGGCGGATTACGTGATCGGCGTCACCCTGACGTTCGATGAATCCGCTCTGATCAAGAACGAAGCTTCCCCCACCAGATTTATGGCGCTCGATGAGGTGATCCAGGCGGTTCACGAAGAAGGAAAGCCGTTTATCCTGATCAGCGCATACTTGCCTTACGATGTCGCACGTTTCCCGGAGGCAGACGCAGTTCTGGCCTCGTACGGAGCGGTAGCCATGACGGCCATTCCGGAGGGAAAAGCTACCTACTCGGTCAACCTGCCGGCAGCGATCTGCGGAATTTTCGGGGAATACACCTTTACCGGAAAGCTACCGGTCAACATCCCGGCGCTTGATGAAGGCGGCCATTTTACCGACCAAATTCTGTATGAGAGATAAAACGCGCGCTTTACTTACAGATATTTCTGAATGAGAAACACTCACTCTTCCGTGGAAGAGTGAGTGACATAAGGACCCCCCAATCAGGAAAGGAGACAAGGGAAAGAAAATGAAGAGAATGAAACGATGGATGGCGCTTCTTTTGACAATGGCATTGCTCCTGGGTCTCGGCGGAATTGTAAATGCGCAGGAAGAAGCTGCCGAAAAGAACGGTGAGGTGATGATCCTCTTTACCAGTGACATACACTGCGGGGTGGATCAGGGCTTTGGCCTTGTCGGCCTGAAGCAGATCCGTGACAACTTGGAAGCGCAGGGGTATACCACCATTTTAGTGGACGATGGTGATGCGATTCAGGGAGAGATCATCGGCACGATCTCCCGCGGAGAGGGCATGATTGAGCTGATGAACGCCATGCACTACGATGTGGCAATTCCGGGCAATCATGAATTTGATTACGGGATGGAACGTTTTCTGGAGCTGACAGAGAAAGCAGAATTTCCGTACATCAGCTGCAACTTCAATAAGGAAGGTGAGCTGGTTTTTGCCCCGTATACCATTTTGGAGGCCGCCGGGCTGAAGATCGCCTTCGTGGGCGTGACAACGCCAAGATCCATCACATCCTCAACCCCGGTGTATTTTCAGAATGAGGAAGGGGAATATATTTATGGCTTCATGCAGGACGAAAGCGGCGAGAAGCTTTACCAGGCAGTGCAGAGCGCTGTAGACGCGGCGCGGGCCGAAGGCGCGGACTACGTCTATGTAATGGGGCATATCGGAATGAAACCGAATGATGCGCCCTGGAGATATGACAACATCATCGAGAACACTACCGGGATCGACGTGTTCCTGGACGGCCACAGCCATGACATCGAGCAGGTCGTCATGAAAAACAAAGACGGGAAGGATGTGGTCCGCTCCGCCTGCGGAACCAAGTTGGGTTGTATCGGCTATAGCCATTTATCCGCGGAAAACGGGGTGGAAGAAACCGGCATCTGGACCTGGAATAACCGCATAAGTGCCCCGGAACTTATGGGAATTCAAAACGATATGAACGCCCACCTGGACCTGGCGATGCAGGCGGTGAGCGCGCAGATGGATGTCGTCGTCGGCAAAACGCCGTATGTTTTAACAATTAACGACCCCACAGAGGTGGATGCGGCAGGAAGCCCCATCCGGATTGTCCGCCGGTCGGAGACCAACCTGGGAGACTTTGTTGCGGATGCGGTTCTGGCCATGACCGATGCGGACGTGGCAATCATGAACGGCGGAGGCATCCGTGTCAGCATCGAGAAGGGAGATATTACCAAGCGGGAGGTCATGAATGTTCTTCCCTTTGGAAACACCATCTGTACCATCGAAGCCACCGGGCAGCAGATTTTAGATGCCCTTGAATGGGGCTCCAGAGCGGTTCCGGAGCAGTCGGGCGGCTTTTTACAGGTGGCCGGGATGAGCTACGAAATCAATATGGCCGTGCCGAACCCCTGCAAGAGCGATGAAAACGGCATGATGACCGGCATAGAAGGAGCGCGCCGGGTTCGCAACGTGAAGATCGGGGAGGAGCCGATCGATCCTGAAAAAACATACTCTGTCGCGGGAATTGACTATATTCTCCTTTTGAAAGGGGACGGAATGACCGCCTTTGACGGAGCGAAGGTGTTAGATGAGGACATCATGCTGGACAATCAGACGTTCTTCGGGTATCTCGATCTGATCGGCGGCGAGATCGGCGATGCGTACGCGGATCCGTATGGCCAGGGCCGTATCGTGATCGTGGACGAGCCGGAAGCGGAGACGGAGAAATCCGCAGAAGGCGAAGACGCGGCTGCGAATCCTGTGGATGACAAGACCCCTTCGCAGGAGGCTGCACCCCCCGCGGATGACAAGACCGCTTCGCAGGAAGCCGAAAAGCCGGCCCCCTACACGGATTTCGTGGTCCTGTCCACCACGGACATGCACGGAAAATGCTGGGAAAAGAACGTCCTGACGGATGCGGCGGAGCGCAACAACCTGCTGCGCGCGTCCAGCGCCGTGAACCAGTTCCGCAAGGAGTTTGGCGAAGAAAATGTCCTTCTGGTGGACAACGGCGACCTGTTCCAGGGAACCCCGGTTTCGCAGGTTCAGCTGTTGGATTACGCGGCAGGGCGTTCGAAAGACCCGTTAGTCATGGCTCTTTGCCTGGCGGAAATGAAGTATGATGCTTTCGTGCTGGGAAACCATGAGTTTAACTATCCCTGGGAGGTCATGAGTCCGACCTATCAGTATCTGCAGGAAAACGGGGTTCCCGTGCTGGCGGCTAACGCCGTGTACGATGGATCCTCCCCGGAACACGAGCGCGGGGAAAACGCCTTCACGCCCTACATCATCAAGACGGTAACCATTGGTGGACATGAGCACAAGATCGGGCTTCTGGGCCTGGAGAACACCGATATCACGCGCTGGGATCTGCCGGTCAACTATCCGGAGCTGCAGTTTGTACACCCGGGGAACGAAAACTGGTCCGAAGCGTATGAGGCGCAGCTGTACATTCCTAAGATGAAGGAAGAAGGCTGCGAATTCATCATCGTCGCCTGCCATACGGCCCTCGGGAACGCGGAAGGGGAGATTACATTCGGCATCAATTCCGAGAACCAGGGCGAGCGGATCATCAAGGGAACCGAAGGAATCGACATGCTGATCCTTGGGCACGACCATTCTGCCGGGTATTCCAACAGCTATGTGACGGACCTTTCTGGAAAGGAAGTCCTGATTGTGAACGGCGGCGGGCAGAATCTGACCAAGACCGTCTTCCGGTTCTCGGAAGGACCCTCCGGAGCGCTGACCTATGAAGTCCAGGAAAGCAAGAACCTTAGCCTGGGCAACTATGAGGTAGACAAGGCGCTGGAGGAGAAGGTGCAGCCATACGCCCAGATGGCGATGGATAAAGTAAACATGCCTGTCGGAACCGCGGCGGGCGACTGGGACCTCAGCAAGGAATATTATACGCGGCAGAATGACTCGATGGACACGGTGAACAAGGCTGTGATCGAGGTGACGACCGCCCGGATGGAGGAAAAATACGGGAAAGAAGGTGTCTCCGGAACCGGCGTCAAGGATCTGGATCATCTGGACGTCGATATGGCGTTCACTTCCGTCACCGTGAGCGGCAGCTATATCATTAAACCGGGGGATATCTCGGTGAAGGACATCTACCGGCTGTACCGCTATGCCAACAACATCCTGGTGCTTCCGATGAAAGGAAGCGAGATCAAGGCTGTCCTGGAGGAAAACGCGTCCAAGCGGCTGACAGCGAGAGTATACGGCGGAAAGGTCTACTTCTACAGCAGCGGCGATAACTTTACGAACGTCCTGTCCGGCGGCTTAAATTTCGTCTACGACATGTCAAAGCCGGAGGGGGAGCGCGTAGTGATCGACGGCTTCTCGAACGGAAGAAAGTTTGAGGAGGATGCTCTTTACCTGGTGGCGGTCAACAATTATCTGCTGGGCAATGAGAAATGCGGCCTTCGGAACTTCAGCATGGACGATGCCGTCTGGTCACAGCTCACCGACGCGGACGTAGAGGTCGTACAGGATATGATCGCCGAGTATATCGAGAATGTCTGCGCGGACGGCGGCGTACTGACGCCTGAACTGTTTGACTGGAAGTGGGAAATGATCTATTCCGCTGACCCCGCCGCGCTGCTTCCGTATGAAGGCGAGACGGCTGCTGTCATGGCGGAAGCCTTGGAGGACGGCCACCGTTACGTTCTGTACAACGAATCGGAAAGCAGCACCTTCAATGCGAAGCCGACTGACGGCGGCCTGGAAGCGGAGCAATGGACCGCATATGGAGACATCCTGACAGGCCCCGCCCCCGAGGCTGCTGTGATCCTGACGGCCCACGCGGAAAAAGACGGCAACTGGAGCTTCACCGATGCGCAGGGACGCTACCTGACGGCGGTCAAAGGCGGCGGCCTGAAGCTGACCGAGGAAATCGGTGCGGACAACTTAAGCGTCTGGGCGCTTGAACCGCTGGAAGGCGGCTTCCACGTGATCACGGTGGGAGACAGCAACGAGTACCGGAAGCGGGCCCTGGAGTATTACTATGGGCATATCACGACGTATTATGTGGCCGATGCGGGGCTGTATCTGTTTAATTTTTATGAAAGCCGAACGAGGATACAAGACTTGAACTGAGAGTTTACTCTCATGTGACACAGGCCCGTCCCCTGTCACATTCACTTCACATTCTGAAATCACGAATACACATACCGCTCCGACGCCTGCGCACTCGCCTGCGCGTTCGTATATAGTAGCGTAAACAGCGCGGTAAAGAGAAAGTACAATCCCAGCATCAAAAGCGTGGTCAGATACGGGGTCCCGGCTGCCATCCAGTTGCTGGCCACGCCTTCCACAAAAGGAACGCCGCCGGCGAAGCGGTACAGCATGTAGTCCCAGCCGAAGTGGTAGTCCAGCGCGATCACCAGCACTGAGAAAAGCAGGTGTGGGAGAAAGGCGTAGAACATGATGACCGGCTTAAAGACAAGGTAGCGGGTGGCCACAATCCAGAGCGCCACAAAGACCATCAGGTAATGGTAAACCATGGAGAACATGGCGCCGAAGGTCCAGAACGGATAGTATTTTAAGGCCTGCAGAAACAGCACGTTGCTGACACCGCCCACGAGGCCCAGCGTGGAGAGCCATCCGAGCGCGCAGGTGCGCACCTTGCCTTTTCCCCAACCGGCAAGTGGCAGCATGTACAGAAACAGCGAGCAGGTATCGAACGGAAGAATGCCGCCGGCGTTAAAGCCCTGCCCGGTTTTGATGTCCCAGTAGGATTCCCAGCTGACCTTGGTAATTTCCAGAACGATCATGAAGATGGCCAGAAACCGAAGAACTTTGGTGACTGTTTCGTGCTTGGTGTTTCGAAGCAGATAGATGAGCGTCGGAATGGACGCAAAACAAAAGACCAGAAAGACGTAGCGCATGGCTCCGTCAAAGTCCTGACCGTGGTACCCTTCGATCAGGTACTTGTAATCAAAAAAACCGTATTTCATTTTTCCTCCCTTTTTTGCATGGCAAGAAAATGAAAGGAAATCGCCATAACCTTTCATCTTTGCCTCATGCACCGTTGCGGCCATATTCTACACGCTTTAAATAGGAAAGGCAAGTCTCAAAAGCAGATATTAGGAAATCGTTAAGGTTTTTGAGGGAAATGGTCCATTTCTTACAGATGGAAATCCGCTTTTTGACTTGCAAGCGTCAGGGAAAGCGTATATAATCGAACAAGTTATGCAGGGAAAAGTCTCTGCAGTCATTCATAATGGCCCTCTTGCCGGGGACAACCGGTGCGGGCCCATAAGGAGGATGAAATATGAATTTAAATCTGAAACCGGCAAACGAGTGCAAATATGATGCCCTTTCCCTGGGCGAGGTTATGCTTCGCTTAGATCCGGGTGAGGGAAGAATCCGCACCGCCAGAAGCTTCCGCGCATGGGAAGGCGGCGGCGAGTACAACGTCGTTCGCGGTCTGCGTCGTTGCTTTGGCCTTCGCAGTGGCGTGATCACGGCTTTTGCGGATAATGAAGTTGGCAAGCTGATGGAGGATTTCATTCTTCAGGGCGGCGTAGACACTTCCCTGATCAAGTGGTGCAAGACAGACGGTATCGGCCGCGTGTGCCGCAACGGTCTGAACTTTACGGAAAGAGGTTTTGGTATCCGCGGCGCCGTTGGCTGCTCGGACCGTGCCAACACGGCTATTTCCAAGATGACCCCCGAAGATTTCGATTTTGATTACATCTTTGGCGAACTGGGCGCTCGCTGGCTGCACACCGGCGGTATCTATGCCGCTCTGTCCGAGCAGGCCTGCGACACCGTTATCGCTGCCATCAAGACCGCAAAGAAGTACGGCACGGTTGTCTCTTACGACCTGAACTACCGTCCTTCCATGTGGAGTGCCATCGGCGGACAGGCCAAGGCGCAGGAAGTCAACAAGGAAATCGCGAAGTATGTCGATGTCATGATCGGCAACGAAGAAGATTTCACCGCTTGCTTAGGCTTTGAGATCGAAGGCAACGATGAGAACTTAAAGACCCTGAACCTGGAAGGCTACAAGAAGATGATCAACGAAGCCGCGAAGACCTACCCGAACTTCAAGGTTGTCGCGACCACGCTTCGTACCGTGAAGACCGCTTCCATCAACGACTGGAGCGCGATCTGCTGGGCGGATGGCGAGATCTACAAGGCCAAGGATTACAAGGATCTGGAGATCTTAGACCGTGTCGGCGGTGGCGATTCCTTCGCTTCCGGTCTGGTATACGGCCTGATGACCACGGAAGATGCCAAGATCGCGGTTGAGTATGGTGCTGCTCACGGCGCTCTGGCTATGACCACGCCTGGCGATACCACGATGGCCAGCAAGAAGGAAGTAGAAGCTCTGATGGGCGGCGCAGGTGCTCGCGTACAGAGATAAGTAAGAATTATGCGAAAAGCAGAGCAATACCACAAAGAAATATTGCAGCGCATTCTGGAGGAGGGTTTTCTGGATGAAAACCCTCGCCCTCACTATGCGGACGGAACCCCGGCGCATACGCTCTCGGTCAACCATGTGATGACGCAGTACGACCTTTCCAAGGGAGAGTGCCCTATCATCACCCTGCGTCCCATCGCCTGGAAATCCTCCGTGAAGGAAATCCTGTGGATCTACCAGGATATGTCCAACGATCTGAAGGTCCTCGAGGAAAAGCACAATATTCACTGGTGGAACGACTGGGAATCCAAAGACGTGCCCGGCACCATCGGGCAGCGCTACGGCGCCACCGTGAAGCGGTATGATCTGATCCGTCGTTTGCTTGATGACATTCAGAAAAACCCCTACGGGCGCCGGCACATCATGAGCCTGTGGCAGGAGTCCGACTTTACCGAGACGGACGGCCTGATGCCCTGCTGCTACGAAACCATCTGGAACGTGCGCGGCAAGTACCTCGACATGGTGATGATTCAGCGCTCCAGCGATTTTGCGACCGCCGGTGTGATCAACGAGCTGCAGTACTGTGCCCTCCAGATGATGGTGGCCAGACACTGCGGATATGAGCCTGGAGTATTTACACACTTTACGGCAAATGTGCAAATCTATGACCGGCACATGGATCAGGCGCGGGAGCTTGTATCCCGCGAACCGGTCGACTGCCAGCCCCGCCTGGTGTTAGCCCCCGGGAAGACGGATTTCTTCTCGTTTACCATCGACGATTTTTCGATGGAGGACTATCCCGTAGACCTCATCAAAGAGAAAAATCCGCAGCTTAAATTTGAACTTGGCATCTAAAGAATAGAAACGCCCCCCGCGAAGAGCTTACTCTTGGCAGGGGGCGTTTTATGGTATTTTGTGAACAGATTTTAACCAAAAAGATCCGCTAAATTTGTAGGTGTCCATGTTGACAGTGGCACAAGATATTGTTATAATGCACTAGAAAGTTAAAGACTCTGTAACATTTTGGCTGGTTTCGTAACAAAGAAACCAAGATGTTACAATCGCCTGTGCGATCAGCGAAAATGCTGGAGGAAAGGCTTTATCAGGAGGGCGTTATGCGTAAAACGAAATGGATTTCAAGACTGGGCTGCCTGGGACTCTGCGTGAGTTTGATGAGTCAGCCGGTTCTGCTTTCTTTTGCAGAGGGAAGCACCGCGGGCGGTTCCTCTCTTGCGGGAATCTCGACAGTCCTGGATGATTATTTTAATAAATCGGAAAAAGCAGAAGAATCGATCACGGAGTTTGTGACCACCGAAACCAAAGCAAGAGGTATTTCTGTATACAACAATCTGGCCATCTCCAAGGTGGAAGAGTACGTGAATGTCCGCAAAGGACCGAGCACGGAAGATGACATCATGGGCAAGATTTACGACCAGTGCGGTGCCACGATCTTAAGCACGACCACGCAGGAAGACGGAGACTGGTATCATATCCTCTCCGGCAACGTGGACGGGTACGTAAAGGCAGAGTTCTTCGTCACGGGCTTAGAAGCCAGAGATTATGCGAAGGCCAATGGCAACATGTACCTGCAGATCAATGTGGATGGCATCAACATCCGCAAAGAGGCGAACACGGACTGCGACATCCTTACGGTCTTAAGCGATGGCAAGGATTGCCGGGTGATCGGCGAGGAAGGCAACTTCTGGCAGGTCCGCTTAAAAGACGGCAAGACGGGTTATGCGTCCAAGGAATTCACGGACGTTTACATCAACTGTGATACGGCTATCACGCTGGAAGAAGAAAAGGCCATCCAGGAAGAGCTGGCTCGTCAGGCCAGAGAGGAAGCGGAGCGCAGAGAGCGTGAGCGCCTTGCGGCGGAGAAGGCTTCCAGAGAAGCTGCGGAAGCGGCATGGCTTGAGTATGTAAGAGAGTCCGAAGCGCAGAGAGAAGCAGAGGAAGCCGCATGGCTGGCCTATGTAAGAGAATCTGAAGCGCAGAGAGAAGCAGAGGAAGCCGCGTGGGCTGCTTATGTAGCGGAACAGGAAGCGCAGGCTGCCTGGGAAGCGGAACAGGCCCGCTTAGCTGCCTGGGAAGCGGAGCAGGCTCGCATAGCTGCGGAGCAGGCTGCCTGGGAGCAGGTAGAATGGGAAGAGGATCCGGTTGATGATGGCCAGTATTATGAGCCGATCTACTCGAACAACGCAGCGAGAAACGCGATTGTGGAATACTGCTACAGCAAGCTTGGCTGTGATTATGTCTGGGCGGCGGAAGGTCCTTACGCCTTTGACTGCTCCGGTTTAGTCAAGAAGGCTTACGAACAGGTTGGCATTTCGCTGATTCATCAGTCCGGTTATCAGGGAAGAGAAGGCGTGTACACAAGCCTGGAAAACGCACAGCCTGGTGATATCCTCTGGAAGCAGGGTCACGTAGGTATCTATGTAGGCAACGGACTTTGTATCCATGCTTCCACCTACGGCGTAGGCGTTATCGTTTCCGGCCTCTATGATGTTGGCTGGGATCATGCCCGCAACCTGCTTGGTTAATCAACAAGCTAAAAGCGCAAATGCGTTCATAAAAAAGGCCTGCCGCGAAAGCGGCAGGCCTTTTCATTTCATTCAGGGACTATCGATGCGCGCCCTTTAAAAAGGGCAGCCATCCTTAATCTGCTAACGGTTCGATGAGGCCGTAGGTGCCTCCTTTTCTCCGATAAACAACATTTACTTCGTTCGTCTCCGAATTGCGGAACACATAGAAGCTGTGGTCGGTCAGATCCATTTCGAAGCAGGCATCTTCCGGCGTCATGGGCTTGACGGCGAACTGCTTGACCTTCTCGATCCGGATCTCGTCGTCGATCTCCACTGCGGGCTCCTCTACGGCTTCCACATCCGGCGCGCCCTTTCTGTCGTGATACCGGTCTATCTTCTTATTCTTATAGCGGCGGCACTGGCGCTCTAACGTTTCGGCAATCTGATCGATCGTGGTGTACATATCGTGGCTTTCCTGCTCGGAACGAATGCAGGTGTCCCGGATGGGGATGGTCGCCTCAATGCGGTGAATTCCTTTCTGAACGCTCATTTTGATATGAACTTCCGTATCCTCATACAGATAGCGCTCCAGTTTTTTCAGCTTTTCTTCTACAGTTTCCTGCAGGTTCTGAGTGATTTCCAGATTCTTTCCGGTGATAATGTAACGCATCGTACCAACTCCTTTTTCTTTTACTGCGCTTAAAAATCCTCACAGGACCCTGCGAAAGCCTTACCTGCCGGGCTTTGCGAGAGGCCTGCAAATGTGGTAGACGCAGGAACGATTACGTTCTGGTTTCATTATAACGCAGAATTGTCAAATATACAAGAAAAAAGAGAAAAAACGCAAACAAAACCGTAAATAGTAACAAAAAAGTATCACAAAATAGTGAGAACCCAAAAACGCCGGCCTGTCAATGAGAAATCTTCGCGTTTTGTACACAAATCGCTTTTTTCGGAGATTATGACAAAACGTATTTTTGTGGACGAAAAGATTGTTTTTCCACAAAAACAAAGCCATTTTCGGTGGATAATGTGGATAACTCGAAGAAAACAGGCCGCTCGCGATGGAAAGTGAGAGGAGAGCCGGTGGATAACTTTGGGATAAAAAGAAGAAGGCAGGAGAGAGAAGAAAAAAATCGGACTGCATTTGTGCAGTTTGCCAGTAGGCCCGAAAGCAGGGCCCTTTTTCCTTTTTCGAAATGTCGTCTTGCACTTATGCCCGTTAGATGATATACTAAGCGGAAGATTTGACGCTTTAGATGTTATAAAGCCGCAAGGCATACCATTTTATGGAAAGCGTCATCAGTTTGATAGAGGAGACATTAACTACATGGGATTACTGGAAAAAATTTTTGGAACCCACAGTGAACGCGAGTTAAAGCGTATTTATCCCATTGTGGATAGAATTGAAGGCATGCGCGATGAAATGATGGCCCTGTCGGATGAAGCGCTTCGCGCCAGGACAGAGCAGTTCAAGAAACGCCTTGCAGACGGAGAAACGCTGGATGACATTCTGCCGGATGCCTTTGCGACAGTCCGCGAAGCGGCCAGACGTGTTCTTCATATGGAACATTACCGGGTACAGCTGATCGGCGGTATCGTCCTGCATCAGGGCCGTATCGCGGAGATGAAAACCGGTGAAGGTAAGACGCTTGTTTCCACGCTCCCGGCGTACTTAAACGCCCTGACGGGGCGCGGCGTGCACATCGTCACGGTCAACGATTACCTGGCGAAGCGTGACGCGGAGTGGATGGGCAGCGTGCATGAATTCCTGGGCTTAAAAGTTGGCGTCGTGTTAAACGGCATGAACAACGATGAGCGCCGGGAAGCCTATAAATGCGATATCACGTATGTCACGAACAATGAGCTCGGTTTCGACTATCTGCGTGACAACATGGTTATCTATAAGGAACAGCTGGTTCTTCGGGATCTGCACTACGCCATCATCGATGAGGTGGACTCGGTCCTGATCGATGAAGCCAGAACCCCGTTAATCATCTCCGGCCAGAGTGGGAAGTCCACGAAGCTGTACGAAGTCTGCGATTTCCTGGCCACCCGCATGAAGAAGGGCCAGGGCGATGGCGACATCTCCAAGATGGACCTTCTGATGGGCGAAGAGCTGAAGGAAGACGGCGATTTCCTTGTGAATGAAAAGGAAAAGATCGTTGTGCTGACCGCGCAGGGCGTTAAGAAGGTGGAAGATTACTTCAAGATCGAAAACCTGTCCGATCCGGAGAACCTGGAAATCCAGCACAACATGAACCTGGCCCTTCGCGCGAACTATCTGATGTTCCGCGATCAGGACTACGTCGTCAAGGATGATCAGGTTCTGATTGTCGATGAGTTCACCGGGCGTATCATGCCGGGCCGCCGCTATTCCGACGGTCTGCACCAGGCGATTGAGGCGAAGGAAAAGGTCAAGGTGAAGAGGGAGAGCCGCACGCTTGCCACGATCACCTTCCAGAACTTCTTTAATAAATTTGAAAAGAAAGCCGGTATGACCGGTACCGCTCTTACAGAAGAGCAGGAATTCCGCGATATCTACGGCATGGATGTCATTGAGATCCCGACCAACCGTCCCGTGATCCGCAAGGACCTGGACGACGCGGTTTACAAGACCAAGCGGGAGAAGCTGAACGCCGTCGCGGATGAGGTTGTGCGCACGCACGCCACCCGTCAGCCGGTTCTGGTCGGCACCATCACGATTGAAATGTCGGAGGCGGTGAGCGCGCTGCTTCGCAAGCGCGGCATTCCGCACAACGTATTAAACGCCAAGTTCCACGAGCAGGAAGCTGCCATCGTGGCGGACGCCGGTCTGGCCGGTGCCGTGACCATCGCCACCAACATGGCCGGCCGTGGTACGGATATCAAGCTGGATGAGGAAGCCAGAGCAGCCGGCGGCTTAAAGATCATCGGCACGGAGCGTCACGACTCCCGCCGTATCGACAATCAGCTGCGCGGTCGTTCCGGTCGTCAGGGCGATCCGGGCGAATCTCGTTTCTACATCTCCCTGGAAGACGATCTGATGCGTCTGTTCGGCTCGGAAAAGATGATGTCGATGTTCAACGCTCTTGGCGTTCCGGACGGAGAGCAGATCGAACACAAGATGCTTTCGAGCGCGATTGAAAGAGCGCAGAAGAAGATTGAGGAAAACAACTTTGGCATTCGTAAGCGCCTCTTAGATTACGACCAGGTTATGAACGAGCAGCGCGAGATCATCTACGCGGAGCGCCGCCGGGTGCTGGATGGCGAGAACATGCGCAGCTTCATCTGCAAGATGATCACGGACACCGTGGAGAACACGGTGGATACCACCATTCCGGAAGGCACTTCCGTGGAAGAGTGGGATCTGCGCGCGTTAAACGACCTGCTTCTTCCCATCATCCCGCTGGCTCCGATCGTGATTCCGGAGGAAGAGAAGGGAAGCTGGAACAAGAACAAGCTGAAGCAGAGTCTGAAAGAGGACGCCTTCAAGCTGTATGAGGCGAAGGAAGCCCAGTTCCCGGATCCGGAGAAGATGAGAGAGCTGGAGCGCGTCATCCTCTTAAAGGTTATCGACAACAAGTGGATGGCCCACATCGACGATATGATGCAGCTGCGCCAGGGCATCGGCCTGGCCGCGTACGGACAGAAAGATCCGCTTGTTGAATACAAGAACATGGGCTTTGACATGTTCGACGAGATGACGGTCAGCATTCAGGAAGATACCGTCCGCCTGCTGATGCACGTGCGCGTGGAGCAGAAGGTGGAGCGCGAGGAAGTGGCCAAGGTGACGGGCACCAACCGCGATGATACGCTGGCGAAGGCCCCCGTAAAGCGCGACAAGAAAAAGGTGTATCCGAACGATCCCTGCCCTTGCGGATCCGGCAAGAAGTTCAAGCAGTGCTGCATGGGTAAGAAGATCTACGATTAAATAAAATCAAAAACAGGAAAGAGGTGACATTAGTGGTCGAGCTGGACAATTTCAAGTACACATTATCCACCTACGAAAAACCATTAGTGGAAGTGAGGGATTCACTTTGACCTGGCTAACAAGGAACAACGGATAGCCGAGTTAGACAGACACCTGGAGGAGCCGGACTTCTGGAACGATCCGGAGCGGTCAACCCAGATTGTCAAGGAATTAAAGAACCTGAAGGATACAGTGGCCCTGTATAAGCGCCTGGAAAATCAGTACGAAGAAATCGGGATGCTGATCGAGATGGGCAACGAGGAAAATGACCCGGATTCCATTCCGCTCGTGGAGGACATGCTGAAGGAATTCACGAACGAGCTGGAAACCCTTCGCATCGAAACGCTTTTGTCGGATGAATACGATAAGGAAAATGCAATCCTGACGCTTCATGCCGGTGCGGGCGGCACCGAGAGCTGCGACTGGGCCGGCATGCTGTACCGCATGTACGGGAAATGGGCCGATTCCAAGGGCTTTACGATGGAAGTGCTGGACTTTTTGGACGGCGATGAGGCCGGCATCAAGTCCGTCACGGTCCAGATCAACGGCTACAATGCCTTTGGCCTGTTAAAGTCGGAGAAGGGCGTGCACCGTCTGGTGCGCATCTCGCCTTTCAACGCGGCCGGAAAGCGCCAGACATCTTTCGTTTCCTGCGATGTCATGCCGGATATCGAGGAAGATCTGGACGTGGAGATCAACGAGGAAGACCTCCGGATTGATACCTATCGTTCCAGCGGCGCCGGCGGCCAGCACATCAACAAAACCTCCTCCGCCATCCGTATCACGCATCTGCCCACGGGCATCGTGGTGCAGTGCCAGAACGAGCGCTCGCAGTTCCAGAACAAGGACAAGGCCATGCAGATGCTGAAAGCCAAGCTCTACCTGTTAAAGAAGCAGGAGAACGCGGACAAGATTTCGGACATCCGCGGCGAGGTGAAGGATATCGCCTGGGGCAACCAGATTCGCTCCTACGTTCTTCAGCCTTACAAGATGGTCAAGGATCTGCGCACGGGCTACGAAACCGCCAACGCGGACGGCGTTTTAAACGGCAATCTGGATCCGTTCATCAGCGAATACTTAAAGTGGATGAAGCTGAAGGATAAGAAAGAGGAAGCATAGCAGAAGGGATTAACAACATGATTCAGGCAGCAGTAATGGGATATGGTACCATCGGGTCCGGCGTTGTGGAAGTGCTGGAAAAAAACCGGGAGTACGTGGCCAAAGAGGCCAAGGAAGAAATACGCGTGAAGCGGGTTCTGGACCTTCGGGAGTTCCCGGGGGATCCTGTTCAGGATAAGATTACCCATGACATCGCGGACATTCTGGAGGATCCGGAAATCCGCATTGTCATCGAGACGATGGGCGGCACAAAACCGGCATACGACTTTGTCAAGCGGTGCATTCTTGCGGGAAAAAGCGTCTGCACGTCCAACAAGGAGCTGGTGGCGGCCTACGGGCCTGAGCTTCAGAGGCTTGCCCGGGAAAACCATTGCTGCTTTCTGTACGAAGCCAGTGTGGGCGGCGGTATTCCGATCATCCGTCCGCTTGCCAAGTGCCTGACATCCGATCCCGTGCGCTCCATCAAAGGCATTTTAAACGGAACCACCAACTACATCCTGACGCGCATGGACAAGGAAGGAGCCGACTTTGACGAGGTGTTAAAGGCGGCGCAGGCCCTTGGATACGCGGAGAAGAATCCCACAGCGGATGTGGAAGGTTATGACGCATGTCGGAAGATCGCGATCCTGACATCCCTTGTCTGCCGCAAGCAGGTGAACTACGAGGACATTTATACGGAGGGAATCTCGAAGATTACCGCCGCTGATTTTGTCTATGCGAAGGCCATGGGATGCCGCATCAAGCTGATCGCGCAGAGCTTTCTGCAGGATGGCTGCTGGTATGCGCTTGTGGCGCCGTTTCTGGTGTCGGAGGAGAGCCCGTTATACGCCGTGCAGGATGTGTTTAACGGCATCTTAACCAAGGGCGATTTTAACGGAGAGCTGATGTTTTACGGGCGGGGAGCCGGCAAGGAAGCCACCGCGTGCGCCGTGGTCGCCGATGTGATTGACGCGGCCCGTCACCCCGGACATACCGTGAACATTGCCTGGAGCGAGGAACATCAGGAGATCGCCAACATTGGCGGCGCCCGCTTTTCCTGGTTTGTGCGCGTAAAAGACACGCCGGGAATTTTAGAAGAAGCCAAAAAGCTTTTCGGAAACATTCAGGTTCAGGAAGCCGGACTTACGGGAGAATGCGCGTTTGTAACCGGCCCGATTTCGGAAAATGATTTCGCAGCCAAGGCAGAAAAGCTTTCCGGCATACTGACCCGTATTCGCTTTGACCAGTGACATCCGGGGACGACAGGAGGTAACCATGTTAATTGTAAAAAAGTTCGGAGGAAGCTCCGTCGCTGACAAGGAACGCATCTTCAACGTGGCGCGCCGCTGTGTGGAAGATTACCAGGAAGGGCACGATGTCATCGTGGTTCTTTCGGCGATGGGCAAGACCACAGACGGCCTGATCGCGAAGGCAAAGGAAATCAATCCGCGCGCATCCAAGCGTGAGATGGACATGCTCCTTTCCACCGGCGAACAGGTTTCGGTGGCACTCATGGCCATGGCCATGGGAGCGATGGGGGTGCCAGCGGTATCCTTAAACGCTTTCCAGGTGGCTATGCACACCAACAGACAGTACAGCAACGCGCGTCTCAAATGGATCGATTCGGAGAGAATCCGGATGGAGCTGGAGAACCGGAGAATTGTCATTGTCACCGGCTTCCAGGGCGTCAACCGGAACGACGATATCACCACCTTAGGGCGCGGCGGTTCGGACACGACGGCGGTAGCACTCGCGGCTGCCCTTCACGCGGATAAGTGCGAGATCTTTACGGATGTGGACGGCGTTTACACGGCCGATCCCCGAGTAGTGCCGAACGCGCGGAAGATGACGGAAATCACCTACGACGAGATGCTGGAAATGGCTTCGCTTGGCGCGAAGGTTCTGCACAATCGTTCCGTGGAGCTGGCAAAAAAATATGGCGTTCAGCTGGTGGTTCGCTCCAGCCTGAACCGTGAAGAGGGAACGATTGTCAAGGAGGATGCAAAAATGGAAAAAATGTTGGTGAGCGGTGTTGCCGCGGATAAGAATACAGCGCGAATTTCTCTGATCGGCCTGAGCGATAAGCCGGGCGTAGCTTTCCTGATTTTTGACGCTCTGGCCAAGAAGGGCATCAACGTCGATATGATCCTGCAGTCCATCGGACGTGACGGCACCAAGGATATCTCCTTTACCGTTCCGGGAACCGAAGCGGCTCTGGCACGCGAAACCTTGGAGAGCAATCTGGAGATGTTCACGGCGCAGAAAATTGACTGCGAAGAGAACGTGGCCAAGGTGTCCGTGGTCGGCGCCGGCATGGCGACGAACCCCGGTGTGGCAGCCAAGATGTTTGAGGCTCTTTACAATGCCAACATCAACATCCGCATGATCTCCACGTCCGAGATCCGCATCACGGTCCTGATCGATGAGAACGAGACGGATCGCGCCGTTCAGGTGGTACACGAGATTTTCGAACTCGCAAGCGGCAAGTAAGCACGGGAAAATTTGATAAAAACGATTGGACGAGGAAGCGGGAGAAACCCCGTTTCCTCTCTTGTTTCATAACTGTTCAGGGCTGATTGTACAAGAGGCCGGGAAAAGGAAGGTATATGGATATTTTGAAAGCGCTCAGTGATGAGCTAGGGATTCGCAGATCGCAGACGGAAGCAGCCGTCAAACTGATTGATGAGGGAAACACCATTCCCTTCATTGCAAGATACCGCAAGGAAGTGACCGGTGCCTTAAACGACGAGGTGCTCCGCAACCTGGACGAGCGGCTGAAATACCTCCGCAACCTGGAGGAGAAGAAGCAGCAGGTGCTGTCCTCCATCGAAGAGCAGGGGGCTCTCACGGACGAGCTGCGCAAAGAGATCGAAGAGGCGCAGACCATGGTTCGCGTGGACGATCTGTATCGCCCGTACCGGCCGAAGCGTCGCACCCGTGCCATCATCGCGCGGGAAAAAGGCCTGGAGCCTTTGGCGATTGCCTTAAAGGAGCAGAAGAAGGGCTGGAAGCCGATGGAGGCTGCCGCCGGTTTTGTTTCCGCGGAGAAGGAAGTGGGAAGCGCGCAGGAAGCGCTCGCCGGCGCCTGCGATATTCTGGCTGAGCAGCTGGCGGATGACGCGCACTGCCGCGAATACATCCGGGAACGGATCATGAAGGAAGGCCGCATCGTCAGCGAAGGCCGCGAAGAGAACATGGACAAGACGTACGAAATGTACTTTGCCTATGACGAGCTCATCCAGAAGACGGCGGACCACCGCATTCTGGCCTTAAACCGCGGCGAAAAGGAAAAAGCGCTGAATGTCAAGATTACGGCTCCCGATGAGGAGATCGTCCGCTTCCTGAAAAAGCAGATGATCACCGGCGAAAACGAGGAGGCGGCCGCGGTGCTGGAGGCAGTCTGTGAGGACAGCTATAAGCGCCTGATTTTCCCCTCTGTGGAGCGCGAAATCAGAAACGAACTGACCGAGAAGGCCGAGGACAACGCCATCGTCGTGTTCGGCAAGAACTTAAAGGCACTGCTCATGCAGCCGCCGATCGCCGGGCAGGTAGTGCTTGGCTGGGACCCGGCGTTCCGCACGGGCTGCAAGCTGGCCGTCGTAGATGCCACCGGAAAGGTGCTCGACACGGTGGTGATTTACCCGACCGCGCCGCAGAACAAGGTGGAGGAAGCCAAAAGGATCTTAAAGACGCTGATCAAGAAGTACGGCGTCACCGTCATTTCGGTTGGAAACGGCACGGCCTCCCGCGAGTCGGAGCAGGTCATTCAGGAGCTGATCCGCGAAGTGGGCGGCGGCCTTCAGTACGTGATCACCAACGAAGCCGGTGCCTCGGTGTACTCCGCCAGCAAACTGGCGACCGAAGAGTTCCCGCAGTTTGACGTGGGACAGAGAAGCGCGGCCTCGATCGCAAGACGTCTGCAGGATCCCCTGGCGGAGCTGGTGAAGATTGACCCCAAGGCCATCGGCGTGGGACAGTACCAGCACGACATGAACCAGAAGAAGCTGGGTGAATCGCTGAGCGGCGTGGTGGAAGACTGCGTAAACCGCGTCGGCGTGGACTTAAATACTGCCTCCGCGCCGCTCCTGGAGTATGTGGCCGGCATCACCAAGACCACCGCGAAGAACATTGTGGCCTACCGCGAGAATAACGGACGCTTTATGTCCAGACGGGAACTGTTAAAAGTAGAAAAACTCGGCCCGAAGGCGTTTGAGCAGTGCGCCGGTTTCCTGCGCATCACCGGCGGAAAGAACCCGCTCGATTCCTCCGCGGTGCACCCGGAGAGCTACGCGGCCGCCGAGGAAGTGTTAAAGCTCTTTGGCTTTGAGCCGGCGGACATCCTGACGGGACGCTGCCGCGGCATCCGCCGCCAGGTGGCCAACATGGCAGAGCTCGCGGAAAAGCTGCATATCGGCGAGATGACCTTAAGCGATATTTTAGAGGAGCTGGAGAAGCCCTCCCGCGACCCCCGAGAAGAGATGCCCAAGCCCATCCTGCGCTCGGATGTTATGGAGATGAAGGATCTCGTGCCCGGCATGGTGTTAAAGGGCACGGTGCGTAACGTCATCGACTTTGGCGCGTTTGTGGACATCGGCGTGCATCAGGACGGCCTGGTTCATATCTCTCAGATCTGTGACCGCTATATCAAGCACCCGTTGGAAGCCGTTCAGATCGGCGACATCGTGGATGTGAAGGTACTTTCCGTGGATCTGGAAAGAAGCCGGATTCAGCTGAGCATGCGCTTAGAGGATGAGGCGCCGAAGCCGGAAAAGAAAGAGGAAGACCGCAAGGGCAGTCAGAACGGCCGTCAGGACCGCGCGGGACGCCCGGCTTCCCAGAGCGGACGCGGAAAGGATGGCGCTCCTGGCCAGAAAGACCGCAAATACGGAAACGGTGCCGCGCGCGGGGAGAATAACCGGGGAGACCGAAACAACAATACCCGCGGCGAGAACAACCGGGGTGACCGGAACAACAATACGCGCGGCGAGAACAACCGGGGGGACCGGAACAACAATGCCCGCGGCGGAAATGGTGCGCCTCGCGGAAACGACAACCGGGCGACAACCAGACTTTTTGACAGCCTGCCGGAACAGTTCCGCAGATAATGATGGGAAGCGATGCGACAAAAAATGCCGCCGGGACAGTATATATGGAGAATCATCAAACGAAGCAGAACAGATTAAACTTAACGAAGGAGTCCTTCGAAGCGCTCGCACTTGATTCGCTCAGGCGCCGGGCGCTTCAGAAGGAACGTTTAAACGCTCTTTTAAAGGCGGAATTCGTCTCCTCGGACGCGGAAGAGTTAACCGTAACCTTGCGCTTTCCCGTCGAGGAGTGGGAACTCAATCCGGCGGGCAACCTGCATGGCGGCATGTCCGCGTCCATGATGGATATCGCGATGGGCGTGCTGGCGCACTCGCTGGCCGAAGGCCGCGTGTGCACCACGACCAGCCTGTCGATGCAGTATCTGCGCCCCGTGCCGAAGGGGGAATTTATCATCGCGGAGGCAAAGGCGGAGTTTGCGGGCAGAAATATGATGAATTTTACCGCCAAGGGTATAATAGAAAGCAGCGGGAAAACGGCATTTACCGCGCAGGCCGGGTACTTTGTGCTCCCTACGCTTACGAAAGATGCCTGGAAGGTCGCTGAAAAGGAATAAAAACCTATGCAAAAGGATCCATGGAAGATTTTGGAAAGCTTTTCCCGGGAGGATACCTTCCGCCTGGGAGAGGAATATGGACGAAGCGCGAAGCCCGGGGAGATTTTCTGCCTGGAAGGTGATCTGGGCGTCGGGAAAACCGTCTTTACCAAAGGCTTTGCCGCGGGGCTGGGGATCACAGAACCCGTGAATAGCCCCACCTTTACGATTCTGCAGATCTATGAGTCGGGCAGACTTCCGCTGTACCATTTCGATGTGTACCGTTTAGGAGAGCCGGAGGAAATCGAGGAGCTGGGCTACGAGGAATACTTTTTCGGGGAAGGCGTGTGCCTGATTGAATGGCCGGGCCGCGTGGAAGACTATATCCCGGAGAATGCCCGGTTTGTCCGGATTGAGAAGGACCCTGCGAAGGGACTGGACTACCGGAGAATTGTGATAGAAGCAAAGTGAGGATGCAAGGCGTGAGCTGAGAGTTTACTCTCATGCATTGTGTAATAGAGGAAGCATATGAAAATCATTGGAATTGAAAGCGCATCGATGACGGCGTCCGTGGCCATCGTGGATGACGAGGTCATTTTGGCGGAATATACGATCAATCACAAGAAAACCCATTCGCAGACGCTCCTGCCCATGCTGGATGAGATCGTGCGGATGACGGAGCTGGACCTTGAGGACGTGGACGCCATCGCGATTTCCGGCGGCCCCGGCTCGTTTACGGGGTTGCGAATCGGGTCTGCCACGGCCAAGGGACTGGGGCTGGCCCTGGATAAACCGCTGATTCATATCCCGACTTTGGAAGCCATGGCCTACAATTTCTGCGGAACGGAAAAACTTGTCTGCCCCATGCTGGATGCCAGACGCGGACAGGTGTTTACGGCGGTTTACCGGGTGGACGGGGAACTCCCTGTGGCGGTGATGGAACCGGCCGTCCTGGATTTAGAGGAGCTGCTTGCTGAGCTGCAAAAGCTGGGAGAAAAGGTGATTTTCCTGGGAGACGGCGTGAAGGTTCTGAAGGAAAAAGGCTTGGGATCACATGTGCTTTCCTGCCAGGTGGCGCCTCCGCATCTTTCCAGGGAGAGAGCGGCCGCGGTGGCAGCGCTCGGCCTTTTGTATATGAAGGCCGGCGATACGGTGACGGCGGCGGAGGAGAAGCCGGAGTACCTGCGCGTCTCCCAGGCGGAGCGCGTGCGCGCGGAAAAGCTGAAGGCGGAAGCGCAGGGGTGATATCATCCGGTGTGGAGCGGCCGTAAGGCTGCATAGGAGTCTTTTATGCGTATACAAACGCTTATGGAAACGGATGCTAAGGCCGTGCATGAGGCGGAAGAAGAGATTTTCTCTGACGCGTGGTCAGAGGCCTCGATCAAGTCCGCTGCGCGTGCGAAGGGGGCCGTCTGCTTTGCTTTGTTTTGCGAGGAGCGCCTGGTCGGCTATGTGCTGGGGCAGGAAGTGTGCGGAGAGGCGGAGCTTCACCGGATCGCGGTGTTGCCGGAGGAACGCGGAAAAGGGTTTGGAGACGAGCTCATGCGGGAGTTCATCCGCCGCTGCGAAGGGGCTGCCGCGTACACGCAGTTTCTGGAGGTACGGGCGGGAAATAGGCCGGCCCTTTCGCTGTATCAAAAGTACGGCTTTTTCGAGGAAGGACGCAGAACACACTATTATCATAATCCCGTAGAAGATGCGCTTCTACTCAGAAGACAGATACAGGAAACATAAATCAGTTTAAGCAGATACATTCTCGCGTCATGCGGGGAGAAGGGATAGATGGATGCTCGATGTTTGTTTGCTGGGAACCGGCGGAATGATGCCGCTCCCTTACAGATGGCTGACCTCGCTCATGGTACGGGTGGAGGGGAGCCAGCTTTTGATCGACTGCGGGGAGGGAACGCAGATCGCGGCCAAGGAGGCCGGGTGGACCTTTAAGGCCATCGATGTGCTTTGCGTGACGCATTTCCACGCGGACCACATCAGCGGTCTTCCGGGGCTTCTTCTCACGATGGGAAACGCCGAGCGCACCGAGCCGCTTCTGATCATCGGTCCCAAGGGCGTGGAGCAGGTGGTCAACTCCCTGCGGATCATCGCCCCCGAACTGCCCTTCCCGATCGAATTTCTGGAGCTGACGGAAAAAACGCAGACCATAACGCTGCCGCATTATACCATCGAGGCCTTCCGGGTGCAGCATAACGTCGTGTGCTACGGGTACAGCGTCGTGTTAAAGCGCGCCGGCCGGTTTGACGCCGTGCGGGCGGAAGCGCTGGGGCTTCCCAAGCCTTTCTGGGGACGGCTTCAGAAAGGGGAGACCATCGAATACGAAGGACAGACCTACGAGCCGTCCTGCGTGATGGGCCCGGAGAGAAAAGGTCTGAAGGTGACGTACTGCACGGATACCAGGCCGATCGCGGCCATCGCCGAGGCAGCAACCGGAGCGGATCTGTTTATCTGCGAAGGCATGTACGGTGAGCCGGATAAGCAGGAAAAGGCCAAAGAGCATAAGCACATGACGTTCCAGGAGGCCGCGCTTCTGGCGAAGAAGGCGCAGCCGAAGGAAATGTGGCTGACGCATTTTTCGCCTGCGTTTAACTGGCCGGAGGAATATATCGACGAGGCGAGAAAAATCTTTCCGGCATCCAGCTGCGGAAAAGATGGACGGCAGATAACGCTCAAATTTGAAGAAGAATAGTTCGCGGCGGCGGATATCAATAAGGATGATTTGTTAAGATGGAAAAAGATGTATATATACTGGGAATAGAAAGCTCCTGCGACGAGACAGCGGCCGCCGTGGTGAAAAACGGCCGGGAGGTTTTGTCGAACGTGATTTCCTCCCAGATTGCCATGCACACCCTTTACGGCGGTGTTGTGCCGGAGCTGGCATCCCGCAAGCATATTGAAAATATCAATCCTGTGATCACGCAGGCACTCTCTGATGCAGGGATGACCCTGCAGGATATCACGGCAGTTGCGGTGACCTATGGGCCGGGGCTCGTCGGCGCGCTCTTAGTCGGCGTGGCGGAGGCCAAGGCGCTTGCGTATGCAGCGCATCTTCCCCTCGTGGGCGTCAATCACATGGAAGGGCACGTCTGCGCCAATTTCCTGGAGAATACGGAGCTGGAACCGCCGTTTTTGTGCCTGGTGGTATCCGGCGGACATACGCATCTGGTGCGCATGAAGGATTACGGAGAGTTCGAGATTTTGGGATGCACGCACGATGACGCGGCCGGCGAGGCCTTCGACAAGGTGGCCCGCGCGGTGGGCCTCGGCTACCCTGGTGGTCCGAAGATCGACGCGGAAGCCAGGAAAGGAAATCCGCAGGCCATCAGCTTCCCGAGAGGACACATCGAGGGCTCCCGCTACGACTTTAGCTTCAGCGGCTTAAAGTCTGCCGTGCTGAACTACCTGAATCAGGCTGAGATGAAAGGGGAAACGGTCAACCGCCCGGATCTGGCGGCGTCGTTTCAGGCGGCGGTCGTAGATTCCCTGGTCAGCCGCGCCATCATGGCAGCGGAAGAATTTGGCGAGGACAAGATCGTGATCGCGGGAGGCGTGGCCTCCAATTCCTGCTTCCGCGAGACGATGGAGCGGGAGTGCCGCGCGCACGGGATCAAGTTCTATCGGCCCCGCCCGATTTTCTGTACGGACAACGCGGCCATGATCGCTTCCGCGGGGTATTATGATTATAGGAAAGGGATCCGAAGCGGCTGGGATTTAAATGCCATCCCCAATCTGAAGTTCGGAGAACGTTGAGAATGATTCGCGCAGGTTTGCCAAGGCGGTGGAGAACGGCCTGAAACCTGTGCGTTTTTTTAGAAAGGAAACTGATGGTATGATGAAGAAGGCAGCGGTGATCGTAGCGGCTGGAAAGGGTAGACGCATGGGGACGGAGATGCCCAAGCAGTATCTTCCGCTTTTGGGTATGCCGGTACTGGCGTACTCCATTCGCGCGTTTCAGGAATACGGCGTGGACAAGCTCATCGTCGTATGCGCGGCGGGAGAAGAGGAGTATATCCGGACGGAGATCGCAGAGAACTATCAGCTGGGGGCGATTATCCTTGTTCCGGGAGGAAAAGAGCGAAGCGATTCGGTATATCAGGGACTGCTCGCCGCAGAAGGGACGGACCTGGTGTTTATCCACGATGCCGCGCGCCCGCTGATCGATCGGGATACCATTTTCCGCACGGAGGAAGCGGCGGTGCAGTATGGGGCAGCAGTAGCAGCCGTGCCGGTCAAGGACACCATCAAGGAGGCGGACCAGGACGGCTTTGTGGAACGGACGCCGGACCGGAACAGGCTGTGGGCCGTGCAGACGCCTCAGACGTTCTTGTATGACGAGATACGAAGAGCACATGAACTTGCCATTGCCTCCGGGGATCATGCCATTACGGATGACGCGGGGGTAGTGGAGCGCTACCTGAAAAAGCCCGTGCGCCTGGTGATGGGAGACTACCGGAACCAGAAGCTGACAACGCCGGATGACCTGAAAATGCTGGAAGGATTTCTGCAGTAAAATGGCGCGAAAATTTTTGAAATTTGTCCTTGACATTCAAAAAGTCGGGTGGTATTATAATCAAGCCGCGAGCGACGGACTGCAAAAAAGATCTTGTCGTTAGACATGGAGAGGTATCGAAGTGGTCATAACGAGGCGGTCTTGAAAACCGTTTGTCCGAAAGGGCGCATGGGTTCGAATCCCATCCTCTCCGCTCGTAAACTTCATAGGTTGATTTCATTCGGAGAAGTACCCAAGTTGGCCGAAGGGGCTCCCCTGGAAAGGGAGTAGGTCGTTAACAGCGGCGCAAGGGTTCAAATCCCTTCTTCTCCGCTCTTTTTTCAAACTTGTTTCAAGAGTTTGACGCCCGGCTTTGTCTGGACGTTATTCTTTTGGCTGAAGTTCGAAGCGAGCAAATCGCTTCAAAAAAGTTGAAAAAAGTTCTTGACAAAGGAAATCAAATGTGATATCCTTTCATGGTCGCTTCGAGAGAGCAACAAACAAAGCACCTTGAGAACTGAACAATATAAC
>JAFVBO010000108.1 GCA_017479935.1 Lachnospiraceae bacterium
ATGCTCTTCCCTTCCCGGCAGACTTTGATTTCGAGAAGCATCTTCAGACAAGCTTCCGGATGTTCGGAACCAAATACACGACAGTGGATCTCATCTGTGCAAACGATCTGATGGATGCGATCCTGGACAAGTTCGGCAAGGATGTCACCACCTACGCCTATGATATGGAGAATTTCCGTGTCGAGGCGGATGTAGTGCCCAGCAGCGTGTTTTACTCCTGGGTCTTTGGCTTCGGCGGTGATGTCGTGATCAACGGACCGGGGGATGTGAAGGAACAGTATAAAGAAATGGTCCTGAAGGTGGCAGAAGGACTGGAGAAGAGGTGACCAGAGTGAACAAGGACCCTTTTAAGGATTATATAAGAGAGTCTGAGCCGGATAAGCGGGACAAGGGCTATGCCTGGCATACCGCCATAGGCCTGCAGGCTGTAGACGGCCTGAAAACATCGGAATATCTTGTGCGAACGGCGGTGCGAAATATCGAAGGAGAGATCTCCTTTGAAGAGGCTAATGCGCTGCTGCAGACCTATTATGAAGAAAATCCTGTCCGCAGTGCCGATGACCGTACCGAAGAGGCGGACAAGGTTTCTGCCAGGATCGCGGCCCTCCTTTCCGAGAAGGCATTTAGCTTTACACCTAATGAGTATATTTCTATCCACAGAAAACTGTTCACCGGTATCTATTCCCATGCCGGGAGAATCCGGGATTACAATATCACGAAGAAAGAATGGGTCCTTGACGGAGCCACAGTACTGTACGGCAGTGCCACGGAGCTGAGAGCCACACTGGATTATGATTTCTCCGAAGAGAGAAAATTCTCCTATCGGGGACTGTCGATGGATGAGACGATCCATCACCTTGCGGTGTTTATCTCAAGGCTGTGGCAGATCCATGCGTTTGGAGAAGGCAATACCAGAACGACGGCGGTATTCTTTATCAAGTATCTCCGTACCCTGGGCTTCGATGTAACAAATGATATCTTTGCTGAAAATGCATGGTATTTCCGCAATTCACTTGTCCGGGCAAACTATAATGATCTGAAAAACGGTATTCATGAAACAACAGAGTTCCTGGAGCTGTTCCTTAAGAATCTGCTGCTCGGGGAACAGAATCCGCTTCATAACCGGACATTGCACATCAGCGGAGCATTTAAGGATCCTGAAAAAGCGAACATTGGAGACGCAAAGGCGAACATTGAAGCAGAAAAAGCGAACATTGAAAAGATATTTAATCCTAAAACGGCCGCACATGTGGTCCATCTGCTGGAAACCTTCGGTTTTGAAACTGTCTTTGGCAGATCAGATGTACAGAAAGCGCTTGGTCTGAAACCGACAAGATGTTCCGAACTGCTTCATGAGATGGCTGAAAGTGGTATCACTTTGCCGGTATCCGGTTGCGGCAAAGGGAAATACAGGTTTAGAAAGCAATAGCTGATGGAATATGTATACCGACCGGTATTACATTAAGACACTACTTTAAGGAGGCACTTTATGGAAATCAAAGCAGTCAAATTCAGAGCGGACGGATTTTATTCTCAGCCCTTTGTCTTCGGCGGCGAAGAAGGTATGGACAAGTTCGACCCGAAGGTACGCTATCGCGGAAGCCTGCAGAACTATCTGATCGACACCGGCGATGAAGTTATCCTTGTGGACACCGGTCTTCCGGCAGAGACTCCGGAAGAAGTGCCGGATGAAAACAGTGTGCTGTATACGGGGAAAAATATCGGCACCTACATGGAGGCCTTTGCAGCTCTTGGCTATAAGCCGGAACAGGTCACGAAGATCCTGCTTACACACAAGCACGGAGATCATTCCGGAGAACTCAGATCCTTCCCGAACGCGCAGATCTTTGTGAACGAGGATGAAACGAGCGTTCCGGAGCTGCAGGGAATCCCAAATATCGTGCCTGTGAAATTCACGGACGGCGCGTATTACAACTTCCCGGCATGCCAGAAGATCCAAGACGGAATCTACCTGATCAAGGCGAAAGGTCACACCAACGGGAACAGCATCATTATCATTGAGAATGACGGCCTGTTCTATATGATCCACGGTGACATCACTTATGTGGATGAAGCATTGTATGAGGACAAGCTCTCTACTGTTTTTGATGATCTCTCTGCCGCCCGCGAGACACAGAACAGGGTGCGCGAGTTTGTCCGTAATCACCCGACGGTATACTGCGGAACACATACCCCGCAGGGCTATGAGAACCTGGAAGCAAAGCGAGTGATGGATCTGGACAATCCCGTTCCGACGGTCTGGCCGGAGGTTGATTTCTCTCAGAAGGAAGCAACCGGTAAATATGTCTGCTCCATCTGCGGCTATGTCTATGACCCCGCAGAACACGACGGCGTTGCCTTCGAGAATCTTCCGGATGACTGGAGATGCCCTCGCTGCAAGCAGCCGAAGGAAAAGTTCAACAAGGCATAAGATCAAGCGAAGAGGCCTGGAGTTCACAAAGCTCCGGGCCTCTTCGTACATTTTTTACTGTTTCACATATTCCCCAAGCCCACCGCATACCAGCCGGGTGGCTGTAGCAATCAGATCCTCCAGGGGCATTTTCTTGCCGTCCTTTACCCACTGGCGGTAGAGGATCGTGGTGATCGGAGCGAAATAGGCAAAGACAAGATTGTCCTCATAGATGTTCCGGCTGAATGCGCCTCTGTAGCGCTCCGCCTGGTAAGCCATGATCCTGGCCCGTAGAACGGGTTTCGGAAAGAAGATCATCCTCGGGGATAAGAATATAAAGAACGCGGAAGTGATCGCGGAGATCATGAACAACGCCGGGTACGACGTGGTCCCCTTTGAAATGGATCTTTCTTCCAGAGAGGATATCCTGGCGATCATCGCAAAAGCGCAGGAATTCGGGGAGATCAAGTATCTAATCAATGCAGCCGGTGTTTCTCCCTCGCAGGCACCCATCGAAGCAATCCTGAAAGTGGACCTGTACGGCACGGCTGTGCTGTTGGAAGAAGTCGGCAAGGTGATCGCCGAAGGCGGCTCCGGGGTTACGATCTCCAGCCAGTCCGGCTGGCGCATGCCGCAGCTGACCCCCGAGGAAGACAGGCAGTTGGCAATGACACCTACAGAGGAGCTACTGTCTCTGCCGCTTCTGCAGCCTGAAAACATCAGGGATACGCTCCATGCTTACCAGCTTGCCAAGCGCTGCAACGAAAAGCGTGTCATGTATGAGTGCATCCGTTGGGGAGAGCGCGGTGCAAGACTCAACGACATCGCTCCCGGGATCATCGTGACCCCTCTGGCCGTGGATGAGTTCAACGGCCCCCGGGGCGACTTCTACAGGAATATGTTTGCCAAGTGCCCGGCCGGAAGACCCGGAACTGCCGATGAGATGGCAAATATCGCAGAGCTTCTGATGAGTGACGCAGGCGCATTTATTACCGGTTCGACCTTCCTGGCCGACGGCGGCGCAACTGCTTCCTACTATTACGGCCCCCTGCAGCCGCAGGCGTAAAGGAGAACACGATGACCAACAAATTCTTCCCTGAGATACACGGCAACTTCGGGTTTGGCTGCATGCGCCTTCCGATGAAGGGCGGCAAGGTCGATTATGAAGAGTTCAGCCGGATGGCGGACGCTTTCCTTGAAGCGGGCCTCAATTACTTTGACACGGCCCACGGATATATCGGAGGACAGTCCGAGACGGCGATCCGCGACTGCGTGGCGAAGCTCTATGACCGCAGTCAGTTCCTTCTGACCAACAAACTGACGGATCCCTACTTCAAAAAGCAGGAGGACATCCGTCCGTTCTTTGAAAAGCAGCTGGAGTGGTGCGGTGTCGACTATTTCGACTTCTACCTGATGCACGCACAGGACAAGAACAACTATCAGAAATTCAAGAGATGCAAGGCCTATGAGACCTGCTATGCCCTGAAGGAAGAAGGCCTCATCCGCCATTTCGGCATCTCCTTCCACGATAAGGCAGACGTACTGGATATGATCCTTACGGAGCATCCGGAGATCGAGATCGTACAGATCCAGTTCAACTATGTGGACTATGAAGATGCTTCTGTAGAAAGCCGGAAGGTCTATGAAGTCTGCGAGAAGCACGGCAAGCCAGTCATCGTCATGGAGCCGGTCAAGGGCGGAAGCCTGGTGAACCTTCCGGAAGAAGCGGACAAGGTTTTAAGAGATCTGAAGGGCGGCAGCAACGCCAGCTATGCCATCCGCTTTGCTGCAAGCTTCCCAAACATGGCCATGGTGCTTTCAGGCATGAGCAACATGGCGCAGATGCAGGACAACCTGAGTGCTATGAAAGATTTCAAGCCGCTTGACGAGCGTGAGCATGAAGCCGTCCGCAAAGTGTGTGAGATCTTCAGAAGTCTCAATCTGATTCCCTGCACGTCCTGCCACTACTGCATCGAGGAGAATGAATGTCCGAAGGCGATCCGCATACCGGATCTGTTTGCGGCGATGAACGCTCATAAAGCCTTCCATAACTGGAACACCGGGTACTATTACAGCGAGATCATCACTGGCGGAGGGCATGGGAAAGCCTCCGACAGCATCAAATGCGGCAAATGTGAAAAGGTCTGCCCGCAGCATCTTTCGATCCGCGAGCTGCTTCAAAGCGTGGCAAAGACGTTCGAGTCATAAAGCTTAAAGGAAACACAGTCGAAAGGAGCATCGATGGGCAAAAAGAACGCCAGATGGATTGTGGATATCGGGATGGTCATCCTGCTTCCCCTTCTCATGGCCTACTCCCTGATCGGAGAGGCGTTTCATGAGATCGTTGGAACGGTCATGCTCGCCCTGTTTCTTATCCATCTGGTACAGAACAGGAAGTGGCTTATCGCGATTCCAAAGGGACGTTACAATGCCAGAAGAATCTTTCAGACGGTCCTTGACCTTTTGCTGCTGGTTTTTATGATCCTGCAGCCGATCACTGGGATCCTGATGTCCAAGCACCTGTACACATTCATTACTTCTTCCATCAGCAGATGCCGATCGCCACCTCCCGCTACTGGAACATGGTCCATGGCAATTCGCCCGAGGAAGTGAAACAGGATGAGGAAGGCCTTCAAATCATGCGCTACCTTGGCCGGAACGTGGCCTGGCTTTTGAAACTGAAAGAGGCTGGTGACAAGGTCGGGGTGCCTCTTCCTGCCCAGGAGCAGCAGCGTATATCCACAAATTTCATACGATGATCGATATAAAGGTTTATTCGGAGAGCACTTCAAATAAATCTTAATCATCTTCACATAACTGTCAGCCAATATCGGCTGGCAGTTTTTTTATATACAGTTAACGAAAGCCTAAATCCTCATCCGCCCATTGTTCAAACGCTTTGCCGATCATCTGGATTCGCTATAGAACGCGCTGTGCGTTTTCAGCCCGGCAAGGTTTGCCGACGGTTCTTCTTTGTTATTCCTCCGTATCGTTCTCAATTTCCCGTATGATCTTTGCCGGAACGCCGCCGACGATGCAGTTGTCCGGGACATCCTTGGTCACGACCGCGCCGGCGGCGACGATCACGTTGTTGCCGATATGCACGCCGGGCAGGATCGTCACGTTGCCGCCGATCCACACATCATTTCCAATCGTAACCGGTTTGCCGATGCCGAGGTGCTTCCGCCGTCCCATCGGCGAGATCGGGTGGTTGACCGTGGAGATCATCGTGTTCGGTCCGATCATAACGTAGTCGCCGATCGTGACCGGCATGATGTCGAGGATCGTCACATTATAGTTCGTCAGAAAGTTCTTGCCGACGCGGATATGCAGACCGTAATCGCAGTTGAAGCCCGTGCCGATCGAAACGTTTTCGCCCGCTTCGGCGAACAGCTCGCGGATCAGCGGCTCGCGCGCCGCTTCGTCGGTCATCGGCATGGCGTTGAGTTTTCCGCAAAGCCCGATGGCGCGGAGCTTTCGTGCGTTCACCTCGTCATCCCAGAAGTCGTATTCCAGACCTGCGTCCAGCTTTTCCAATTCTGTCATAGCCGTTTCCTCCGTTCCTATTACCATACTTATTTAATAAAGCTTCCCATTCCGTGTACCTTGGCTATAAGTATTTCGAGACGCGTTATGAGGATGTTATTCTCGCTACGGCAAATGTCGGCAATTACGATTATGACAGCGTCGTTTACCGCCCGTTCGGATTCGGTTTGTCCTACACCGATTTCGCATGGTCGAACTATGCTTTGACCGAGAATGCCGACGGCACGGTCACCGCTTCCGTCACGGTAACGAACAACGGACAGGCGGCGGGCAAGGATGTTGTGGAGATCTATTTCCAGTCGCCCTATACGGACTACGATAAGGCAAATTTCGTTGAAAAGCCGTCCGTCGCGCTTGCGGGCTTTGCCAAGACGAAGCTGCTGAACGCGGGTGAGAGCGAGACTGTTTCCGTCACGTTCGATGCGCAGGAGATCATGAAGTCCTATGATTATAAAAATGCCAAGACCTATATCATGGACGAAGGCGACTATTACATTACGGCGGCAAAGGACGCGCATCGGGCAGTCAACAATATTCTTGCCGCAAAGGGCTATGCCGCAGACGGCGACAGCGCAATGGTCGGTACTTATACTGTCGCATCCTTCCGCACGCTGAACACCGACGCTGTGACCGGTACGGAGATTACGAACCGTTTTGACGATGCGATCGCGCTCGACACCGAATACCTTTCCCGTCAGAACTGGAGCCGCGTGGAGGAGGGCATTACCTATACCGCCGACGGCGTGAACATCGATAACCTTGCGCTGTACTACAATCGCATCGGTTGGGCGGCGTCCGGCAGACCTGCAGACCTCAACAATGCAGCGGAGTTTGTCACCGGCGCAAAGAATGACTTGACAATTGGCGACCTCACCGGCGTTGCGTATGACGATGCGCAATGGGACAAGCTGCTCGATCAGATGTCCGTGACCGAAATGCACGACCTGTTCAAGCGCGCGGGCTATACGACTGCTGCGATTGAATCCATCGGCAAGGCGCGTACCTATGATTTCGACGGCCCCGCCGGTATCGTCAACTATGTTTCCGGTTGGTCGAGCTTCGGCTATCCGTCCGAAACGATCCTTGCTTCGACATGGAACGAAGAGCTTGCCGAACAAATGGGTCGACTGGTCGGCGAGGACGGCCTCCGCGCCGACATTCAGGGCTGGTATGCGGCGTCGATGAATCTGCATCGTACCGCGCTTTCGGGCAGAAACTTTGAGTATTATTCCGAGGAGGGACTGATTTCCGGCAAGATGGGCGCTGCCGAGGTTCGCGGCGCGCGCAGCAAAGGCATGTTCGTGTACATCAAGCACTTTGCCGTCAACGATCAGGAAACGAACCGTGCGAGTACGACGACGTGGTTGACCGAGCAGGCGCTGCGCGAGTTGTACCTCAAGCCGTTTGAGATCAGCGTCAAGGAGGGCGGCGCAACTGGCGTGATGGGCAGCATGAACCGCATCGGTTACCGCTATACCACTGTGAAGCAAAACCCCTTCGGCTTGGTCTATGACGGCGCAATCACGGAGAATGTGTCGGGACAGGTGAACATTCATCCGGTCAGTTATCTTGTAAACGGGGTGCAGGTCGCGGCAAATCTTTATACGCCCGCCGGTTATGACGAAGCATCCGAAAAGAAATATCCGGCGGTCACCGTCGCGCATCCGAACGGCGGCGTGAAAGAGCAGGTTTCCGGGCTGTTTGCGCAGAAGCTTGCCGAAAACGGCTATATTGCGATTGCGTGCGATGCCGTCTATCAAGGCGCAAGCGGCGGCGAACCGCGCAATCTCGATCTGCCGACCAACCGTGTCGAGGATATCCGGCATGTTTTGGAAAAAGTAGGCTTCACTCTGACCCATGAAGACAAGAATTTCAAGTACTACCGCATAGACAGAGACATGAATATAGAACTCAAGAAAATGGAATCAGACGATGAGATCAGAGGCAAAGCCTATGTCCATTGGAAGTCTTGGCACGAGGCTTATCCGGGTCTTGTAGATCAGGGATATCTCGATGCCCTGACGCTTGAAAAGTGCGAAAAGATGGCTTACAGCTGGCCGGACAACCTTATCGTTGCAAAGGACAATGGCCGCGTCATCGGTTTTGTCGGATATGGTGATCGTGGTGACGAAGCCCCGAACACCGGAGAGATCTTTGCCCTGTATGTGCTGGCAGAATATTACGGGAAAGGTGTGGCACAACAGTTGATGAAAGCAGGGCTTCAGCAGATTACGAATTATCCCCAAGTCTGTCTTTGGGTGTTGAAAGAGAATAAAAGAGCCATCCGCTTCTATGAGAAGTGTGGTTTTGTCCCAACTGGAGAGGACCTGATCAGTTCAAATATCGGAGCCGCGGAAATCAGGATGGTCTTAAAGTGTGAAAGGTAATTTGGAGGCTTTATGCTTGATAATAAAGGTTTCGACTTATGGGCAGATGGATATGATAAAACTGTAGGCGTATCGGATGAAGAAAACGCATATCCCTTTGCCGGATATAAGGATGTGCTGGGAACCATCTATAAGACCATTATGAAGAAAGCGAACGCTGTTGTCTTGGACATCGGCTTTGGCACCGGCACGCTTACAACGAAGCTGTATGAAAACGGCTGTACGATCTATGGCCAGGATTTTTCAGCACGGATGATCGAACTGGCTTCCGAAAAGATGCCAGGCGCTCATTTATACCAGGGTGATTTCACGCAGGGATTGGTGGAGCCGCTTCAGACGCAGAACTATGATTTCATCGTTGCGACCTACTCTCTTCACCATCTGACCGACGAACAGAAAGTTTCCCTCCTGAGGGTGCTGCGTGATCATCTGAATCCCGGTGGACAGATTCTGATTGGTGATGTTGCTTTTGAAACCAGGAGCCAGTTGGAACAGTGCCGAAAGGACGTTGGTGACGAATGGGATGAAGAGGAAATCTACTTCGTCGTAGACGAGCTGAAGAAGGATTTACCACAACTCACTTTTACGAAAATCTCTTACTGCGCCGGTATTATTGCATCGGCTTTATGAATCTAAGATGGTGAGAATGAATGGAAATCAGAGAGTATATAGATTTCAACATAGATGAGATCAGGCGTTTGTATTCTGAAGTTGGCTGGACTGCATACACGGAAAACATGCCTGCATTGGAACAGGGATATAAAAACTCTATGACGGTCCTGGCGGCGTATGAAGACGATGAACTGCTTGGAATCATCAGAACTGTTGGTGATGGATTTACCATTGTTTTTATTCAGGATATTTTGGTATTCCCTGAGAAACAACGCCAAGGTATAGGGACAGCGCTGCTGAAAGCTGTGCTTGACAGATATCCCAATGTGCGTCAAATAGAGTTGGCAACTGACAATACACCCAAAACAGTGGCTTTCTATAAGTCCTTAGGCTTCTCTGAATTTTCAGAGATAGGCTGCTGTGGTTTTATGAGGATAACTGTATGAGAAAGACAGAGACTGTTGAACTGACAGTATTGTGCCTTATTGAGGATGGCAATAGGATATTGCTTCAAAACAGAGTAAAGAAGGATTGGCAGGGATATGCTTTACCGGGCGGTCATGTAGAGCCCGGAGAATCCTTCGTTGATGCAGTGATCCGGGAAATGAAGGAAGAGACCGGACTTACAGTCATAGAGTCGAGATTAGCAGGAGTAAAACAGTTTCCAATAGAAAACGGGCGATATGTTGTCCTACTGTTTAAGGCAACGCGGTGGTTCGGCGATCTGATCTCTTCTGATGAAGGGCAAATGGAATGGATCAAATACGACAATCTAACAAATATCAAGACCGTTGATGATTTTGATGAGCTCATTAGGGTAATAAATTCTCCTGGGCTGACAGAATTTCAGTATTTGGTTTCAGGAGATGAGTGGACTGTATCAATTAGATAAATCGGAGTTTGTTGAACCAGACAATGATGTCTAATCGATGGGATGCAGCATTTTCTCGCTTTGTGTCGTGTCCAAATGATTAGACTGGCGTTAAACTGACTGCGAAAGGAGGAAAACCCGGTGGATCAGATTAAGATCGGCGCGTTCCTGAAAACACTCAGGAAGGAAAAGAATTTGACACAGGAGCA
>JAFVBO010000109.1 GCA_017479935.1 Lachnospiraceae bacterium
CGCGCCAAGGTGGGAAATACCCACAAGGCAAGGCAGCCTGTGAGCAGGGCCAGCACGAAAATCACAGCGATGATCAGACGGATGAGCCCGGTGCCCTGCATTTGCCACAGCATGTACCAGTCCGCGGCAAGGAAGGCGAAGACCACCATGAACAGGAGCGTCAAAGCCGTTCCCTGGCGGAAATTCTCCTTGAATGCCTGCCAGAAGGGGCGGTAGATCGCGGGCGCTTCCCCGCGCTCAATGCGCATGCCTACTGTCATCACGGCGGCGGCCGCAGCCCCGGCGGTGAATCCCGGTATGGAAAAGAGCAGGAATACAAGCCCCAGTTTCACGTAATCCGTCACGGAATAAATGACTTGGGAAAACTTGCTTTCCGGATGGAATATCTGCATGTCAGCCCTCCTGTCTCGTTAGACGCCATGATTGTATTGCGTCAAACGGGACATTTCTTTTCCTGATCCGACCAAGAATGACAGAAATCCGACTTGTTAGGCTTTCAAGCATTTTCATCGGATTTGTGGGAGAAATCGTCGGATAGCAAAAAGACGCCGGGAGACGCTTTCTATACAATGCGGATGGAAAGAGAATCCTACGTTGTCTTTTTTCACCCCAAGGAGGAGAAAAACATGCAAAAGCATCAGGCGAGTACCAACGAGGAGATGCTGCGCTCCGGCAATTACTGGCAGCTGGCACGGAAACTGTGCATCCCAGCTATTCTGATCATGCTGGTGACGGTGCTCTATCACATGGCGGACGTGTTCTTTATCGGCCAGACGGGGGATCCCAACAAGGTGGCCGCCGTCTCACTGGCCAGTCCCATGTTTTCCATCCTGTC
The DNA here is from genome assembly GCA_017479935.1 of Lachnospiraceae bacterium. GTDB lineage: Bacteria > Bacillota > Clostridia > Lachnospirales > Lachnospiraceae > RGIG5021. Next base: position 836 of record JAFVBO010000109.1, read on the forward strand.
CGGTCTAGGGGTACTGCTTGGCAATGGTGGGTGCACCGCCATTTCCCTGGCGCTTGGCAGGGGAGAATATGAGCGCATCAAGAAGATCAGTGCCTTCGCGGTATGGGGAGCCATCCTCATCGGCTTCGTGTTCGCGGCGGTGGTACTTTTGCTGATGCAGGGTGTATGCGGCCTTCTGGGTACGGACAGTAATACGCAAGCCTTTACCCAGGAATACCTTCGCGTCATTGCCATCGGTGCGCCGGTGATCATGCTGACCAACGTAGTGCCCGCACTCATCCGCGCTGACGGCTCCACCACCGATTCCATGATTGGTAACATGATCGGTACCGTGCTCAATATCGTCCTGGATCCCGTGCTGATCCCCATCATGGGTGTGTCCGGTGCTGCGGTGGCGACCGTGACCGCCAATGTGGTGGGACTTATGTATTACGCGTATTTCCTCAGGACAAAAGGGAAGATCTATGCTGTTCATCCCAAGTACATTTCACTGAAAAAAGACGTAGTCTGGACGGTCATCAGCCTGGGATTGCCGCTGAGCATTTCTACGATCTTAGGGAGCGTGTCCGGGGCGGTAGCCAATAATCTCATGATGCAGTACGGCTCTGTCGCGGTGGCGGGTCAGAGTGTGGCCAGCCGCATCGGACAGATGGTCTCTATGACGGTCATGGGTGTGTGCATGGGCATGCAGCCCGCGATTTCCTTTAATTACAGTGCACGCAATCTGAAGAGACTCACGGAAATCTTGAAAAAAACAACCTGTCTGGCTGTAGTCGTGGGAACGGTACTCTCTGCGCTGTGTCTGATTTTCCGTGATCAACTGCTCAATGCGTTCCTGAATAATCCAGAGGTGCTGGATATTGGTCGCATCTGCCTGCTGGCCTCCATTGTCATTGGCCCCTTTTTCGGGTTCTATCAGATTTGCACTACCTATTTACAGGCATCGGGAAAATCCAAACAGGCCATCATCGTGTCGCTTTTGGAAAAAGGACTGGTGTACATTCCCATGCTATTTATCATGAACTGGTTGTTCCATCTCTACGGTATCGTATTTGCAGGCACCGTCACCACGGTGATCTCTGCTGTAGTGGCACTCATATTCTGCTACAAGGACTACAGGAAAGAACTGAAAGATCACGCAACTGATTGGTAAGAGGAGGAAGATGATGATGAATGCTACGGAAATCCTGAAGCAAATGACACTGGAAGAAAAAGCCGCCTTCTGCTCGGGGCGCGATTTCTGGCACACCAAGGCCATAGAGAGGCTGGGTGTCCCTTCTGTCATGATGTGCGACGGACCGCACGGTCTGCGCAAGCAGGAGGGTGAAGGGGACCATCTGGGCATCAACAAGAGCATAGAGACGGTATGCTATCCCACCGCTGCTGCCCTGGCCGCCTCCTTTGACCGGGAGGTGATGGCCGTTCTGGGCGAAGCCCTTGGCAAGGAATGCCAGGCGGAAAACGTGGGGATGCTGCTGGGACCGGGCCTCAACATCAAGCGCAGCCCCTTATGTGGCCGCAACTTCGAGTACTTTTCCGAGGACCCGTATCTGGCAGGGGAGATGGGAACAGCCTATGTGAAAGCGCTGCAGAAGGAAGGCATAGCTGCCTGTGCCAAGCACTTTGCCTGCAACAACCAGGAGACCCGCCGCATGAGCGGCTCCTCCCAGGTGGACGAGCGGACCCTCCATGAAATCTACCTGCCCGCCTTTGAAAAAGTGGTGAAGGAAGGCAAAACTCGAAGCATCATGTGTGCCTACAACGCCATCAATGATGTTTTCTGCGCCGAGAACAAGACATTACTCAAAGACATTCTCCGGGACGAATGGGGCTACGACGGCTTTGTGGTCACTGACTGGGGCGCGGTGAAGGACCGGGCGAAGGGTGTGGCCTCCGGGCTTGACCTGGAAATGCCCGGCGGCCCCAATGCCACGGGAGAGGAAATCGTGCGGGCGGTCAAGGAAGGCACGTTGTCGGAGGAAGATCTGGACCAGGCGGTGCTGCGGGTGTTGCGCTTTGTGCAGGGCACCCTGGAAAAGCGCAGACCGGATACTGTCATTGACCGGGATGCAAACCGTGCCCTGGCGAGAAGATTGGCTTCGGAATGCGCTGTGCTGATGAAAAACGAAGGTGCTCTGCCCCTGGCGGCGGATGTATCGGTGGCCTTCATCGGAGAATTTGCAGACAAACCCCGCTATCAGGGCGCAGGGTCCAGCCACATCAATGTGCCCCATCCCGTCAGCGCGCTGGAGGCTGCAGGTGGCAGCGTTCAGTATGCCCGGGGCTACGACGCACACAGCGATACGACCAATCCGGAGCTGCTCAGCGCGGCGGTGGAAGCGGCGAAGAGCGTGGATGTACCCGTGATCTTTGCCGGACTGCCGGACGCCTTTGAAACCGAGGGCGCGGACCGGGAGCATATGAGACTTCCGGACAACCAGAATGAACTGATTGACGCAGTTGCCAAAGTTAACCCCCGCACCGTGGTCGTGCTGTACGGCGGCTCTACGGTGGAACTGCCCTGGATCGCTCATGTGAATAGCGTGCTTTGCATGTATCTGGACGGTGAGCAGACGGGTGCCGCTACAGTTGATCTGCTCTATGGCAGCAAGAATCCCGGTGGACATCTGGCCGAGACGTGGCCGGTGCGTCTCCAAGACAATCCTTCATATCTCAACTTTCCCGGAGAGGACGGGGTGGTTACCTATGCCGAAGGCATCTTTGTCGGCTACCGCTATTACGACAAAAAAGAAATGCCCGTGCTGTTCCCCTTCGGGCACGGACTGAGCTATACAAGATTTGCCTATGAAAAACTGACGGTGGACAAGGAAAGCATCCTGGACACGGACTCCATCCATGTCACCGTCACCGTAAAGAACATCGGTGAGCGCCCCGGAAAGGCGGCAGTACAGCTGTATGTGCGGGATGTGGAAAGCACCGTCCGCCGTCCTGTGCGGGAATTGAAGGCATTTGAAAAGGTGGCGCTTGCACCCGGAGAAAGCAAGGAGGTGTCCTTCGTTTTAGACAAGCGTGCCTTCGCATACTGGGAACCCAAATGCCATGATTTCTTCGTGGAAAGCGGCGCGTTTGTACTTGAAATCGGAGAGAGCAGCCGGAATATTCGCTGCGAGAAGACTGTGCAGGTGGAAGGAACCACCCTGCTCTCCTTCCCCGTGACCGAGACCACTACCATAGGGCAGTTGCTCAAGCATCCCAAGGGGGAAATCATCATTGGACAAATGATGAGCTCCTCCACCATGTCGCACGCTGACCAGACGGATTCCATGGGTGAGGGGAGCGAGCGCATGATGCAGCAGATGATGCTGGGCATCCCCTTGGGATCGCTGGTGAGCTACGGACGCCTGACCCCGGCCAAGCTGAAAGAACTGATTGAGACGCTGAACGCATAAAGGAGGAAACGGTATGCTTCCCAAGGATTTCTTCGTCGGCGCAGCGACTGCGGCCCACCAGGTGGAGGGCAACAATATCCACAGCGATTACTGGGCCCAGGAGCAGATGCCCCACAGCGGTTTCCAAGAGCCCAGCGGCATTGCCTGTGATCACTACAACCGTTTTGAAGAAGATATCGAGTATATGGCCAAAGCTGGGCTCAACGCTTACCGGTTTTCCATCGAATGGGCCCGGATTGAGCCGGAGGAAGGTCATTTTGACGAAAAGGAAACGGAGCATTACCGGCAGGTGATCCGCTGCTGC
>JAFVBO010000110.1 GCA_017479935.1 Lachnospiraceae bacterium
AATGCCCTTCCCGATCGAAACGGCGCACGCGCTGGCCAAGCGTCTGGAGTTGGCTCGCCGGACAAAGCTGCTGCCATATCTATTGCCTGACGGAAAGACGCAGGTTACGGTGGAATACGAGGACGAAAGGCCGGCGCGGATCGCCACAGTCGTAGTGTCCGCCCAGCACCAGGCCGATGTGGATATCGAACAGCTGCGAGGCGATGTGATCACCCACGTGATCCTGCCAACGCTGCCGATCTCCATGGTGGATCGAAACACGGAGTTCTTCATCAATCCCACCGGTCGCTTCGTGGAAGGCGGCCCGGCTGCGGATTCCGGGCTCACCGGGCGAAAGCTCATTGTGGACACCTACGGCGGTTACGCCCGCCACGGCGGCGGCGCCTTCTCCGGCAAGGACTGCACCAAGGTAGACCGCTCCGCAGCCTACGCGGCCCGCTACGTCGCAAAGAACATCGTGGCAGCCGGCCTCGCGAAGAAGTGCGAGATCCAGCTCTCCTACGCCATCGGCGTGGCCCGTCCTACCTCCATCATGGTGGACACCTTCGGTACCGGCAAGCTCTCCGACAGCCGTCTCGTGGACATTATCCGCGAGAACTTCGACCTGCGCCCCGCCGGCATCATCAAGATGCTCGACCTGCGCCGCCCGATCTACAAGCAGACCGCCGCATACGGCCACTTCGGCCGCAACGACCTGGATCTGTCCTGGGAGCGCCTCGACAAGGTGGATGCCCTGAAGGCGTATATCTAGCAGGTAGGTGATCGCCGTAGACATACCATGGCGAGGAGGTGACAGGGGACGGGCCTATGTCAAATGTGTCTTACAGAAAACCGTCCCTGGTCAGCCGGACAATGTGACAGAGGCCCGTCCCCTGTCACCTCTGTGTCACAAGCACTTCTGGCGAAAGGATAGACAGCTATGAAAATCGTAATCATCGATGGTCAAGGCGGACGCATGGGCCGCGTCATTATGGAGCAGCTTTTAGAGCAGGGAGCGGATCAAAAGGCGGAGCTCATCGCGGTTGGAACCAACGGAATTGCCACCGCCGCCATGATGAAGGCCGGCGCTGCCTTAGGCGCGACAGGGGAAAACCCGGTGATTGTGGCCTGCCGCGACGCGGACATCATCATTGGCCCCATCGGGATCGTGGTCGCGGACTCGCTGCTTGGCGAGGTAACCCCCGCCATGGCGCAGGCCGTAGGACAGAGCAAAGCGAAAAAGTTCCTGCTGCCGGTCAGCCGCTGCAACACCACCGTGGTGGGCGTTAAGGCCCTTCCCATGGCGGATCTCGTCAAGGAATGCGTGGAGCAGGTGATGAAACTGCTGCCGGCATAGAGAGTAGAGAATAAAAGTATCTATTCAGCACAGCCGCTTGCACCCCGCATTACCGTTGCACTAAGCTCAGCGTTCGTCTTACGACTCCGCTTCACTAAGTGCACGGTGGGGCACGCACATAAGCGTCAGCCTTCGCTTTTAGCTCGGCTGGCGCTAAGTGCTCCGCTCCAGCGGCGTAAAACAAAAGCTGGCATGCCAAGCCACAGGCAATTTGGAATGCGCGGAGCGCATTGCCTGTGGCTTCGTAACTGCTCAGGTGCTGAGCAGTTACATAAAAAGAGCGAATAGGAACCGAAAAAGCAAGGGGCCGGCAGTTTTCTGCCGGCCCCTTGCCATCTAAAAAGGAAGAACAAAACATTGAGATAAGCGTGTGTAAGAAATATATGCTGTTTGTTTACAGCTCCGAAACCGTCTTGTCCATCTGCTGGGAGACGCTGATTTCCAGGTTGCCGTTTCGGACGCGCAGCGCGTCGATCATTTCCTTCTCCTGTGCCGGGTTCTTTAAAGCGATGCTCCAGGTGGTGCGGAAAAGAGCGCCAAGGTCGGTGGTCTTCACGGAAGTCATCTCGTGGGACAGGGTGTATTTCTGGAAAATGTCCTCAAAGACATTGGTGTAATCGAGCGACTCGGGGATCGTGATGCGAAGAACCTTCTTGTTGGCCAGGGCCTTCTCGCCGCCAAGATCTGCCTTGGTATAAACGAACCAGATGAGGCAAAGGATGAACGGGAACAGGATGGCGTAGCCCAGGTAGCCGGCGCCGGCGATCAGGCCGGAGGCCATGGCCAGGAACAGGGCGCAGATTTCGCGGGCGGTTCCGGCGGCGGAACGGAAGCGGACCAGGCTAAAGGCGCCGGCCACGGCCACGGCGGTTCCGATGTTGCCGTTTACCATCAGGATGATGACGGCGACGACAGCGGGCAGAAGCGCCAGGGTGAGAAGAAAGCTCCCGGAGGCCTTGCTCATGAGCTTGTAGAACAGGGCCAGGATGAGGCCGGCGACAAGTGCCGTGCCAAGGCAAAGAAGAAATTCGGGGATGGCAAGCGTTGCGGTTGTTTCAAAAATTCCGGTAAACAGTGTATCTAACATGGGTTTTTCCTCCATTATTTGAATTTTTTTATCTATGTGAAAGTCAGATGGCGAATGAGTATCGCATCTTCTGACGGTTAAACGGTTTTAAGAGTCCTTCGGCCTGTGCGATCAGGCTTTTCGTAAAGAAAACCTTTTAGGTAAGAGTCAGGCGTATCTTTTGACGCCGGCCTTTGCCTTCTGCTGTGCCTGATACGCGGCGACGCACTTGGAAAAGTGCGTCCGGTACAGGTGATGCTGATCCAGAAAGTGGGTGAGCCACAGCGGTACCGCGCCGGAGGTTTTCACCTCCAGAAGAACCGTGTCTTCCGGCACCAGCCGCTCTCCGTAGGAGCCATGATGCAGGTTTAAGTCGGTGGTGCGGTAGCGGATGTTCCGATCCAGCGTCATCCGGAAGTTCGGGTCCGTGTTGGAGAAGAACGCCTCCCGGTCGTAGGAGAGGAAGATGGACGGCTGCAGCCCTTCGTAATATTCCGGCATGTAGGCCAGCTCCCGGGCGATCTGACTGTCCTCAGGCAACGCCTTGCCCTGGCATAAGAAGTCGATGGCCTGTTTCTCTGTCGCGCTCACGCGGCGCTTGTAGGTGATGTGCTCGTACTTCTTCTTCAGCTCGATGAAGATCTTCGTATCGGCCTTCGCGTTTCCGTAGCTGCGAAGCCTCAGCTTTTCCTTGTAGGCCGGGCCTTCCAACGATTTGCGAACCAGCCGGTGATCCGGCGTGTCAAAGTACAGACTGTAGTTGGTGCTGCTTCCGTATGCGTCTCCGTGCATGTACGGGGCCATCTCCTTTAAGAGAAGTTCGGCCTGCGCGACGGTCATTCTATATTTAATCTCGTATCTTCTGAATGTGGCGGTGCTCATGGGGTTACCTCCTTGCGCGTTGCTTTTTTGTTTGTCATCTTGTGACTATAAGATAACCCGAGAAGCTTAAAAGAAACTTAAAGGATATTTTTTATTTTAGGGATTGTTTTTTTAGGTTATGAAATATGGATTGCTCTTTGCAGGACGGGTTTAAGCCCCGTCCCTGTCTATTCTTCCCCGTGAAATTCCTTCAAAGCCAGCAAAAACGACTTCTTCTTCGGCTGGCTGATTTTCAGCTCAGTCCCGTCTTTCAAATACAGTGTGTACCCTTTCAGACTATCGACGTACTCCAGGTTGACCAGATAACAGCTGTTGCAGCGGACAAAGCCCTTTTCCCGGAGCTTTTCTTCCTGGCTGACCAGCGTGCCAAAGCTGTAGTACGTGCCCTCGTGGGCATGGTAGGTCAGCATATGGCCCCGCACATCCACATAGAGGATGTCCCGCAGGCGGATGCGGGCAGAGCCGGTGTCGGTCGTGACCGGAATGGAATCATCGTTCTGTCCGCCCAGCCGCCAGATGGCCTTGGTCAGCTTCATCGCGAAGCTGTAGTAATGCACGGGCTTTAAGATGTAATCCATCGCGGAAACCGCGTAGCCATCGATCGCGTACTGTGCCAGACTGGTGACAAAGATCAGGATTACCTGCTGATCCAGCTCGCGAAGCTTTCTCGCGGCTTCCATGCCGTTCATGTACGGCATCTGGATATCCATATAGATGATTTCATACTTAGGCTTATAGTTTTCGAGGAGGACGATCGGGGAGGTATAGGTATCGATAGAGAAGGTAACATCGTTCTCCGTCTCAAAGCGCTTCAGATAATCTACGAGCGTGTCGCGCCACACGACCTCGTCTTCCACAATGGCAATATGAACAGTCATACGATTTCTCCTTTCCTTCGATATCTTACCATCTCCCGGCCCCGGGAAAAACCGCTTTTGCATAACCTAAAAAACCATTGCATAACCTAAAAACTTCCATAAGAAAATGCTCTTTCCCACAACGCTGCCGGAGCCAGGCAGGCGCGCAAAGGGCCAAGCCTTTTTCGGGTGTCTGGCAAACGCAAAAAAGCTAAGCTTTCTTCGGGACCGGCAGCTCGATCCGCAGGCAGTACAGCTCCCCTTCCGTGTGAGTCAGAACCTTTCCACTGTAGCTTTCCGCGATGTAGCGCATGGACATGGTGCCAAAGCCGTGGCGGCTGCGGTCACTTTTGGAGGTGGCGCCGGCCGGGATCAGCCTTCCATCGAAATAGTTGGTCACTTCAATCACGGCAAGCTCCTTTTGCCGTTCCACGGTCACCGAGATCGCGCGCTTTTCCGGGTCCTTCAGCTTTTTCACCGCCTCGATGGCGTTTCCGATGGCATTGTTAAACAGCGAGTACAGGTGCCGGGTGCGCACAAAGGACAGGCACTCGCCATCCGCCAGGCAGGTCATCTCGATGTGTTCGGCGCGGCAGACCGGCTGCTTCACATGCAGCACCACGTCCAGCACCTCGCAGCCGGTTTTGATGTGGCTGTCGTAAAAATCCATGGCATCCCGCAGGGATTCGATTTCCTGGGCGGTCAGTTTGTCGGCGTAATCATCCAGCTGGTGGCGCAGGTCATGACATCGCATGTTGATGACATCCATGTTTTCCTTCATCTGCTGGTATTGCTTGCGCTCCTCGATCAGCACCTGGTCCAGAATCTCCATGTCCGTGCGGTAGCGGCTCTGAAATTCGATGCTGGTACAGATGGCCATGATGAAGGCGGCCAGTGCCAGAAGATACAGGCGGTTGACCAGAAACAGGGAATAATTGACAAAACGGAATTCGTTAGAGATACAATCCGGCACGGTGAGAAACAACAGGCATCCCATTGCGAGCAGGATGGTGCTGCTGCGGCCGGACCGGTCCAGCTCTTCCGGCTTTCGGCGTCCAAAGAGATAGTACAGTGCCAGATAAAATCCTATATGAAGAATATAGTATACCAGCCAGTCCACAGGGCGGACAGGGACGGCGTTCCGGAAGGAGATGGTGACGCGCTCGTCCACGCCGAACAAGGCGAGGGAAAACGTAAACAGAGAAGCGCCGATCTCCATGGCGGCTATGCCTGCGCACCAGGTTTTCAGTTTCACAAAAAGGCTGCCGTCATAGCAGAGCATGACGATGGCGAAGGCCATCAGGAACTGGGCGAAGCGCATGACAAACCGCGTGGCCAGCGTGTTTACGGCAACCCGCATCGCGACGATGCCAACCATCAGGGCCGCGTCGATGGCAAAGGCCAAAAGAAGCCAGAGCGGATACCGTTCCTTGCGGCGCAGCGGATGACAGAAAATCAGGGTAGAGAGAACCAGCTGGCAGGTAATGTTTAAGTTGATGATCCATTGATAGAGATATTCTTCGGGCATGTCCGAAAGTCTCCTTTCCATAAAGAACGCGCAGGCCTTCTTCTATAGATAAAGTATAGCATTTCGTTTTCGTTCAAACAATCGCTTCTTTCTATCCGATCTTTTAGTTTGGGAAATAGTTCTTTAGGTTATGCAGTATCGTTTGTAAAACTTCGGGAGGCATTCTATGATCGGGCCAGATCAAAGAAATCCGCTGTCTGCGGAAGATAAAGGAGGAAAACAATGAAAGAGAAAAAATCTCTGGCCGCTATCTTGGGCATCGTACTGGCGGTAGTGGCAGCCGTGCTGTACGCCGTGTTCTACGGAAAGCAGAACGGCAGCATGAACAACATGTCGTGGCCGGCTTTTGGGCTTCTGATCGGCGCGAGCGTATTCGCGGTCCTTATGGCCCTGGTAAAGAAACCCCGCTTCGGCTCCTACGTACTAGCCGTGTGCAGCCTGATCGCCTTTGTGCTGTCGGTGTACGCCTTCTACCCGTATATCTCGGCTGCCGTCGTCGGCATCGACTCGACCTGGGAGGTCAGCTTCTTTGTCGTGATCGGTCTTTTGTTGGCGGCTCTGCTTGTCAACATCGTCGCCGCGATGAAGGCGCTTCCCTTTAAGGGCGCGCTTCCCAAGACCTTGCTTCCGGTATTCGCGACGATCCTGGCCATCCTGCTGGTTGGCGGTCAGATCGCCAACGAGAACGCCCCGCAGATCTCCGGCTTCTTAAAGACGCCCACCTCCATGGAGGTTCACACCGGCGATCCGAACGAAGACACACAGTATTACAAATCCGCTTACAAGAACCTGGCGGATTTGATGGCAGCCGGCCGCAAGACCGCGGAGGAAGCCATGGCGGAAGGCATCGTCCTTCTGCGCAACGAAAATGACGCTCTTCCTTTAAAGGAAGGCGAGCGCAAGATCAGCTTCTTTGGCATGTCGGCCGTGGATCCGGTTTACGGCGGCACGGGCAGCGGCAACGTGGACACCTCCAGCGCCCCGTCCTGGAAGACCGCGTTTGAGCGCGGCAGCCTCTTCACCGTAAATGAAGATCTTTGGAACTGGTACGCGGCTCCGGAGCAGGAAGCCTACAAGCGCACCACGGGTCAGACCGGCCCCGGCGTAACCGGCGCGAAGAGCATCGGCGAAGCCCCCTGGGATGTGGTAAAGAATGCAAATGGCGCGGGCTTTGCCCAGTTTGGTGACGCGGCCATCGTGGTCATCTCCCGTTTAGGCGGCGAGGGCAGCGACATGCCTCGCGGAAGCTTAGCCTTAAGTAAGCTGGATGACGTGGACGGATCCTTAGGCGACACGGTAGGCGGCGACTACTTAAAGCTCTCCCCGAAGGAGCAGGCACTCCTTGCCGGCTTAAAGGCCGAGAAGGATGCCGGCACGATCAAGAAGATCGTCGTCCTCTTAAACTTCGCAAACCAGGTGGAAGCAGACTTTATTGACAACGCAGCCTATGGCATCGATGCCGCTCTGTGGATCGGCACCCCCGGCCAGGTTGGCATGTACGCCGTCGCGGATGTGCTGGCGGGCAATGTAAACCCGTCGGGCCGCCTGTCGGCAACCTTCTGGAGATCCCACGATCAGAACCCGGCGCTGGCTAACTTTGGCGTCACCCCTTACGCGGGAGCGGAGGGCACGGTGAACGCCGATGGTTCCCCTCAGCAGGACAAGTATTATGTTGTGTATCAGGAAGGCATCTACGTGGGCTACCGCTACACCGAGAGCCGCTACGAAGATTATGTCATGAACACGCCGAACGTAGGAACCTTCGATTACGCGAAGGCCGTATCCTTCCCCTTCGGCTTTGGAAAGTCCTATTCGACCTTTGATTACTCGGATTACAAGGTAGAAAAGTCCGGCTCCGGCGCGGACACGGTCTACACGGTTACTGTGACGGTGACCAACACGGGCTCCGCTTCCGGCAAGGAGACGGTCCAGATTTACCTGCAGAAACCCTATGGTGATTACAATAAGGAAAACGGCGTGGAAGCTTCCTCCGCCGAGCTGGTCGGCTTTGCCAAGACAAAGCTCTTAGCTGCCGGCGAGAGCGAAACCCTGACCATTCCCGTCGCCGAGAGACAGTTCGCTTCCTACGATGCGAACAACGCCAAGACCTATGTGATCACGGAAGGCGACTATTACCTGGCGGCTGCCAAGGATGCACATGACGCGGTCAACAACATCCTGGCGAAGAAGGGGTTCACCCCCGAAAGCACCCAGGGCCGCATGGATGCGGCAGGAAACGCGGCGCTGGTCTCCGACGCGATCGCGCTTGCCTTTGACAAGGAAACCTACTCCACCTCGGAAGCCACCGGTTATCCGATCACAAACCAGTTCGAGTATGCGGACTGGAACAAGTACGAACACCGCGGTGACGACACCGTGACCTACATGAGCCGTTCCAACTGGGAAAGCACCACCCCGAAGACCTGGAGCGACACCACGATCCTGCACTGGAACGAATACATCACCGCCGATCAGGACAAGTACGGCCGTCAGGGCGAGACAAAGCTGCCCACCGTTGACACGGCCTATCCGAACTATGAAACCTTCAAGGATGGCGAGACTCTCCAGCTCATCGACCTGCGCGTGGATGAGAGCGGAAACGAGATTGCCTACGATGACCCGATGTGGGATCAGCTTTTAGACCAGCTGACCTGGGAAGATTATACCAGCGTCATTCCTTCCGGCATGCGCCGCAACGGGATGGTCGCCAGCATTGGCAAGATGGAATGCCTGGACCACAACGGTCCCTCCGGTCTGACGCAGCCTTACAGCACCTCTGCCCGCGGCCTTGCGACGCAGACGGGCGATCCCGACAAGAACGCCAAGGCAATGTGCTATCCGGCAGGAGGCATCCTGGCCGCGACCTTCAACGTGGACCTGATGTACAATGTCGGCGATCTGATTGGCGAAGACGCTCTGTGGGCGGGCTACAACGGTCTGTACGGCCCCGGCTCCAACATCCAGCGCACGCCTTATTCCGGCAGAAACTTTGAGTACTATTCCGAGGACGGTTACCTCTCCGGCATGATCTGCGCCTACGAGTGCGCCGCCATGGAAAACCATGGCCTGTATGTGTACAACAAGCACATCGGCTTAAACGATCAGGAAGATTTACGCCGCGGTATCTGTACCTGGGCCAACGAGCAGGCGATCCGAGAGATCTACATGAGAGCCTTTGAGCTGCCGATTACGATCAGCGGCAAGAGCTATGAGCGAAACGGCGAAATCCTGACCTTAAAGGGAGCCTCCGGCGTGATGCTGGCCTTTAACCGCATGGGTCTTCACTGGAGCGGTATGCAGGAAGGCATGGTCACCGAATTCCTGCGCAACGAGTGCGGCATGCCCGGCATCGTCGTCACCGATATGTGGTACGGCACCGCTTCCACCTACATGAACATGCCGAAGTGGCTGACCGCCGGCGGCAACCTGGTGGATGGCATGATGAAGGCCGAGGACTTGGACGCCTGCCGTCCGGGCACGGGCCATGCGGATGTGGCCTGGGGCATGCGGGAAGCCATGCACCGCATCCTGTACACGGTGGTTCACTCGAACGCCATGAACGGCGTCTCCGCCGGCACCGCCATCGTGGCTGTCACCCCTTGGTGGCAGACCCTGATCAAAGGCCTGCAGATCGGGTTCGGCGTTCTGACAGCGCTGTCGCTTCTCTGGGTTGCGGTCAAGTCTCTGAAAAAGAAAGAAGAGGCGTAAGCCTTTTTCGAAAAATCTCATATCATTATAAGGAGGAAATAAAATGAAACTCAAAAAACTCGTATCTCTCGTTGCAGCGGCTCTGACCGTGTGTTTGCTGATGGCTGCCTGCGGCGGCTCCACCGGCGCCAAGGTAGATGGCACCTACACCGTGAAACTGGACTCCAACGCGTATTTTGAGGCGGAGGAAGTGAAGAACGATCTCGGACAGACAGACAAGCGCCCGGACGGGACCGACGCCCAGGTTGGCTTCAGCCGTCTGTTCGGCATGCTGGATGACCGTGTGGCCGACAAGTCCGGCGTTCCCGAGTATTATACCGCTACGCTGGTCCTTTCCGGCGACAGCTACAAGCTGACCAAGAAGATCGCGGTCGACATGGATCATGTATCGGATTCCGTGAAGGGTATGATAAGCAGCGGAACCCCGGTCCTGGAGCTGACCTTCTCCGGTAAGTTTACGAGCGCCGACGGCAAGGTGACGCTGGCTGTTCCGGCCAGGGTGGACGCCAATATTTCGCCTGTTGCCGGTATGGCAGACGCCTACACCCGCTTTGGGGGTACGTACACCGATGTGAGCGCGGACGCGGCGGATGCGGAAAGCTACCCGGGCAAGTTCTTCTATTACTTTAATACGCTTTACTTCGTGGAAAACAGCGCAGTGGCTGAGATGACCGTCACGATCGATGGCAATAATGGAACCTTTACGATGAACTAAGGCCTTCACGATAATCGAAAGGTCTGAATACTTCGTATCTGCTCAGTAGCTGAGCAGATACGAAGCCGGTAGATACAATCATTCTATAATTTTTTTTAGGAGGTAAAAAGATGAACGACATTTCCAGACGTAGTTTTTTAAAGAGCTCTGCCGTGGCGACCATGAGCGCTCTGGCAGCTTCCATCATGAACACCCCGGTTATGGCCGAGGAACTTGAGCCGCTTCCTTCCGCCGGAACCGTGCTGGAACCGGCCAGAGAAGTTCCCGCCATTGAATGTGATGTCTTTGTCGCAGGAGCCGGAACCGCCGGCGTTATCGCGGCCATCGCCGCGGCCCGCGCCGGGGCGTCCGTCGTCATGGTGGAAAAGATGCCGGCTCCCGGCGGCACGTTGTGCAACGGCGGCATCGGCATCAACAGCATGTTCGCGGTGCGCGAAAATCCGGAGGATGCGGAACGCATCGTCGGCGGACTCTGCTATGAGCTGATGGACCGCATGACGCAGGAAAACGGCACGACCGGTTTTTTGTATACCCCCAATAATGACCAGAAGACGCATTACCGCATGGTGGCCGACCATGAAATCCACAAGGGCGTGGTGTGCGAGATGCTGCTGGAAGCGGGCGTACATCTGATGCTGCAGACCTATTTCTGCGGAGTCCGGATGGAAGGTTCCAAAATCACGGCCGCCTTTATCGAAAACAAGAGCGGGCGCAGCGCCATTGTGGCGAAACAGTATATCGACTGCTCCGGCGACGGCGACGTGGCGGAAGCGGCCGGCGTTGAGCAGGTGGAGATCTGGCAGGACTACGATCAGGTCGTGGGCGCTCCCTGCGGTATGGTGTTCGGAATCGGCGGAATCGATTTCGACCGCGTCGTGGAAGAGAATCCCAACGGCGCTTACAGGCCGGTACCGATTACCTACCCGAATGGGGAAAACCTGTTGGGATCGGGCAGCCTGAAATTCGTCCATGGGCGGGAAACGGAGAAGTATGCGCCGCTTAACGAGCTGGATATCAATTTCTTTACCAGCTTCAATTTCCTTCACGAAAACGAATCCGTGTACGTGAACAACTCCAAGGGCGTGAAGCTGAACGCCGCGGAAGCGGAAGGACTGACCCAGGGCGAAATGGAAATGCGCATCAAGATCATGCGTATGGCCAACGCCTTCAAGGCCTGCGTCCCCGGCTTCGAAAAGAGCTATATCACCTGGGCGTCCAACCAGCTGGGCATTCGCGCCTCCAAGGTGACCGTCTGCGATTACGATATTTCCCAGGAAGAAATCGCCAATGCCACCCGCTTCGAGGATGAAATCGGTCTTTATGGCTTCCATGATTACGGAGGAAAGGATGAAACCTGCCTGCCCAAGGCTCCCGGCTTCTACGGTTTCCCTTACCGGATGCTGCTGGCAAAGGGATGTGATAACCTGTACATGGCAGGAAGAAACGTTACGACCGACATCTACGCGCATATGTCTACCAGAAACACGGTCGGTTGCATGATCATGGGCCAGGGCGCAGGTGTCGCTGCCGCTCTGTGTGCGCAGAAGGGCTGCATGAGCCGCGAACTGCCTTACGAGGAGCTGCGTGAAAAACTGTTAGAGCAGGGCGTTGTGCTGGAACCGCAGGGATTATTACTGTAAAATCTGAAGGGGACGGGCCTGAATTCTGACGGGGGACGGGTCTGTCCTCACGCTTTACTTCGTGGAAAACAGCGAGGTTGTTGCCATGACCGTTACGCTTGACACGGCCAACAGCACGTTCACGATTGGCTAAATGCAGGGGACGGACCTGTGTCATAGTTTCTGAAGGGGACGGATCTGTGTCACAAAAACTGACAGTTGTCAGTTTTTGTGACACAGGTCCGTCCCCTGTCAGAAACCCGCAGGGCCGCCCAAAGGTTACTGCCGCCTGACGGCGGCGGATGTGACCGATCCGGAGGCCTTTGACCTGGCGACAACCGCCGGCGCGATCGAGTTCATCATCCGTTACGTCCACGACACCTGGAACTGCCCGATTGTGTTTTATTCCGGGGCGCACTTTGGCGGCGACGGCGTGAGAAAAAGCGCGAACCCGAGCGAGGCGGATTACGGCACGTTCATCGACCTGACCAAGGCCGCGGCGGAGAAGTGGAACGCGCAGGGGGGGTACGATGTCTCCGTTCTGGACCTGTTCAACGATGCCGAGTTTAACGAGCTGGTATCGGATGAGGATTACACCTACCTGATGCGGGATCCCGTGCATCCCAGAAAAGCCGGATACCTTGTCTGGTGGCTGCCCGCGTTTGAAGCGTTTTTAGAGAAGAAAGTGTGAGTATGAAAAAGAGGTTGATCTGGCTTTTAGTCTGTATGATGTTGCTCGGCGTCTGCGCCTGCGGAGGCGGGAGCGGAAAAGAAGAAAGCGTTTCCCTTCCGGCGGACAAAACGGAAAGCCTGCAGTTAAACGGCACCTGGACGCAGGTGAAGGAGGACACGATCGAAGCCGAAGATCCTGGTTACCTACAATGACACAAACAACTGGACGCGTGGACAGACACTGGAATCGGTGCTGGCATATCGCAAAGAAGCGCCCCCGTTTCTTTGCTCCTTGTTCTTCTTCAACCCGCCCCTTGTTTTATTGGCTCGAAAATGGTATGATAAAAGGCAATGGAAGATTGAATCAGGGGAGGCAAAAAACGCTCATGATTAAGATAGCGATGGTGGAAGACCGGCCGGAAGAGCGAGAGCGAATCAAGGAGTGTCTTTCCTACATGGAAGAAACGGAGAAGCTGACATTCTCCGTTTCGGAGTTTTCCACAGGCAATTCGTTCCTGGGAAATTATCAGCATGAATACGACATCGTCCTCATGGATATCGACCTTCCCGGCGGGATGAACGGGATGGAGACCGCCAGGCAGCTGCGAAGAATGGACTCGGCGGTGATCCTGATCTTTGTCACCAGCATGGTGCAGTACGCTGTATCCGGGTATGAAGTGGATGCCATGGACTTTATCGTCAAGCCAATCAACAAATATTCCTTTGCGATTAAGCTGCAGCGCGCCGTCTCCCGCATGACCAGGAAGGCGGAGCAGTTTATTCCGGTGAAGACCGATGGGGAGACGATGTTTGTCCGACGGGAGGCCATCAAATATCTGGAAGTGCAAGGGCATTATGTGATTTTTCACACGACAGATGGAACCTATACAGAATACACTACATTAAAAGAAGCGAAAGAGCGCATCGGCGGCGATCTGTTTGTCCATACGAGCCGCAGCTTTATCGTGAATTTGCAGTACGTGACAGGCATTAACAAGGACATGGTAACGGTAAGCGGTGACGAGCTTCAGATTTCCAGGCCGCAGAAAAAAGCATTTCTGTCGGCGCTGTCCGGATATATGGGAGGAAGACGATGAATCCGCTTCTTAAGCCACTCGTTTATTTCATGTTGGAGGTCATTCTCGCGGAAGCTATTTTTCTGTATCCTGCGGAGAAACGAAATGGTTTTCCGCTTCGGTACATAGCCGCCTGCATGGTCTGTCTCGTAAGTGCCGCGGTCTATCCGGCTGCCTCCTTTGCGCCGGGAGGCCTTGAGATTGTGAAACAGCTGATTCAGTTTCTGGTTATGTTTGCGATCAGCGTTGCCTGCATGGGATTTTGTTTTAAACTGCCCATCACCGCCCTCGTATCCTCCTGTGTGGCCGGATACGCGGTGGAGCATATCGCCTTTCACGTTAGCAAGATCGCCCGGAATTACGGTTTTATGCGAGGAATTCAGTTTTGGAGACTCTCCACCCGCATCTCGTCGGAGATCGTTCTGTTCCCGCTAATCTATCTGGTGTTTCTGAGCACGGTCGGCTATTACGCCGCCCAGCAGCAGTGCTATAAAAAGGCGGATATGCGCTTTAATCTGACTTCCCTCGTCATCATCTATCTGTGCATCGGTCTGACCCGTGCGGCTCAGTATTTTGGCGACGGAGAGTCGATCACGGTCAGCCTGTACGCCATCTCGTCCTGCCTCATGGCGCTCACGGTACAGATGGTGCTCTCCAAGGCCGTAGAGTTAAAGGCGGAGAAGGACAGCATTAGCCTTTTATGGCAGGAGGACCGCAAGCAGTACGAGCTTTCCAAAAAGACCATCGACACGATCAACATCAAGTATCATGACCTGAAGCATACCTTGCGCGGCATGAACCTACCGGAGGAGGAGGCAAAGGCCATCAAAGACGCCGTGCGCGTCTACGGCAGCCGGGTGGAGACCGGGTCCGAGGCGTTGGATGTCCTTTTGACGGAGAATGCCCTGCGCTTAAACGAGGAAGGAATCCTGCTCACCTATACCGGTAATGGAGAAAACTTAAATTTCATGAGCACGATGGATATCTATTCTCTGTTCGGAAACGCGGTGGAGAACGCGGTGGAGGCCGTGCGGCAGGTCAAGGATCCGGAGAAGCGGGTGATTGATATCGTCACGGAGCGGATGGGCGACATGCTGAACGTAACGGTGACGAACTTCTTCGATGGAACCCTGAGAATGGAGGACGGGCTTCCCCTGACCCGCAAGACGGAGGAGGAAGGCTTCCACGGCTTTGGCATAAAAAGTATGAAGCTGATTGCCCAGAAGTATGGCGGTAGCCTGGAGGTTTCCACGAAAGGGGATCTCTTCGTGCTGACGATTTATCTGATGAAACCGTAGGCGGGGCAGAATAAATCTGAAGGGAACGGAAAAGCTGACAGGGGACGGGTCTGTGTCACAAAACTGACAGTTGTCAGTTTTGTGACACAGGCCCGTCCCCTGTCAGCTTTTATGACACAGGCCCGTCCCCTGTCAGCTTTTCTCCTCCGCTACAGCACCGCCGTAATCTTAAAGCTCCCGTCCTCCGGGCTTTCTGCGGAAATCTTCCCGCGGTGCTCCAACACAATGGCCTGCGCCATGGAAAGCCCGATGCCAAACCCGCCAACCTCTGAATTGCGGGACAAATCCGCGCGGGCAAAGCGATCAAACAAACGCTCGTGGTTACCTTTCTCCATGCCCTTACAGCGGTTCGTGACGGAAAGCTCCGCGTGGGAACCCTTCCGGGAAAGCCGAATGACAACGGAGGAATCAGGATCCGCGTATTTCATGGCATTATCCATCAGGATAGAGACAAGGTTGCGAATGGAACTCTCCTCGCCGTGCAGCGTGATGTTCGGCTCAGCCTTGACATCCAGGGTGAGCGACCGGGTTTCGGCCGCCGTTTCAAAGCCGCTCACCGTTTCTTCCACGGCGTCGGTCAGGGAAAAGTCCGTCATGACGATGGTACGGTTTTCCTCATCCATGCGCGCCATGGCTACCAGCTTTTCCGTCATGGAGCGAAGACGCGCCACCTGTCGGTGAATGCTCTCGCTCCACTCATTTTCCCCGTTTACCATTTCCAGAACTTCCGTATTGGCGTCGATGACGGTCAGGGGTGTCTTGAGCTCGTGGCTGGCATCGGTGATGAAACGCTTCTGCTTGGCGTAGCTTTCCGCCGCCGGCCGCAGGATGACGGAGGAGAGCAGGAGCAGCAGGAAGAAAACCAGCACGCATCCGATCAGGGAGACCAGGATGCTGGTGCGAAGAAAATCATAGAAGGAAGCCAAAGAACGGCTGCAGTCCATGAAAATCACGAGCGTGTTATCCCCAGAGGTTGTGATCCGATATCGGTATTGGTCGTAAAATCCGCGCTCTTTCCCGGAAGCAGCCACCGCCAGCGCGTAACTTGCCGCTGTTTCCTCATCGACAGAAGCGATGAAGCCGGTGTCAACCAGCAGAACTTCCTTGTCTTCCGAAAGGGTGACAGAGAAGAAGCGCGTTTCAAACGGCGTTTCAGCACTCAGCCCTTTGTTGCTGGAGAAAAGACCAAAGCGGTTCCCATGGTTACCATTCATGTCCCAAGGGTATTCGGAAGATTCGCTCAAAGCGCTTTCCGCTTCCTGAAATGACTGGGAGGAGCCGTCCTGACTGTCGCCATCTTCCGAAGGGAATGGCGGCGGGGTGCCCTGACTGTCGGGCCCTTTGTCCCATTCCGGTCGTTTATCCCACCCCACACCGCGGTCCGGAAACTTTCCGTCATTTTCCGCCAGAACATCCAAAACCACGTCCGCCGAGGAGATCACGGTCATGTAACTCCGCACGTTGATAGCTCCCATCAGAAGCGACAGGACCGCGAGCACGGAGAGCATGGCGATCAGGAGAAAGCGCTTCTTTAGCTTCTTTATCATTGGGTGACCTCCAGTGAATAGCCGGCGCTGCGGGAGGCCTTGATCTGAACGTTGGCATTTAAGGAATTCAACTTCTTACGCAGATAGGAGAGGTAGACCCAGACGGTCTGGTTTTCAGCGTCGGTGTCATATCCCCAGATGCGCTCTAAGAACTGCTCCGTGGAGACCAGCTGGCGCGGATGCAGAAGCAGCATCTCCATCATCTGGAATTCTTTGTTGGCCAGGCGGAAGGACCCGTGCTCGGTGGAAAGCTCATAGGTGGAGCGGTTTAAGGACAGGTTCCCTAAGTGCAGAACCGACTCGCTGACGACCTCCTGGCGCCTTGTCATGGCGCGGATCCGGGCCAGAAGCTCTTTGGAGGCAAAGGGTTTGGTCAGATAGTCGTCCGCGCCGGCGTCCAGGCCCGTCACGCGGTCATCGATTTCTGACTTGGCGGTGAGGAGCAGCACCGGGGTGGACACGCCCTTGGCGCGCACTTTCTTCAGCACCGTGATGCCGTCCATCTTCGGCATCATGATGTCTAAGATGGCTCCGTCATAGTCGCCGGTCTCTAAGTAATCGAAGGCATCCGCCCCGTCATACACGGCATCCACCGTGTAATTGTTGTGCTTTAAAATGGTCACAAGAGCCTTCGAGAGGTCCTTTTCGTCTTCTGCGAGAAGTAGCTTCATAGGATTATCCTGCCTTTCCATTGTGACTGCGTAAGGCACCAGGCATCATTTGTTGGATGCTTTTTCATCGTGACTGTGCCAAGCCTGACACCATCAGGGTTCATGTTTTCCCCGCTTCATTTTAACATGGAACATCTTATCGCGCAAACCTTAAAGAAAACTAAAACCGTTTCCCAAAATCCCCCGAAAGCGGCAAAGCGTACAAGTAACGGGCTCGCTCAAGCCTGAAATTGTATAGAAAGCGCCTTGATTTTAAGAAGGACATTCGTTATACTGTACGCGGCATGGAAGTTCCTTTCCGCAGGGCAATATCATAGGGGATGGTAAGCCATCACATGGCATGTGCAGCAGCGCATGGGTTTATGATATCAGGAAAAGACAGGCGGAAGGCATAAAGGAGGAATACATGGTAAGAGCAATTGTCGGCGCAAACTGGGGCGACGAAGGAAAAGGCAAGATCACGGATATGCTGGCGAAGGAATCGGATATCGTCATCCGGTTTCAGGGCGGAAGCAACGCAGGGCATACCATCATCAACAACTATGGTAAGTTCGCATTGCACCTGCTGCCGTCCGGCGTCTTCTATAATCACACAACCAGCATCATCGGAAACGGCGTAGCGCTGAACATTCCGTATCTGATCAAGGAAATCCACAGCCTGGAAGAAAAAGGCGTTCCCACGCCGCACATCCTGGTTTCGGATCGCGCACAGATTTTGATGCCCTATCACATTTTACAGGACACCTATGAGGAAGCCCGCCTGGCCGGGAAATCCTTCGGGTCCACCAAGTCGGGCATCGCGCCGTTCTACAGCGACAAGTTCGCGAAGATCGGCTTCCAGGTGAGCGAGCTGTTCGGAGACGAGGACGCCTTAAAAGAGAAGGCGGAGCGCGTCTGCACGATCAAGAACGCCCTGTTTGTGCACCTGTATCATCAGGAAGCCTTAGATCCGCAGAAGGTGTTTGAAGAGCTGATTTCCTACCGCGAGATGATCCGCCCGTACGTGTGCGATGTGTCGGCCTACCTGTATCAGGCCCTCCGCGAAGGAAAGAACATTCTGCTCGAAGGTCAGCTGGGCTCCTTAAAGGATCCCGACCACGGCATTTACCCGATGGTCACCTCTTCCTCCACGCTGGCGGCCTATGGCGCCATCGGAGCCGGCATTCCTCCTTATGAAATCAAGGAGATCACGACGGTCGTGAAGGCCTATTCCAGCGCGGTTGGCGCGGGTGCCTTTGTGAGCGAGATCTTCGGCGAGGAAGCGAACGAGCTGCGCGTGCGCGGCGGCGACGGCGGCGAGTTTGGCGCGACGACCGGCCGCCCGAGACGAATGGGGTGGTTTGACGCGGTGGCCACCCGCTACGGATGCCGCATTCAGGGCACCACGGAAGTGGCGCTGACCGTCATCGACGTTCTGGGGTACTTAGATCAGCTGCCCATCTGCGTGGGCTATGAGTATAACGGAGAAATCCTGACCGATTTCCCCACCACCTCCATCCTGGAGAAGTGCAAGCCGGTTTACGAATATCTGCCCGGCTGGAAGTGCGAAATCCGCGGCATCCGCCGCTACGAGGATCTTCCCGAGAACTGCCGCCGCTACGTGGAGCGCATCGAAGAGCTCATCGGCGTGCCGATTAAGATGGTCTCCAACGGCCCGGGAAGAGAGGACATCATTTACAGATAAGCCTAGTGAGCATACGAAGCCTTTTCGCAAGCTTGCTTGCGAGAAAGGCGTTCTGTATGCGAACGGCAACAGAAATGAGCATGGGCGATGCGAAGCAGCGCGAAAAATGCGAATTTCTGTAGCGACAGCGAGAGATGCGAAGCATCGAAGCTGGCGCGTGGCTTATCTACGAAACAGAGAAATGAGGTTTTTTTATGGCAACCGTATATGCCTGCATGGCCCCGGGCCTCGAAGAAGTGGAATGCCTGGCGGCGGCCGACGTCATGCGCCGCTGCGGGATTGAAGTTATTCTGGCATCCCTGGGCGAAAAGAAAAGCGTCACCGGCTCCCACGGAATAATGATCGAAGCCGATGAAATGTTCGACGGCGAAAGATGCCGACAGGCCGACATGATCTTCCTGCCGGGCGGCATGCCGGGGACGACGAATTTGATGAATCATGAAGGGCTGAGGGCAGCCCTGCTGGATTTCCACAAGACAGAAGGAAAGCGCCTTGCGGCCATCTGCGCCGCACCCACCGTGCTGGGGGCGAACGGCATCTTAGCTGGCCTTCACGCCACCTGCTATCCCGGGCGGGAAGCGGAGCTGACCGGTGCCATCCTAAGCGACAAACCCGTGGTGACGGATGGAAAGGTGACCACCGGCCGCGGCCTCGGAGTCGCGCTGGAATTCGGCCTGGAGATTGTCCGCCTCTACTGCGGAGAAGAAAAAGCCGAGGATTGCAAAGCTAAGATCTGCTTACAATAAATGACAACCACGCCCGGATAGCCTGGGAACTGATGGGGTGGTGACCCATGAATAGTAACACATCACAGCCCCCTCCGGGGCGAAAAATAAAAGGGACTTGGCAAAGTACCCAAGAATGTGATATAATATTTTGATGCAGCGGCCAAAAAGGACGAAAAGCCGCAAGGAAAGATAGGAGGACCTACAAAGGTGAGTGTACAGGTTGAGAATTTAGAAAAAAATATGGCAAAACTTACGGTGGAAATCCCGGAAGCTGATTTTGAGAAAGCCATCGAGTCCGTTTATTTAAAGAACAAGAATAAGTTTTCCGTTCCCGGGTTCCGCAAGGGCAAAGTTCCGCGCAAGATGATCGAAAAGATGTACGGCGTGGGCGTGTTCTATGAAGATGCCTTCAACGAGGTCCTTCCGAAGTCCTACGAGGAGGCCGCCAAGGAAAGCGGTCTTGTCATCACGTCCGAACCGAATTTCGCCATCGTACAGATGGAGCCCGGAAAGCCCGTCATCTACACCGCGACCGTGGCAACCAAGCCCGATGTCACCTTAGGTGAGTACAAGGGTCTGGAGGTTCCGAAGGCAGACGTAGAGGTGACCGAGGACGAAGTCCTGGCGGAAATCAAGAAAGAGCAGGAGAAGAACGCGACGCAGGAAGTCGTCGATCGCCCGATCGAGAGCGGTGACATCGCGATCATCGATTTCAAGGGCTTCGTGGACGGCGTTGCCTTCGAAGGCGGCGAGGGCGAGGGCTATGCCCTGACCATCGGCTCCGGCCAGTTCATCCCCGGCTTTGAAGATCAGCTCATCGGCAAGAAGGGCGGCGAGGACGTGGATGTAAACGTCACCTTCCCGACCCCTTATCAGGCCAAGGAGCTGGAGGGCAAGGATGCCCTGTTTAAGGTCAGCATCCAGGAAGTTAAGGAAAAGAAGTATCCCGAGCTGGATGACGAGTTCGCCAGCGAGGTTTCCGAGTTCGAGACCCTGGACGAGTACAAGGCTGACGTGAAGAAGAAACTGGAAGACCGCAAGGCCACGAATGCCAAGCACGAGAAAGAGAACGTCGTGGTAGAGAAGGCCGTTGCCGGCGCTACCATGGAGATCCCGCTTCCGATGATCAACACCCGCGCGAAGCAGATGGTGGATGATTTCTCCATGCGTCTGCAGCAGCAGGGCCTGAACCTGCAGCAGTACATGCAGTACACCGGTCTGCAGCAGAAGCAGCTGATGGACGACATGACCGAGCAGGCGAAGAAGAACATCGAGAGCCGCCTGGTGCTGGAGGCTGTTGCCGCCGCAGAAGGGTTAAGTGCTACCGAAGAGGAAGTGCAGAAGTCCATCGCGGACATGGCTGCTTCCTATGGCATGGATGCGGAAACCCTTTCCAAGTACATCGGAGAGGACGAGAAGAAGCAGATGGCTGAGGACGTTGCCGTTCAGAAGGCTGTTGACTTCCTGGTTGAGAACAGCAAAGAAATTTAATGGTATCTACTCAGCGCAGCCACTTGTAAGTAACTGCTCAGGTGCTGAGCAGATACGCGTAAGAGAAGCCAAGGTACAGCGCAGGGGGAGTAGCCTCCCTGCGCTTTTATGCGCGGGGAGAGGCAGCAGTAGTCTGCCCTCTTTCCTGCCTGACAGTTATATATGGGAGGTTATATGAGTTTAGTCCCTTATGTTTTGGAACAGACCAGCCACGGAGAGAGAACCTATGATATCTACTCCCGGCTTTTAAAGGAACGCATCATCTTCCTGGGTGAGGAAGTGAACGAAGTCACCGCCAGCCTGGTGGTCGCGCAGCTCCTTTTCCTGGAATCGGAAGATCCTAACAAGGATATCAGCCTGTACATCAACAGCCCCGGCGGTTCCGTGACGGCCGGCATGGCGATCTATGACACCATGAACTACGTCAAGTGCGACGTCTCCACGATCTGCATCGGCATGGCCGCCAGCATGGGCGCCTTCCTGTTAGCCGGCGGCGCGAAGGGCAAGCGCTATGCGCTTCCGAACGCGGAGATCATGATCCATCAGCCTTCCGGCGGTGCGCAGGGCCAGGCGACGGACATCAAGATCGTGGCGGACCGCATCATCGAGACCAGACGCAAGCTCAATCAGATCCTGGCGGAGAACACCGGAAAGCCGCTTTCCGTGATCGAGCAGGATACGGAGCGCGACCACTACATGTCCGCCGAGGAGGCTGTGCAGTACGGCCTGATCGACCACGTGGTCGTATCGCGCGCGACCTCGGAAAAGGCGTAATCCACCCGTTCGTGAACACGCCGGGCTTAAAGAATGGCGTAATCCATTGCGCCCCCTGGCGCGCTTTTTAAGTCTGAGAAGCTCAGACATCTATCTACTAACGCGGCCAAAAGGCCGCACGGAGGTTTACAATCCCAGATGGCAAGAAATTACATGGAACCCTGCCGCTGCTCGTTCTGCGGAAAGACGCAGAACCAGGTCAACCGGCTGCTGGCGGGCCCCAACAACATCTATATCTGCGATGAATGCATCAACACCTGTGTTCAGCTGATCCGGGACGACGATGAAGATGAGGACGATGTGGAGGACTTCGCTCCGAAGAACGCCAAGGGCATCAACCTGATCAAGCCGAAGGAAATGAAGGCGTTTCTGGACGATTATGTCATCGGCCAGGACGCGGCCAAGAAGGTACTTTCCGTCGCGGTATACAATCATTACAAAAGAGTGACGTCTCTGGAGAAGTCGGATGTGGAGCTGCAGAAGAGCAACATCCTGATGCTCGGCCCCACCGGATCCGGCAAGACCTACCTGGCCCAGACGATGGCGAAGCTCTTAAACGTGCCGTTTGCCATTGCGGATGCGACGGCGCTGACGGAGGCCGGCTACGTGGGTGAGGACGTGGAGAACATCCTGCTTAAGCTCATTCAGGCAGCGGATTACGACATCCCCCGCGCCGAGTACGGCATCATCTACATCGACGAGATCGACAAGATCACGAAGAAGTCCGAGAACGTGTCCATCACCCGCGATGTCAGCGGTGAGGGCGTGCAGCAGGCGCTCCTCAAGATCCTCGAGGGAACGGACGCCAGCGTGCCGCCGCAGGGCGGGCGCAAGCACCCTCAGCAGGAAATGTACCATATCAACACCACCAACATTCTGTTTATCTGCGGCGGTGCCTTCGACGGCCTCGAGAAGATTATCCAGAACCGCCAGAGCTCCGGCTCCATCGGTTTCGGCGCGGAAGTGGTGGACAAGAATTCGGAAGACATTGACGCCCTGCTAAAGAAGGTTATGCCGGAGGATTTGGTCAAGTTCGGTCTGATCCCCGAGTTTATCGGCCGTGTGCCGGTAACGGTATCGTTAGACCTTCTGGACGAGGAAGCCCTGGTTCGCATTTTAAAGGAGCCCAAGAACGCGATCATCAAGCAGTATCAGAAGCTGTTTGAGATGGACGGCGTGCACTTAGAGTTCGACGACGAAGCCATCCGCCTTATCGCCAAGCAGGCGGTGGAGCGCAAGACCGGCGCCAGAGGCCTTCGCGCCATCATGGAAGCGATCATGATGGACACCATGTTTGAAATTCCGTCCCGCGAGGATGTGGGCATCTGCGAAATTACGGCTGCCTGCGTACGGGGCGAGGAGCCGCCGCGCCTGACCACCCGCACGGAGGCGGTGAAGGCCCCCGAAGCAGCGGGCAAGAAGCGCGCCGGATTATTTGGAGGGACCGCATGATCCTGCATGATGTGAACCTGGAGAAGGTGTGCGGCATCACCAGCCGCCTTCCGGAAAACACGCTGCCGGAGTTTGCCTTCGCGGGCAAGTCCAACGTGGGGAAGTCCTCCCTGATTAACGCCCTCGTAAACCGGAAGGCGCTCGCGCGGACCTCTTCCCAGCCGGGAAAAACCCAGACCATCAATTTTTATAACATTAACAAAAGCCTGTATTTCGTGGACCTTCCGGGGTACGGCTATGCCCGTGTCTCCAAGGAGGACCGGGAGAAATGGGGCGTCATGATCGAGCGCTATCTGCACCGCTCCAGCGTATTAAAGGCGGTCTTTCTTCTGATCGACATCCGCCACGATCCGTCCGCAAACGACAAGCAGATGTATGACTGGATTGTCTATCAGGGCTACCGGCCCATCATCATCGCCACGAAAAAGGACAAGATTAACCGCAGCGAGCTGGCCAAAAAGCTGAAAGCCATTCGGGCGGGACTTTGCCTGAAGGCGGACGACATTCTGATCCCGTTTTCGGCGGAGACGAAGGAAGGCCGGGAGGAGATCTGGAGCCGGATCGAAAGTCATCTCGCCGACCTGGATCCATCCCAGGACCAGAAAGAGGAGCCTAAAAAGGCGCAGACTCCGGACGAACAATAAGTATATGATCCTTAAGTAAAGAGGTATATCAATATGACACAGTCGCGTACCCATACCTGCGGCGAGCTGCGGCTTGCGAACGCGGGAGAGAAAGTAACGCTGGCAGGATGGCTGGAAAACACCCGTCTTGTCTCGGCATCCTTAGGCTTCATCGTTCTTCGCGATTTTTACGGAACCACGCAGATCGTGGCTGAAACCGAAGAGATGGTCAAGCAGTTTAAGGCGATCAACAAGGAATCCACGATCTCCGTGACGGGCGTCGTGCGGGAACGTTCCAGCAAGAACCCGAAGCAGGCCACCGGCGACATCGAAATCGTCCCAGAGAGCGTGACGGTTCTTGGGCGCTGCCGCTACAACGAGCTTCCGTTTGAAATCAATCATTCCCGCGAAGCGGATGAGATGATTCGCTTAAAATACCGCTATCTGGATCTTCGCAATCCGGAAGTAAAGAAGAATATCCTCCTTCGTTGCCAGGTGGTGGCGGCGCTTCGCCAGTCCATGACCGAGCACGGTTTTCTGGAGATCACAACGCCGATCCTGACGGCCTCCTCGCCGGAGGGCGCCCGCGACTACCTGGTTCCCGCCAGAAAGCACCCGGGCAAGTTCTACGCCCTGCCGCAGGCCCCGCAGCAGTTCAAGCAGCTGCTCATGGTGTCCGGCTTTGACCGTTATTTCCAGATTGCGCCTTGCTTCCGCGATGAGGACGCCCGCGGCGACCGTTCGCCGGGCGAGTTCTACCAGCTGGATATGGAGATGGCCTTCGCCAGCCAGGAGGACGTGTTCGAGGTGTTAGAGGATGTGCTTCCGCCTATCTTCGCGAAGTACGGAACCTACAACCGCGCATCCAATGCGCCGTTCATGCGCATTCCGTATCTGGAAGCCATGGAGAAGTACGGCACCGACAAGCCGGATCTGCGCATCGACCTGACGGTACAGGATGCGACCGAGGTCCTCTCGGGCTGCGGCTTCGAGCCCTTCGCCGGCAACGTGGTGAAGGCGGTGGTGGTGTCCGGTTTTGAGGGCACCCGCAAGTTCATCGACAAGACCCTGGCCTCCGTGGAAGTGGTAGCCGGCAGCAAGCCCTACTGGTTCCGCGTGGATGAAAACGGCGAGATCGTGGGCGGCATCGCGAAATTTGTGGCCCCGATCAAGGAGCAGGTATGCGAAGCCTTAGGCGCAAAGCCCGGCGACTTTGTCGCGCTTTCCGCCGGCAAGCTGCCTTTGGCTCAGAAGACCGCCGGCGTCCTTGTCAAGACCCTCGGCGCCGCCGTGCCCGGCCACATGGACAAAGAGCAGTACGCCTTCTGCTGGATCGTGGACTTCCCGATGTACGAAATCGGCGAGGAATCCGGCGAGCTGGAGTTCTGCCACAATCCTTTCTCCATGCCTTCGGGCGGCCTGGAAACGCTGCTGAAGGCAGAGAGAGGCGAGATCGATCCGCTTACCATCACCGCGGATCAGTACGACCTCGTCTGCAACGGCGTGGAGCTTTCCTCTGGCGCGGTTCGTAACCACGATCCGGAGATCATGATCAAGGCCTTCGAGATGGTGCGCCTTGGCGAAGAGGACGTGAAGAAGAAATTCCCGGCCATGTACAACGCGTTCTGCTACGGCGCTCCGCCTCACGCGGGCATCGCGCCCGGCGTGGACCGTATGGTCATGCTGCTGGCTGGCGAGGATTCCATCCGCGAGATCATTCCGTTCCCGATGAACAAGAACGCGCAGGATGTCATGATGAATGCGCCGTCCGAAGTGACGCAGAAGCAGCTGGATGAGCTTCATATTAAGGTGGAGCTGCCGGAAGAATAAATGGTTCCTTAAAGGGATTGAATAGAGAACAGGAAAGCTCCCAAAGCGCGATGCTTTCGGGAGCTTTCGAGCAATAACAGAAGATCATCTGACAGAGCTTGTCAGGTGAGCAGGAGAGGGAGTTTGGGTATGGCAGAGATGACACAGACGGCGGGAGAGACCGTTCTCTTCCCGGACAATATCCGCTTTCAGGGGACCTTGCGCCCCGCGCAGAAACGGGTGATCGACGGGATCGTGGCAAAAAGCGAAACGCAGCGGCACGTATGCGTGGTGGCCGCTCCGGGGTGCGGAAGGCACGGCATCGGTTTAGAGACGATCAGACGGCTGGGCGAGCCCGCCCTCATCATGTCCCCCAGCACACAGACGGCGGATGATTGGAAAGATCGCTTTGTAAAAGACTATCTGCCGGAAGGGGAGGACGCGAAAAAGTGGGTCAGCCGTGACGCCTCCGTGAAGGCGCCCCTCATCTCGGTCACATACCAGGCCCTGCACGCCGTGCTAAACAGCAAAAAGCCCCTGGCCAACTGGCTGAAGACGGCGAAAATCGGCACGGTGCTCTTGGACGACCCGCATCACTTACGCCCCGAGTACTGGAAAGTGGTGGAGGAAATCCGCAAGGATGTTCCTTCGGCTGTCTTCGTGACGCTGTTTTCGGCGGATCCCGAGGACTCAAACGCGCTCGAGCGTGACAGAATTTTCCGGATCTGCGGCGGCGTGGAGGATCGGATTACCGCGCCGGAACTGGTGCGCGAGGGCACGGTGGTTCCCTATCAGGACTACGTGTACCTGTGCCGTCCGGAAGGAGAGCGCGCCGAAAAGATGGCGGAGTGGGAGAACCTGCGCAGCTATTACGCGGATTATCTGGCCCACGACAAGGGCTTCGCCTCCCTCATGCAGGCCAACTTAAATCTGGAGAACGTCCGCGCTTTCTCGGACGTGTTCCGGGATCACCCGAAATACTTCCTGACGCTGATGTCCTGCCTGAAGGAAAACGGCCTGCCGCTGCCGGATCCCATGCCGGAGCTTCTTGCGGGCGTCACGCTTCCGAAGATGGATGCGGACGCCGTGGAGCTGCTCTTAGAGGGCTACCTGGACTTTGACAAGGACGCTTACAACGGGACGGATGAGTACCGGAAGGTGCTCATTGAGACCCTGAAGGAAAGCGGTTTGTATAGTAAAAACAAGTTGGATTTCCGGCACCAGACCGAAACCGAGAAGCTGTACGCGGCGGGGGCCGATAAGTTCCCCGTGATCAAAAAGGTTCTGGAGACGGAAAAGGCGACGTTAGGGTCGGACTTCAAGGCCCTGATCCTCACGGAATCCATCAAGAAAGAGCTCTCCAGCGTGATTGGAAACGCTGAAAAGGAGCTGAACGACATCGGCACCGTGACGGTGTTTGAGTATCTGCGCCGGGAGGCACCGGAGCTGCGCCTTGGCGCGATCACCGCCACCTTCGTGGCGGTTCCGGCCGATACGGTTGCTCTCCTCGAGGAGCAGCTGAAATTCACCAAGCGGGAGCTTCCGGTGGAAGAGTACGTACAGCTTCAGTTCTCCAGCACCGCCTTAAAGGAAGGCTACGCGCTGGTGGAAAAGCTGCTGGCGGACGGACAGATCGATGTCATCGTCAGCACGCACCAGATGGCGGCGGACACCCTGCGCTGCCCTGCTTATAACACAGTCATCTTTGCGGACAGCCCCGGAACTTCCGCGCAGTTCTCGCTCATCCGCGGCATGGCGATGCAAAAGGATGAAGCCTGCGCGAACAAATCCCTCCACTTCTGGCACCTGCTGATGGTGGATGAGGACGGGCGCTCCGAGGAAAAGAATAAGTTCCTGCGGTTTTCGGACAGTTGGATGGCGCCGAGCCTTGGAAAGGGGGCTGGTGGCGACGCCGGCCGTGTCGGCAGTGCTTCCGCTAAGGAGGGCGCATCTCATGGCAACGCCGGCAGTGCCTCCGCTAAGGAAGGCGCGTCCCATGGCGATGCCGGCAAGGTCCTTTGCATGGGCAGCGAGCGCTTCGCTGAAATCGGCGGTATGCCTTCCTCGTACAGCCTCTTTGGCGAAAAGCCGGAGTTGGGCGAAAAGGCCATGACCGCGCAGGAAATCAAAGGCTGGAACGAGGAAATGCTGAGGCTCGCCTCCGACCGCCACGCCCTTTGGACGGACTGGAACAGCGCCATGAAAGGCCGCCGTTCCTTGGAAAAGATCGAGATGGTGGAAGTTTCCCAGGAAGTCTTCAAGAAGACCCAGGAGGAAAAGGACACGGACAAGAAGATTTATCTGTCCGCGGCCGGCATCGTGCTGATCCTGGTGGAATACTTCGTGACTGGGCTTTTAAAGAGCCTTGTCGGCCCCTGGATCGCCGCCCTGTTGTACGGCATCGCCCTCTTTGGCCTGGGCATCTTGTTCTACCAGAACATCCAGGGCCGGAAAGACCGCTTTGGCAAGAAAGATCGCATCCTTCGCATGGCGCAGACCGTCCTCGAGGCGCTGCAGGACCATGGCGAGATTGTAGATGACACCGTGGAAATCAACATGGAAGAGCTGAGCGAAACCCACTTCAGGTTCAACCTGGTGGGTGGCACCACTGAAGAGCGCACCGTGTTTGCAGACACGCTGGCCGAGGCCTTCGGCCCGGTTGTCTCGCAGCTTTGCATTGTGGAAGAGAAGATGGAAGACGGCACATCCGTCTACTATCCGTCGCCCGAGATTTTCAACGACGAAATCGGCGAGAACAACGACTTCTTCCGCAACCTGGACATGTACTACGGCGGTGTGATCATGGGTTACACCGGCGGCAGGCTGGGGCGCGAGCTGATGTTAAAGGCCCGGTTTGAGACAGCGAAAAACCCGTTAAAGAGAACGGTGATCCGAAGCCGTTTTCTGGGATAAAAACTAAGGATGGAAAGGGAATAAAGATGAAAAAAGAAATTGTAAGCGCAGCCGGCGCGCCGGCTGCAGTAGGCCCCTATTCACACGCCGTTAAGGTAGGAAATCTTCTGTACACCTCCGGCCAGTGCGGCTTCATCCCGGCCACCGGAGCACTTCCGGAAGGTGTGGAAGCGCAGGCCCGCCAGGCTCTCGACAACTTAAAGTGCGTAGTCGAAGCCGCCGGCGCTACGATGGACGACGTAGTAAAAACTGTCGTTTTCCTGGCCAACATGGCTGATTTCGGCAAAGTAAACGCCATCTACGCCGAATACTTCACCAAGGACGAACCCGCCCGCTCCTGCGTGCAGGTAGCCGCGCTGCCGAAGGGCGCCCTGATTGAAGTGGAAGCGGTCGTGGCGCTGTAATTTTTTTGAAAGCGGAGTG
>JAFVBO010000013.1 GCA_017479935.1 Lachnospiraceae bacterium
ATACTGGATGCTGCGGCTGTTTTCTGCAGAAAGGTGCAGATGTTCTTCCGTGCGCCGTCCCAGGCGATCATAGGCCAGTTCCTGTCTGGTCACACCGTCCATCTTCAGTCCGTAAGAAAGCCCCGGCATCTGCTGATTCTCGATTAAGACGGCCAGGTAACATTAACGACACACTATATCATACATCACGATGCCTTTGCTGTACAAGCGAGTATTAAATTTGGATGTCCGAATTCGTGATGTAAGGGAATCCCTGCCCCCGCCAGATCAAGCGGTTTTCCATTGACGCGCGTGCTCCGTTTTGATACAATAAGCGCAAGAAATCGCAGGAGGCGCGGGCATGGTAAGGGTTGCTTTGGTGGAGGATACGCAGGCGGATCTCGAACAGTTCCTGTCGGCGTTCGAGGCGTATCGCAAGGAACATACGGAGCCGTTTGCGCTTGAGGTGTTCCGCGACGGCGCGGCTTTTTCGGAGGCGTTTGCGGGGCAGTTTGATTTGATCTTTTTCGACATTGAGCTGCCGGATTCAAACGGGCTGCGGCTGAGTCGGATGGTTCGGAAATCGGATCAAAGAGCGGTCATCGTCTTTTTGACAAAGATGGGACAATACGCGATCCACGGCTACGAGGTGGATGCGACGGACTATATTCTAAAACCGCTCGATCCGAAGATGTTCGCGCTGAAAATGAAAAAGATCTTGCGCCGCGTACAGCAGAACCAAGCTGCAAGCGTAGCCGTTTTGACGGGCAACACACGCCGCGTGATTCCCACGGATTCCATCTATTACATCGAGGTTTGGAAGCACGACGTCACCTACCATACGACGGAGGGGAACTTCACCGTGCGCAGTACGCTGAAGGATGTGGAGGAGGCTTTGAGGAACGCGCCGTTTTCACGCCTGAGCCAGAGCTTTTTGGTGAACCTTGCGCATATCCGCAATATGGAAAAATATGAGTTGACGCTCGACAGTGGCGAAACGCTCGTCATCAGCCGCAGCCGTAAAAAGGAACTCGGCGACGATCTGAACCGTTACCTCGGAGGGACTTGGTGATGTTCGGCTATGTCAACGGAATCAATGTTCTGATCTTTCTTGAAACTGTCCTCATGGCGCATGTGCTCGGCGCGTTTTATCCGAAGCGCGCGCATTATGCGCTGCGTGCGGCAGCGACAACGGCGGTCGGTGCGGCAATCGCCTTTCTGATCCCCGTTTTCACGTTGCCATCCCTTTTTGCAGCATGGATCTATTCGATCGGCATGTACCTGTCGATCCTCGGCATCGTTCTGCTTTGCACCTGCTTTTGCCTGAAAACCGGTTGGACGGAATATCTGTTCTGCGCCATCGGCGGGTATGCCTTTCACCACCTTGCCAGCACCGTCGAGGGGTTGACCGAGCGAATTTTGGTTCCGAATACTTCTCTTTCGATCTTTACCGTCCCGGGCATTTTCATCTATCTGCTGACGACCGGGCTTACCTTTTTTATCGTTGCCTGGATCTTTTATCGTTACAGACATCTGCAGATGCTCGTCAGCCGCAAGCGCGTCTTTCGTCTTGCAGGCTTGATCGTATTGCTGAATATTACGCTGAGCTCGCTTGCGATGCTGTCGCGCCTGTACAGCGAGCTCGCTATTGTCGATGCGATCTTCGATATCTATAATCTCATCACCAGTCTGCTTGCGATCTTCCTTCTGTTCGGTATGCTCGAGCGCGGACAGCTTGAACGCGAGGTGGAGATCATCAACCAACTGTATAAGGAGAACGCCCGCCAATATGAGATCTCCAAGGCGACGATGGAATCGCTGCACGATCTGAAGCACCGCGTGAACGCACTGATGGCCGGCAAAATGGCGCTCACCGAGCAGGAACGCAAGGATATTTCCGATCAAATCTTCATTTTCGACAGCGCGGTTCAAACGGGCAACGAAACACTCGACATTATTCTGACCGAAAAACGGATGCTCTGTCACCAGTACGGCATTCAGCTCGACTGCATGGTGGACGGCAGCCGCCTCGCTTTCATGGACGTCCACGATATTTATTCCCTGTTCGGCAATGCCTTCTCGAACGCGATCGAAGCGACCTTCCGCCAGAGCGACGACGAGCCGAAGCTGATTTCGCTTGTCATCCGGGAAACGAACGGTTACCTGTCGATCCATCTCGAAAACACATTCTCAGACACCGTGACATTCCGGGACGCCGTTCCGATGAGCAAAAAGGAGGACCCGAACGCGCACGGCTTCGGGGTCAAGTCCATGCGCCGCCTGACCGAACGCTACGGCGGCACGATGACGATCACCGTAAGAGATGCTATGTTTCATCTCGATATTCTGTTTCCAAACCGATAAAACCGATCCCGGATATGCCGCTTTTTTGACCGCCTGTGCCAAGGCGGTTGTTTCTTTTTTGTGGATTTCTTATACTGACAGCGATGCGAAAGCAGATATACAGTTAAGGAGGAGAACAAATTTATGGAAGCTAAGAAGAATAACAAGGCATTTTTCGCCGTCTGTTCCGTAATCGTCGCTGTCCTGCTCGTCGTCGCACTGGCCGCATCTATCGTGATGCCGCTGCTGTCGAGCACGATGAACACATATCTCGGCAGAGGCGATCGTTACACGGTTCAGATCGAAGGCGCCGAGAACTGGAATACGAAGTATTACGACCAAAAATACACGGACACCGACAGCGAGACCGGCTCGGTCTCCTACGGTCTGCAGGTTTCCAAACTGATCACCGATGAAGGCGAGGTTCTGCTGAAGAATGACGGTCTGCTGCCGATTGCCAAGGGCACGAAGGTCACGCCGTTCGGCTGGCGCTATCTCAGCCCGATCTACGGCGGTACCGGGTCCGGCAACGTCGATGCAAGCAAGGATTACATCGTCACTGCCGAGCGCGGACTGGCAAACTTTGCGGTGAATGACACCGTCGTAAAAGCGTTGAAGGGTGCTAATGTCATTGAACTGACGGCAACCGGCGCGGCGCCGATCAATGACAGCGGCGAAAGCGGCACGGGCTTTACCGGCGCGACGACCTCGCTGTACGAATTTGATCCGTCGATCTACGCAGGTACGGAAGAAAGCTGCAAGGACACCGTCGGTATCGTCTACATTGGCAGAGTCGGCGGCGAGGGCGGCAGCTTACAGCATACGCCTTACAGTGACGGCACGCCGCACGAATTGGCGCTCACGTCCTACGAGAAGGAGATGCTGACCTTTGCCAAGCAAAACTGCCAATCCGTCATCGCGGTTATCGAATCCTCGAACGTAATGGAGCTCGGAGAGTTGATGGAGGGCGGCGAGTATGAATGCAACGCCATCGTCTGGGTAGGCGGCGCGGGCGCGACCGGCTTTGCCTCCCTCGGCGATATTCTCTGCGGCGACGTAAACCCGTCTGGTCGGACTGCCGATCTTTGGGATCGTGATCTTACGAAAAACCCGGTTTATGCCAACTTCCTCCCCGATCGTGTGTACGAGAATACGGACGGCATTATGGTGGAGTTCATGAACTACACGAACTATGTGTACTTTGTGGAGCTTGAGGAGGGCATCTACACCGGCTACCGCTATTTTGAAACGGCCTCCGACATCGGTGCGCTCGATTATGACAGCGCAGTCGTCTATCCGTTCGGTTACGGTCTCTCCTACACGACCTTTACGCAGGAGATTACCGAGTTCAGTGACGCCGGAAACGAGATCAAAGTGACGGTGCAGGTAACCAACACCGGCGCGGTTGCGGGCAAGGACGTCGTTCAGATCTACTATACCGCTCCGTACACCGACTATGACAAGGCAAATAAGGTCGAGAAGTCTACGGTCAACCTCGCTGCGTTCGATAAGACCGGCATTCTCGAACCCGGCAAGAGCGAAACGCTGACGCTGTCCTTCCTCAAGGAGGATATGGCTTCTTATTCCTATATGCATGAGAATACGGACGGCACAATGGGCTGCTACCTCTTGGAGCAAGGGGCATACACCATCTCGCTGCGGAATAATTCGCATGATGTGATCGATATCCGCACCGTGAATATCGGATCTACGATCGCATACGATAACAGCAATCCGCGGCAAAGCGAAAAAGACGCACAATCTGCTTGGGACGAGAACGGCGAAAGCCTGAACTTCCCGAAGGCGGCGCATGAAAATCCCGAAGCGCAGTACATTGCCGCAACGAACCGTTATGCGGATTCCAACGAGTATATGCAGACGGAAGCAACGCTGCTGACCCGTGCGGACTGGAACGGCACGCAGCCGACAGCGCCCGCCGAGGGTAAGACCCTCTCGGCAGAACGCCTCGCAAGAGGTACAAACTTCGATATTGAAAACGATCCCGTACTCGGCAACAAAGTGCTTGCTTCGGAATATCCGGCGGCGCCGGTGTCCGGACAGGCAAACGGGCTTTCCGTCTCCGCGCTTCGCGGCTTGGATTATTACGATGAAGCATGGGATGCGCTTTTGGATCAGTTGGAGTATAACGACGAACTGTACAACGCGTTTAACTGGGCAACGTTCGAGATTCCGGCGCTCGAATCCATCGACCTTCCGAATGTGGTCTGTCATGACGGTCCGCAGGGTTGGGGCATGACCGGCGCAGACGGCGGCCCGGATACGACGGCTTTTGCGACGGAGGTGGTCGTTGCCTCTACATGGAACGAGGAGCTTGCATATCTGTATGGCGATGCAATCGGCCAGGAATCGCTGGTCATCGGCTTCACCGGCTGGTACGGTCCTGCCATGAACCTGCATCGCAGCGCCTTTAACGGCAGAAACTTTGAATACTATTCCGAGGATCCGCTGCTGAACGGCAAGATAGGCGCGGCGTGCGTCTCCGGCGCTGCGGATAATGGGGTCATCTGCTTCTTAAAGCACTTCTTTGCCAACGATTATGAAGGACCGGCTTGCTCGCTTGATACATGGGCGGATGAACAGACGCTCCGCGAGCTCTATGCAAAGCCGTTTGAAATCGCGGTCAAGGAAGCAAAGATGAAGGTCAAGTATATTTCCGATACCGAAGGAACCGTTTCCGAAAAGACCGTGCGCGGCCTCACCGGCATGATGATGGCGGCGAATATGATCAACGGCGAATGGTGCGCCGCCAATGCCTCCGTCCAGGGTATGCTGCATGACGAATGGGGCTTTGAAGGACTGACCTCAACGGATATGTGTTTGCAAGCTTCTCCGAACATTGTCGATAAGGTTCTGCGCTCCGGCACCGATCTTCGCATGGGTACGTTCTGGATGCAGTATGTTCCCGGTTGGGTCGGACAGACTAATCTGAACGATCCGTATTCCAACGTTTCCAAAACCGAACTTCGCCGCGCGATGAAGAATGTTGCTTACGCGGTTGCGAATTCCAACATGATGCAGGGCGTCGCGCCGGGTTCGATCACGAAGTATCATACCTCTCCGTGGGTATACGGCCTGATCGCGGGCGATGCGGTCGCCGTACTCGTCTCCGCCGTCTTGGTCGTGCTGATGGTTCGCCGCGCCAAGGATGCAAAGAAGCATCCGGAAAACCATAAGAAATAAGCACCCCAAAGCACATACATCCAAGGTTCGGGAATCCCTTTCCCGATTCTCCTCCAAAAACCCGGTTGGGCGTAAGCCTTGCCGGGTTTATCGATTTCAGGGAATGCTGTCTCCCGATTCTCCTCATCATAAAAAACGGAAAGAGCTTCTCGCCCTTTCCGAAATCTTATGCCTTGACTACGAAACCTGTAATAAGCTTGTTTCCATAACCGTGTCTCGCTATTGGCATAATATGTGTCATTCATTAGGTGTAAATCAGCTCGTGTAAAATGATTTCGTCCACGCGGTTATATATGCCGTTCAATTAAGACGGCCAGGTAACATTAAACAGACCTGTAAGATTGCTTACCTGAAAGTATTTTCTTAATCCAATAACCGTCTGTTCCCATGTCCAATCTTCAGCAACGACAGATCGTTTTTTCAAGAAATCAACGATTTCATGAATTGAAGCAAGAACTCCTTTTTCCTCTTCCTCAACCGTCTCTTCTTCTTGAAGGCTTAATAGTTCTGCGTCATAGTTCGCCTGCAGATTCAGCCAGAAAGAACTGGGCACACCAAAAGCATATTCAAGCCCCATCGCCAGCCCCTTGGAGATATCCTTCTTTCCATGGATCACATCGCTCAAAAACGCTTCGGATACACCGGCTCGTTGAGCCAACTCCTTTTGTGTTATGCCGCGTTCCTCCAACAAGTCAGAAATTGTCTCGCCGGGGTGGATTAGCAGATCAGGGGATATACCACGATTCTTTACCGCCATGATAATCAGCCACTCCTTCCATCTCAATTTCTTCACAAATCATTACGGCATCGCCAGTTTCACTTGGCAGCATGATTAACCTTACATTTCCTGTTATTCGAACAGAGTACTTTCCTTGATCCTTCCCCTTTAGTGGTTCGGGATGCCCTAAGTTCAATTTTAGGAAATCGCCGTTTATGTGGCCTGGCCACATTATCGTATATATTCTTTGATAGAAGCCTCGGCTTAGCTGATGCAATTCATAATCACACTAATCATCATTTCTTTCTCTTCCGGTCTCGATTCAGCAATCATAATTGTCAACGCCACCAACGTATGATCGTCCAGCCTTTTCTCTCCATTTCCATCGTAAAGAATACCGTTCCGGTCAAGAAAATATAAAAACATCGTGGCAGCAATCCGTTTGTTTCCATCCAGAAAGCTATGATTTTTAGTGACCAAGTACAGAAGATTTGCCGCTTTTTCCTGAAGTGAAGGATAAATCTCCACTCCTGCAAAAGACTGATAAATGTTACCTATGCTACCTTTAAAGGAATCGTCCTTCTCAGCTCCAAACAGTTCTGATTCATTACCAAACCTCATGTTATCGATGATCTGGCGGCACTCCTCATAGTTGAGCACATATACGGCCTTCTCTCCGGCAGGCCGTTGCATATTCTGGTGGTCATATGCATCTAGCAGATCTAAGGCTTTACTATAATTCTCTATTACTGTCAGTACCTGCTTGCTGTCCAGCGAATCCCGTGTGCGCTTCATCAGTCGCACAACTTCTCCTAATTGTCTTAGTCTGTTTTCGTTGACCGCATATCCTTTCAGAATGAAGTCTTTTAAAACAGTATTCGCCCATTTTCGGAACTCTACACCGCGCTGTGATTTGACCCGATAACCGACCGAAATAATTACATCGAGGTTGTAATAATCAATCTCTCTTTCTACCCGACGGCTACCTTCCTCTTGAACTGTTGCAAATTTTGCAACAGTTGCGTCTCGCTCCAGTTCGTTCTCTTGAAAAACATTGCGTATATGGCGCGAAATGGTAGACTTATCCCTTTGGAACAATGCAGAGATCTGATCCAAAGTTAACCATACAGTCTCATTATTCACTGCAACAGGTAAGGAAATCTTTCCATCAGAGCTGTTGAATAATACTAAGTCTGTCGTTTTTTCCATTATATAAATCCTCATTTCTATAATTGCCATTGCCAGTTTTCATTATAATTTCAGATCACTGGTTCCTGTAATTATCTTTTCGAGAATATATGTGAGCAGCTCGTCCACCGGAAGAGAGGCATCCTCCTCGATCAGTTCCCTTAAGCCAAGGTATTTCTGGCACAAGACGATTGTGGTTCTGGCCAGCTTATCCACCCCAGCCTCCTTAAGTAACGGCTGAAGCTCCTCCCACGTTTTTTCCAAAAGCGTGTGCACATACATCATCCAGTCGATGATCTGCCGCAACCCAAGGCCGGATCTTAAATGCTGATTGATAGTAACTACTCAGCAACATCAGGACCAGACCATTTAACGTGACCGGCAATGTAGGGAAACGATACCCCTCGGTTTCGTGCCACTCCCTCGCGTCAATGCCTTCCTCGAAGCGGGACATCCACATCTCATCCATCTCGGCAACCAAGGGGATGCGGCGATGCAATTCAAAGGAGATATGGTTTTTGGCATACCCGTAATGGTGGCTGACAAAATCCTTTTCATGAGTCAGAACATATCCGTTTTCTTCCAGCAACGCCGCCGCTTTCTCAAAATCGGAGCGCTTTACCAGGAAATCCACATCGCCCATGGTGCGGAGCGTCGGGCGGGGATAGGCCATCGCGGCCGCCGCGCCTTTTAAAATCACGCAGGGGATGTCGTTCGCTTCCAGGAGTTGTAACAGCGCGTCCTGTGCGTGCAGGACGCGGATCCACTGTGCTTGCGAAGACATGCAAAACAAAGACCATGAAGGCGCGTCTATATGAGACGAAAGCCACTCCCCCGGAAGGGCAGCCACCGTCTGCTGCTTCATCTCTTCAAAAATGGGCTTCCATTCCGTCACAGGAACATCTTCCCCAGTAAACAAGGATACCCGAAGGATATCAAACATATCTGCCATTTTTTACCTGCATTTCACATTTATGGGGCCCGGCCACATTATGATTACGCCATTTCTCTCTTCAGCAAATAGACAGGCGGGAAGCGGGTTTTTCGTGTCTAACCCGCAATTCTTAGTATAGAGCTGATCTGTCTCA
This sequence comes from Lachnospiraceae bacterium, assembly GCA_017479935.1. Taxonomy (GTDB): domain Bacteria; phylum Bacillota; class Clostridia; order Lachnospirales; family Lachnospiraceae; genus RGIG5021. Next base: position 8,518 of record JAFVBO010000013.1, read on the forward strand.
GACCAGCTCTATTTTAGAAATATTTTATATTTTTTTCATCTTCTCTTTATGGGGCCTGGCCACATTATTGGCCACATTATTGGACAAAAGAATCGTCCCTCTGTCATTATTTCCACAGTACGTTTCCGACATAGTATTCAAAGATTTCAGGCCAGTTGAACCAGTCGTGAGCACCTGTCAGGAAGTAGGTCGTGTAGGAAATCTTAAGAGAATCCAGAGCCTCCATGGCGTCCTTAACCGCGAATTCTCTGTCGTCATAGGCATAATCCTCTTCGCCGGCACCCAGGAACAGCTTCAGGTTTTCGTTATGGATGAGCGGATTGTCCGGATTATAACTGCTCATGGAAGGAGTGATCGCACCGGAGAAAGCACCATAGTAATCGAACAGTTCGGTGCAGTTGTAGAACATGTGCATGGTGGTCATACCGCCCATGGAAAGTCCGCAGAAGCACCGGTCTTTTGATTCTTCAGAAATATTGAAGATGCTTTCAATGAAGGGGAGCACACATTTTTCGATGTTTTCGCCGTACTTTTCGAAATTCCAGTACTCACCATCTTGGAAAACGTCTCCGTTGGGAGTGATGACGATCGCAGGACGTGTTTTGCCTTCCGCGATCAGGTTATCCATGATGTTGTTTGCCTGACCCTGGCTGAACCAGTCTACTTCATTGCCAAAACGGCCGTGGGAGAGGACAATCAGCGGATAAGCCTGTGTCTTGTCATAGCCTGCGGGCAGATAAACGCCCAGGGAGCGGAGCTCGCCATCCAGATCAATATAGGTCATGTAAGTCACGGTACCGCGCTTTTCGGGATCTTCGATCGGAGCACGTTTGGTATCGCCAACGATCAGTTCGCTGTTGGACTGATTGCCGGTGAGGGTCGCTTTGATCGGCAGATTCTTGGGGTCCTGGATGGATACGTTCTTGTTCTCGCCAAAGCCAAAGCTTCCCTTTTCACCGGTCTTGGTGGTTACATTCGCCCAGGTCATTCTCGGGTTTTCCGGTCCCAGCTCAGGATTGATGACAAACTGATAAGGATAAACGCCGGCAGGAAGCTCGAGTGTGATTTCATAGATGCCGTCTTCATTCAGAGTCATGTCCTCGTAGTACAGACCTCCGATGGGTGCCATGCCAGGCTTGTACTCACTGGGGGGATAATATTTCTCTACACCATCCAGCATACCGGTCTCATCTGTGTGACCAGTCATATTGCTTTCGTAGAACAGGAACTCACCCTTGATTCCGGCTCCTGTCACTTCCATTCCCGAGACATCCTTGGGATCGAGGGTGACCGTTACCGTATACAGCTTAGTTTCGGGCGCATCAGCGGGCTCTTCCTCTGCCGTCGCGACAGGTAAGCTGCAAATGGCTGTCAGAGCAATGACAGCAGCCATAAAACGAGCTAAGAATTTTTTCATAGATACATCCTCCTTCTTAAGTAAAATCAACGGGTATAACAGGAAAGGGCCTTAAGCGCAATGAAATGTGCTAGTGTCTTTCCTGTCATGACTTCAGGTTTTACGCAGCCTTCGCTTCTTTCTTGATCGCTGAGAACAAGCGCAGATTCTTGATCCCCAGCAGCAGGTTTAACAGCACTTCCAGAGAACACTTCGCGCCGCCGTAGGCAAGGAAATCAAAAATACGAAAACCGTAATTGGAAACCTTGGTTGCCATCGTGATGACGATAAAGCCAAACCAGACGGCGGTGACCAGCTCCAGGATCGCGAAGAGCAGGCTGACAGCTGATACGGCCTTCCCGGCGTTCTTTTTCGCGTGACGGTCAATGGTGTACAGGACGATCATAACAATCAGGGAGATCAGCATGCATACCACAAGAATCAGGGAGATAGCGCCAAGGGTGTCTGCCTGAGCCGATGCTTCGGTCGTGTTCATCACGACACGCCACTGCGCGGAAAACAGCTGAGACGGGATAAACACGCCGGGGCCCATGTGCTGGATCGTATACAGGATGCCGAAAAAGAAAGTGGCATGGGAATCACCGGCGCTGGATCCGGCTACATTGACGTTGCTGTACCGCATAAAATGCATCGCGCCGCTGCCAAGGGCGTCCCAGTAGATGAGCGGTACAACCAGTACCAGAGCCAGGGTGATGAAAGACCAGACGATCAGAGTTTTTTCCCTTTTCAGGCGAACAGGACTGTTTTTTTCCATCGCTTTACTCCTTCAAACCTGCTGTCCCGGATGGGACAGCAGGGGATGATTACCATTACGGGTTCTTGGTCCAGGACGCCGTGAGGGTCAGGTCAATCGGGAGAACCGTGAACGACTCACCCGGCTGATAGGTGGTTCCATCATAGGTCCATCCGCTGAAGGTGTAACCTTCGGCAGCATAACCGCAAGGAGGAAGCGATACGCCTTCACCAACCACACCGGAAACGCTGGCTGTCTCACCGGTGACTTCGACAGCGGGTGCTGCAGCACCACCGCCGCCTCCGAAGCCTCCAAAGCCGCCACCGCCGCCACCAGGCGTACCCTTGGCAAGGGTCAGCTCAAACACAGGCGCTTCAGGAAGCGTGAAGGATCCGGCACCGACTGCGTTCATGCCGCTCATAAGCTGGTAAGCGGTGATGTGGTTGACATGATACTTGAAGCCGCCACGATCACCGGGATGCGTCAGAGTGTATGTCAGGCCGCGTCCGTCATCCGTGATTTCCAGAGCAGTGTTGCGTTCAACGCCGTCCTGCTCCACGAGGATCATAGACAGCTTACCGTCTGCGCTGATATCCCAGGTTCCTTCAAAGTGAGAGAAGGAGGCAACGCCTTCTGCATCCGCGGTCCAGGTCTTGTCAGAGCGGAAGATGGTATAGGCGGCTGTCGGTCCAATCAGCCTGCCGCCAAAATTCATGGTACCAGGGTTTTCACAGAAGCTTTCTGCAACAACCTGCGCGTCATAGACCGCAGTGAATGCCATATCTACGGACCCCATGGAGAAGGTTGCACCATTCGCAAAGAAATTCCCGCTGACATCCTTCCAACCATTCTGCGGATTACCGTTTAAAGAAGAATCCACAGAAGGAAGAGTGACCTGCGCGTAAGGTTCGTAGGATTGAGCTGCCGGCGCGGTTCCGGAAGCCCCGTCCGGAAGGACGAAGGATACTTTATAGCCTGAGCTGCCACAGCCGACCATGGTGAAGATCAAGAGCATGGCAATCGCTATAGAGAGCATTTTCATTATTCGTTTCATGATCCAATCCTCCCTTCAATGTTTATGCATCCAATTTTTTGCTTTTTGAGATGCCGGTGATGAGCAAAATGGCAAAGAGAGCGGTCAGAACACCCAGAACAATGTCCAGGGCGAGCAGGGCCGTCTGCCACCAAGGCGTTACAGAGACGATCTTCGTTGTCGTGGAGACACCGTTCATGGCTGCGGAACGACTGGAGCCGTACAACATGCGGTGAGCCGCTTCTACGAGAGCGCTTACGATGACGGGGTCGTTGCGGTAAAGATCGCTGGTCAGAAGGCCGTAGGTATCCTTGTTGGAGGAAACGCCGAGCCACATCGTGGTGCCGCCTAAAAGGCCGTCGATGACATCCTGGTAGTCCGTCTCATAAAGGTCGGTAACAATGTTGCCTTCGAAACCGCATTCCTTGTACAGGAAGTCAATCTGAGCGCCTTTGTGCTCGCCAACCCAGATCATACCGATACGGTTGAAGGAGTTCATAAAGCCCATACCGCCACCGACAGTAACGGTGTACTCGAATGCAGGCAGATAGTTTTCACGGATGGTCTGCTCGTTCGCCCAGGTTGCCACACCATGGCGCAGGTCTTCTTGGTCGTTTAACACGTAATGCTTGCAGAAGCATACACTTCCCTTTTCCTGCATGCCCTGTACAGCAAGACCGCAGGCCATACCTGTAATGTAGGCGTCTTCGGAGAAATACTCGCCGTTACGGCCAGAGTAAGGAGAACGATGAATGTCCGGGCTGAAACCATACAGACCGATGGCCTTCACAGTGTCGGTGGATGCGTGGAGGTCATTTTCACCGGTCATCAGGCCGACCTTCTTCATCAGCTCATCATTGAAGGTTGCAGCACGCAGATCGCCGGATGTGAACGCAATACCAACCAGATCGGGGTTCGCGGTGAAGGGGTTGGTACGTCCCATGGAAGTATCCTGATCGGTCTGACGAAGTTTGCCAACGCTCGGAACGCCGTCGGAACCGTACCAGCAGTTCATGACCATCTTCGCGGTTTCTTCGTAAGTCATCTGCTCAAGGAGCTTATCCCACATCGGATCGTCGTAAGGCAGGTCCATAAAGGAAGCCAGAGTCAGACCGTTGGCGACGCCAAAGTGAGGCATCTCTGTTGCAGCCTGCGCTGCAGGATCCGCTTTGTAGGTGACGGAACGGGCCTGCTCAACCATGGCGTTGCTGTACTTCACGATGAAAGCCTTGGTCGGAAGGGTACCGGTCCAATCAGAGCGGCTAACCCAGACGACTTCGTTCAGTTCGCTGGCGTTCACATCTTTGTTCGGGTCTACGTCGTCAAACAGGTTGGTGATCGCTTGGCCGGTCGCATAGGACTTGGAGAAGATTTCGGTATCCAGGGAAGCCACGTTGTAGCCATAGACCAGATCCGCATTGCCAGCTGCATCCATCTTACCGCCGGAAAAGCCCTTCTTGGCAAGGATGTTGTTGACAGCATCATGGGAAGAACCGGCAAGCGTGAAGAAGTAATCTCCTGCATCCAGAATGTAGGTCTTCGCCTTGTTGGCATCGTATACTCTGAGCTGCCACTTTGGCACAGTAATCGTAAGGGTTTCCTTGGCGTTCGGCTGAAGAAGGCCGGTCTTGCCGTAACCTACCAGACGGACGGAAGCTTTTTCAATGCCGTTCTCCTTATCATAATCGGTGTAAGGAGACTGCAGATAGACGAGTACGGAGTGTTTACCGGCCACACTGCCGGAGTTGGTGACGTCGACGGTAAAGACGAAGTCATCGCCTTTTTGTTCACCCTTGAAATTATCCATCGTGAAGGTCGTGTAGGAAAGACCATAACCGAAAGGATAAGCTACATACTGGTCATACTGGAAATCACCGGTATTGGGCGTATCCATGACATAGTCTTCGTAGCGGGTTTCATAATACTTGTATCCAAGATAGATGCCTTCCTGGTATACAACGCTGTGATCCCAGAAATCACCCTGAGGGTTGGCATTGTATTCGTAGTTCTCGGCCTTGACTTCTTCGACAAGAGCGGGATCTGCCTGGGAGAAGTCGCCTTCGATGACACCGAAGTTCATCATGACAGGGTTTAACAGGTTTTCCATGTAAACCGTATCAACCAGACGTCCGGAAGGGTTGACAGAACCTTTTAAGATGTTGACAAGACCTTCGGTGCCATAGTTGGCACCTGCCTGCCCTTTCCATATGACAGCGTCGATGCCGAAGCGGGGGTCGTTGATGAAGTCGCCGTTGACCATGTTGCTGGTGTCAATGACAACGATGATCTTCTTAAACTTGCCTTCGTCTTTCAGGCGCTTCAAGTTCTCCATAACGGACTCTTCGCCTGCGGAGATATCCAGGTAGTCGCCGTTCTCCGGATCCGTCGCTTTGTTCAATGATGTGTCTCCGGGATGCGCGCAGTCGGTTCCCTCACCGGCTCTGCGGCCGATGGTCATGATTGCGACATCGCCGGTAAGGCTTCCGAGCGTTGCTTCATCCCACATCGGGACGCCAACACGGGTTCTGCCGGTGACGGACTGGCTGTTGTAGTAATCCCAGACAGCCTTGTCCACGGTGTAACCGGCATTTACCAGTTCATCATAGAAACCAGTGATATACTTGGGACCTGCAACGCCAAACACGGTTACGACCTTGTCGCTGTCCGTAAAAGGAAGAGCGTTGTTCTCGTTCTTTAAAAGAGCGGAACCCTCTTCGACCAGGTTGCGATACACTTCCTTGGAATCAGCGATCAGTTTTTCTTCGCCTGCACGGTCATAGGTATAATCACTCTTGTAGTAGTCAGAGTCGACATTGGCAGCATTCGGGTCTTCCACTATTTTGGTGGTGGAAGTCATGAGCAGGGTATTGATAACCGGCTCAAAATAGTTTGCTACAGAGGTTCCGATGATGGCAATCACAAGCAGGACTGCAAAGATGCCTGTCAGAACGCTCCACAGCTTTGTGGATGCTTTCTTCATATAATTTCTCCTCTCTTCATCGTCGTTTGGTTGCAAGTGCGGGTTGCAGGGCCGCACAAAACAGTACTGTTGCTCATGATGTTAGCATGTGCTTTTAGGGAGGACAACTGGTGCAACTCGATTTGCTTTTTTTACAACTCCTTTGGCTTTCGTGCAATAGACGTTTTCCTGCTCGCTTTTTACAGATATAATAAGAAGACGCAATCCACGTTGTGGATCCTGCAAATGGAGTTGCCTCTATAGACGAGCTGTATCGAATTAGCTAAAATAGGAAGGGGAGATTTATTTTTTTTCAGGAGGAGAATCATGATTACAATCGCTGTGGTGGAAGATGACAGGGGAGAAGCGGAGCGTTTGCGGTCTTTTCTTGAGCGATATGAGAAAGAGCAGACTCTGGAGCAGCAGGCCCATTTCTTTTCTGGTGTCGAAGATTTTAAAAATTCCTTTTCCTTTCAGTATGATCTGCTGTTTCTTGATATCGAACTTCCGGATGGAAACGGTATGGACTTGGCAAGGTGGATTCGGGAAAAAGATACGGGGATTATCATCATTTTTATTACGCACCTGGCTCAGTATGCCATAGATGGCTATGCGGTCAGCGCTTTGGACTATGTTTTAAAACCCATCGAGTATCCGTCTTTTGCGCTGAAGCTAAAGAGGGCGTATATTCGTATCCGGAACAATCGACAGGAATTCATTACCGTGAAAAACGGGGCTAACATGGAACGTATCAACACGAATGACCTTCAGTATATTGAAATATACAAACACCATATCCGGTATGTTCTGACAGATTCGATTGTAGAATCCTACGGGATCTTAAGCAAGGTCGAGGAAACACTGCCCAAGAAGGGCTTTTACCGCTGCAGCAGTTCATTTATCATCAATTTTCGCCATGTGGAACGGATGGATAATATGAATATTTATATAGGAAAAACCAGTATACCCGTCAGTCGGGCAAAGAAAAAGGAACTGATGTCGGAATATCATCGCTATTACAGTGATCTTGATGAGGAGCAGTGAGGAAAAATATGTGGGAGTTGTTTTTGTCATTCATAAGAAATGATCTGATCTTTATCGCGAAATTGACAGCTGGAGTCATTTTGGTTTCGCACAGGTTACCGGTTCGGAAAGGAATATCCGCACGTATAGCACTCATTCTTGGATGTGCGGTTACATGGTCCATGCTTTTTCAGGAATGGGGAACAGTCGATCCGGGTTCGATTCTGTACCGATCAATCCTAAAATATATATGCGTTTTCGGGCTTGCGGTGGCTGTGACATTGTTCTGCTATTATGTTCGGTGGCAGCAGGCCTTGTTTGCTGTGACGGTAGCCTACTGTCTGGAGCATATTGCGCAGCGCATACAGGCCATACTCTTTTATTTTGTGACAGGGGTTCCGGTTGAATTCATGCGCCTGACAGAGCTTTGTATCGCCATTTTTCTTGATGCGGTGCTTTATGTTCTTCTTATCCGGCACTTTGTATGCCAGAAAAGTGAGGAGCGAAATAATAATACTCTTCTTGCTATGCTTTCCTTGATCGTGATCGGAACAGATATTGTTTTAAGCACCGTAGGAATAGACATGACCATCAAAAGCGGAAACCGGGACATGATGATTCTTCTTAATGTCTTTTCTATCCTGATTTCAATGCTGGTGCTGGTAATCAGTATGTGTGACATACGGATGAAGAACGCGGAAAAGGATCAGCTCATCGTCAGGCAGCTGCTTTACAGCCAAAAACAGCAGTTCCGGCAGGATAACGCGATTCGCGACGTCATTAATATTAAGTGTCACGATCTGAAACATCAGCTTCAAATGTTGGAAACAAAACTGGACGTGAACGAATGGGAGACCATCCGAAATGCCGTCGATGTGTATGACAGCAGTATCGATACCGGAAACACGGCGCTTGATGTGGTACTTAGCAACAAATCTCTTCTTTGTGTTCAGAAGGGAATACGCTTTACATCCATAGCAGACGGAAGGGTCTTAAAAGAAATGAAAGATTCCGATATTTACTCCCTGTTCGGAAACATTCTGGACAACGCAATTTATTCTGCGGGGCATATTGGAGATGAAGACCGTAGACTTGTAACGCTGACAGTGGAGAAAAAACATGGGTTTGTTTTTATCCACGAGGAGAATACTTTCGAAGGAGAGATGCATTTTGCCGATGGACTACCCCAGACAACAAAACAGGACAAGAGGTACCACGGATTTGGAATGCTCAGCATCCGAACTTTGACGGAGAAGTATGGGGGAGACTTAAAGATCAGCGCGGTTTCCGGAGTTTTCAAGCTGGATATAATGCTGCCGGCTTCCGCGTGATCCATTATACCGGCGGGGCTGTCGCATATCTTTAATGAGCGGCAGCCCCTGTTTTAGCTTTAGAGAGTTGCCATTTGTGAGCACAAGAAATCTGACTGCTCTGCATGGACACAAGGTCCTAGCAGGTTCCTAAAGCTGAAAAGCATCACCAGGAGAGCTGCCATCAGAAACGGCAGTTAACCTCACTGTCTATAGCTTCCTGCTATACAGGATTTTCAGCCAACATCCCGTTGGATGCTTAGCGGCTGCGGACTCAGTCGGGCCCGTTGTTTCGTATTTCAGGCTACGCCATTTATGGGGCCTGGCCACATTATAGGGCCTGGCCACATTATGCATCTATTCATTGCCCTCTCGCAAAACTACGGCACAGATCTGTCCCCTGCCAAAAAACGTGACAGAGGCCCGTCCCCTGTCACGCTCCGATTCTTTACTTTAACCCGTCCATCTTCTTGTAGACATCTCCACGGGATCCTGCCAGAATCGTTGTAATCACAACAATCTGGCCGTTGATGATGGCATAAACAATC
>JAFVBO010000111.1 GCA_017479935.1 Lachnospiraceae bacterium
GCAGCTTGACGAGCATATCCCCTACACAGCGCAGATGATAGCGACACTGACCCGCCACCAGATAGGGACGGTTGAGAGGGCTTTAGAGATTTTCCGGCAGTTGGGGCTTGTGGAGCAGCTTGACAGCGGGGCTTTCTATACCTGGGCGGAAGGCTTTGGAGACATGACGCTGGGAGATCTGTACGCAGCGTTCGCGGAAAATGGCAACAAGTATACAGTGAAAGTACAGGTGGAAGCATATACTGAGTATACGGAAACCTTATTAGGAAAGGAGTATGCAGAGTTTGGCGATGTATCTGACTATCGATACGTCGGCAATCTGGATGACTTTGAACCTGGGGTATACGAAATCACATTGACCGGTAATGACACCTACACCGTCACGTTCGTGGACGAAGACGGCAGCGTGCTGCAGAGCAGCGAAGTGGCGTACGGCGAAACGCCTGCTTATGCGGGCGAAACACCGACGAAGGCAGCGGACGCACAGTACACGTACACGTTTGCGGGCTGGGATCCGGCTGTAGAGGCAGTGGCTGGCGAAGCAACGTACAAGGCAACGTACACAAGTGCGGCACGCAAGTACCTGATCAAGTTTGTGAACGAGGATGGCACGGAGCTGCAGAGCGGCGAAGTGGCGTACGGTGAGACGCCTGCTTATACGGGCGAAACGCCGACGAAGGAGGCGGACGCACAGTACACATACACGTTTGCGGGTTGGGATCAGGCAGTTGTGGCCGTCTCTGGCGAAGCAACGTACAAGGCAACGTACACAAGTGCGGCACGCAAGTACCTGATCAAGTTTGTGAACGAGGATGGCACCGTACTGCAGAGCAGTGAACTGGCGTATGACGCAACCCCTGTCTACACGGGCGAGACACCGACGAAGGAGGCGACCGCTCAGTATGTCTACACGTTTGCGGGCTGGGATTCTGAGATTACGAAGGTGACCGGTGAAGCAACGTACACGGCGACCTACAGCAGCAAGGCTTTACCTCAGCTGGCCATCTTTACCTGGACAGAAGAGGACGAGACACTTAAGCTGCTGCCTCCGGAGCTTTGCAGCGGAATATTCTCCATGCTGGATGAACTCCCCGAACTGGAAGACACAGCCCTCATCTCTGGGCTCTGCGATCCGGTCGAGTTCCCTTATTACATCACACCGGAGAACTTGGAAGGCCCCGGTTCCCTGTGGGCTTATGCCGGAGACAGAGAAGGCGAGTACTATGAGTTTGAAGACGATGTGACTCTGGAATGGTCTGCAGAGACAGCTTCCATGACCATAGCCGATGTTGTGGCTAAACTCACGGAAAGCGGATCCTGCGTGCTTAAGGTTCATATCACTCCTTCGGATACGGACACTTATCAGGAAACGGACGCGGATCTGATCATCTTCAGGGATCACGTCATGACATCGTATGACAGCCAGGGAAGTTATTATGAACTGACAAATGCAGTAGACGCATATGTGGATGCGATCCTTCATCCTCATGAAAAAGGACAGTTGTGCAGCCGCTGCGGTTATAAGGTGGCGACGGAAAAATTGTCCAGTCTACGTCTGAGTCTAAGTGAAGAAGCCACCCTGTCTCTGGGAGATTTAGGCTTAAGTGAGGCTGCTACTCTGGCAGCCGGGCAGGATAAACTGGCTGAACTATTGGGCGGGTATGTTTACCTGCAGATCGACAACGATCCTGAGGAGCTGAACCCCATTCGGTTCCCTGCTGGAAGCGTTGTCATCACCTGGGCGGACGGCTCTGGGGATGTGACCGTGAACGATTTGTTCACGTACTTTGAGCAGAACCCGGACAGCACCTATCCGGTGAAGGTACAGGTAATGGCCCGGTATTACACCAGTGAGTACGGAGAGCATGAAGGCTACTTTGGCGAGGTAGGACACACTTATTACAGGGGCAACCTGGATGACTTTGCGCCTGCCGTGGTTACCCTTGCGATGAAAGGAAGTGAGATTTACACCATCACCTGGCAGAAGGACGATGGCAGTGTGATTGACACAACCAAGGCGATTGCCGGACGGACACCTACACATGCGGATGTCACTAAGGAAGAGACGGATGCGGAAGCGTATCGTTTTGCCGGCTGGGATCCTGCCCCTGTGGCGGCAGCCGGTGACACGACGTACAAAGCAACCTTCACTCGTCTGCCAAAGCCCTGGATCGTGACTGAATCGGGAGAAACGCGTCTGGATCGTGACTGGGTGATTGGGAGCACAGAGGGAGATCCGGAAACCACCGCGTTAGCAAGTGTATCGCCTGCTGAGCTGGGGCTGATCGTATTCGTTGGTACCGCCTTAGACGCAGGTGACCGGGAAGATGTAGACGACAAAGTGGATCTGTCCTGGGCGGAGGATTACAGCGGACTGCTCCTGAAGGATATTGCGGATGGACAGGAGGTGAAGATCCAAATCACGCCGAAGGCAGAGTACGCAGACACCTACGCGCCGGCTGTCCGGACGATTACCTTTACGGTACCGGAGACATTTACCATCACCTGGAAGAATGATAACGGAGACGTGCTGAAAACGGATGAAGTGATGCCCGGTATGCTGCCTGAGTATAATGGCGACGATCCGACGAAGGCAGCCAGTGCGCAGTACACCTATACGTTCAACGGATGGACACCGGAAATCAAGGAAGCCACGGAAGATACCATATACACGGCAACCTACAGCACCACCGTGAACAAGTATACGATCCAGTTCCTGGATGTGGATGGTATGGAGCTGCAGAGCAGTGAAGTGGCCTACGGCGAAATGCCTTTCTTCACAGGCACCGTGCCCACAAAGGCAGCGGATGATGAGTACCATTATGTATTCTCCTGGAATAAACCGATCACGACGGTAACCGGCCCGGCCAAGTACCAAGCCACCTTCACGGCGGAGGCGCATATTGTCCCTGAAGGCAATGGGAAGCCTTACGGAGAGTATCATGCGGAAATGAATCCTGATGAAATCAGGATTCAGCCTGCCAAGCCCGTATGCCCCGTTTGCAACCATGCGTTTACTTCTACGGAACCATTGAAGATGGAGCTGGAGAAGAGCACCTTTGAAATTTGGGATGCACCTGATGATGCGACGCTGGGAGACGTGATCGATGATCTGGATCCTTTCGCGTACATCGCCCTTCAGAACATCATTGGTTATGGAGGATACGATTTCTATCAGGAAGGCGGGAAAGGCTACGTTTACGCGGTTGTTTATCTGAAAGATGAGAGTCTTGCCGGTAACCAGTTCTCCGAGATGTGTGCCGAGACGGGCGCCTGCACGGTGGATGTGATTATCAAGGTCATTTCGACTACATACGAATGGTATCTGGACGACGTAGATGTGAACTATGCCATAACCAATATGGATCTGGTTGATCCGCTTGAGGTGTCGATTACCCTGGAGTATCACAAGCTGGTGTAAGGCCAGATGCAGTACCAGCGTGCGGAGCACGCGCAATCTCAAATAGCGTTGCTATTTGAGAGTAGTATCAGATATGAGGGGAACAGGGAAAACGGGCAGAGGAAGGCCTAAGGCCGTATCTTATGCCCCCCTCACCGGCCGCATTGCTGCCATCAGGTAAGCCGTGCGGTCTGAGTGATGGGAAATGAAAAGGGGAAGTGAGCCGTACAGGTTCGCTTCCCCTTTTCGTTTTTGTTTTCATTCCCTGCCGGTGAGAAAGGCGCAGGCAAACACCTTTTACAAGAGTACCGTTTGGGGAAGATTTGTTAATGGCGCCAGAATGATTGACGGTATGTTTTAGATATGATAAGGTACAAGGACAGTGTAACGCAGTGAGATGTTATGAACACGTAGCAAGCGCTGGCGACAGCGTTTGTGCGGGCTTAGGGAGAGTGTATACGTTAGCGATTGCGAGAGTCCGAAAGACGTAGTAATCACGTTTGGTTTTCATGTTTTGTGGAGCGGCCGTAAGGCTGCGTGTGGTTCTTATAGAACGGAGGGTTTGCCATGGTCAGAGGAGAAGATGCGTCAAAGTGCCTTGTTCCGGAAGAGGCTTCGCCAAAGTGCGCTGTTTTGGAAGAGGCTCCGGATATGTGCGTTCCCTGCGGGGATGGGGTGATCAATATCCGGGTCGGGGCCATTCTCTTAAAGGAAGGCCGTTTCCTGATGGTCAGGAATCATGCGTCCGATTATTTCTATTCTGTCGGCGGCCGGATTAAATTCGGGGAAACCGCGGAAGAAGCGGTGATCCGGGAGGTCAGGGAAGAGACCGGCATCGAGATGGAGATTGATCATCTGGGCTTTATCCAGGAAAATTACTATATAGCCGACGTTCCCTCAAAGATGGGAAAAGAGATCTACGAAATCGGATATTATTTTTACATGAAGATGCCGGAGGATTTTGAGCCGTCTTGCGCGAGTGTTACCGAAGACGGTGAGACGGAATTTCTGGAGTGGGTGTCTCCCGATGAACCGCGGACCATCTTTCCGTCGTTTTTCCGGACGGAGCTGGACATAAACGATCGATCCGTGAAACACTGTGTGAAAGATGATCGTTTTTATATCCGAAAGATGACTATTTCTGATCTGGAGTCGTTGCATGCCTTGCTTTCCGATCCGGAGGTGATGAAATATTTGGAGCCGCCGTTTTCGCGCGCACAAACCGAAAGCTTTCTGAAAGAACAGGGGCTTGCGGCATCTCCCCGGATTTTGGCTGTGGAGGATAAGGATCATATCTTCAGTGGCTATGTGATCTATCACGAGTATGATGATGAGAGTAACGAGATTGGCTGGGTCCTTAAGAAAGACAGGTGGGGACAGGGCATGGCAGGCCTTTTGACCAAGCAGCTTGTTGCCATGTCGCTCTTGGAAGGAAAGGATGCGGTCATCGAATGCGATCCGGAGCAGCAGGTTACCAAAGCGATTGCGGAGAAGAATGGGTTTGTACGGAACGGAATGGAAGGCGGCCTTGAAATCTACCGGAGGAAGAACAAATGGGTATGAAATCAATCAAAGTAGTGGCGGCCGTGATCCGTTCCGTGGATGAAAACGGCACACCGGTTGTTTTCGCGACACAGCGCGGATATGGAGATTACAAGGACTGGTGGGAGTTTCCCGGCGGAAAGATTGAGGGCGGGGAGACACCGGAGAAAGCGCTTGTAAGGGAGATTCAGGAGGAACTGGACGCTTGCATTACGGACCTTCGCTATCTGACTACGGTGGAGTACGATTACCCTACGTTTCATCTTTCCATGGACTGCTTCTGGTGCAGCCTGAAGGAAGGGCATCTGGTTTTACTGGAACATGAAGCAGCCAGATGGCTGCCACTTGACAATCTTCGGCAGGTGAACTGGCTGCCGGCGGATCTTCTGGTGATTGAGGCCATGGAAAAGGAGGCAATCCGTGAGGAATTATTCCGGATGCAGGATGTAATCCGAGAGGAATTGTTCCGGATGCAGGATGTGACATATCGGGATTTTCAAAGCAAGCTGATCCCGACGGTCGCGGCGGATACCGTGATAGGGGTTAGGACGCCGGCTCTTCGGCAGTATGCGAAAAAACTGGCCGCGCAAAAGAATATCCAGGCCTTTCTGGAGGACCTTCCGCATTCGTATTTTGATGAAAATCAGCTGCATGCTTTTATCATTTCTGAAATAAAGGAGTATGAACGATGCATGGGGGAAGTGCTTCGCTTCCTGCCGTTTGTGGATAATTGGGCGACCTGCGATCAGCTGTCCCCGAAGGTATTCAGAAAGCATAAGCCGGAATTGTTGGAGCAGATCAGGGTATGGCTTGAATCGGATCAAACCTATACGATCCGGTTTGGGATTGGAATGCTGATGCAGCATTTTCTGGATGAGGATTTTGATCCGGCTTATCCTGAGATGGTGTCCCAAATCCGGTCGAAGGAATACTATGTGAATATGATGATTGCCTGGTATTTTGCGACAGCGCTGGCCAAGCAGTATGAAAGAGTGTTGCCTTATCTGGAAGAGCGGAAGCTGGATGTCTGGACGCATAATAAGGCCATCCGGAAGTCTGTGGAAAGCTTTCGGATTACAAAGGAGCAAAAAGAATATTTGAAGAGCCTGAAGAGAAAGGCGTGAAGTAACAAACGGGAACAGGGTGAATTAAGGAAACAAGTCGCTTTGCGGCGCATGCTTAAATGCTGGTAGGTATCAAACTATCAATCCGCATGCGTGCGTATTAAACACATGTACAAAGTGAAAGAGACTTCTAATCTTTATTTTATGCGGGTTGGAGGCCTCTTTTACGTTTGGAAAAGTGTTGTATGGAAATGGTGGCGCTTTGTATTATTTCCGTGCCAGGCAGCTATTTGCTATGTTGCGCCTTCATGCTGGATCTGGGGCGAAAAAGGCGTAGGCAAAGGCAGGAAAAGGGAGTTTGCCTACGCCTTTCAGTTGGATCTGGGGCGAAAAAGGCGTAGGCAAAGACAGGAATAGGGCAATTGCCTACGCCTTTAAGCTGGATCTGGGGCGAAAAAGGCGTAGGCAAAGACAGGAAAAGAGCAATTGCCTACGCCTTGATGTAGGATCTGGCGTGAAAAAGGCGTAGGCAAAGACAGGAAAAGGGCAATTGCCTACGCCTTTAAGCTGGATCTGGGGCGAAAAAGGCGTAGGCAAAGTCATGAAAAGGGGAATTGCATGCGCCTTTATGCTGGATCTGGCGTGAAAAAGGCGCAGGCAAAGGCATGAAAAGGGAGTTTGCCTGCGCCTGGATCTCTGTGGAAAAAGATGCGTACCCCAGACAAATTTCCGGTTAGCTGTGAATGCCTCCTGCAAGAGAATCAACCCTTACAATTTTGCAAGAATTTACCGAAAAAGAAGGGCTTTGTTGTATAGTTTACACTAGGAATAAAAGCTATGTATGATTCAGCTAAGAACCTGCTGAAAGAAAGGGGGTACCCAGTTGAGCGAGAGGACAAGACAAAGACAAGGACTCTTTGTGATCCTGGTCGTTTTTCTGCTGGTCATAGGTTTAATTCGGACGGACACCGCGTTGGCTCTTTTGGAACCAGCGCCGGCCGAAACGGTGTCAGTGCCGGATGGATCAGAACCAGCGCCAGATGGGACAGAATCGGTATCAGTTGTTTTGGATACCCTGCCAGCCTTTTCCGACAACCCTCCTGCCATGGAAGAGGCGGCCTGTTCGGTGGTTATGCTGGAAGTGATCGGGCAGGATGGCAGCAGGCTGGCCATGGGGAGCGGTTTTGTTGCCTATGATCCCGCAGTCATTCTAACCTGTGCCCATGTAATCACCAATATGAAATACGTGAACATTACAGGGGAAAACGGCGTGGCCTGGCGGGCGGATACCATCCTGGCAGCAGACAGGGATAAGGATATTGCCATCCTGAAAATATCGGAGGAGGAAAACATCCCGCCGCTTTCCATCAGCGGGGACAAGCCGCTGCGGGGAGAGAAGACCGTGGCCATCGGCAGCCAGAAAGGGGTGCTGAACCTGGTAACCCTGGGCAATGTGTGCGGCAGCGTCCGGCTGGAGGAAACGGACTGGATTTTGTTTACGTCACCTGTTTCCCCGGGCAGCAGCGGGGGCCCGCTGCTGAACAACAAGGGTCAGGTGATCGGCATGATTATCGGATCTTACAGTGACACCCAGAACCTGAATCTGGCGGTGTCTGTTACGGAAATAAACCAACTTTATCGTTACGCAGTACCTAAAGGAGGAGAATCATGAAACGCATTTCTATCAGACAGATCGGCCGAAGCGTTCTTGCTGCGCTGCTCGCCCTGTCTATCACGGTGACCGGGCTGCCGCTGACCGTGTTCGCGGAAGCGGAAGCAGGGCTGGTTCATGTGATCGATGCGGAAGCTGGACAGATTGCGGGCAGCGTGAGTGGACATGCTCATGTCGACGGCGACGGACATGTTCATGCCAGCGCAGGCATCGTTTCCGGGCTGAAGGCGAGTGGTGCCGTGAAGAACGAGGCGGGAGAGCTCGCGAACCCGGAAGGGGAGTCATCTGTGGCAGATGATGCTGCGAAGAACGAGGCGGAACCTGCGGTGCCCCTGGAAGGGGAGCCGGCTACGGCAGTCGATTCAGGAAAGGGAGCGGATACTCAGCTTGAGGAAACCATCACCACAACCTATTATGAGGTGAAATTTGCCCTGCTGCCGGATCAGCAGGAAGAAGACATTTCCCTTCCCGAGACCCTGATGGTGCCGGAAGGTACTTTGATTTCCTCTCTTCCCACCGCCAGCCGTGCCAATTCGGTGTTTACCGGCTGGGGCTATGATGAAGAGGGGAGAACCCTTGCGGCTGCGGACGCCATAGTGGATCGGAATATGACGTTGTATCCGCATCTGGCTGCCAGGCAGGATCTGATGGCCACGCCGGTGGATTATGTGTCCGCTTTGGATGTGGATCCGACTTATCCTATCGTGGTGGTGTCCTATGGCTTGTCGCAAAAAGAGGTGGAAGAGAAGGTTTCCGTCAGCAATTTAAGCGAAGGCCGGGCAGACGTTCCGGTTCATTTGATCCGCGTTCCGGATCCGGAGATGCAGGAGCTGTTCAACACGCTGGGAACGGATGTGGAAACCGACCGGAAGATGGCGGCTGCTATCTGGCGGCTGTTGGAAGGACCGGCAGAAGAAGAGAACGAGCCTGAGCAGAGAGAAGCTGGCGAAGAGGAGCCTGAGCAGGGAGAAGCTAGTGAAGAGGAGCCTGAGCAGGGAGAAGCTAGTGAAGAGGAGCCTGAGCAGGGAGAAGCTGGCGAAGGAGAGCCCGAGCAGGGAGAAGCCGGTGAAGAGGAGCCTGTGCAGGGAGAAGCTGGCGAAGCAGAACCTGGAGACGAAGAAGCCAATCAGGAAGTTCTCGCTGAGGAGGAGTATACGCTGCGCGCCGGTCTGGATGCCATAGAGCCTGCCTTGACGGAAGAGCAGATCGCCCGCGTACTGTATGCGTATGCTCCGGATGAAGTGACGACGGAGGAACTGCTGCTCATCGCGGATCTGAATGAAGAAACACTCCAGGCTGTGAAGGAAGCTATTGATAAGAAAAAAGAGAGTTTGGAGAAGCGTTCGGAAGAGACTCCGGAAGAAAATGCGAAAGAGGTTCCGGAAGGAAATTCGGAAGAAGCTCCGGCTGCGAATCCGGAAGAAAACTCTGAAGAAATCCCGGATGAAGCGGGATCGACCATAGAGTCTTCTGCGTTTTCTTTCACGTCGGCTCTGGCGGAGCTTGGCCTTGACGAGGAGCTGGCCGGGCAGCTGATTGCCCGCGTGGCGCCGGATGAAACGGATGCGCCGAAGGAAGCGGAAACGGAAGGAGAAGCCACCCAGTATCAGGTGGTGTTCGAGGACGAAACACAGGAAACGCTCACCTTGGTACCGCTTGAAACCGAGGTGGAGGTTCCGGAACTTGTCGAAATAGAGGAAACAAAGCCCGCCCCCGGCACGGAAAAGCTGACGGCGGCCATGCGCGCGTTTTTGAAGGAGCAGGGAATTAACCCGGCCCGCGCTACGCGCCAGGAAATCAAGGAGTTCTATGGCCTTTCCGAAGAGGACAGCTTGCAGCTGTATTTGCGGGAAGAAAAAGACTTCTCCCCGGAGCAGATCCTGCTTCTGGAGGAGATTTGCAGTCTGGTGGAGCTTGTCCCTACCGCTTACTATCTGATTGAGCCTGACCGCGGCGCGTGGGAAGGAGCGGAGCTGTATCAGGCGGCCATTTCCGATACCTATCGTCTTCGCTATCTGTATGGCGGGGAAGCCACGGAAGAGGAAGTTACCTATTACAACATCACGGTCTACATGGAAGAGGTGAATAACCTTCGCCTGAGCGCCAGCGTAGGCTTTATTCCGCTTGCCGATGTGCAGGGCGTGGAGCTTGGTAGCCTGATCCGGGTGGATACCCGGGAGGGAGAAAACCAGGTGGCATTCGCCAACGACATGGTTGGCGTGCTGACCTATACCGGCAATCGCACCCTTTTTGTGGGGGAAAGAATTGCGGTTTACGATGGCATTTTAAACGAGGATGCGTCCGTGGACGGAAATGTGGGTTACTTCACCATCACCGAAGACTTAGGCGATGGGCAATTTGCCTACGAAGGAGCGGATGTGGTGGATGTGCTTTTCCACCCGGACAACATTCCGGTACTGGACGATGGGACGTTTGAGGACGGCGAAGTCCTTCTGGCGCCTGACCAGATGGACTTTTCCGATCCCTTCTATGAGCAGCTTCATCTGAATTCGAGTACGGTGATCGAAGCGGGCGACTTCCTGACATTCTACAGCGGAAGCCTGATGGATCCTTCCCTGGTGGGATATGGTGCCATCACCGAGGTGACCGGGGAGGGCGAGAATCTTCTCATCCATTACACGGTGGCGACGCTGGAGGAGATCACAGCCCATCAGGAGATGTTCCTGGACATGGGTGATGTGGTGGTCACCCCCACGCCGGAAGAACAGAAGGTGCTCTCCGAGTCCATGGTGCAGCAGCTTTCCGACAGCGGCATCGCCGAGGAAATGGCGCTGTATCTGCAGGGCATCCTGACGGCCAAAGAAGTGGACATCGACCAGTTCGACCATGCCGAAGAGCTGAAGAAGATGACTCTCCTGACAGACGACGGCAGCGAGATGACCGTGGAGAAACTGCGCACGCTGGCTGGCGGCGCAAGCGGCATCGAAGTGAGCGAGCCTCAGTTCGCCCTGGCTTTTGACTATGGCGATCTGGTTCATTTCACCGGCCGCAAGGGTGTGCGCGGCCAGGTTTCCTTAAGCATTAAGATCACTCTTTCCCTGGGCGAGGCCATGGGAACCAAGCAGCAGCTGGTGATCACCCCCACGGTAGCGTTGGAACAGGAGCTTACCTTAAAGCCTTCCGTGAAGGTAAAGATGCATTGGGACTGGTACGGGATTTTCTATCTGTGGGACGGTCTGTCCTTTATCGTTGGCTTTGAGGCCGGCACTTACACGGGCTTTGGCGCCCAGGTGCAGGTGGTGACCAGCAAAGAAGACATTGGCAACGACAGCGAATGGGAAGATTTGATCAACGAGAACAATGCCAGCTTCCAGGGTTCCTCCAACATGGATTCCACACTGGTGGACCTGATGGTTATGGGCGGTAAGAAGCTGGAAGAGCGTGCCAAGAAACAGGAAGAAAAAGAGAAGGAAAAAGCGCCCAAGGGCATTACCATGGGCATGAACGATATCGAAAAGTCGGGCACCTTCGTCGACATGGTCAGTGGTGACCTGCCGCAGAAGTACGCCCAGTTTATCGCGAACGATCCGCCTTACGTGCCTGTTTTCACACAGGAAATCTTTACGTTCGCGGCGCCGGTTGACCCCTGGCATCTGGTGGAGGTGAGCGTAGGGGCGTATCTGGTGGTGTCCATCAAGGTAAATGCCCTGATGGGTGTCAGCCTTTCTTATGAGCATCTGAAGAAATTTACCTACCACATCGATGTGACGTGGCGCGGGAAGACCTGTAAGGAAGAAGAGACAGAGCTGGTGCGTCCTACCTTCCGGGCGGATTTCTATTCCTTCGGTATGATTGGTGTGCGGGCCGGCGTGTCGCTGGATCTGCGCGTGGGTATCTTAAGCACGAAATTCGATTCGGTCGGCGTGGTGGCAGAAGTTGGCGCTTACGCTGAGCTGTACGGCTTCCTGTATGTGTCTTACCTGTATCAGGGGGCTGTGGGAGAGGAAGAGGAAGTAAGCGAGTTCAAGATCCAGGGCGCTCTTTTGCTGGAAATCGGCATCTATCTGGAGATCCGCTTCAAGGCGCAGCTGGGCGATGACAAGCTGAAATTTGAAAAGAATATCTATTCCAACACCTGGCCGATTCTGCAGTTAGGTGCTCTTGACATACCCATTGATTTCGAGATTGCCGCAAACGATAAGAAGCTGAACGTTGAGATCCCTGAGGGAAAGAGCCTGGCGAAGGTGCCGGACGAGCTCTTTCAGGTGAAGATCATGGGGATCAAGGACGGCGTGACAGCGACGGTTGACAAGGATTCGTCCAAGGTTCCCGACGAAGGTACTTTGTACGAAGGGAAAGACGGGCAATTATATACACAATATAACGAAATCAACTTTAATGTGCAGTGTTATGACCTGACCGGAGAAGGCGGTGAGCGGATCGAAGGCGCGTCCTCCTTCCGTTACCTGCCTGCTACCAATGAGATTGTGGTGAAACCGCAGGCGGGTGTGACGGAGCTGTGGGGTGAGATTGATTTCTTCTATTCCCACAACACCTTCTGCTTAAGCAGCGCGCAGATTGGCCGCACGGTGAAGGTGCACTGGAAGGGCACCGGAACGGCAGCGGAAATCCGCTTCTATATACAGGATGAGAAGAATCCTGAAAAGTACGCGCGCCAGGGCGGAGAAGACCTGTTTGTGACGCCGGGCGTCCAGAGCAGCATCCAGGTAGAGGATTATTATTTCTACTTCCCGGGCTACAAGCTAGAGACGCTGTCTTTGCAGAACGATCTGCTGACCTCTGACCTGGTGACCTTGCCGGAAAGCTATATGAACGCGATCGTGGCAAAGAAGGGGGAGATTCCTTTTAAACCGGCCGAGGAAGGCAAAACGGTCCTGATGCTGTATTACAGCCTGTCCGATACCTACAAGGTCAGCTGGTATGTGGATGGATCCGCGGACGGTACGGCCGTGCCGGATATCGACGATATTGTAGATGAGGAGATGCGGGAAGGCGTACCTTTCCTGGAAAATCTGCCGGAGGAAGTGACCAAGTACGCGGAGGATGGTAAGGGAACCATTAAGTGGTATCTGTATACCCCTGCGCTTCCTACGGATAAACCGGTTTCTCTAAAAGAGGCGAAACAGCATCAGAGCGAATGGGTGGAAGTGACGGAAAAGACCCGCATGCCGGGAAATTGCGCCACTCTGGTCGGCTATGCGCAGGCTGCCTCCTACAAGGTTACCTGGGTGTTTGATGGGGAAACGGTGCGCACGGATACCGACGTACACTTTGGCGACAAACTGGTGGCTCCGGAAGTGACTGCGGAGAGGGGCTACTACGTGGAAGACTGGACCATCGGCGGCCAGAAGGGGAATGATGCCCTGCTGTCCAAAAACAGCAGCTTTAAGTACCCGAACAACCTGGTGATCACCGCTGATGTCGAACCCGTGGACTATAAAGTGATTGTCTACATCCCTACCAAAAAGGCTTCGCTGGGAGATTGCTTAAAGAACCTGACCAAACTGGTGCATCTTTCCAACGGACTGTGGTATCTGGAAACACCGATGAAGGTTCCTTATGATTCCCTGGTGTACACGGCCGTAGGGAAAAATGATGTGGTCCAGAATCTGGAGGAAGAAGGAACAAAGAAGGATGAGCAGGGAGTTCCCCTGATTCAGACCTATTTCATGCTGAGTCCGGAACTGGGGAATACACAGGCGGAGCTGCCGTTGGATTACCGCATGCCGGTGCCGCATTCCAACAATCTGGATCCGGATGCGGAACCCGAGGCTTTGAAGCTGTACGGAAGACTGGCGAAGTATCGCCGGATCGAATGGGTGAACACGGATATCGAAGCGCCTTCTGCGGAAGAAGGGGGCTCCGGTATGGCCGATTATGTGGAAATAGGAAACGAAATTCCTTTGCGCGATCTGGAGGAAAAGAGCGGGAAAGAAGCCGCGTGGGTGATCACGGATAAGAACGGTGTCACCACGAGGCTGACAGCCGGAGCCGTCATGCCCGATGAAGAGGAGTATCCGGGGGCTCTGGAGGCAAAATCCTTCTGGTTTGACAAGAATCATGAACATGTATGGGAAGAGGTAGAGCTGATCAAAGAGGAAAGCTGTGTCTCGGAAGGCTCCCATATCTGCGTGTGCGCCGTGTGTAAGCTGGAGCAGGAGATGGTGATCCCTAAGAGCCAGGCGAAGCATACGGGCGGAACCGAGCTGGTGAAGAAAGCGGACGCCACCTGTAAGGAAGCCGGTTACACGGGCGATAAGGTGTGCATAGGCTGCGGCGCCGTGCTGGAGAGAGGTTCTGTGATTGCGGCCACCGGCAAGCATACCTGGGACGAGGGCAAGGTGACGAAAGAAGCGACCTGTTCTCAGACAGGCGTGATGCTGCATACCTGCTCGACTTGCCAGGACACCTACACGGAGGTTATTCCGCTTGCGGCGGATCATCACAGCGGTACGCTTATGACCCGTACAACGCGCACGGCCACCTGCGTGCAGGAAGGACAAAAAGTAACGATCTGCTCGGCCTGCGGACAGATTGCCGGTACGGAAACCATTCCGAAGAATCCGAATAATCACACCGGAGCAATGGTGGTGTCCGGTTTTGTGGCAGCTGCCTGCGGAACAGATGGCTACACGGGCGATCTGGTATGCGCGGACTGCAAGGCTGTTCTGGAAGCCGGCGTTGCGGTGAAGGCAACCGGAAGCCATCTTTATGGAAATCCTGTCATTGATAAGGCAGCCACCTGCGCGGCAGAAGGGCAGCAGACCCTTACGTGTTCGGTGTGCGGCGATAAAAAGACGGAAGTGATCCCCAAGAATGCGGCCGCCCATACGGGAAAGACCAAATTGGTGGATGCCAAGGAGCCTACCTGTAAAGAACCTGGCTACAGCGGCGATCTGATCTGCGAGGATTGCGGGGCTGTGCTGGAAGGCGGAAAAGAACTGCCGGTTGCTGACGACAAACATACCTGGGACGACGGTACGTTAAAGACGGTGGCCACCTGCGTGGCGGAAGGCGAGATGCTGTATACCTGCACCGTCTGCGGAGCGACCAAATCCGAAACGATCCCGATTGATAAAAAGACGCATAACGGAAAAACGGAGCTGAAGAACGCCAAGGACGCGACCTGCTCTGAAAAGGGTTATACGGGCGATCTTTACTGCGCGGACTGCGGAGAACTGGTCAAGAAAGGCGAAGACATTGCCGCCACCGGTCAGCATATCTTTACGAAGGCGACCATCACCAAGAAGGCTACCTGCGTATCGGAAGGCACGCGCAAGCTGACCTGTTTAACCTGCGACGAAACGAAGGAAGAGACAATTCCGAAGAATCCTAAGGAACACGAGGGCGAGCAGGTGGTCAGAAACGCGAAGGCGGCTACCTGCGGCGAAGATGGCTACACGGGTGATACTTACTGTGAAAGCTGCGGTCAGCCTATCAAGGCGGGCGAGGTGATTGACGCTACCGGCGAACACTTCTGGAATGAAGGGGAGTTTATCGTGGTGCCTACCTGTGTGGATGAAGGCGTATACCAGTATACCTGTACGGTATGCGGCCTGAAGAAAAACGAGCGGACCGGTGTGATGAAGGACAACCATACCGGTAATTATGAAATCATAGGTGCCAAGGAGCCTACCTGTTCCGAGGAAGGCTACAGCGGCGACAAATACTGTACAGACTGCGGTGAAATTGTGGTGAACGGTGTGATTCTGCCGGCTACCGGTGAGCATGTGTACGATGACGGCGTCATCACCACACCGGCTACCTGTGTGAGCGAAGGCGTGAAGACCTTTACCTGCACCATCTGCCAGGAGGCAACCTATACGGAAGCTGTCCCGAAGGATAAGAATAACCATGCCCAGGCGCTGGTGGGGGTTCCCGGCAAGGAGGCCACCTGCACCGAACCCGGCAATACCGGAAGCTTTAAGTGTGAGGCCTGCGGATTTGTACAGGAGAATGAGGAGATTCCGGCTCTGGGCCACGCGTGGGGACGGATTACTTACCGCTGGAGCGGGGATATGACCAGTGTGACGGCTTCCCGTACCTGTTCCCGCTGCAGCTTACATGAGACGGAAGTGGCTGCCATCGAAAACGGCAAGCTGACTTCCAACGTGATTACAGCGCCTACCTGCCAGAGCGAAGGGGAGAGCGTTTATTTGGCGACCTTTGAAAACGCGGAATTCGGCCAGCATGAGATGGGGTATGCTACTCCGAAGGCAGGCCATACGCTGTCGGAAGCGGTGAGGGAGACTGTAGCCGCGGCAACGTGTACAGAACCGGGCAGCTATGACCTGGTGGTGTACTGTGACGTGTGCGGAACTGAAATCAGCCGCGAAACGTTTGAAGAACCCGCGCTTGGCCATAATTGGGGCGAATGGGTAGTTGTGAACGCAGCGACTGAGTTTGAGGATGGACTTGAGAAGCGGACCTGCGGACGTTGCGGAGAAGAAGAAACGAATGTTCTCCCGGCGCTTGGACATACGCACAATCTTGTGAAGACAGAGGAAAAACCTGCAACCTGTACGGAAGCAGGAAACAAAGAATACTGGACCTGCAGCGGATGTGGATTGTACTTTGGCGATGCAGAAGGCAAGACACAGATCGAGAAAGACAGCTGGATCATAGCTGCGCTTGGCCATACCATGACGCATACGGAAGCGAAAGCGGCGACGTGTACGGAAACGGGTAACGTAGAGTACTGGACCTGCGGCACATGCAAGAAACACTTCAGCGATGAGGCCGGAACCACGGAGATTGCGGAAGA
>JAFVBO010000112.1 GCA_017479935.1 Lachnospiraceae bacterium
CACAAAAGCTTTTCGCTTTTGTGACACAGACCCGTCCCCTGTCAGCTCAGGCCCGTCCCCTGTCAGCTCAGGCCCGTCCCCTGTCATCTTCGTTCCTTGTCAGCTTCAGGCCCGTCCCCTATCACCTTCAGGCCCATAGATCTGTCCCCTGTCAGATTTTCTGACAGAGAACCGTCCCCTGTCAGCTTTCGCGGATCTCAATCACCTTATCGCCCTGCGGCTGCTGCTTCGCCTTTTTGGCAAGAAGCACGCCCCACAGGATCAGCAGGATGGCAACGATGACGTCCACCGCGATCAGGCCGTAGACCCAGTAAGGGGTCTCGTAGCCGATGACTTCGCCGTTCATGGCGTTGGAGTTTACGACTGCGTACAGGGTGTTCTTCATGTTCTGGCGCAGGATGGTCACATCCGCCGCGGAGGACTCATCGCACCAGGAAACCGGCTGGGTGGCGAGGTTTAAGTCGCCGCCGGCGTAAGCCATCTGGCGGGAATTCATGTAGGCCGGGATCGTGTTGAAGTCGCACAGCACGGTGCCCTTAAAGCCCCATTCATTTCGCAGGATGTCGGTGCACAGGCGGTAGTCACCGCCGGTCCAGCGGGTGCCGATGCGGTTGAAGGAGGTCATGACGGCGTGGGTTTCGCCTTCCTTCACGGCCAGCTCAAACGGCCGCAGGAAGATCTCGCGCATGGCCTGCTCGGTGACCCACGAGGAGTCGCCGCTGATGGAGCGGTGCGTTTCCTGCTCGTTTAACGCAAAGTGCTTCACGAAGGTGAACACGCCGCGGCTGTTGCAGCCACGGATCTGGGCGCCCGCCATGCGGCCGGCAAGTAAACCGTCTTCCGAATAGTACTCGAAGTTACGACCGCCGAACGGGCTTCTGTGAATGTTCACGCCCGGGGCGTACCAACCGGAGTAAGGCAGCTTGTCGCCGCGCTCGTTACCGACTACGCCTTCGTTTCCGACCATCTGGCCAAACTTCTCCGCCAGCTCCGTATTCCAGGTGGTCGCCACCATCGTCTGGCAGCAGTAGGAGCAGGTGTCGTAGAAACGGGTCTGGTCCATGAAGCAGGCCCAGCCGACAGGGCCGTCCGCGCAGTTGATGCGGGGCAGGCCGATCGCATTGATGGCTTCCACGTGATAGCTGGCGTAGTCGTAGGAGTTGATCATGGACGCCACGGAAGCCTGGTCCAGCAGCTTATCCCAGCGGGGATCATCATAATCCGCGTCCGGAACGCCGTCGCCATTGCCATCGTGGTAGGTCCCGTCCTCGTTATACAGAAGGTCGCGCAGGGTCATGCCGTTTGCTTCCTCCGAAAACGGCATGTCCACTCCCTTTAAGTTGGTCGGGTTGTTGTGGGACTTGTCGTTTAACCACGTCAGAAGCTCCTTGCTTCCCTTGCGCTCTTCCTCGGTGGGCTCGGCGGGCCAGGTGCCCTCCCAGTCGCTCCGGGACAGAACGGTCTCTAAGGACGTATCCGAGTTAAAGCGAGGATCTTCGCAGTCCGTGAAGCGGTTTTCCACCGGGTTCTCACCGGTCACGGTGTCCATATCGTAGCGGATGTTCGCGGAAACGGTAAACGGAACCGTAAACTCCTTCGTGTGGGCATCATGGCTAATGTACGCCGCATAGTCGCCGGCATCCAGCTCATACCCGGCAAAGCCGTTCCCATTGGCGTCCTTGTAGTCGTAGGAAGCCAGGTAGTAGGGATCCAGGGTGACTTCCACCACTTCGGAAGCGCCCGGAGCCAGAAGGCTCGTCTTCGCGTAATCCAGCAGCACTTCCTCGGGCTTTTCAATCTGCCCGGCCGTATACGGCGCGTGTCCGTACAGCTCCACGACTTCCTTGCCGGCCACGGAACCGGTGTTGGTCACCTTCACGCGGAGGGTGTACTTTCCTTCCTTCTCGATCGCCTTTCCGGAAAGCGCGGAGGCGTCCTCTAACTCCCAGGAAAAGCTGGTGTAAGAAAGACCGTATCCGAAAGGATACACCACATGGGATTTGTACCACGCTTCGTCCTCGGCGCCGCGGGTTTCATAATAACGATACCCCACATAGACGCCCTCTTCGTAATCCACGAAGTAGTACGGCACGGACGGCTGCTCGCGGGCCGACACGTCAAAAACGTACTGGTCGCCGCCGGGGGTTCCCGACTTCGCCGTCAGGCGGTTGTCGCCGAAGTTATTCCAGGTGGGATCCTGCTTAAAGTCCACCGAGTAGGTATCCGCCAGCTTGCCGGAAGGGTTCACGCTGCCGTTTAGGATATTCGCTAACGCGCGGGTTCCGGTTTCGCCCGGGAAGCCCATCCAGACGGCCGCGTCGATCTTCGCGGGATCAATCTTGTAGCCCTTGGCGGTGACGTAGCCGGTGTCTGCCTCCAAAAAGCCCAGCTCGATCGGCGTGCCGCTGTTGACCAGCAGGATGACGCGGTCAAAGCCCGCCTCGCAGACGGCTGCCACCAGCTCCTCTTCCGCCGCGTCAAGCTGCAGGAAGTGGTCATCCTCGTTGCGGTATCCCGTGGATCCCGTCATCTTGCGGGGCATGTCGAAGCCTTCGCCGCCAATCCGGGTGATCAGGATGAACGCCGCATCCTTGTAATTCGCGTAGCTGTTCTTCACCTCATCGGTGTACATGGACTGCGGTGTTTCCGCCGTCGCCAGGATCACGGTATCGCCGGAATCCAGGTTCTTGCTGTTGCCCTTGCGCTTTTCGCCGGACTTGCCGGTGTCTTCATAGAACGCCTTCAGGGTCGGGTTGATCTCATATCCGGCCGCCTCCAGAGCCGTGTACAGATCCACGGCATTCGAGTCGTTGGAACCGCCGCTGCCGCTGCCGCCATACGCGATGTTGACACTGTTCTTGCCAAACACGCTGATCTTTGCCTTGGCGGAGATGGAGGAGTCGCTGACCGGCGTCTTAAGAGGAAGCGCGCCGTTCTCGTTCTTCAGAAGAACCATGCCCTCTTCGCAGATTTCCTGGTTCATGTCGCGGGCCGCTTCGTATACTTCTGCCTTCGTATCATAGTCGGAAAAATAGATGGATTCGATGCCTTCCGCGTAAACAGCCCGTTCACCGCCCCCCGGCATCACCATGTTCAGGAGTTCATAGAAATCCTTCACCTGGGTGCCGAGGACGGTAACGGTTGTAAGAAGAAGAACAAGAAGAATAGAAACTGCCATCCAAAGTTTTCCGCCTTTAGCGCTTAATATCTTCTTCATTACTTATACTCCTGTGATATGCACAGGTCCCAGGCGCTGCCTGCTTCGCATGCAGCCCGCCGCTATAGCGGCTCTTGCCTGGGACACATGTGGTGGGGTGCCCCACCACATGTTCTCTGCTTAATACCCGCAATCTTGGCTGCAAGCAGCCCTGCTTGCGGTTTTAAGCAGAGACCTGTGCTGGTATTTTTACTTATCAGTAATTAGTAGTTCTTTTTAGGTAACCCCAGCTGGCTCGCCCAATCAAGGACAGCTTCGGTTTCGATCTTGATGCAGTCCACGAGCGGTGCCTTGGAGAGCATCGTGGTGCCGTCCATGCCCTCATCGTTCATGGTCGTTAAGGAGATGGAGTTTAAGCCTTCCTTCAGATGCGCGTTCTCGACAAGCACATAGTCTTCAAACGGCAGAGCATGGATGCCGTCCACATCGTCGGAGCTTCCCTTCGGAACATCCTTAAAGACGATCTTGGAATACTTCACGGGCTTTGCGTTCAGATCGATGGAGTAGGTAGTCGGATCAATGTCAAAATCACGAAGCTCGCCGGATAAGCGGATCACGATGGTCGCGTCATCGGTATCCATATCGCTGTTGAACTGGAAGGTCAGGTTGCAGCCGATCTCATACTGATAGCCGACAAAACGGTCGTTGGAGGCGCCAAGCTCGGTCGTCAGCTGGATCATGCCGGGGCCGCCGGCGGTACCGGAGAGGCCGGGGCCAGAACGGCCGTCTAAGTTCGTGTCTTCCGCTTCAAATACGTACCACTGTTTTCCTTGGGAAGCCTTCACCCATTTTGCGTACACGGTCGTGTCCGCCTCGACGGCTTCCTCAAAGGTGTAGGCCGTGGTGCCTTCGGCATCCGCGTACCAGCCATCGAAGGTATAGCCCGTGCGCTCGGGATCGGTGGACGGACGGACGGCAGCATCGCCGCTCTTTACCTTCTGGGTCTCGCCTTCGGGGGCATCCGCGAAGTTCGCGCTGAAGGAGACATTGTAGTACACGGCGTTCTCCAGCCACTTCGCGTACACGGTGGTATCCTGAGCGATCTCCGCGTCGAAATTGAAGGTCGCGGTTAACGCTTCATCGGCATACCAGTTGTCAAACTGGAATTCCTCGCGGACCGGATCTTCGGGGCGGTCCACGTAGCTGTTTTTCCGGATCTGTACGGTTTCATTCTCCGCGCCTTCATAGCCGAGGTTGAAGAGAACATCAACCATTTCATAGGATACCGTTACTTCAAAACGAGCATTCTTTCCGCCATACTTGACGGTGACGGTCTTCGACTCACTGTCTTCTTTTTCATCGTTGATGGAGGTGTTGACGTTGGAAACATCCACGCCTTCATCGGTCAGTTTCCTGGTTTCGGTGCTTCCATCGGAATAGGTGATCGTGATCTCGCCGCCTTCGGGGCTGAATTCATCGCCTACAAAATAGTCGACCTGGGCCGGGAGTTTGGAAACTTCGATGGATTCCACGGTCTTTTCCCCTGCAGGAGTCTGACCGCCCTGGCTGCCGGAAGGGGTATTCCCCGAACTGGATCCGCCGCCACCGCAGCCGGCTGTGGCAAGAAGCCCTAAGGAGAGCGAGGCCGCAAGCATTATATGCGCAAATTTCTTCATGTTCTTCATTCTTGTCTTCCCTTCTTTAACAAGGCATGGGCTGCCTTGAAAACTCCCAAGACAGCCCGTGCCACTTTCTTTGTCCCGTTCATGCCCAAAGGAGCAGCTACTTAGGTGCAGATTGTATCCTTTGGTGGCATGATATGAATTCCTTATTCAACAACCAGCTTAAAGGTCTCGACGAACTCGGAAAGCGTCGTGCCGTTGGCTCTCATCCAAGGGTTGGTTCCCTTGCTGACATGAGGGCAATACAGCGTAACGGTTACGTCATACTCGCCGGCAGCAGCGGTTCCGCTGATCTTGACGGAGGTGTTGACCGGATAGGTGCCACGGGCAGCCCAGCCAAGCTCATCGGTCATGACGTATTCGGCGGTCAGGCCTTCCGGCAGACCTTCGACGTTAAACTTGTAGATACGGCTCAGTTCTTCATCATAACCCAGATCACCTAAGGTTACGATATCGGCAGCAGACTTATCGTCATCGTTGTGATACCACGCGCCGTCCTCGGCATAGTACGCATTCATGATACGACGGTTGGAGGCGTTGGTGATGCGCAGCTGGTTGCCATAGGTCAAGGTCTCAGCGGCGATGATCAGATCTTCGCCATTCTTCTTCGTGACGGCAACGCCAGGAACCAGGTTCTCGCCGTTCGCCATCAGATCGCTCTCAATCTTGAACTTGAAGGTAGCCTTCATGTTCTTGATCCAGGTGTCTGCCGTAAAGGTAGCAGAAACATCATTCAGGCCTTCGCCGGTAGGAACGCCGGATAAGATGCCGGTTTCCGCGTTGAAGCTCATGCCTTCCGGCCATACAACGTCTTCCGCGAACGCGAAGGTCACATCGTTGGTCTCGCCCGGAAGTTCAAGCTGGATTGCATTGTACAGACCCTTCTTCAGAGTCAGTTCCACAACACTGCCTTCGCCCTCGGCTCTGTAGCCGTTGTTGGCGACGGAGGAATTCGCCAGGGTCTGTAACAGACGCTGTGCGCACTTACGAACCGCGAAGTAGTGGGTCGGGCTCAGCATGCTGCCGACGCGGGCATCGTAGCCCTGATATTCCTCGGCGTTTGCCGCAACGCGGACGCACTTGGCTTCGGCATCCCACCAGCCACGCTCAAGAGCGCAAGGAGGGAAGCTGGAGTCACGGGTTAACAGAGAGTCATCACCGCCACGGACCATCAGGTTGGCAGGTACGAACTGCTTCGCCCATGCGTCAGACTCGGTGGATCCCTGGTAGTTCCATTCCTTGTTCAGGAGAAGTTCATGTACTGCATAGTTGGTGGTCTGCGTCCATGCACCGATACGGTTGAAGGAGTCCATCAGACCTAAGGTGCCGCCGTACTTGATGATGTACTCGAACGGCTTGGCCATCTGCTCACGGATCTGCTGCTCGGTCGCCCAGGTGAAGACTCCGCCGTAGTCAGCGCGGAAGCTTTCCTGATCGTTACCGAAGAAGTGCTTGAAGTGAGCGATGATACCCTTGGAGGTAACGCCCTTGGTGACCTCAGCGCCGATGATACCGGCGGTGACGCCATCTTCCGAATAGTACTCGAAGTTACGGCCGGAGAACGGGCTGCGGTGGATATCCGCACCAGCGCCACGCCATCCGCGGGAGCCGTTCAGCAGAAGCAGGTTACCGACAACACGGCCAACCTCATACGCCAGATCCTTATTGAAGGTTGCGGTCAGGATCGGGTTGGACGGGAACTGAACGCCGCCGGCGTTGATCGGGCCATCGGGATCGCCGTAGGAGTAGGAAGGAGCCAGCTCTGTGCCGCCACGAGGCATGCTGAAGGAGATCGCTCCCAGTCTGTTCAGGGTGATGTCAGGAGTTGCAGGCAGGGAGGCAAGTTCTTCCCAGGTGAACTGGTTCATGAACTCTTCCCACTTCTGAGAGTCGGGGTCATCGGAGAGGATGACTTCGTTGTTCTCGTTGATATATGGCTCAACATAAGGAACATCAGCCATATCCTTTAAGAACAGCGTAAGCGGCGCGCTGTCATCGGCGGCCTGATCCCAGGAAGCCGGGAGTTTTTCCACATACCAGGGATCGGTTTCCTTATCCATGTAGCTGTAGTATTCCGCCTGTGCTTCGTAGGCAGCATAGGTCTCAGCATCCAGCGTACGATCTTCCTTGGTGGAAGCAGCGGGCTGAACCATACCGGTTGCGCGGCTGATGCTGTTCTTTAACAGAGCATCGTTCACAGAAGCGAAGGAACCGGTAAATACGGGAACGATTTCCTCGCCGGTCGTTAAGTCGGTCTTGCAAAGGATATCCTCTGCAACCGTACGGGTGATGCTGTCAACCATCTCATGAGAGTTCTTTGCGATGCAGATGGTGTAGTCACCCTTTTCAAGTTCATAACCCATGAAGCCGTTGCCGTTGGCATCGTTCCAGTCGAAGGAAGCCATATCCTGTGCATAGAACTGAATGGTTACGATATCGCTCTCGCCGGGTTTAAGGAGCTTCGTCTTGGCAAAGCCAGCCATGTTGACAGCTGCCTTCTCAATGCCGCCGACGGTGTAAGGAGCGCTGTAGTAAACCTGTACCACGTCCTTGCCGGCCACATCGCCAGTGTTCGTCACCTTCACGCGGACCGTGATGGTCTGGTTCGGAGCGGCGATGACGTCGGAAGCCTTTACGTTGTCAAATTCCCAATCGAAGGTGGTGTAGGAAAGACCGAAGCCGAACGGATACAGAACGTTCTCGTACGCAGCCTCATCGTTGCCGGCATCCACATAAGCAGTCTCATAGAACTTGTAGCCGTAGTAGATACCTTCGCGGTACTCTACGCTCGCAAACTTGGTGGCGTTGCCATCGGGATCATAGAAGAAAGTATCCAGACGGTTGCCGTTCTCATCCTTGTTCTGGTTGTTTAAACCAAAGTTCGTCCAGGTCGGGGACTTGGTGAAGTCCTTCTCCCACAGATCAGAAGTGTGACCGGAGGGGTTCACTTTACCGGTTAAGATGTCACCGATGGCCTTGCAGCCGTCCTGTCCAACGCTGCCGACCCACAGGATCGCGTCAACACCCAGATTGTCGGCCGTCTTCTCTTCGGCCAGTTCAGGGATCTGCATGATGTTGGAGGAGTTGATCAGAACGATGACCTTGTCAAAATTCTGTTTGACGTGCTGGACCAGCAGTCTTTCGTTGTCATCCAGCTGCAGATAGTGCTCATCCTCATCCGCGTGTCCGGGGATGTTGTTGGTGAAGTTATCGTAGTTTTCTGCGCCGGTACGGGAGAAAACGAGAATGGCGACATCATTGTAGGAAGCATAGGTGCTGACTACAGACGGGCCATAGTTTTCCATACCGATCTCATAGATCTTGTCTTCCACCATCTGGGAGACTTTGTTCTGATACAGGGCGACCAGCTTCGGGTTGACCTGGAAGCCATCCTCCGTCAGAGCCTCGCCCAGGAGGTTAGAGATGGCGCTGCCGCCGCCGGAACCGGAACCGAAACCGGAGCGGTTCATTCTGGCGGAACGGATACCAAAAATGGATACCTTGTTCTCGCTCGCGTCAAGCGGCAGGATGCCGTCGTTCTTTAAGAGCGTGAAGCCTTCTTCCGCGATCTTGACGCCAAGAGCGTGTCCGGCTTCCTGTGCCTCTTCCAGGCTGCTGTAGTCCACGTAGAACTTGCCTTCCTGGTCAAAGTTGTTGGCTCCGCCCGTAACTTCCACGAAGCTTTCCTCGATATCGGGGGAAGCTCCATCCGCCAGGGCTGAAAAGCCGGGCGTAATGGCCATGCAGGCTGCCAGTGACAGACTGAGAAGTTTTCTCATCTTCATGTCATGTTCTCCTTTCTTACTATAAAATTGGTTACGTTTCCGGGATCTGACAGGAATGATTTCCCATATCTCTGGCTTTCAAAAGTCTTACATGAACCGCCAGGCACAAGTCACCGCACCAGCCCAATCCCAAGCTGATGGTATCATAGCAGAAAAAAGAACATCCAAAATAAAAATCACGCGAGTTGTCATCCGCGTTCGTGATTTGACGAACGCGATGACGCTCGCGTGAATAAATGCACAATTCGCGTGGCGCATGAAACGCTCACGTTGTTAAAATGACACTTCGCGTGATTCAGATTGTGTGCACAGGGAATACCGCATCTGTCCCTGTGCAGACACGATATTCCTTTCTGAAGACGGATATCAGATCGGAAACAGAACATCCAGGATGAAGCGGTCTTCTTCCGTCTCAATATGGATATCGCCGCCGTACTGCTCAGCCAAAAGCTTCACGCTCTTTAAACCGTAACCGTGGTAGGCGGTGTCGCCCTTGGTGGTCTCCGGCATGTCACCGGAAAACTTTAACGGCTCCGCAAAATAGTTTTCCTCGTGCACCGTGACAAAGAAGCCGCTTTTCTCCACATTCAGCGAGATCACCTTTTTCTCCTGCTCGCTGATCTTTTCGCAGGCTTCCATGGCATTCTCCAGGATGTTGCCGAAGAAAGAATAAACGTCGCTCTCCGTCATAAAGCTTAAGTCGGCTCCGTTGGCCATACAGGTAAAAGCGATCTCCTTCTCCCGGCATAAAAAGCTTTCTCTTGTGAGCACAACGTCCAGCGCCGCGTTTCCCGTGTGGTACACATCCTCATAGGCATCCAGCACCGGCTTCATTTCCTCCTCCATCTGCCTGCGCGCGGTTTCGGATAAAGACGCCACCTGATGTTTTAAATCATGAACCTTTGTATTCACCAGTTCAATCATGTTCTTCTCGTACGCATACTGCTGCTGATCGCTCCGCAGAATCTCCCGCACGGTATCCAGCTCCTGCTCCGTGCGCCTGGAATGCACCACATTCAGCTGCAGCGCCACCACCAGCACAGCCGCAAGCAAACTGTAGATCCAGAACCCGTACCGCGCGGAATCCGGAAGCAGTCTCATGTCGTGCTGAATGATCAGATCCAGCACCACCGCGGAGCCGATCAGCACCAGCGAAAGGAGCAGTACCACCTGATTGTCCACCACAATATGATCCAGCTTGGCCCTGCGAAGCGCCAGCCACAACATCATCAGACAGATGAGCATACACCCGGCTGCCAGCACCATTTTCCCCCATTCCGGCGCTGTCTGAAACCAGAGGCGGTTGAAAATGCCATACAGGCGGTTGGCCACGTGCTGCGTGCAGTAGGCGATGCTGGCAAACAAAAGGCTGGTCCACCCATCCGTCTCAAAAAGCAACCAAGCCACCGCTCCCGTCATGGCAAGCAGTCCTACAAAGCCAATCATCTGAGCCTCATGAAACCACTCCGAGGACACCTCCTGCACAATCTCATGGAAATAGAGGTTCCGAATCAGGCTGAACAGAATAAACAAAACAACGAGGCGCAGCAGGAAAAGGGATTTTCTTGGCGTTTTCCGGCCCATCAGAAACATGGCGGCAAACATGGTAACGTTTCCGCTTATATCGCGAAATAAACTTAACATAGCTATCCCTCCGTTTTTGACATATGATACGCATGAAGCGCGTCCATGAATTCCTTCTTTCGGGTTCGGCTGATCTCCAGCTCCTCATTTCCGATAAAGACAGAACTCCCCTGAATGCGGGTCACGTTCCGTAAATTCACCAGGCAGCTTCGATTGCACTTGCTGAAACTGGACGCAGGGAGAATATCCTCAATCGCCCGCAATGTCCCGTACGCTTTGTAGTTTCCCTGCGATGTGTGATAGGTAATGTCGTGATCCGCGATCTCCACATAATGCAGACACGGCAGCTCAATCCGAAGCTCTCCTTCGGCGGAGGGAAGCGTCACCTCCGACTTCTTTCTACGGTTGCACTTCTTAATTGCCCGCTCCAGCGTAATGCGAAACGACGGATAGCTGATCGGTTTCACCATGTATCCGGTGGCATCCACCTCATATCCCCGCAGCGCATACTTGGCCAGAAACGTGACAAAGACCAGGGGAACGTCCGGATCCCGCTCCCGCAGTTCTTTCGCCGCGTCAAACCCGTTCATCTTCGGCATGTCCACATCCATGAAAACAATATCGAAATCCGGCGTAAACTCTTCCACAAAGTCCACGCCGGTCTTGAACCGAACCAGATTGAAGACCACTTTGCATTCGCGGGCATACTGATCAAAACATTTCACGAGATTATCCGCGGATTCCCACTCGTCTTCCACAATCGCGATCTTGTACATGGCGCACCTTCCTCCCATGCCGTGCTAAATTCTTGCACTGTCTTATTGCCACAATAGCATAAAGCCTTTTCGTTTTCAATTCCGAGGCAGTGCCACAACGCGAAATGCAAAAATTAACACGCGAATTGTGCTACTTTTGCAGAACGGGGATGAGACAGGGATTTCCTACGCAGGCCTCGTAACGCTCCGATGAGCTAACTCCTAACTTCGACAGCAAAAGCCACCCATGTGGGTCACCGTCCTGGACCCACATGGGTGGCTTTTTTGTCTTCGTAAGGAGTGGATCTCATCTCCGCTAAATACACTCGTAAATTGCCTGCGTATGGAAATTCCCTGTCCATCCCCTGGTTTTCGCATCGCCTCTTTCATTCTTGGGGCTGCTGATCTTACGAAAAACTTCCATTCGCTGCAGCCCTTCCGCGCTAATATATCTCGCTCATTTCTTCCTTCTTAATGCCATACGTCTTTAAAAACCCGTCCAGATCCTTTTCCGACTGTAAGAGCCAGATTTCCTCAAATTTCCCGGTGTTTCGGTTGATGAAGCCGGCTACTCTTTCCCCCGTGCAAATACTGCATCGGATGGCAGGCTTTTTGATTTCTTTGTCATAGGTTTTCGTGGGCATTTGTTTTTTCCCGAACATCATGCTCCCCCCTTCATCAGATGGGAATCTCCGGAAGCTGTATGTCGGAGCCAGGTCCTTCCGGCTCGATTTCAATCGGTTCAGGCTCTTCGGTTTCCTCTTCCGGCTCCAATTCGATCGTTTCTATTTCCACTGGCTCTGTTTCAACCGGTTCCGGTTCTATCGTTTCCTCTTCCACGGGCTCCGTTTCAATCGGTTCCGGTTCTAACGTTTCTTCTTCCGCAGGCTCTGTTTCAATCGGTTCCGGCTCTAACGTTTCTTCTTCCGCAGGCTCTGTTTCAACAGGTTCCGGTTCTAACGTTTCCTCTTCCACGGGCTCCGTTTCAATCGGTTCCGGCTCTGACTCGATCGGCTCTGTTTCTTCAGGTTCCGCCTCCGCAGTTTCCTCTTCTGTCGGCTCTTCTTCGGTCCGCCACTCGCGGATTTTGATCAGATGGCCATTTTTCTTTTCCAGCTTCAAAATCAGATCCGAACCATCCGCCGCCTGTTCTACAATCTCTCCGGCGTAACCGTCCCAATTCAGACGAAACACGGTTCCATTGGCGCTCTTCTGATACACATAAAGCGACTCCTCCGCCTCCTCACCGACCGGGCGTATATCCTCCGTGTAAAAAGCGCCATTCGGGAGCATCTTCAGAACGCTTCTTCCACCATCCGCGAAGGAAATGGAAGTTTCTCTGCTGCCGGTATAACCAACGGTCATCCGATAGTCGTTCCCGTTTTCGTCCGCGAACTCCTGATAAACGCTTTTCTGCGGGCCTTCTGTCCACTCTGCGTCCGGCAAATCCACCGCCACTCGTACGGGCAGAACCTTCTCGTTCCCTTCTTTGTCCATCCCATATAACAGAAAAATACGATCTCCCATGCTCTCGATGGGATAGACTTCTTTCTCCAGTTCAAAAACCGGCGTCACCTTGCCGTATCGGATCTCTTCTTCGATCAGATAATCCGTAAAGACTTCTCCTTCCGCCAGAACGGAAGCTACCAGATCATCCGCCGTCACTTCATCGCCCCACATCACGCGCACATCGTACCCTCGCGATACGTTGCTCCCGAAGTTCTCCGCATTCTCTTCGCCGGTTTCGACCGATTCTTCTGTTTCCGGATTTTCATCCGCATTTTCCACATCCGCTATAGCTGTATGTGCTCCGCCATGGAAAATCAACGGCAGACAGATCGCCGCGGACAAAATGCGGCCCAGCAAGCGAAAACGGTTTTTATCAAGTATGTTTTTCTTCATTCTGATCCTTCCTTATAAAACATTATCATAATAGGGACTGTTCCATTCCCGTCATGATATGGGCAGTATATCATATCTCATCAGTTTTGGAAAGATCGGGCCGTTCTTAATTCTATGGCAGCGTCTGTCGTAACACCGCCTGAACCACATAGCGGTATTCCGTTCCGGTTCCCCCATTGCAAGTGGATAAGGTTATGATACGGTCATCTTCCTGTAGCGGAACATCCACCTGATATTCCGATGCAGCAAGAAGTCTCTGAAGAAAGTCCAGCTGATCCGGACCGGCTTCATACTGTTCATCATACATGGTGTCCCAATATACTGTCGTATAGGCAGAGAAAACTTCATACACGAGGCGCCGATCCGGCAGGTCTATGACAATATACGGATGCTGCTCCCAGAACGCCCAGTCCTGATAGTTGTACAACCCCTTAAACATGGTTCCGTCTGCCATGTTATGCCCGTATAGAATGGTATGCAGATCCGAGAAGTCAGGCGCGTTTGCTGCGTCCATAAAAATGGATCCGGCGATACTATAGGCCCCTGTATAGGACGTGCGAAGATAGGTATGATTGGTCTCCCCGTGCATAACCGGATAGTCTATCTCCGTTCCATCAATCCGAATCCATCCGCAGATGTCCTCGTTGATGCTGCGCAGGTTTTCAAACATGGCCTGATTGATCTCTGCCTGATTCTCCGAAACAAACGGATACCCCGGTGAAGCTTTCTGCTCGTCCTGATCTTTCGAGTCATTCTCACCATCTGCGTTGTCCTGCCCTCCTATATTGCCCGGCTGCTCCCATTGCTCTGATCCCCTCTATTGTCCAGGACTTCTATACTGCTCTGACCGCCAGCCCGCGTACCTTCCCGCGTTTCCTCCGCCTTCCTGACAACCTCCCGGAGCTTTTTGTATTCCGCCTCAGCCTTTGTGTATTCCATCATAGAAGAGACAACGCCGATCCCGCAAAAGATCAGAAAGGCAAGCATCAGGCTCATCATAAACCACCAGACAAGCGCATATTTTCTTTTCTTCTTATGTTTTTTTGCTTCATTCTCCATTCTTTGTATCCCCACAATCCCGGCAGACATATCCCGTGATCACCGTTTCTGTCCATGCCGCGCTGTCCACGACTTCTTCCTCCCAGGCAGCCGCATCTACGATGGTTTCTTCCCAGGCTTCCCGGACGATGATGGTCTCTTCCCAGGCGGGCTCATCCACCACTTCCTCCTCCCAGGCTTCCTGGTCCACTACCGTTTCCGTCCACGCCGGGCTATCTACAATCACTTCTTCCCAGGCAGGCGCATCTACCACTTCTTCCTCCCAGGCTTCCTGATCCACCACCGTTTCCACCCACGCCGAGCTAGTGACCACCTCTTCCGCCCACGCCGGGCTGTCAACTATCCAGACATTCTCATATTCCGCCTCATGATACATGGTGGTATATTCCGCTTCGTGAGAAATGATACCCGTCTGAACCCATTCGCTATGGTAGGACCCCCATTTGTCGCACTCCAGGATATGCAATCCGTAATCCCCGAAAACAATCCGCCCGCACCCATTGCAGACGGTTCGAAATTCCATCACCGGTTCCTCCCACGCTTCCTTTGTGCAAACGCTTTCCTCCCACGCTTCCTGTACCAGCACGCGCTCATAATGGCCGTTTTCCTCATGGAAAACCATATCCGTCTCCTCCGGATGTTCCACGGTATGCGTGACAGCCTCGTGCAAAATCGTATGCGAGGTTGCCGGGTGGACGATCGTGTGTGTGACGGCCTCATGTACAATCTCCCGCGTGATTGCCGGATGAAACACGGTATGCGTCACAGCCTCATGCAAGATCGTCTGTGTTTCGGCCGGGTGCGACACCGTGTGTATGACTGCCTCGTGATAAACTGTGTGCGTAATCGCTTCATGCTGCACTTCCTTTGTCACAGGAAGCCATGTGTGCTCATGCGTCAAGTTGGAATTCTCTTCGCTTCTGGTTGCCGGATCCGTTTTCCCATCCGGATGATAGGAAATTTCCTCGCCCCTTTTCTCCCTGAATTTCACGATTTTTCCGCTGTACCCCGGCAAAAGAGACTCTCCCAGTTTCCAGGTTTCCTCTCCGTTCACCCGGATATACCCGCCTTCCGGCCCATAATACGTACTCGTGATTGTCCCGTTGGCGCTTTTGCTGTAAGTACTCTCCGAAAATGCTTCCGTTCCCTCCCCGCTTATTTCCTTCGTGTAAAACGCCCCGTTTGCCAGCATCCACAAAATGCTCCATCCCCCATCCGCATAGCGGATTTCCATGCCACGGCTCCCGGTTTTGCGATCAATCAGTGTATAGCGGTTTCCCTTCTCATCTATGACCGTCTGCACAAGATCATTCTGGGCCCCTTTCCTAAACGATTCGTCCGGTACATCCACCGCTACCCGTACGGTCAGCGTTTTTGCTCTCCCTTCCCTATCCTTTCCGGTCAGAAGAAAGATGCGGTCCCCATAGCTTTCAAAGGTGTATTCCTTATGTTCAGCCTCCGCTACAGGAGCGCATTTTCCGTATCGGATTTCTTCTTCTATCACAACGTCTGAAAAGGTTTCCCCTTTTGCTAAAACGGCATCGGCCAGTTCCTCCGCTGTTACGCTTTCTCCCTGGAACATCCGAATATCATATCCGCTTTTCCCTGGAAAAGGCTCTTGCGCCTGAGTGTCAGCAGCTGCATGACACAGTCCCGCTGCCTGTGGACTTATGACAAATGCCAGAAGCAGCAAATACATCGCCCTTCCAAGCAGAAACCGGACAGCCTTCCCTCTTTCTTCTTTGTTAGTTCTCTTCATTTCCATTGTAAACTTTCGCTTTCTCTTATTTTCTTGTGTGCGAAAAGGCGGCCGGACCCGGAGGTATCCAACCGCCTTTTCACATTAACAGGGGGGGTAAATTGCAACTGCTCACTATCTGATCAGTCACGATATTTTTACCGATAGTGGTTATGTTTCTTCCACCAGAAAGCTCTTTCTCTTCATAAAGAGAAGAACCGAGATTGCAAGCGCGCCAAGGAAGAAGGTAAGGAACGTTCTCACCTTTCCAGGGTCGGAGGTATCTACTTCGTCCACAAAAATGGTTATCGTCTGATCCTTATCATAGAAGTCATCATGGCTGTTTACAGAAACCCCGTTAAGAATAAGATCTTCAAAGACAACGATTTCTCTTCCCGCAATCGTTCCCATACCGGTTGCGTTAAACGTGAAAACGACATCTGCAGATCCTTCCGTATTCTCTGCGGTAAAGCTTGTGGATGCTGTTACCGGAGCACCGTCTGCCATAATGACAGTTCCTGTCGTTTGATCCATCAGAATACCACTTACCGTATACGTCTCTCCTACGACCAGGTTCTCATAGAAGACCCGGTCCACGATGGTAAAGGAACTGCTCTCGTAAGCGCCCTTTTCGCCATCAACCGTGCTCACATAAGCGCTGGTGAAAATCGCCGGTACATAAACGGTCTGCTCTTCATCATCGGGTTTGGCGTGATCCGCGATCAGAGTTTCTCCATAGTACGCCTTCTCAAAAACGACAAGGGTATGTCCGTCAAGGCCGGTTGTATCAACCTCGATTTCCACATCAACTTCCCCATCCTTTGTCTCCGGTGTAAACTCATAGCTTGTCTTAAATTCAGTTTCCTCTTTTGTATCCTTATCGTAGATCACAGCTTCCAAACGATAGGTTTGACCAATCTCCAACCCTGTATACTTTACTGTATCTACAATAACTGTCTTACCCTTTGCCGTCTGCTTGTTACTCGTCTGTTTATCTTTGGCTGTAGTGCCGATCTTCAGGACTTCCGTTGTCTGCTCGGGGCTGTCAGGGATCTGATGATCCGCTACCACGATCTCGCCATAGTACGCGGTCTCGAATGCGACAAGGTCATGCCCCTCAAGGCCTTCCGTGTTAACCGGGATTTCTACGTCCACAGAGCCGTTCGCTTCCTCAGGGGTAAAGGTCTTCTCAGCCTCAAACTTCGTCAGGGCTCCGCTCGTCTGGTCGTAGATCTGCGCCTTCAGGGTGTATTCCTTGCCAGGGATCAGATTCTTGTACTCGACAGTATCCAGGATTACGGTCTTGCCAAGTGCGTTCGTCTTGATGTTCGTTTCTTTGTTTACTGCCTTCGTTGCGATTTCGGCCACATGGATTGTCTGGCCTTCATCGTCCGGGTTTTCATGGCTTTCTACAAGGACTTCCTTGTAGTAGGCGTTTTCGTAACATACAAGGTCGTGTCCCGCAAGGCCTGTGGCGTCAAGCTTGATTTCAACATCCACGGTACCTTTGCCGCCTTCCGCCGCCACGAATTCCTGCTCGCCCGTATAGCTGGTGAGCTCGCTCTTCGTCTTGTCAAAGAGGCTGGCCTTCATTACATAGGTCTTTCCCTCTACAAGATTCTCGTAGGAGACAGTATCAATAAATGTGGTTTCGCCAAGGGCTGCCAGCTGAATCTCTGTCTGACTGTCCTTTGCGACGGTTCCGATCTTCGGAACTTCCGTCGTCTGCTCAGGGCTGTCAGGGATCTGATGGTCCGCTACCACGATCTCGCCATAGTACGCGGTCTCGTATGCGACAAGGTCATGGCCCTCCAGACCTTTCGTGTTAACCGGGATTTCTACTTCCACAGATCCGTCAGCTTCCTCAGGGGTAAATGTCTTCTCAGCCTTAAACTCCGTCAGGGCTCCGCTCGTCTGGTCGTAGATCTGCGCCTTCAGGGTGTATTCCTTGCCAGGGATCAGGTTCTTATACTCGACCGTATCCTTGATGATCGTCTCGCCAAGGGCATTGGTCTTGATGTTCGTTTCTTTGTTTACAGCTACGGTTCCGATTTCGGCCACATGGATCGTCTGGCCTTCATCGTCCTTGTCCTTATGAGTCGCTACCAGAACTTCCTTGTAGTATCCGTCCTCGTAGCATACAAGGTCATGGTTCGCAAGTCCTGTGGTGTCAAGCCCGATTTCAACATCCACTGTTCCGCTTCCGCCTTCCGCCGCCGTAAAGGTGGTTTCGCCGGTATACGTGGTCAGGGATCCTGCCGTCTTGTCGTACAGGCTCGCCTTCATCGTATACTCTTCTCCCGCAATAAGGTTTTCGTAGGAGACAGTATCAATAAAGGTAGTTTCGCCAAAGGCTGCCAGCTGCATTTCAGTCTGAGCATCCTTCGCTACGGTTCCGAGCTTTGCTACAAAGGTTGTCTGATCTTCATCGTCAGGCTCCGAGTGGTCCGCGATCTGGACTTCCCCATAGAACGCAGTTTCATAAGCAACGAAGGTGTGCCCTTCATAGCCTTCCGTATCCAGGCTGATTTCCACATCAACGGTTCCCGAGCTTTCCGCAGGCGTAAATGTCGTTTCGCCTGTGAAAGATGTCAGCTCTCCTGTTGTCTTGTCATACAGCTTCGCCTTTAAAGTATATGTCTTGCCAGGCAGAAGGTTTGTGTAGGCAACAGTATCAATAAGGACCGTTTCACCAAACTCGTTAAGCTTAATTCCGGTGTTCTTGTTTACAGCCGTTGTATGAATGT
This sequence comes from Lachnospiraceae bacterium, assembly GCA_017479935.1. Taxonomy (GTDB): domain Bacteria; phylum Bacillota; class Clostridia; order Lachnospirales; family Lachnospiraceae; genus RGIG5021. The sequence continues at coordinate 18,410 of JAFVBO010000112.1, forward strand.
CGGGAATGTAGACCGTCTGTGCCTCATCCTCGATGTCTGCGTGAACCGCAAAGGTCTTTCCTGCATTCTTCAATTCTTCAAACACAACCGCTGTCGTACCGGCCAGGGATACTCCCTTAAAGGTAAAGGTAAGCTCTACCTCTCCATCCGCACTCGCGGGTCTGAATTCCTTACTTGCCGTTACAGGGTTTCCGCTGTCATCCAGAACAGGGTATCCTGTAGCCTTATCTACCAGCATTCCCGACAAGGTGTAGCGCTTATCAGTATTCAGGTTGGTGTAGCTTACAGTATCGGTGATCGTAATCACGGCATCCGCATTAGAAAGACCGACATTTGTATCCGCATCTTTAGCGTTTGTTCCGATAGCGGGATAATGGATCATCTGCTCTTTGTTAAGAAGCTCAGCGTGATCAGCTACAAAGCTGCCGTCCACTGTCGTCATCTCCTCATAGATGGTAATGGTCTTTCCAGCAAGGTCTGATGCGTCAAATACAATTCTCACTTCCACGGATCCGTTTCCCGCTTCCGTCGTAAACGTTTCGGTCCCTTCAAATCCTTCCAGAACTTCTCCGTTTTCCGTCACCATGGCGGTAGCGGTTAAGACATAGGTTTCTCCCACAACCGCGTTTTCATAATACACAGTGTCGATGATCACGTTCTGTTCTTCCGCCAGAGCGTAATGAGTCATGGAATCTGCGTCTAAAGCTGTTGTATGAATCTTTACATCCACGTTGTAGATGACATCGCCATCCGTCACATCAGGACCTTCCTTTACCGTAAAGGTCTTCGTGACCATGACCATGTGCTGGTTTGATTCGGTCTTCAGCTCTGTCACCTCGTAGCTTCCAACCGGCATGGAGCCCAGGCTGTCATCTACGTTCGCGCTGCCAAACCAGAGACCGGCAGGCACAAGGCCCTCGATCACAGAAGCAGGGATCACCGCATCCTCCGCATACTGTGCCAGGACTTCATCGTTGCCATTCGTGTTTTCAGAATGTGCTACAGCCGTGCTGGAGAAAACACCGTCCTCTCCTGTCACGACATAATGGGTTTCCCCGGTCTTGACGTTCTTGACCTTAAAGGGAATTCCTGCCATGGGTCTTTCGGTTCCGAGGATCTTCTTTGTGAAAGTAAGTTCGCCTCTCGCAAACATCTCGGTCGAGATAAATCCGGTACCGCCTTCTGCGGAAAGCATCTGGTTGCCGCAGGATACAGCACAGCTTCCCTCGTTGTCCACGAAGTTGTAGAGTACAGCGCCTTCCGACTCATCGGAGCCGTCACCACCCTCTAAGTGGATCGTGGAGCCTTCCAGGACAAATCCCGCAGGGGCCTTCGTTTCTTCAATCGTAATGGTGCCAAGAGGAATAACGATATCCCCATCTTCTGTCTCACCGTAAACAGCTTCCCCGGATACCAAGTGTTCGCCGTCTAAGGATGCGATAAAGCTGGAACCATCCTTGATTGTTTTGATAACCCACTCAGCGTCACTGGAAGCAGGGAGAGTGTCTTCTGTGTACTGTCCGGCGTAGTATCTCACCGTGTACTCGGCACCGGAGAGGTCTGATCCTGCGGATACAGCACCGCTCTCATCCACCTTCGTGATGTCGATCTGAGCTGTGAACATCGGAGTATTTGTAATTTCAGCGACGAGTGCCTCTGCCTGTCCTCTTTCCGGAACGGTAACTTTGACAGGATTCGGGTTGTACACCCATCCCTTGCCCGCAAGGCTTTCTTCTACCTCGCGTACATAGTAGACTCCCATCTCCATAAAGACAGAAGGCGTTTCACCTTGCGCGTCCGTCGTAAGAAGAATGCTTTCACCTGCCTTGTCAGTTGCTTCCGTCGTACAGGCTTCATCCGTATAAACCTTGAACTCGATGCCGGAATAATCGTAGCTGGAATTTCCATCCGTCATTTCCGGATTTCCGGATACCTTCTTTGCGCTTAACGTGCTGGAAGGAACCTCTTCGTTAAGGATCGTACCGCCGTCTGTTACAGAGTTTTCTTCTTTCACCTCGATGGTCATTGTGACCATATCCAGGTCTTTATTGGCTTCGGTTTTCAGTTCCGTCACATCGTACTTTCCAAGTGGCAGAGCACCCTTGGTGTCATCAGCCTGGTCCGCGCCAAACCAGACACCTGCGGAAGAAAGACCTGCAATCACGCTTGCAGGAATAACACCGTCATTACCAGCTGCCGTGGAGAGAATTTCATCATTCTCGTTGGTGTTTGTCGTGTGCTGCACAGCCGCGGTGGAGAAAAATCCGTTCGCGTCCGTAACAACGTAATGGGTCTCCCCTGTAGTCTTGGACGTAATCATGAACGGAATGCCAGCCATCGGTACTTCTGTTGCCGTGTCAGCTTTAAGGAGTTTTTTCGTAAAAGACAGATCACCTCTTGCATTCTTTTCGGAGGATTCATAGTCTACGCCGTTCTCCGCGCTATAGACCTGGTTGCCGCCCACCACGGAGCAGACACCCTGATCGTCCACAAAGTTGTAAAGCGCTTTGCCGTCTTCCTCATCAGAGCCGTCCCCGCCTGCTAAGCGGATCGTAGAACCGATGAGCGTAAAGCCTTCAGGCGCTTTTGTTTCCTCAATCATGATGGTGCCAAGAGGAAGCTTGTAGTTTCCTGCCTTGTCTTTTCCATAAACGGGGTCGCCCATGATTACATGTTCATCGTTTAATGCTGCACGATAGTTTTTGCCATGCTTCTTAGTCTCTACAACCCAGGTAGCATTTGCAGAACCGGGAAGGTTTGCCTCCGTATACTGTCCTTCATAGAACCTGATCGTATACTGTGCTCCGGACAGGTCAGCATCCGCATAATCCGGGTCAGATGTGATCTTCGTGATCTGGATACCCATAGGGTCGTTTAATGGCTCATTGGAAATTTCAGCAACAAGCGCTTCATCCGTGCCATCTTCCGGTACCTCAATCATCACAGGATTGGGATTGTACTCCCAACCCTTGCCAGTCAGACTTTTCTCCACTTCGCGTACATAGTATATGCCGGGGGAGACCGAAACGCCGCCGGTTGAACCTGCAGAATTCGATTCAAGAAGAATAACATCGCCATTCGTATCCAGTGCTTCCTTCGTACATTCTTTGTCGGTGTAGACCTTAAACTGGATGCCGCTGAAGTCATAGCTTCTGTTACCTTCTGTAAGAACCGGATTGCTGGAAACCTTGCGTGCGTACAGAAGGCTCGTGGGGGTATTGATTACGGGATTGCCGTAATTAACGTGTCCCACCCCATCCGTAATCTCAACTGTCCATGTGTTTACTTCAGGAAGTTCACAACCCGCTGCGGGCTCTTCTTCCTTGACATACAACTCGCTGTAATGTCCCGCTGTCGTAAAAGATGCGGTTCCGTTCTCGTCAGTAATCATTTCTCCGATGCGTGACTCTTTCGTGTACGCATCACTCGTATAGATACCGAAGAGCGCGCCGGCCAGTCTGTCTCCAGCCGGGTTTTCCTTAATGACGTCAACGCTGGTCTGATAGTTGGTTACATATAATGTTGCCTTTCCTGTATCAGCCGGGATCTCCAGCGTCCAGGAAGGGGCCTCCTCGTCCGGATCGTAAGCACCATAACCATCAGGGAACTCCGTCTCCACTATATAGACGGATGTGTAATAAGCATCAATGTGCATGGATGCTTCACCATTCTCATCCGTCACCATGGTGCCAAGAACGCTTCCGCCCTTGTAATCATAGACAGTAAATTCCGCCCCCGGAAGGCCATTACCGGAAGGATCGGTTTTAAAAACATCGATATCCGTCTCCGGGTAGTTAACGACTTCCAGGCCTCCCACGCCATTCACGACAGGAATTGTCCAGGAATCTTCGCCATCTTCAGTAGTCATCCCGGGAGGGCACACTGTTTCAACGATATAAACAGACGTTAAATACTGGTCGATGTGCAGACTTGCACTTCCGCCGTTTCCTGTGGTCATGGTACCAAGGAGAGTGCCGTCTTTTTTGTCATAGACTTCAAATTCGGCTCCCGGAAGGCCCCTGCCACTGGGATCGGTTTTGTAAACATCGATATCCGTCTCATGGTAGTTATAAACGGTAATGCTTCCTACTCCCTGCAGGATCGAAACCACCCATTCGGTCTCATCACCTTCGCGGGAAGTGTAGTTGTCGGGGAATACCGTCTCTATCACGTAGACAGAGGCATAATTGTCATCAAGCTCCATGCTGGCGTTTCCGTCCTCGTCAGTCACCATGGTTCCAAGAAGAGTGCCGCCTTTTTCGTCATAGACTTCAAATTCGGCGCCGGGTAAACCTTCCTCGTTCTCATTTAACTTTAAGACGGTAACGATGACTCCTTCCGGATAGTTAACCGCTTCCAGGCTTCCCACGCCGTTTACGACAGGAATAGTCCATTCAGGCTGATTCCCGTCTTCGGAGGTCATTCCCTCAGGAAACTTCGTCTCTCTGATGAAAACAGATGTCAGATACTGGTCGATATGCAGGCTGGCATTGCCGCCGATGCCCGTTATCATGGTACCAAGGAGAGTTCCGTCTTTTTCGTCATAGACTTCAAACTCAGCTCCCGGAAGGCCCCTGCCACTGGGATCGGTTTTGAGAACATCAATATCCGTTTCCTGATAGTTCACAGCTTCCAGATATCCCTCACCGGTAACCGGATCTACGTCTACAGTCCAGGCCGGCTGTTCTCCATCCCCGGACGTATAGCCAGACGGGAAAGATGTCTCTACGACATATACGGTCGCATAGTACCGGTCAAACTCTTCACTGTCAGCATTGCCGTTGTCATCTGTGGTCATGCTTCCAAGGAGGGTGCCACACTCTTCGTCATAGATTTCAAAGACAGCGCCGGGTAAGCCATCGTTCTCCGTATTGATTTTATGGATACGGATTTTTGTGTTGGGAGTATTTACGACAGGATCTCCGCCATTAACATGTCCCCATCCGTCCGCAATCTCTACAACAAATTCCGGATGCACTCCGTCCTCAGAGGAATACCCTGTCGGGAATTCTGTTTCAATGACATAAAGGACATCGTAATCCTCGTCAAAATGAGCAGCCGCATAACCGTCTTCGTCAGAAGTCATGCTTCCAATCTCATTTGTATAACCCGCATCAGAATAAATCGTGAAGACTGCACCAGACAGCGGATCCGCGTTGGGATTCACTTTATTGACATCGATGTCGGTACTTGGAATATGGTCATCCGTTACCACAAACATGATATCCTGGTTGGCCCCGCCTACCGTCTGATACAGGTGCGTTCTGTTAATAACATCCTGCACATATGAATCGTTGTCCAGCAGCCAGTCGATATTGGCTACCGCCTGATCCAGAGCTTCAATCTCCCAGTTATCGTAGACAACTTCATTGTACGGATATGACGCCATGGAGCCGGTGTTCAGGTAGCTTACCAGCCCATGTGTCCAGCCTACAGAAGATTCGTTAAGCAGGTCCCCGTAAACATCCGATCCATACCAGCTCAGATCTCCAATGCCGGCCATAAGTGCCAGTTTGATTTCATCTGCCGTATAGCCGGAAACCTCTACCACCGTGTACTCACCGGACGGCGGTGTAGGCATATACGACTGGCCGCATACACCTTCGTAAGTTACACCATCAACGGAGATCAGGAAAATAGCGCCTAAAGCCATCGGGTCTCCATAGGTGTCCGTACCGCCAAAATACTCGTAATAACCGCTTAAAGATAGAGTACCTGTTTTTCCATCAAGGCTTCGCGCCTTAAGGAGACTTCTGCCAGGGGTTCCCGCATTCAAATGCATGACAACCGGAAACTGGCTGTAATCGTAATAGCAAAGCGGCGTAAAAGAAGGATGCGGAACAGCACGTTCTATGGTCGGTTCTTCCGCCATCTCTTCACTCTCTGTGACGGCCTCTTCTTCCTCCGCTGCGTACACCGTCAGCGGTGCAAAAGCACTAAGCACCATCAGAATGCTGAGTAAAAGAGAAAGAATTCTTCTCGTTCGATTATTGTTCATCGTTTTTCCTTTCATAAACATAACCCGGGATGTCCCGGGTCATTCATACATCTTGTAACATCTGTTTTCGAAATGTTATTCCTCCAAATTGGAGGCGTCTGCTTCCACTACATCATACTCCTCCCCGGACGCGAGCTTTAGATCCCTGTTCAGATAGCTTTCCACATGGAAGGCATACCTGGGGTTGGCATCTGCCGTATAGCGGTACATGGGATGCTCTGTGAGATCGTACTTGTCCGACAAAAATGGACGGACCCCTCTCAGCTGCAGGATGCACTTCCCGCCGTCCAACACAGCCAGTTCGTCCCGGCTCATCAGCTCCTTCCCAAGCTTCTGGAATGTCATGCCATAGCTGGGGCTGTTGCTGCGAGTATCGGAGGTATTGAACGTGTCAATCGTTTCTTTTCCAAGGGCTTCCGTCAGTTCCTTCAGCGTGGTCGGCTCTGATCCCCCAAGAAAGATCTGGGAATCGCAGTTGCCGATGATTGTGTCAGCGTTGTCCTTGTAGATGGCTTTCAGCTGTGATTTGGCCTGCAGGACCAGGCAGGCGGATATTTCACGGCTTCTTATGGTGGCAATCAGCTTTTCCAGATTTGGGATCTGTCCAATATTGGCCGCCTCATCGATCAGGCACCGTACATGGACCGGCAGCCTTCCGCCGTACACATCATCCGCCTTTTCACAGAGCAGGTTGAAGAGCTGGCTGTAGATGATGGATATCAGGAAGTTAAAGGTACTGTCTGTATCGCTCATGATGAGGAACAGTGCAGTCTTCCTGTCTCCGATGGTATCCAGTTCCAGCTCGTCGTAGGATGTGATCTCCCGCAGCTCACTGATATCGAAGGGGGCAAGCCTTGCCCCGCAGGAAATCAGTATCGATTTTGCCGTTTTGCCAGCCGCAAGGCGATATTTCTTGTACTGGCGTACCGCGAAGTGATCCGGTTTCTTTTTCTCCAGGTTCTCGAACATGATATCAATGGGATTTTTGAAATCCTCATCATCTTCCCGGACCTCCATGGCGTTGATGAACTCGATCAGCGTCGCGAAGTTCTGTTCCTCCTCCGGGGCTTCATAATGGATATAGCCGATCAGCGCCGTATAAAGAAGAGTTTCCGCTTTCTGCCAGAAATCATCCCCTGCTTTTCCTTCCCCTTTGGTGTTCGCAATCAGGGTCGTCACCAGCTTCAGGATATCCTTTTCGCTGTGAATATACGCGAAGGGATTAAAGTGCATGCTCTTCTTGAAGTTGATGGTGTTGAACACCTTAATGTCATAGTGGCCTACCTTCTGGAGCGCCCTTCCGCATTCAACTACAAGGCTCCCCTTCGGGTCAGTGACCACATATGAACTATGCATCTGAAGCAGGTTTGGTTTAATCCAGTATCTTGTCTTACCGGACCCGGATCCACCTACGATCAGCACGTTTTTGTTCCTGGCACAGGCCGTATCCTTCGGACGGCTCTGCATGGTAAGGAACTCCGTTTTCGTGAGGATCACGTTGTTTTTGAACTCCGGATCCACGAACGGTTTGATCTCCGCGGGCGTTCCCCATCTGGCGGACCCGTATTCCCGGTCCGGCCGGAAAGTCCTGGAATGGTAGCTTCGGACATAGACAATCAGCCAGACAAGAACGCCAAACAGTGTCCCGCAGAGAAGGTCAAAGGGATGGAAACTCGGCACCGGGGGAAAAAAGACGGTCCGGATCTGCCGGTAAAAAGACAGCAGCCTCTCCCTGGTTTCTTCCCCTTCCGTCAGCCGGACAGCCTTTCCCACATCGGTGAAGAGGAGACCAAGGAAGGCATAGGGAACCGTGCTCTTCAGGATTTTCTTAAATTCCAGAGCGTTTTTCCTTTTACTAAGATCTATCATCGGCTCTGCTCCCTCTGCTTCTCCCTGTGCATGACCTTTCCGGGGATTTCCGCAACCAGTTCTTTGATCTTCTTCAGCTGTTCCAGGACACTGGGCCTTTTCTCTTTTTCCAGGGATTTTTTCGTATACTCATTAAAGGCTGCCGTCATGGCTTCGGCATCCCGTGCCTTAAAGAAGACCAGATATTTCGGCGTATCTCCGGAAATGTCTTTTTTGATCGCATAGTCGATCCCGTATTTACGGGCTACCTTTTGAAAACCCGTAAGGTCCGTTTTAGCGACGTCGATGCTGCTGACCAGGCCCTGGCCTCTCTTAAGCAGCTCCCCCACCGTGAGCTTTCCCGTCCTCGTTTTCCTGTGGTTCAGGTACTTTAACGCTGCCTGCGCCACCGTTCTCATCGTCAGCTTCGTGGTGGATATCACCAGGTTCACGGTCTTCTGTTCCACTTCCTCCTGCACTTTCCTTCACCCCCTCTCCGCTTTCATAGCAGTAGCACCGATCGTCCTCCCTGCCAGCCACGATAAAAATACACATGGAAACCAGGCCAAATACGCCGCCGGCCATAAACGTCAGCAGATAACTGAGTGCTCTCATGGGTTCCTCCTTATCTGGCCTCCACAGGCCTTAAAATCTTCTTCATAATGTCTTTCTCTCCCGCATCTCTGGCTCCGGTTCTCACAACCTCCTCGTCCGGGACCGGCACCGCCATGAGGCTCTTTCCCATCCGGACGAAAGTCTCCGGCTGATGGTACAGGTCTTCGTACTTTTCTATCTGCTCAGGCGTCAGGGATCCAAAGCCCTCCTCCGTAAGACCAGCCACCAGAAAAGATCCGGCGATGACATCGTACATTTCTCCATCCTCATCGTAGAGCCCTCTGTTTAACGGCAGGCATTCCAGCTTTCCCTCCTCGTTCATGATCAGACCGACTTCATCCTCAAAGGGATAGACCACCTGAATGAAACCGCCGACAGCCGCCTGAAGATCAGAAAGCTCTATTCCCATTTCGACCGGTCGGGGATAGCGGCCGGGTTCCACAAGAAGCACGGTCATCGTGCCTGCCTGCACTTCCTTTTCATCGTTCCTTTCGTTATCCTTTTCCGCTTTGGCATTCTGCTTCCGACTTTCCTGCGCAGCCTTTTCTTCCCGCATTCTGCTTTCATACGTGCTGGCCAGCTCAAATACCCGCGCCTGACTGTCATAGTGGTAAACCTGGTCGGACAGAAAATCCTCTTCCCTTACTTCCGTGCGGTTGATTTCCCGGACCATGGTTTCCAGCGCTTTCCTTTCCACTTTCCCGTCATCCGGAAGAAAGATCATCTCATGGACGGAGGAAGGCAAGGCGTAAAAGCTGCTTCCGAGCGTCTTCGTGCTTTCCTCCATGAAGTCCGGAATCTGGCAGGCAACCGCGCCGCAAATACCGTCCTTTGTGGTGGCGATCCAAAGGCTGGATTCCTCTTGATACCCTAAAAAGCCAAGGACTTCAGCCATGTTCCGCAAAACAGGCGGATTGATGGCAGCCTGGGACTTTACCGCATCCCCGTGCAGCGTCTCCGCTGAAATCCCATATTTCTTCAGCTGATCGTTTGTGATCAGAACAGAACCCCTGAAGCCTTCTGTTTTTCCTACATCAATCCGGTACACCGTTGCCATATCCCCGATGACTTTATGAGGGATTTTTCCCAACATCGCCTGGTTCTTTTCCATCGGAACCATCTGCATCGTCAGTCGGTCTTTTATGGAATCGTATTGAGTGATGTCTTTCACCTGGAACGCCGGGATCTTAGCCGCCTCCTGTTCCAGTTTTGAAGCAATTTCAGCAAACAAAGAAGCTTCCTTCGTTTCATCCACCCGATACTGGTCATAAAACGGCTGAATGTTTAAGATCACGCTGACAGCTTCCGCTCTGGGACGGACTGAAATCCCAAGGTAAGATTCGCCCTGCAGTTTTTCCACCGGCTGGACTTTGATTTCCATCTGCGGGTGTTTCTCCTGCAGCTGGCTCTTTACCTTATCAAGGTATTCTTTATAGTTCATCATGTTTAACCTCCTTAAAACAGAGAGGAGAAGCCTTCCAACCAGGTTTTCTCCGCCATATAGGCAGTCTTTACGGCAAGTTCTAAGAGAAGGGAAGAGAGGCTCCAGAAGAGTTCCGCCATTTCCTTGTTATCTTCATCCTCATCCCCGTCCGTGCCTTCCTTCTCTCTTTCAACCTCCTCCCGGCGCTTCACTTCTTCTGCCCTGGCCTGTTCCGCCATCAGTCTTTCCGCGGCCTTTTTGTAAGCTTTCATACGGCTGCGGGTTGTTTTCACGTTACGTCTGTTGTTTTCCATTTGCTTTTCTCCTTTTGCTTTACATGACAAAAGGGACATGACCTTGATCTGAAAATCAAAGTTATGTCCCTTCGTTTTTGATTGATTGATGGTTTTGACTTACCTGGCAGCGCCTCACTGATGCCCTGCCAGGTAAGACTGTCTTCCGCATGCGTTTCTTCCGTGCCTTACAAGGACGGTTCTCTCGCCTTTTTTCTCTGCCACTGATCCAGCAGTTTTATGATGGTGTCCTGCATCTGCTTGGTCGTATACGTTTTAGGAAAGTATTTCCGGAGCTGCTCCGTTTTAAACGCTACTCTCTCCAGATCTCCTTTTTTGACCTCACCCAGTATATCCTGCATGGCTCCCAAAGAGCACCCACCTTCCTGGCTAAGTCTCTTCATCCGCTGTGCCTGCGAAAGTGACGGCGAGGCCTGCGTGTAATCCATGGCATCCAAAAGCTCTTTTTGCTCCTCAGCTGTCATATAGGAGAGTTCTACAGCTGGGTTGAAGGAAATTTTTTTCTGGTCGACAAGATCCAGCAGTTCCGGGATCAGGTTCGTAAGACGAATAAACCGCTGAATCTGATTTCGACTCTCACCAGACTGTTCTGCTAGTAATTCGTCCGACCTTAACTTCGTCCCAACTTGGGACGAAGTTCCCTCCTCCTGCAAATCCCGTCTTTCTCCCTGATGTTTCAAGGCTTCCAGCTTCATCTTATACGCAAACGCCCGCTCACTCGGGAGAATATTTTCTCTCTGCAGGTTACTATCAACCATCAGCACGGTCGCGGCATCATCATCCATCTCCCTTACAATCACCGGTACCGTCTCAAGGCCCGCCGCTTCAGCCGCATGTGCTCTTCTGTGTCCGGAAATAATCTCATACCTCCCTTCTTCCAAAGGTCTGGCAATCAGCGGCGTCAGAACACCAAACTGCGCAATGCTCTCCGTTGTCCGTAACATAGCCTCATCATCCACCACCTTGAACGGGTGGTTCTGAAAAGGCACAAGCTCAGACAGCGCAATCATCCGTACTTTTTCCAGTTGACTCTCCTCTCTGCTTTTCTCCGTCTCAAACAGGTCATCGTAACTGGTCAAGCTGATGTTTGCGCGCTTTTTGAACATTCTTCATCACCTCCTTCGTCAGCTCCCGATAACCCTCCGCCACCTTTCCCTTCGGATCATAAAGAAATATGCTTTTTCCCTCCGCACTGATTTCAGCCGCCCGTACAGAGCGCGGGATTTCTGTGTCATACACCCGGATCTTCCCTCCATAGGTATCCCGGATAAGCCGAGAGATCTCCTTCGCGTTGTTGGTCTGCCCGTCCACCATGGTGAGAAATATCCCCTCAATCTTCAACTTCGGGTTGATCTGCTGATGAACCTTGCTGATCGTGTTCAGCAGCTGCTCAAGGCCTTTGGCGGACAGGTAGTTAGCCTGAACCGGAATGATCACCTGATCAGCGGCAGCCAACGCATTGATGGTCAGCATCCCCAGGGACGGCATGCAGTCCAGAAGGATGTGGTCATAATTCTTTTTCTCTCCCTCCAGGACCTGTTTCAAAACAGTTTCCCGACTCTTGGCATTCACCAAGGCTGCTTCTGTACCCGCCAGCATGATATTCGCCGGTATCAGATCCACGCCTTCCGGATGATGCAGGACCCCTTCCCCCGGAAAGGCAGGCTCATCCTGCATCACCCTCATCATCAGGTCCGACAGCGTGACAGAAATCAGATCCGGATTTGGAAAGCCAAGCGCCACAGTCAGACTCCCTTGAGGATCTGCGTCTATGAGTAGTACCTTCTTTCCTTCTCTCGCAAGCCCGATTCCAAGATTCTCACAAGTTGTTGTTTTTCCAGTGCCTCCCTTCTGGTTTGTTACAGCTGTTATAACTGCGTTGCTCAATTCACATCACCTTCTTTCCTGCTCTCAGGGAGAGCCAAACGAATCATATCGGACTTTTGCCTGATAGTAAGAACTCAGCGTGCTGGGAGCGTTATAAAGTGCTGATAGCAGGTACTGACGGATATTCCGGATCTGCGTCGTGTTCTCTCTTAAGCAGTCCATTACATACTGGACATGCCCGTAATTCAGCTTCATAAGACGGCTTCGGACAACTTCGGCCGGTATCTCACTGCCACTGATCCGAATAGCCTCCTTGTTCGAGGCACACGTATCAACCAAAAGATCAAGGATCCCTTCCAGCATCTCCCGGTCATACGGGTAGCATTGCAGGAGATCTTTATAATCCAGAGCTTCCCGGAAATACCCGCGGTACCATCCATACGGATTTTGCAGGTCCTCCTGCTTTGCCATCGTATCCATCGCATCTTTCTGATAGATAAGATTGTCAGTCTTACTCATATCAGTCTTATTTCCGTGTCCTTTTGACACTTCAGGAAGTGTCTTTTTGACATCTCCAGAAGTGTCTTTTTGACACTTCAAGAAATGTCCATCTCGTGCGCGGTGCGCGAGGAGCTTGCTCCCGCGGTGCGTGCGCGTTCCTTCGGAAGATATCCCCATGTTATCCACAGAGTTATCCACAAATCTGTTTACAGACTGATTTTCCTTACCCAGCGTTCTGACAAAGTTCTTGACATAAATCAGACTGGGCCGACCTAATCCCTGACGCTTTCTCTCAATCAAGCCCGCCTTCGTCTCCAGCTCGTTTAAAAGCTTCACAGCCTTTTTATTCCCGCAGTTCAGGTATTCCATGATCTCCTCCAGTGTAAAGATAATGAATACCCTGTGCGCTGCATCAATCCAGCCGTTTTTCAAGGATATCGTTACCCGGTCCAGCAGGATACCATACAGGATCTTTGCCTCCGGAGTCAACGTTGTAAAAACATCGGCTGTAAACAGGAGCTTCGGAATACGGTAAAAAGCATACTGCTCGCTTTCATCACCGTAGATATAATCAAACATTTCCTCTCTCCTTTTCCATGCTATCCTTCTTTTCCAGGATGTCTTTTTCCTTCATGAAAGCTCTTTGGGGATCAGATGCCGACTTTTTCTTCGGAATGATCCTTTCCTCAGATAGGGGGTTGCCGCGAAAGACAGCTTTGCTGTTTTTTCCCAGAGGGCAGACAGAGTAAAGGCATTTCCGATACCGAAAATCAGGCTGATAAAACATGCAGTTTCTGCACTTCGGGGCCACCTTGGTCCGATCAGTGTCTTTAGGCTTTAAGAGAAGCTTTTTGCAGCGGTTCAGTTTCGCTTTTGTATCAGGCATAAGCCGGTACCTCCTGTCCAAGAATTCTCTTCATGCAGAAGCTGGCGCAGGGACCATAGCAGCACCCCTCACAGGCACTTTTCTTCTTAGGGGACTCCGCCAGGTAGTAGCAGTTCTCCTTCCCGAGAGTGCATCCGACTTTCCTGTTCTTCCAGAAAAAGCATTTCCGGCAGCTATCAGGGCGGTCCTTATAGTAGCGCAGCCCATCGATTACAATAGTTTTCTTTTTCTTCATGGACTTCCTCCTCGTGAAATGTGATTTCGTCCCGGGGAAGGCCCGGAAACGACAAAACGCCACCGATGAAAAGACTTCTTTCATCGGTGGCGTATGTAAAAAGTATGGAACTGTCTTCCAGGAAATTTGTGTTAGGAGGGGCCCTATAGGTGGGTGATTCACCGAATCCCATTTCACATTTTAAATTGGGCTAAAGCGTTCGAATGAGCCGAAAAAACAACATTTCCGTTACCAACTAAAATCTAACAGGCATTAGCTGATGACGGAAAACCAAATTTGCTGTACCACTATAATCTAAAAAAGGTGTTAGGTGATAACGGAAAGCATTTATCGATTCACAAAATTAGCTTTCAGCTAATTTTGCCGCTAATCAAAACTCCAGATCTCAGCCGAACTCAGGGGAACTGTATTAGACGGAAAACGACTGGAAACCATTGTAAAATAAGACTTTTTGAAACTCAATCGAACACATTAGGTATATGGTCAACCTAACACAAATCATGCTCCTAAGCACTAGATGTGGGTTCGATTCCCGCTGGGAACATGTCTCAAGACGGATTTTCATTAGCAAATCGGTATCGATTTTAGCAAAATGAAGATCCGTTTTTTTATCTCCGAAATCGGAAAGGACATACCCGAATGTTCAGGCATGTCCCTTTCTTTTGGGTACAGAATCATCCGTCACACGGACGGTTCTGTACTTATGAAATGATGCCAGCGTCAAAGGTCTTTTGACCTTGGCATCATGAAATTACTGTTCCTCTTTTTTCTTTTTAAAGGTGTTTACGAGAAGCAGGATCTGCCAGATTGCCAGAAGCGCTGCTGCAATAATGGTGCCCGTAGACAGCATCGTCTTCCAGGCCGGCGTGCCGACCGCCTTCTCGTAATTGGCCTCTTCATACGCACGGGAGTTCACAACGACGTAAAGGATGCGGCGGGCCGCCTTTCTCATAGCCTGCTGAGCTCCATTGGTCGTCGTGAAGCGCACGTCATTGGTTTCCGTCGGGTAGTTGACCAGCATGAGATCCGTGCCGTTACGGATGGCCTGATCCGCGCTCTGATATCCATATACGCCAAAATAGTCAGTCTCTACAAAGCCTTCAAAGCCCCACTCATCGCGAAGCACGGTCTCGCAAAGCTCCGCGCAGCCACTGGCCCAGCGGTTTCCGACATAGTTGAAGGAAGACATCACAGCCAGACAGTTAGCTTCCTTGACAGACATCTCAAATGGCTTTAAGTAGATTTCGCGGATTGCTTGCTCGGTCGACCAGGTGCACAGCATAGCCGTACGGTTGCCTTCTTGGTCATTTAAGGCAAAGTGCTTCATGTACGCATACACGCCATGGCTCTGAGAACCGGCAATAGCATTGGCAGCCATAAAGCCGGACAGCACGCCATCTTCCGAATAGTACTCAAAGTTACGGCCTGCGAAAGCAGTACGATGAATGTTCATCGCTGGTCCGTACCAACCGGAGGTATTCATTTCGTTGCCCATCTTGCCGATGCTGTCGCCAAAGCTATACGCCAGCTGCTTGGACCAGGTCGCGGCAATCAAGGTAGCGGCCAGGAAGCCGACGGAACCAACGCCGGTAAAGTTATTGTTGATGGAAGCCGGGCCATCATTGTCATTGGTTCTGACCTTTTCGATGGATTCCAGCGCGGCCGTCTGATAGCCGCCCAGAGAGATTAACGCGTTAAAGTCCGCCAGGCTCATCGAATCCAGCAGCTCGTCCCACTTCGGATTATCGGCGGCAAGACCGCGCAGATCTTTCAGCTTCAGACTGGTTGCCACGCCCGTCTTCACCGCTTCCGCGTTCGGGTTTTCATCCATGGCCGTCGCTTCCGCCGTCAGATAGTTGGACACATTGTAGAAGGTAGCCTTGGATTCTGCCGGCATCTCGTAGCTGGCCGGAGCAGCCGTCGCCTGCGCGTAGTTGGCAAATCCATCCTTACGGGACAGATAGGTCGCGTCGCCGCGGGCGAAATCAAACTGATTGACTGCCGCGATTTCATCGCTCTCTCTCTTATTGTCCTCTCCGTAGACGATTTCCTCCGCCTGCTTATAGGTGCGGGAATCTAAAACGGTATGAGAGTCGCTGTTGATGGAAAGAATGTAATCGCCGGCTTCCAGCACATAAGATCCCTTGCCCAGATCGTCATAGGCAGCCAGATTCTCTAACGGGATAGTAAACGAAATGGTCTCGGATGCGCCGGCAGCCAGTTCCGCTGTCTTTGCGAAATCAACCAGATTAGCGCTTGCCTTTTCGATGCCGCCGTTGGTGTAAGGCGGGTTCACATACACTTCCACGACGTCCTTGCCGGCCACAGCGCCGGTATTCTTCACGGTTACGTCAAAGATCAGCTTGCCGTCCTTTAAGGAAACGTCGCTCATGGACTGCTCGAACGTCGTATAAGAAAGACCGTATCCAAACGGATAGACCACTTCTTCCTCATAGTTGATCAGGCCTTCCGCGGCAGCCGTTTCATAGAACTTGTATCCGACATAAATGCCTTCCACATAGTTTACAAAGGTCGGAGTGGCGCCGGCCGGGTCAAACATGGTCGGAGTCGTCTTAAACTCATCCATGTTGGTATACTTATAACTTCCGAAGTTGTTCCACCAGGGAGCGTTCTTCATGCTGGTCACATAGGTATCCACCGTACGGCCGGAAGGATTGACAGCGCCGGAGATGACGCGGCCAAATCCGCGGAAACCGGACTGACCGGTGCCCGGGCAGAGAACAACGCTCTTGATCTGAGGATAATCCTTGACAAAGCCAAGTTCAAACGCGTTGGCACCGTTATAAACCAGGACGACCTTCTCAAAGTTTTCGCAGACCAGCTTGATCATACTCTCTTCCTGATTGGTCAGCTGCAGGAAATGGTCACCCTCATCCCAGTCAGCCCCTTCGTTCAGGGATTCGTCATAGCTGCCCGCGTAGTAGCCGGCGCCCTGCGCATCGGATGCCCATGTACCGTTCACAACAGCCGTCATATCGGTCGGAAGGTCCGCTCCTTCGCCGCCGACACGGGTGATTACGATCATGGCCGTATCGGAAAATGCCTTGGCATTGCTCATCAGCGTATCCGTATAGGCGGATGCGGCCGGCTCCGGAATGGTCCAGTCCTGCGTCCACATCATGACGCCCGGACGGTCTGCTTTATAATTCACATAAAACTGGCTCAGCTCCGTATTGGTTTCAATGCCTGCTTCGTTTAAACCCTGCAGGATATCCACCGTGGGATATGCCGTATTCAATGCGCCGGATCCGGTGCCGCCATAGCAAGGATTGGTGGATGCCCAGCCAAACACGTTCAGTTTACTGCCGCTTGCAAGCGGGAGCAGTCCGTCGTTTTCAGCCAGCACAACGCCTTCTTCCGTGATGGCGCTGACCAGGTCAGTGGCTTCCGCCGTTGTTTCTTCGCTTAAATAAGACGTCACGCTGACAAGGTCAAGCATGGTGCTCATGGGGCCCGTCAGGATCTGATTAACCAGAACGATCAGAGCGGCAAAGAACGCAATCCAGGCTTCCCCGCGAAGCAGATGTCTGGACGATTTTTTTTTCAGTTTTCCGGCGACAATCGTGATGATAATGGCAAGGGCCAGGCATACGCCAATGGCAATCAGCTGTGTCTGCATGCTTTGCAGAACTCTTACCACATCATCCATGTTGATATTCAGCATTTTTTCTCCTTCCTGTTATGGATGAAAGCATCCGGGCCGTTGCACTATACTCCGCTTTCATCCGTGGTGGTGCAGCGCGCCTGCGCTGCATGGGGTTTTTGAAACAGGTCTTTTATGGTGCCTTCGTTTCTGCTTCCGTGGCGGATGTTTCTTCTTCCCCGGCGGATGCCTCTTTCTCCGCTGCGTCTTCGGGCATCATAGCCTTGGCTGCTTCTTTGCCCTCCGTCGTCATAAGGATTCCCGTTTCACCATCAAGCACCAGCGGATCCGCATGGGATACGATAGCCGCACAGCCTTCTGCGTCATAGAAGAAAATCGTTTTTTCATCAAAAGCCGTAATGGCCAGAACCGCTCCCTCCGCCAGATCGGACAGATACTTTTCGTCTCCTAAGACGGCGCCCTTTTTGATGGCTTCGATTTCCTCCGCGGTATACGCCTCCGTGGTAAGAGGGTTCACGATCCCTTCCAGACCAAAATACGCTTCGCTGTAGTACACGGTTCCGATGTTCAGGTCCTCGCTTCCCACCGTGATCGCGCCATACGCCCAGTTCTTTAACGCCGGGGAGGCGATCTGTCCTGTCAGCACGCCAGTTTCCTTATCCAGCATCAGGGCGTCGGCATGTGACACAATCGCGTTCGCGTTTTCCGCGTCGTACCAGAAAGCTTCCTCGCCGCCAAACGGCAGGATCCCGATGACCGCTGCTTCCGGAGCTTTTGCCTCTGTGGCTGCCTTGGCCAGGTCCGCGATCTCGTCCTTGGCGTAAGGCGCCAGCGTGACCGGGCTGATCCGCTCGTCCTTCTCGCCAAAATAGCTGTCCAGGTAGCAGACGGTGTCGATACCCAAAGGTTCGCTCTTAAGAGGAAGAGCAAAATAAACCTTGCGATCTTTCGCTTCCGCCTCGGTAATCGGAGACGCCACGGCGCCGGTCAGACTTCCGGTTTCTCCGTCAAGCACCAGCGGATCCGAATGAGATACGATGGTCGCGCAGCTTTCTGCGTCATAGAAGAAAATCGTTTTCTCGTCATAGGTCGCGATGGCTAATACCGCTTCTTCCGGTAAACCGGCAAGGTATTTTTCGGCCCCCACAACGGCACCCTTTTTGATCGTTTCCAGCTCCTCTTCGGTATACGCCTTTAAGGTAATCGGATTGAGGATCCCTTCCAGGCCAAAGTACGCTTCGCTGTAGTACACGGTTCCGATGTTCAGGTCCTCGCTTCCCACGGTGATCGCGCCATATGCCCAGTTCTTTAACGCCGGGGAGGCGATCTCGCCTGTCAGCACGCCGGTTTCCTTATCCAGCATCAGGGCGTCGGCATGTGACACAATTGCGTTTGCGTTTTCCGCGTCGTACCAGAAAGCTTCCTCACCGCCAAACGGCAGGATCCCAATGAGCGCTGCTTCCGGAGCTTTGGCCTCTGTGGCTGCCTTGGCCAGGTCCGCGATCTCGTCCTTGGTGTAAGGCGCCAGCGTGACCGGGCTGATCCGCTCGTCCTTCTCGCCAAAGTAGCTGTCCAGATAACAGACGGTTTCGATGCCCAAAAGCTCGCTCTTAAGAGGAAGAGCAAAATAAACCTTGCGATCCTTCGCCTCCGCCTCGGTAATCGGAGACGCCACGGCGCCGGTCAGACTTCCGGTTTCTCCGTCAAGCACCAGCGGATCCGCGTGCGAGAAAATCGCGGCTGCCCGCTCCGCGTCATACCAGAAAACGGTGTCGCTGCCAAAAGCGGAGATCCCGATGAACGCATCTTCCGGAGCCGGAATATATCCTTCTCCTTCTCCCTCGCAAATCGTCTTCAGTTCCTCTTCCGTGTACGGCGCAACGGTAAGAGGATTGAGATAGCCCCCCTCTTTTGCGGCTTCATAGTAGGCCTCTGTGTAATACACGCTTCCGATTCCAAGAGCTTCGCTGTCCAGCGTGATGCCGGCATAGGCCCAGAAATCGTCTTCTTCCTGAACCGCTTCCACAGCAATCTCCGCATCCGGCTCCTTGGTCGCTTCTTCCGCCATAACCGGCAGTACGGCTGATGTAAGAAGCAGGGACGCAGCCGCTGCGAAAGCCATCAGGCTCTTTTCCATTCTTCTCATGACGTTTCTCCTTTCTCTTCTTTGACACAATATTTGCCCGTTACTGCTCCATGAGCAGCAAAAAAACAGGGGTTACTGCTGTCAGTGGATTGTAACACACAAAGCTATCATTAAAAATGTACCATAAAAGGACTTTTCTGTGAAACAACAACATGTTATCATTAATAGGCAATCGTAATGAATACCTGCCAAGCGACACCCTGTCCTGTGATCAGGACACAGGCGGGCCGTCCCGCCTGTGGTCAAGCCACAGGAAGGACGGCCCGCCTGTCAGACAGAAAGGAAAACGCTTATGAACACGACCCAGTTGGAATGCTTCGCCTCTCTGGCCCGTACGCTGAACTTCCGAAAAACCGCAGATGCCCTTAACCTTACCCAGCCCGCCGTTTCCAAGCTGATCCAGTCTCTGGAAAACGAGCTGGGAACCAGCCTGTTTCAGCGAAACACACGGTCGGTTTCCTTAACGATGGCCGGAAGCGAATTTCTAAAAGAAGCCTCCACCATGCTCCATTCCTATTACCAGTCTTTGCAAATCATCCATAAATACAAGCATATAAGCCGGCCTGTCCTTCGGATTGGATATCTGGACCCCCAACTGCTTCCGCAGATAGGTCTCCTGCTTCGGCAGGTTATCCAGACCAAACCGGATCTGATGCCGGAACTGGTGCAAAACCAGACAGACGCCAACCTTCATCTTCTCCTCCACAATCAGCTGGATCTGGTTCTGGGCATGAAGGATGAGCATTTTTCCGATGAGCAGGTATCATTTACCCGTTTGCACGAGGATTCCTTTGTCTGTATTTTTCCAGAAGACCATCCGCTGGCTCTTTTGAAAGGCCAGGATGCCCTCTCTTCTTCTCAGCTCTGGCCGTTCCGCCAGATCATTACGTTGCCCGCTTATCTGACCGCGATCTATCCTTCCCGGGGCAGAAGCCTTGTACCAGTCAATGATGATCTGGACAATCTTTCCTGCCGCAATGTACGGGAGGCCTATGCTCTTTTACATGTCACCTCCGCGTTTGCTCTCGTGCCGGAACATCTGGCCCTGCCCGAGGCCGGTCTGGTCATTGTTCCTTGGAAGGAGTCGCCGCACTCTGCCTTTGGCTTTTATCAGCTTCGCGATCAGCCCGGAAAGAAGAATCAGGCTCTGCATGCCTTCGTGCAGGCAGCCAAAACCCTGGCTCTGACCGCGTTTCCTTACTCCCCGATGCAGACACGATAAGCGAATCCGTGAGCCGTTTCTACTGGGCACCACCCCGCTACCTTAGGCTTCCCGTTCGGACCCAGAGACGGACGGAAAAAGAATGGTAAGCGTATACAGGTTGTTGGACGTTCCGATTTCCATACTGCCATCATACTTTTCCACAATGTGACGGATGGAACGGGTCCCGATTCCATGGTTAGAGCCCCCCTTGGTGGAAATCGGAAGCCCGTTTGCCATTTCCGGCTGAACGGAACAGTAGTTTTCCACTACAATATGCGTACAGCCAAGAACGTTTTTCACCGAAAGCGAGATGGAACGATTGGGGGACTCCTCCTTCAACTCGGCTTCCAAGGCGTTGTCCAGAGCGTTTCCAAACAGAGAATACACGTCGGACGGATTCATCCATCTCAAAGCCTCAGCGTTGATCATGTAGCTGACGTCTACCCCCTTTGCCCCGGCATAAAGCAGCTTTTCGCTTAACAGTGCGTCTAACGCCGTGTTTCCGGTAGGAACCAGGTTGTCGTATACATTGACGGCGGATTCCACTTCCCGGAAAAACTGTTCATGTTCCTCCAGATGGTTTTCCTTCTTGTACTGATCAATGTGATAGCGCAGATCATGGCTTTTCATATTGATGATATCTTCCGCAATATCCTCCTGTTCCTCTCCTGTCACCGGAGGGGGTATCTTCTCCCACCCGGTAACATCTGCAGATTTCATCCTCGAAAAGAGCTTCCTGGCATAGCTCCCTGACCGTCTTTTTTTCAGAAGGCGCTTTCTGATTACGTTTTTCCTTCCCTCCGCCTTTTTTTAACCTCCTTCCTCCTGCCTCTCCGAAGGTCTCGTTGACATGATACGGTATAACTCGGTGTCCTGCGGGAAGTGGTCAACAAATGGCAGGATGACGTTCCCGTAAAAAAGGAGGCCTTCCCCTTCCTTTTCCATGCCATCCTTCTTTTCCGGGATGTCTTTTTCCTTCATGAAAGCTCTTTGGGGATCAGATGCCGACTTTTTCTTCGGAATGATCCTTTCCTCAGATAGGGGGTTGCCGCGAAAGACAGCTTTGCTGTTTTTTCCCAGAGGACAGACGGAGTAAAGACATTTCCGATACCGAAAATCAGGCTGATAAAACATGCAGTTTCTGCAC
>JAFVBO010000113.1 GCA_017479935.1 Lachnospiraceae bacterium
AACGATTAGGTGGCGAGAGGAATTTCGGTGCAGCACACTTCACAACAACATAAGCGGCAGTGGCGGGCGGAGCGAAACGGTATCCCCCACTGACAAGAGGGCAAGCCACGCCTGAGAACAGAATGTGGCATTGCAGTAGCGAGATGATGACACGAATGTCGCACTCCGTTAAAGATACCGGCGTGGATTGAAACAAACAAGGCGTGTGAGAAAACGACACAAGGATAGCAATTGGTAAAAATTCATACAAAATTCTTCAAAATAAGTGCTTTTCGTGTTACAATATCGAAATGAATAAATGATGCACAGCGTGCTTGGGTTTGTGCAGCATCGTAATAATGGGGATGGTATTGGGAAATAAGCATGAGCGCAATGAGAAGGATCGAGATTTGTGAGTTTATAATCGCGATATTTCTGTTCGTGAGCCTTTGCTGCCTGGCTGGCTGCGGCGCAAAACCGGGAGGCGAGAGCCGGAAACGCATGGAAGCCGGGAGTGAGTCAGAGAGCCAGGGGACTGTTTACAATCAGGCCCGAGATAGGAGAGGGCCCGCGGAGCAGGATCGGTATAGTCTGACGTTAATCGAATCGGATAAATATCGCCTGGCGGAGGGGTATGAGTATCAGACGAAGGTGAGCCCTGGGAGCGGGGCGCGTTTTGTCCTCTATCCCAAAGAGGGCTACGTGATTACAGGTACGGACTACGAAGGCGGAAAGGTGGTCAGGGGGCCGGCGGGCAGCAGAATTTTGATCCTGCCCTCCGTGCAGTATCCTGTCAGAGTCCGGGTCAATTGCCAGCTGGATGAAAATGTGCGGATCTTTTTGTATGACGCAAACGGCGGGACCTACCTGGAAGGGGATTCTCCGTATCGCGTCTGCTACAGTTTAAATGGCCACCTGTATCCGAACACGGAGATCGGGACAGATAAAATGGTGAAGGATCGATGCACGCTTATGGGCTGGAATACGCAGTCGGATGGCCAGGGCGTGTATGTCGGGCTGGGAAGCCGGGCGGCTGTCACGCGGCTTATGGCAGAGCCAGAAGACGCCAAGGTCAGTGGCGAAAACGATGGCGCGGCATCCAGGTGTCATGCGTTTGTGAGCAGCGGGGATGAAACCACCCTGTATGCCGTCTGGTCCGAGTGGAGCAGGGAAGACCTGTTCTATTGGAAGGAGGAAGGGGATGGGATCACGATCGTGTCCTATTTGGGAGAGGAACAGGACGTGACCGTGCCCGCCGTGTTAGACGGCAGGCCGGTGAAAAAAATCGCGGCCAGGGCTTTTGTGAGCAAGCACATCCGGCGGCTGTCCCTGCCGCTGGAGCTGGAAACCGTGGAAGAACGGGCGTTTTCCGGATGCGTGATCGAGGAATTATACTTCTTTGACCGGGTTTTACACTTTCCGGACGCGGCATTTAGCGGAACAGCGCTTCCGCGCGTGTTCTTAAACGCCGCAGGACCGCCGCGCTATGCCGCCTTTACACCGCTTTCCTGCTACGCCGACAAGGTGGACCTTCTGATCCGCGATGAGCATAAGAAAAAGATTGTCGTTTTTGGAGGGTCGGGGACCTTTTATTCGGTTCTGGCCGGGAAGATGCAGGAGTATCTTCAGGATAACGCCGATGGGGATGAGAGAAATTCAGAGGCGCCTGCGAACACGGAAAATCTTTTAGACGACGCGGAAGAACAGGCGTTGGACGCCTACACTGTCATCAACATGGGCTTAAACGGATGGTTTCCCGTGCAGCCGCAGCTGAGCGTCATCCGGGAATACCTGCACGAAGGAGATGTGCTGGTGCACATCCCGGAGATGTCCAGCGCGCCGCAGCTGTTTAGCGAGACCCGCTTTGCGGTGAACGAAGATGAGATGCAAGGAAGCCCGGACGGCTTCCGTGTCCCGAGAGGTGACGGGGCGTATGATGACCGTTTCATGCGCTGCCTGGAATTAAACTATGGGTTAATATCTCTGATGGATCTGAACGAAAGCGAAGGCTTTTTTGATTCCTTCTCTCGCTTCAACCGGGAAAGACAGGACAAGAGGGTTTCAAAATATTCCGACAATCGCCCCTACATGAACGCCTACGGGGATTACCGGGGCAGGAAAAAGGTCTATGGCTTTAACCAGGAGATCACCGGGGAGGGCGATATCCGGCCCGAGCTTTTGACGGCGGATGCCCTGCGCCGCATGGATCAGGCGTACAGAACGTTCCGGGACAAAGGCGTGTGCGTGGCGGTCGCCTATGCGGCTGTGAATGAAGACGCGCTGTTTGTGAAGGGGGATTACGAAGGAAACGCCGCTTTGTTTGACGAGACGCTGCGGGGCGGGATCCAAAACGCGCGTGTGATCGAGGACATTCAGGACGCATTTTATCAGGGGCGTTACTTCTTTGATACGGACTGGCATCTGGCGGATGGAACGGACGCGGAGAACACGGCCGTGATTACGAAGGAGCTGCAGGCGTATATGAAAGAGGAAGGGCTGATAGAGTAAGTAAAGCGAGCGAGAACGGAAGAAAGAAGTCGTGGGGGCGGGGGCCAAAAA
>JAFVBO010000114.1 GCA_017479935.1 Lachnospiraceae bacterium
CAGCCTTCTTGGGCTCTCTATGTTCTCCCGCTGTTTCAGTCCAGACAGCGGAAACTATCTTTTTTCAAAAGGCAGGAAGGAATTCCCTTTTAGCTCCGTCCTTAAGCGGCTTTCTTCGCCTCACGGTTGTGCAGCCAGGTAACCAGGATCGGGCAAAGGATAGCGGTAACGATAACGGCGCAGGTAACCTGTGCGGTAGCCGCATCCGCGATACCCTTTAAGGAAGCATCAACTGCTGCAACGGCTACAGGAGTAGCAGCTGCGTTGCCGGCGGTGGTACCGATGGCGGCGCCAACTTCCGGGTGAGCAATGCCCAGGCCCTTGACGGGCTGCAGAGCCTTGTATACATAGTAACCGACAAAACCGGTCAGCAGGCAGCAGACAACACCAAGAAGGATGCCAGGGGCTCCGCCGACGATCAGGTTTCTCAGGTCAAGTCCCGCGCCCAGAGGGAACGAGAAGAAGGGGATCATCATGGAAGCACCGGGCTCGCAGAAATTGCGGATGTCCTCATCCAGGTTTCCAAGGATGCAGCCGATGACGATCGGGATGACGCAGCCAATCAGCGCGTTGATCGGGATGTTGGCGATACCGCTGGCACCAAGGGCTACCATCGTGAAGAACGGACCATCGTTGATTGACAGGATGGAAACAGCACCGACGTCGGTGTTGTCGCCGTACTCACCGGCTAAGGATGCGTACAGACCGCCGTTGGAGTTGGCGATGGCTGCCACGATAGCCAGAGGGGTCAGGCCAAGAAGACCGTTGCCGCCAGTAATGACACTGATCAGAACGCCGACGATGATACCAACGCCAACCTTCACAACTGTCAGGATGACACCTTTGGCAAGGGGCACACCGGCTTTCTTGAAGTTGATCGTTGCACCGTTACAGAACAGGAATACAGCCAGGATCGGCATAGCGCCGCTCTTCCACAGATGCTGGGTGAACGTGCCGTTAAACAAGCTATCTGCACCGTTCCACAGAATGTTTCCCCAGAACGTGTTGATGACAGCACCAAGCAGCAACGGGACAACCATCAGGCCGCCGGGAATCTTTTTCACAGTTTTCAGAATTGGCATAATACATCCTCCTTACATGTAAATAGTTTCGCGGGCTTCGTCTTCTCTCCTAATCTCCCGCGAAAAATGGGGGGAGCACCAACCCTCTTCTTATGGAAGCTGATGCTCCTTTGCCGTCCGCGTTTTATTATGCGCGCGCGGCACTTTTGATGAGACGGAAAATATTGTCCACCGTGTACCCTAAGTTCGCCTCGCTGTTGTAACGGCTGACCGAAAAATCTTCCGGCAGGCGGTTGATGGTAAACACGGAGGAAATCCCCATATCATACGCCTCATCGATATCCGCATCGGCTGCGCCGCCAACGATCACAGTCACAGGGACTGACTGCTTCTGTGCGCGTTTTGCCACGCCGATTACGACCTTGCCTCGAAGGCTCTGGGAATCTAACTTCCCTTCGCCCGTAAAGATCATGTCCGCATCGGAGATGATCTTATCAAATCCGACGGTATCAAGGACCGTCTCAATTCCCATCTGAAGGCGGGAGTCAAAGAAGGCAATCATGCCCGCTCCCATCGCGCCGGCCGCGCCGCCGCCGGGCACTTCGCTTAAGTCCATGCCCTTGTCCTTCTTGATCACCTCGCACAGATTGATCATTCCCTGATCCAGGAACTCCACCATTTCCTTGTTCGCGCCCTTCTGCGGCCCGAAGATGTAGGAAGCGCCGGTCTTTCCGTACATGGGGTTGTCAATGTCGCACATGGTGACAAACTCGATTCCTTCCAGAAGCTTACTTCTGCCGGAGAAATCGATGGCATCGATATCCTTTAACGTTCCGCCCGTGGGGACGAATTCACAGCCAACCTGATCTAAGAAGCGCACGCCCACCGCCGCGGCCGCACCGCAGCCGCCGTCGTTCGTGGAGCTGCCGCCTAAGCCAACGATGATCTTCTTTACGCCTCTCTTCGCCGCGTCCAGGATCAGCTGACCAACCCCATACGTGGTTGTCTTGCTGGGATCCTTGCGATCCTCCACAAGAGGAAGACCGGCCGCCGCCGCCATTTCGATCACGGCTGTCTGGCCGTTGTCGATCAGGCCGTAGAAAGAGGTCATGTCCTCAAAATACGGGTTCTTCACCGTAACCGTAATTCTGTCGCCGCCAAGCGCGGTCAGAAACGCATCTACGCTTCCCTCACCGCCGTCCGCGACGGGGATGGACACGACTTCCACCTCCGGGAAGTGCTTTTTCGCCTTATCCTCCAGGATATCGCAGATCTTTTGAGAGCTTAAGGTTCCCTTGAAGGAATCAGGGATGCATACGATTTTCTTCATGTTTTTTCCTTTCAGTCCTACAGAACGATCACGGAAACACCATCCGGAATGACGGTGATGCCCGCATCCTTGATGCCCTTTGCTGCCAGTATCTCATCCGCCTTCGCGATGGCTTCCTCGATGGAATGCGCGGGAGTCATGTGCAGGTCGCGCACCATCTGATCATCCGCCTCGGAGATATAGATGACGGTGGCTCTTTCCATCAGACGGACAAAAATCTGCGACTGCCACTGATCCGGAATGGTCTCTTCCTTCGGGGTTGCCCGGAACTGCGCCATCAGCTTCTCGTTATCCGGCTCTTCCTTGAAGGTCTGGTAGAAACGAGGCGCGCCATGGCCATCCGTGGAGGATGCCACCATAATGATCACGCCGCCTTCATTCACGGTAGCTTCCGCCGCCGTCATGCCCTTTACGGCCTGATAGATATTCTGATCCAGCGGGTAACCGCCGTTCGTGGAAATAACAATGTCAGCCGGGATCTTGTCCACCTGGCAGTACTGCAGCAGGAAGTTGCGTCCGGCAATGTGCGCGCGGTCGCAGTCGCCTGCTACCGCAAACAGAACCTCATGCGCAGCGCTTACGACGACGTTGCAGATAAAGGCAAGGTGTGCGGCTCTGGCGGCGTACAGCATATCCTCGTGGATCGGGTTGCCGTCGATCACGCCGGTACGCGCAAACGGGCTGTCGATAAATTCCGCGTTGTGATTGTAGCAAACAGTCACGCGGCTGGCGATACCCGGAAGGATGCTCTTTCTGCCGCCGGAGAAACCAGCGAAGAAATGAGGCTCAATGAAGCCTTCTCCAACCAGAAGGTCTGCTTCATAGGCCAGCTTGTTGATGATCAGCTCACCGCCGGACGGAAGCTTTCCAAGGTCTACCAGATTATCCTTATCGTCGCAGTCGTGGATCACGATCTTCTCGTTCTTGACGATCTCTTCGCCGAACTTTCCGACCAGCTCCTCCTTCGTCGTCGAACGATGCAGACCGGTGGAAATCAGAATGGTAATGTCCGCGTCAGGGTTGCCCTTGCGCACTTCCTCAAGAAGAAGCGGCATGATAATCTTGCTGGGAACCGGACGGGTGTGGTCGCTGGAGATGATGACAACTTTCTTCTTGCCGATGGCCATCTCAGACAGCTTAGGAGTTCCGATCGGGTGCTCTAAGGCTTCTTTGACCAGTTCGGTCTGTCCCTTCGTGGGAACATACTCGGTCATCTTGGATACCAGGCATCCTTTGAATCTTTCATCCGGAATATTCGCGGTTATATGGCCTTTTCCGTAAGGCAGCTGAAAACTTTTCATAAACAATCCCTCCTTCTTCTAAAACATGTCGATCAAGTGAGTTTCACAACCACAGCATTTACTATATTCATTTATCTCTAATACTATTGTTTCTGTGAAATGCATGTTTTTCACACATGGCTATTTTAACCAAACATTTAGATAAATGCAAGTATTATTTTGCTGAATTACCCATAATCTTGTGCTTCAAAATCCCTTTTTTCGGATCCCCGGAAACCTGTTATCCAAAATTTTTCTCCTTCAGTTTTCGGAAGGCAAACAGGATCGCATCCTCCTCTCCGAAGGCGCCGGCTTTCGTGACAACCTTCAGGCCGTCTTTCTTTCCTCCCACCAGCTTCATCATGGGAAGACCAACCGTGATTTCCGAAAGAATGGTAGAGCCGTCGGACTCCAGATACGACATCAAGCCCATGGCTGTATCTCCGCCTGTCGCGAACACGCCGCTTACATCGGCCCTGGAAAGAATCTCAAGTGCGGCCTGTCCCATCATCTTCTGGACAAACGCGCTGACCTCCCAGATCTCCATGCCAAGCTTCTTGCCAGCCTCCGCCGATTTATCCATCTCCGCACGGTCGTAGGAACTGCTGCTTAAGAGGATAGTATCCTCTCCCCTTCCAAGCGCTTCCACCACCTGGTCCACATAGGGCTTTAACGTGACCGAGCCGTCCAGAATGTGATGCACCGGGATCTGCACCAGCGTGGTGTTTTCCTCCGCCATGTGGAGCTGCCGGTTCGTGACCGCGCTGACGCTGGCCACGATTCCGAGCGCGGGAAGCGTCGGGTTTTCAAGCTCCATAATGTTGTCCGCGATCGCGGCCGTGCCGATCCAGAGCACTTTTTTTCCTGTCTTCTTCGCCGCGGAAATAATGGTTCTTAAATCGACATCGGTTTTGGCGTCAAACACGAACACCCGCCCGGCGTCGAAAGGAAACTCTTTTTTCCGTACCTGATCCAGGCTTACATAGGTCACCGCTTCCTGGTAAACCTTCTGCAGGATCTTCTGCAGATTGTCTTCCCTGACCGGCTTTCTGGGGTCCTTCGCAATCTCGGTTTCCGTCAGGCGAACGCCGTTTAACTTGTGAATGCCGCCCTCGGTTGTGCGTCCCAGCGCCGGAAGCGCCGGTGCAAAGATGACGAGCTCACTTCCGTAGGCGTCATCCACGGCCTTGCTCTCCTCCGCCACATTCCCGCGAAGAGTGGAATCAACTTTTTTAATCACATAATCGTAGGACGCAAAATCGACGCTCTTTGCCGCGCCTGCCGTAACTTTCGCCGCCTCCTCCGGCGTCATGCCGCGGCTTTCCGTATCAATCACGACCGAACCCGATTCCTCCGGTATCGCCTTGCCCGCAAAAATAACACTGGTTAACAGGCCGCGGCGGCACATCTGCACGCCCGTGTCGTTTGCGCCTGTAAAATCATCCGCAATAATCAGATAATGTTTTGCCATTCTCTTTCCCTCCCGTTTGTAATAGTTACTGTTCCGATACGGCCCAGGAGCCGTATGTGTGTATTTCACAATCCAGCTTTTATATATGTGCCGGTTTTTGATATTTTTACTATTTATTGTATGGGTTTTGACACAATTGTCAACCCTCTTGTATGCTTTCTTTTCTTTCGATATACTAGGAGCAGGCTAAAAAGATCTTAAGGTCCGTACGCTTTTTTTGGGAGGTTTCATGCAGATTCAGGTCACTCGTTCTGCCAGCCGCAGGCAGCAGAAAGGAATTGATGATTTATACAACATTTGTCAGGAATACGATCCGGTATCCATTCGTCCGCTTTCGGAAGGCGCCGAGCCGGGGGAGGTTCTGACACTGCTTCTTTTGGAGCGCGGACAGGTTCTGGCGTTTCTTTCTGCCGAAGAAGACGGCGATGCGCTGGAGATCAGCGCCTTTACCCATCCGGCGTACAGAAAAAAAGGCCTGTTTACCAGGCTCTTACAGGAACTGTATTTGCAGTACCCCGGGAAGCACTTCTCCTCCCTCTATTTTCAGTGCGATGAAGGTAGCGCGGATACCATGGGGTATATCAAACACACCGGCTGCGATTTCATCGATCGGGAACATCTGATGAGCCGGGATATGGAGCAAGCAGAACCGATCTCGCACTCCGGCGCGGAACAGAATCCTCTGACTCTGCAAAGTTCCCGGGATCCTGCGCTCTTAGTTTCTCTGTACAGCCGGATTTTTTCGCATTCCGAAGAAGAGTCGGCATACATGGTGAACGCAGCCTTAGAGGAGGAGAAAATTCATCCGTATGTCTGTCTGCTGGACAACACTTATGCCGGTCTTTTCTTTCTGCAGACCGGAAAACGAAACTGTTACCTGTTCAGCTTTGGGCTACTTCCGGAATTCCGCGGCCGAGGGCTTTCCCACTCGATGATGGAGCTGGTTTTTTCCCAGGTACCGGATAGTTGTCTTTATCTCCTCGTGCAGGTAGCCGAATCCAATGCGCCGGCGTTCGCCCTGTATCAAAGCTCTGGTTTCCGTCTCAAAGAAGCGCTTGCGCGGTACCGTTTGAATCTGAAATAAATGGATAGGCTGTCACTCTGTACATCCCCAGAAAAGCAACCGCATCGTTTTGCTTAAAATCGAGTAGGGAGGATATCAATCCACCCTACTCGTATGCGCGGGCCGCCCGCCACCGACAGGTGGCAATAACCTTTGGGCGGCCCTGTGCATAAAGTAAGAGCCCACTGGGCCCGGATCTTACTGGATTCGGCCTGGTGGGCTCTATTGTATGATAGCACAGCGGGAGTTCGTATCACGAAGCTGTGCGTAGTGGCGATATCACATGATGTGGCGAAACCGTAAGGCTTTTTATACCAATGCAACCGTATCGCGGGCGATGGCCAGCTCTTCGTTCGTGGGAACGATCATCACCTTCACCTTGGAATCATCCGTCGTGATGACGCGCTCTTCGCCGCGGCAGGCATTCTTCTCATCGTCAATCTCAACACCCAGGTAGCCTAAGTACTCGCAGATCGACTTGCGAAGGTGTGCATCGTTCTCTCCGGCACCGGCGGTAAAGCAGATGACATCCACGCCGTTCATGGCAGCCACATAGGCACCGATGTACTTCGCTACACGATAGTAATAGGTATCCAGAGCGTCCTTCGCCTTCTGGTTGCCTTCCTTCACAGCCGCATCCAGATCACGGAAATCGCTGGATACGCCGGACATGCCCAGAACGCCGGACTTCTTGTTCAGAACGGTCAGCACTTCAGACAGGCTCATGCCGGTCTTGCCTGCGACAAACTCTAAGATAGCCGGATCCAGGTCGCCGCTGCGGGTTCCCATGATCAGACCTTCCAGAGGGGTAAGACCCATGGAGGTATCTACGGACTTTCCGTTCTTCACTGCGCAGACGCTGGCGCCATTTCCAAGATGGCAAACGATTACCTTCAGATCTTCCGGCTTCTTGCCTAAGATCTCGGCTGCTCTCTTGGAGACATAGGAGTGGCTGGTTCCGTGGAAGCCATAACGGCGAACCGCGTACTTCTCATAGTATTCGATCGGAAGGCCATACAGGAAAGCCTTCTTCGGCATCGTCTGATGGAAGGCCGTATCGAACACGCCTACCTGCGGTACGCCGGGCATCAGCTTCTTGCAGGCGTCGATACCGATCAGGTTGGCCGGGTTGTGAAGAGGCGCAAGCTCATTGCATTTCTCGATCTGCTCCAGAACCTCATCCGTCAGAAGCGTGGAAGCGGCAAACTTTTCTCCGCCATGAACGACACGATGGCCAACAGCGCCGATTTCGCTTAAAGAAGAAATCACGCCGCAGACCGGATCCGTCAGATGCTGCAGCACCAGGCTGACCGCAGCCGTATGATCCGGCATGGGAGCCTCGATTTCAACCTTGTCCTTACCCGTCGGCTTGTGGGTCAGACGACCATCAATGCCAATTCTCTCGCAAAGACCCTTTGCCAGAACGTTCTCGCTCTCCGAATCAATCAGCTGATACTTCAGAGAAGAACTGCCGCAGTTAATTACCAGTACCTTCATGCTTACAAACCTCACTTAAACTTATTTTCTAACGCCTTGTCTCCTTTTTGCGAAACAAAACAGCACTTCCCGTGCCAGTTTTTAAAAAAGGAGCCACGGACACACTACTTCCATACTATATCTCTTTTCCGGCCGCCTGTAAAGAGTCAGCCTTCCTTTGATTCTTAGAAAACACACATCCGCAAAAATTTTGGCGGTAGAGCCCGTACTGTGCGGATAATTCGATGGACCTTTTATAGCCGTTCTTCTTCTTAAAATCGCAGGGGAGCCACGGGACTCCGTACTCTTTTCCCAGCTCCTCCCCGATTTCATTCAGCTTTTCCGCATTTTTTAAGGGGCTGATGGTCAGGGTTGTGCTGAAATAATCCATGCCGGCTTCCTTGGCGGCTTTGGCCGTCTCGGATAAGCGCAGGGCAAAGCAGCGGAAACATCGCTCACCCCCTTCCGGCACGGTTTCATACCCTTTGGCGATTGCAAAATAGCGCTCTGGCTGATACTCGCCCTCCACGATCTGAATAGGAAATCCTTCTCTCTTCCCCTCCCGGATCTCCGCGTTGTAGGCTTCAATCAGACGCTTTTCTTCTGCTGCCCGCAGGCGGTATTCCTCCTCCGGAAAGATGTTGGGATTGTAGTAAAAGACCGTCAGCCTGAACACGCGGCACAGATATTCCATGCAGTAGCTGGAACACGGGGCACAGCAGCTGTGCAGAAAAACGGCTTTTCCTTTGCTGGCCGGATCGCCTATAATCGCTTCTAGTTCCCTTTGATAGTTTCTCTTATTCACGAGTGTCTCCTTTGTGTTACTATTCACGGGTCCTATGTCAAATCATGGCAGGCCTGCCCGTTTTTCCTCTTTTCAGACGAAACCCGTGCAGGCCTGATGTTAACTGACTATGTTTCCTTTACAGGAAATCCCGGATCTTCTTGCTTCTCACCGGGTTTCTGAGCTTGCGGAGAGCCTTGGCTTCAATCTGGCGGATGCGCTCCCGGGTTACGTTGAACTCCTTTCCCACTTCCTCCAGCGTGCGCGGATGGCCGTCTTCCAAGCCAAACCGAAGCACAATCACCTGTCTCTCGCGATCCTTTAAATCTCCGAGCAGCTCATCAATATGCTCCCGGAGCATTACCGTTTCCACGTTTCCCTCGGGCGTGACCGCGTTGTTGTCCGCCACAAAATCTCCCAGGTTCGAATCGTCCTCCTCGCCGATGGGAGTTTCCAGAGAAGCAGGCTCGCGGGCGATCTGCATGATCTCCATCACCTTTTCCTCTGTCATATCCAGAGCCTGTGCCAGCTCGGCAACCGAAGGCTCATAGCCAAGTTCCAGGGTCAGCTTGCGCTGCATCTTGGACATTTTGTTGATCGTTTCCACCATGTGAACCGGTACCCGAATGGTTCGGGCCTGATCTGCCAGCGCACGGGTTACCGACTGACGGATCCACCAGGTTGCATAGGTACTGAGTTTGTAGCCTTTTGTGTAATCAAATTTCTCGACGCCCTTGATCAGTCCCAGATTGCCCTCCTGCACCAGATCCAGGAAGCTCATTCCGCGTCCCGTATATCTTTTGGCAATCGAGACAACGAGTCGAAGGTTCGATTCAATCAGACGCTCTTTGGCAGCCTGATCTCCCTCCGCCTTTCTTTTGGCAAGCCGAACTTCTTCGTCCGCCGACAGAAGCGGAACCGTTCCAATTTCCTTCAGATACATCCGGACCGGATCTTCTGTTCCAATACCATCCAGAAGGTCGATCGCATCCAGGTCGATGTCTTCCTCCGCGTCATCCGATGCAAAATCATCGTCGGCTTCGGGAATGTTGTCATCCATGGCCGGATCGTCATCCATCACACGAAGCACATCGATCCCCTTCGCTTCCAGGTACTGATAGACATTTTCAATGTCTTCCGCCGAAAGCGAAACGCCTCGGAACATCTCATTGATGTCATTCATATCCAGCGTGTTTTTCTTGCTGTTTCCGAGTTCGACAAGCTTCTGGAGGTTTTCCATCAGTTTTTCTTTTTCCACGAATATCCTCCCTCTCCATCTGCGTACCAAAAAATAAAGGAAACTAACCCATGCTAAATGTTTATTGTATCACTCCTTCAAGGATTTGTAAAGCTTTTTTCCTATAAAATTGAAAAGCTCCCGGAAGCGCGTACTTGTCGCTTAACTTTTCAGCGGTTGCAAACACAAGTCCCTTCGCTTCCTCCACCATAAACAGATAGCCGGTCATGTGCCATTCCACATGCGTGAAAATATGCCGTGTCTCCCCCAGTTCAATCGGGGGATACTCTGTTCGTATGGCATATTCCCTGCCGATGCGCAAAAACACCTCTTCAACGGTCAGTTTTCCTTCCAGCGCCGGAAACTCATACATTCCGGCTAACAGCCCTGCCTCCGGACGTTTTCTTACCCCCACTTTTCCGTCGTGGACGAGAAGCAGAATGGTTTTTTCCTCTATCCTTCGCGGCTTCTTTTCCGCCCGCACGGGCAATTCACCTGCGATTCCGTTTTTTCTTCCCAGACAGACAGAAGAAAGCGGGCAGGTTTCACACAGCGGCGTGTGGCCGGGAAGGCAGATCGTTTCTCCCAGTTCCATGAGCGCCTCGTTAAAGGTACCGGGATCGTTGGGTATGCCTGCGGTCAGGGCATCTTCCGCTTCCCGCCGGATCGCCTGCTTCTGAATATCCTCCCGGCTTTCGCACACACGGGACAGCACCCGCAGAACATTTCCATCCACCGCCGGTACCGGTATCTGAAAGGCAATGGAGGCGATGGCGCCGGCCGTGTAGTGCCCGATGCCAGGCAGGTTCAGCAATGCCTGATAATCCTGCGGCATCGTTCCACCATACTGCTCCATCAGGACCTGCGCCGCTTTTTTCAGATTGCGCGCCCGGCTGTAATACCCCAGTCCTTCCCAAAGCTTTAAAAGCCGATCTTCCGAAATATTCGCAAGCGAAGGGATGTCCGGCAGTTCCTTGATAAAGCGATCATAGTATGGCCTCACCGCTTCGATCCGCGTCTGCTGCAGCATAATCTCCGACACCCAGATCTTGTACGGGTTTCGCCCCTCCCTCCACGGAAGAACCCGTCCGCACATCCGGTACCAGCCGGGAAGAATGTCCGCCATCTGGCGGATCTGCTCCTGGGAAAAATGAGAGCGCTTCTGCAACACCTGTTGCTCGGAGCCCTCCGCCGCATCAGGCCTCTTCTGCGATTTCCCGGTCATCGTCCCGCACACTCCGATTTGTCAGACAGTCATCGCCACGCCCCATGGCCACCAGACCGGTCCGGCAGATTTCCATAATACCATATTCCTTCATCAGCTCGATAAACGCCTCCAGCTTGGTTCCCTCACCGGTAATCTCCACGGTGATGGAACGCTTGGAGTAGTCAACGATCTTGCTTCGAAACGCGTTGACGGCATCCATGATTTCCTGGCGCTTGCCCTGATCCGTGTTGATCTTCATGATGACCAGCTCTCGTTTCACGGACGAATCGGGGTACATCTCGCTCACATGGATCACATCGTGCAGCTTTCTGAGCTGCCGGATCAGCTGATCGCGGTCGTGATCGGTTCCGTTGATGGCGATGGTCATGCGGGAGATCGCTTTATTCTCGGTTTCTCCCACCGCCAGACTTTCAATGTTAAAGCCTCTCCGGGCAAACATGGACGCGATACGGGTCAGAACGCCATATCGGTTATTCACCAGAAGTCCAATCAGGTATTTTCTCATCTCTTTGGCTTCTCCTTTCTCTTTGTACACCATCATCCCTGTTTTTTCGGAAGCATGATTTCTTCAAAGGAACGGTTCGGCGGAACCATCGGATAGACAAAGTCATCCGGATTGATCTGACATTCAATCAGCGCCGGCCCCTCTGCCTCCCAGGCTTTCTGGAACGCTACCCGGAATTCATCTGGCGTGGCCGCCTTCAGACCGATCGCGCCAAACGCCTCGGCCAGTCTGACAAAATCCGTCCGCCTGTTTGTGGTCGTCTGTGAATAGTGCGCATGGCTGAAAAAGTTCTGAAGCTGCCGCACCATACCGAGCACCCGGTTATTCATAAGTACCACGATCACGGGAAGCCCGTGCGTGACAGCCGTTCCGAGCTCGTTCATGTTCATGGCAAAGCTTCCGTCGCCGGTAAAGAGAACCGTTTTCTTTCCGGTTGCCACCGCCGCGCCATTGGCGGCGCCCATGCCATATCCCATGGTCCCGAGGCCGCCGCTGGAAAGGCAGGTTCTGGGCTCTTTAAACGGATACCGCTGCGCCACCCACATCTGGTGCTGGCCTACATCGGTCACAATCGGGGTATCCGGATTGACTACCTTCGCGACCTCGTCGATCACGCCGTAGGGAGAAAGCAAACCCTCGAAGTGCTGCTCCGTTTCCTTTTCAAGCCGCTTCATCCCGGCCACATCCTTTTTCCATTCGGGATGGGAAACGTTCTCCAATCGCGCGTTCAAACGTTCCAGGATTTCCTTCGCATCGCCAATGAGCCCCAGCGTGCTTTTCACATTCTTATCAATCTCGGCCTGATCCGCATCGATGTGCAGGATGGCCGCGTTTTTGGCAAACTTTTTCTTGTCTCCCACGGCACGGTCGCTGAAGCGCGCGCCCACCGCAATCAGCAGGTCGCATTCGTGGATGGCCCGATTGGCCGCATAGCCGCCGTGCATACCGGACATACCTAAGACCCGGGGATTCTCCGCGGAAACTGCCGAAAGCCCCAGAAGGCTCTGACAAATCGCGGCATCTATCTTCTCCGCCATCGCAAGGACTTCCGCCCCCGCATCCGAGGAGAGCACGCCGCCGCCGATGTACAGGCAGGGCTTTTTACTGGCTTTCAGCATGGAAACCGCCTCTTCAATCTCCTTTTCCGTGTATAAAGAGGCCGGTTTTTTCTTCGGTGCAGGG
Organism: Lachnospiraceae bacterium; assembly: GCA_017479935.1. Classification (GTDB taxonomy): domain Bacteria; phylum Bacillota; class Clostridia; order Lachnospirales; family Lachnospiraceae; genus RGIG5021. Next base: position 12,579 of record JAFVBO010000114.1, read on the forward strand.
CCTGCAGCCGGGAAGAACTCCGTCACTGCCTGCTGAATATCCTTCGGAATATCCACGAGCACCGGGCCCGGCCTTCCGGAACTGGCAAGCGAAAAAGCTTCCCGCAGGATAAAGGCCAGATCTTCCACACGGCGCACGGTATAGCTGTGCTTCACGATCCCCAGGGTCACCCCGACGATATCCACTTCCTGGAACGTATCCTGCCCGATCACACTCGACGCCACGTTTCCCGTGATGGCCAGAAGCGGAATCGAATCCAGGTAGGCCGTGGCGATTCCTGTCACCAGATTGGTCGCGCCGGGACCGGACGTTGCCAGGCATACCCCTACCTTTCCGGTCGCCCTGGCATATCCGTCTGCCGCATGGGCCGCGCCTTGTTCATGGGAAGTCAGAATATGACGGATCTTTCCTTCGTATCGATATAACTCTTCGTAAATATCCAGAACTGTGCCGCCCGGATAACCGAACACGACATCGCACCCCTGCTCCAGCAGGATTTCCATCAGAATCTGCGCGCCTTTGCACTTCATGGCCTTTCTCCTTTCATAATAGAAACCCCCCGGGCTTTTGATGCGCCCGGGGGTCTATGCTTTTGCTTATTGTGAAGCTTGATGCATGTACCAATCATCTGACAGGCGCTATAATATATCACTCTTCCGAAGAACTACGACTACCTTCGAAACAGCGACCGCTACGACGACTGCTACTACCTTGTGCATACTTTTCTGCATCGCATTCACCTGTCTACTGTACAAACTTGTGTACACTCTTTTGTGCGTTTTCCCTATGGTAACACAGGAAAGTTCGAAAATCAAGCTAAATATGGATTTTTCTGCTGAGCTGTGCTATACTGTTCCCCCGGACTAAAAAGCGTCCGGCTTTCATCTTCGGCAGCACACCTGCCGCCTATATTCAGACAGGAGGAGGAACAACAGGCTATGATCAAACGCACCGATCTTCTCACGCTCAACTTTTACAAAAAAGAAAAATTTACCGGAAGCTTTCACGGCATGCGCTACCGGGTGGAAAAGACAGACGATGGTCTTCTGGCGACCGTCTGGCCGGAGCCCTTTAACTTCGAAAAAACGCCGGGGGAGCTGAAAACTTCTGCAACCTTCCCGTTTGACGAAGAGGGACTCTCCCTTGTGACGGAATACTTAAACAACCAGTATACCTCCCGGGAAGCGGAATGGAAGTCCACCGGTCTGAACTTTACTTCAGAATCATTTCCGCGTCCGGCAGAACCGTGACATCCTCCTTCATCGTGGACAGGACGATCATGGTTTTGGTATACTGTACGCCCTTCGTGGACTTGATGGCGTAAATCAGCTGCTCTAACGACTGGGTTGACTTGGTGACTACCTTCAGCATGTAGTCAAAATCTCCCGCCAGCATGTGCCCCTCCAAAATATGGGGGTCACGGCGGATCATATCTTCAATCGTGTTGGAATAAAACTCCGGGTTTTCAATCCGAAGCATGATAAATGCTTTGATGTCCTGGCCGATCTTGTTGCGGTCCAGAATAGTGGTATACTGACTGATGACACCGGAGTTTTCCAGGCGGCGGATCCGTTCACTGACGGCCGATACCGACATGTTAATGGTTTCTCCGATCGCGGATGTACTCATCCGGGCATTCTTTTTCAGACATTCCAGAATACGATAATCTATTTTATCCATCAGGGTGCTCCTCTCCTCTTTCGCCGAACATTTTTCTGCTATCCGCAAAAATGCAAGTTGTTTGGCTATTCCCCAAAAATGTTTTTTTAAAAACGCAATTTAGGAAAACATTTTCAGCACACCCCATTGTATTCAAAGATCATTCCTCTGTCAAGTCATTTATTGTGGAATTTCCCTTTTTCGTGGCAAAGTAGGCTTCCATCCACTCCGTGCCGGCGTGCACCACAAAGAAGAACTCGTCCCCCGTGGCAAATTCCGTGCAGGCAAACACATACGCGTTGCTGTCGATGGGCTCCATCGGCTCCATCACATGCACCGACTGCAGCGTTTCCTCATCCGTAACCGGAACCACATCACAGTATCCCAGGCGATCCAGGAATGTGCTGACCTGCTCTGTCAGGTGGCTCTGGATGGTCTCCCTTTCGATGGCACCTCCTCCGATCATGTTCAGGAAGGCTTCCGCCTCCTCGTTCGCCATGTTGTTCTCGGTGCGGGACCAGTTAAAATACTTCCCAAGACCCTTCGCGGAGCTGATGCTGTCCGAGATATTCTCCTCGGGAGACCCTTCCGTCCGGGGCGTGGACGCCGCCATGTGCTTTTCGCCGTTCGCGATCACTTCCGAGTTTTTCTCCTGAATCTCAGAGAGTGCCTCCAGCCTCAAAAACATTTTGTACCCATTGGAATAGTTAAAATAATTGTTGAGTACGTTGTGAAGCCGTTCATTCGCGGTTCCGCTGCTCTTGGCAAGGATGTTCTGCAGACGCGACCATACCTGATTGTACATGTTCACCATCATCTCATCATCGTTATACCCTACGCGGATTCCGACCAGATTTCCGGTGATGTCATCGATATATACGTTCGCAACCTCATGGGGGTTGGATGGATTGACAAAGCAGAAGCACCAGAGCGTGCAGCTATATTTCTGCAAAAAGGTTTCCCGGAAGATGGTTCCCTCTACCCGGTCCAAAGTCCAGCTGTTGTAATAAAAATTCCACCAGTCCGGCATCAGCCCGAACACTTCCAGATTGCACACGGCACGGATGCAGTTGCCCTGCTCCAAAATCTGCTCGTTGCCGTGCCAGACATTGTAGGAATCCCGCATGCCGATATTGATGCGCCCGATGATACTTTCCGCGGCAGCCGTGCTGTATTCAATCTCCGCGAGTCCCGTTTCCGAGTCGCCCTCCCACTGTCCGCTGATCAGGAACAGACGGTTATAGAAATTGTCCATGGTCGTATCGGCCATGAGTGTGCGCGCCGTATAATTTCCGTAGGCGGTCTGCACGACATCGTTAAACTGCCGGTCTTTCATCCGCAAAATAAGTCCGGGGGAAAGAAGGCACAAAAACAGCGCGGCGCCAACGGCAATGGCCATGCCGATCAGGTAATTGCGCCTTTTCGGTTCCAGGTTGCGAAACGCATGCATCCGCTCTTTGCTCCATTCGGAGATGTTCTTTTTCCACTCTTTCACAGCTTTTCCTCCCCGAAGATATCTTCCATGATATAGTCGTCCGTTTCTTCGATCTCCTTGGCCTCATTCATCTCTTCGATTTCGCCAAGTTCTTCGATTTCACCGAGTTCCTCAATCTCGCCAAGCTCGGCAATGTCGTCCATCTCTCCGGCCTCATCATTTCTGTCCTCCAGATGATACGCCTGGAAAGCCACTCGCATGGTGGTGCCTTCACCCAGCTTGCTTTCGATCGATAACGTTCCTCCGTTCTTTTTCAGGATACGGTCCGTGAGCGCCAGGCCAAGGCCTGCGCCTCCGCTCTCCCGGGACCGGGATTTGTCGACCATATAGAACGCTTCCGTGATCTTTTGAATCTCTTCCTCCGGAATGCCAAAGCCAAAATCCCGCACCTCCAGGTATACGGTTTCTTCCTCCTGATGCGCGGCCAGAATGATTTTGCTTCCTTCCTGGGACGCCTTCCGGCTGTTGTCGACCATGTTGATGAACGCCGTCTTTAAAAGATCCGGCTCGCCTAAGATATACACATCCTTTGCGTCAATCTCCATCGTGATCGACTTGGCGCTCAGCATAGGCTCCGTGCTCTCCATGATCTGCTCAAACAGATTCGGGACGCGGATCGGCACCAGTTCAATCTCCTCCCGGTTTAAGAGGAGCAGATCAAACAGCTTCATGGACATGGTCTCAAGGCGCATGCCTTCGTTAAAGATGTAGTTGGCGGCAAGAATGCGGGTTTCATCCGGCAGATTTCTGGACCGGATCATGTCCGCATATCCGATAATGGAAGTCAGAGGGGTCTTGATCTCGTGGGTGAAGTTTCCTACGAAATCCTCCTTTCGTCTTCCCTCCTCAATGAGCTCATTTACATGATTCTCCACGGCCTCGGCCATGCGGTTGAAGGTTTTTCCCAGCTCTCCCACCTCATCGTCCGAGCGGACCACGCAGCGGACAAAATAGCTGCCCGAGGCGATGACGGACGCGGTGCGGTTTAAGTGCATGATGGGCATGGTAAGCCACAGGGCCAGCAGATAGTTGATCAGACTGCAGATGATCAGAACCAGGGAAGCCGTGAGCGCGTAAAACCCAAGCATCTGTTCCCGATCGTCAAACACCGTGCTGATGTCTCGCCTGGAAAACAGAAACGCGAATTCATTGTTGATGTTCAGGCTGCAGGCCGTCTCCACATACCAGGTCTGATCCTTCCGGTAGACGATATAATTCTTCTGCCCTCGCTCCGACAGGCTTTCCACCAGTTCCCACCGGACCTCGCTGTAATCGGCGCCGTTGTAATAAATATTCCGGGCGGCATCCGTCACCGCGAAGCTGCTTCTGGAGCCGGAAAAGTTGCCGGCAATCGCCTCCGCGGCTTCCGTCAGACTGGCTAAGCCGTCAAATTCGTTTCTTCGGATCTGATAAACCAGCTCGTTTTCCAGCGCGATCTGAATAAACTGGTTTTCCTCCAGGGCCACATCGATTTCCCGGTTGCGGTTTCTCTCAAAACTGTGCTGAATCAGCAAAAAGCCACTGACCGAGAAGGCAATGGCTAATAAAAACAGATTACTTATCAGTATTTTCCAGCGAAACTTCAAAGAGCGGCCTCCTACTCCAGGCGGTACCCAATGCGATAGATCGTTTTCAGACGGTCTTCCAGGTGAAGCTTCTTGCGAAGTCTTTGTATATGAAGGTCAAGCGTACGCGTATCTTCCACGTAATCCGTCTCCCAGATCATCTGAAAAATACGGTTTCTGAAAAGCGCAACCCCCTGGTTTCGGACAAACAGAACAAACAGTTCATACTCCTTGGGAGTCAGGTGTACGGTCTCTTTGTCGCTGGTGACCGTTCTGGATTCCATGTCGATGGTCCATTCCTGGTACTTTAAGACCCCCTCCGCCTTGTTATAGCGGCGAAGCACCACTTCCACGCGCGCAAGGAGTTCCGCGATGGCAAAGGGCTTTACGATGTAATCCTCCGCCCCGCCGGTCAGGCCTCTGACGCGGTCATCCACGGCTGCCTTCGCCGTCAGGAAAATTACCGGAATCCCAAGTGGCTTGGTATACTCCAGGAGTTCATATCCATTTACATAGGGAAGCATGATATCCAGCAGGGCAAGGTCATAGGTATGCTCTTCCAGAAGCGCTGCCGCTTCTTTCCCGTCTGCCGCACAGGTACATTCATATCCGGCGTCCAGCAAATTCAGACGCAGTAGCTCCCTGATGGGCCGTTCATCTTCCACAACCAGAATATGTGCCATTGTCCAACCTCTTTTCACCGCTAAGCGGTATGCTTCTTTGTTATAGTTTTAAAGAAGTGCAAGAGCATCAGCCCTTGCACTTTCAGTGACCATTTTATCTTCCGTAATTCTCCAGTGCGCCGCCTTCGTCAAAGATATCCGGAACACCATTGCCATCCGCATCGGTCAGATCCAGAGGAGCGCCATTCGGGCCCATAAGGTCTCCTCCGAAGAATTCCTTGCCAACAACGTTGCGCTTCACGCGGTCCGCTTCCACGACGCGGGAAAGGAATTCCTTGACTTCCTTCGGATGCTTGATATTCTCAAGCATAACAACTTTCTCGCTGTTCATGCGGGTGTACACGCTGATGGTGCCGGTTCCAAATATTTTCTGAGCGAACGTGCGCTTTACCGATAAGTCGATAATGCGGTACAGAAGAATTTCATCCGAAGTGGTCGTGAAAAGGCCTACTTCCTTGTAAAGTCTGTCGTTCTGAACTCTGTATTTGGTAAAGGAGAACGGGAACCACAGGTAATGCTTGCGGTCTTTCCAAAGTACGGCGCTGGCCTTCTTCGGATCAAACGGCTCAATCGGGGTGGCAGCGGGCTGGGTGCTGCTTGCCTGGGTGCCACTTGCCTGGGTGTTAGCGCTCTGCGTAGCTTCTGCATTGTTGATGTCACTCATACTACATTTCCTCCTGTTCATTGACATAAATAAGATGATGGAGAACAATTTAGCCCTGGTTCGGAACACGCCGCACCGGATTGTTCCTTTCAATAATAAACCCCATTTTAGCCGACCGATTCCTGGACCTCAATCGAAGTCAGAAAAGACTCGTACTCCTGATGAAACTCAAAATAATCTTCCGGCATGCATTCAAAGATGAGGTAAGTAAGCTGGTTCGCACCGATCATCAGAATATCTTCGGTATAATACGTCGTGTCGGCTGTTACCGAATAGAACGTACTGAACATACGGCGGACATCCACTCCGTTAAGCTTATAGTCCCGGGTTTTCCCTGTCATGGTGGAGATGCCGTAATTGTCCTCTCCATAGATGGTTTTTTCCAGTTCGTCAAAATACGCCTTGCTGGATTTTTTCTCACCATTCAGATAGTACGTATCCAGATAAATGTAGACACCTTTTTTCTCGTTGATCCAGAGATACAGGGAACCATCCTCGAAATCTTCCTGGATCCACTTTTCGGGAGCTTTAAAGCGGAAGGCGCCGGAATATACATCCTGCTCTTTTTTACTTGCGCTGTCTGTGGCTGACGGGAATGCAGGTTCCGCACCCGGCTGCTTGCCATCGGCGCCCGCTTCGGCAGCTTTGGTTTCAGGCTCCTGGGGCCCGCCAAAGAAACTTCTGGATCCGGCAGAATTTGTATCGGGGCTATCTTTTTCTGCGCTTTCCGTTTCCGCGTCCTGGGCTTTGCTGAAAAAGCTGCTGGCGTCTTTGACAAACGACGGGCTCATGCTTCCAATACCAACAAAGAATGCAAGCAACATCGCAAGCAGTTCTCTCCACATACACGCTCCCTCCTTCCGGTATCTCCCTATGATGCTACTATTTTATTGTACTACAAAAAAAACTCTAGTCAAGCGCTTTGCGGATTTTCGCGGCCTCTTCTTTCATCTTTTCCGCGCTCCACTTCACCTGATCCGGGTTCATGGCAAATACGCCACCCCATTCCGGGCCGCCCTCCTGCTTGGGCACAACGTGCAGATGCAGATGCTTGCCATTGTCATTGTACATACCGTAGTTCACTTTTCCGGGGTGATACAGATCCTGCAGAGCCTTGGAAAGCTTGGCCGCATCGTTAAAATATGCCGCAATCTCTTCCGCGCTTAAATCCGTCATGTCATTCACATGCTTTTTGCAGGCAAGAATGCAGCGTCCGGGATGCGTCTGTTCATGAAACAGGTAGACATCTCCCATCGTAAGACTGGTAACATAGAGGCCGTAAGGAAATGCTTCCTTTGCGCCGCAGTAAGGGCAATCGCTCATCGTATCTATTCTCCTTTTCTTATACTCAAATTTTCGCGGTCTGATGGCCACTTCACTACAAATGAAAGCAAACGTGTTGCTTTGTCACTATAGTTTAACAAAAAGGCCTGTGAGTTTACTCACAGGCCTCTTGTCAGTAGCGGAAGGGAGATTTGAACTCTCGACACCACGGGTATGAACCGTGTGCTCTAGCCAACTGAGCTATTCCGCCATAGGGTTATGGGGCCTACAGGGCTCGAACCTGTGACCCTCTGCTTGTAAGGCAGATGCTCTCCCAGCTGAGCTAAGACCCCATCGCGACTGGCTTTCGCAAGTCACTCGCATAATATAACGCTTACCTTTCCATTTGTCAAGAACTTTTTTATTTCTTTTTTGATTTTCTTTTTTCGCCCCTGTTCTGGTGCTTTTCGGGGCACAAATCAGGCAAACCAAAGAAACCGGATTGACAAATGGCTCCTTCCTTTTTACAATGAGCGCGTTGGGCAACACACGCTATGAAAGCAAACGCGTCGCTTCGTTGCTTCGCATCCTCACTTTGCTTTCAGAAAAAAGAAAAGAGCGGATAACGGGAATCGAACCCGCCTATCCAGCTTGGGAAGCTGGTGTTCTACCAATGAACTATATCCGCATCAAGATGTATTATAATCGATTACTTTCAAAAAAGCAAGAAAAATATTGTTTCGTTTTGTACCTTAAAGAAAACAGGAGGAACTAATACCGTCATGCGAATTGGAATGGGTTATGACGTCCATCGTCTGGTGGAAAATCGCCCCCTAATCCTGGGCGGCGTTCGAATCCCTTATGATAAAGGGCTGCTCGGTCACTCCGATGCCGACGTCCTCGTGCATGCCATCATGGACGCGCTCTTAGGAGCCGCGGCTCTGGGCGATATCGGCCAGCACTTTCCCGACACGGATCCGGCCTATGAAGGTGCCGACAGCCTCACCCTTTTAAAGGAGGTCGGTTCCATCTTAAAACAGCACGGCTACGCAGTCGGCAACATCGACAGCACCGTCATCGCGCAGCGCCCGAAGCTCGCCCCCTTCCGCGAAGAAATGCGGAAGAACATTGCCGGGAGTCTCGGAATTGAGCTTTCCCAGGTCAGCGTCAAGGCCACCACGGAAGAAGGCCTTGGCTTCACCGGAACCGGCGAAGGGATCAGCGCGCAGGCCATTGCCCTGCTTATGGAAAACGCACCCATGCAGAGCTAACGAGCCGCTCTCATGCATCACGCACCTGTGCAGAGCTGACACGCTGCTCTCATGCTTCATACGCCTGTACAGAGCTGACACGCTGCGCTGCAAAACACAAACACGAAACGCGTCGCTCCCCTTGAGCTCTCGCGCCTCTACAAGGAGACTGTATGTATTACCACTTTATTGTCAACCCCAATTCCCGCTCCGGCAAGGGTGCTTCCCTCTGGGAACAGGTCAAGGCATGGCTGAGCGAGAAAAACATTCCTTTCGATGCTCACCTGACCGACGGCCCCGGCGATGCCATCAAGCTGTCTTCTACGATAGAAAAAGATTACTCCGACGCAAGTTCTGACACGGACGCTGTCATCGCTGTCGGCGGGGACGGAACCTTAAACGAAGTGATTAACGGGCTCTCGCTGGAAAACCCGATTCCCTTAGGCTATCTTCCGGCCGGCTCCGGAAACGACTTTGCCCGCAGCATGAACCTGCCGGACGACATGACCCGGGAGATGGATCATCTCCTGTTAGGTGCCAGCCTGCAAAAGCTCGATCTGGGGCTTTTGGACACGGATGACGTATCCCGGCGCTTTGCGGTATCCAGCGGAATTGGTTACGATGCCGCCGTCTGTCAGGCAGTTGGCAAAAGTAAGGCCAAAACCTTCTTCAACCGCATTCACCTGGGAAAACTCGTCTATCTGTGGCTCGGCGTACAGGAAATATTCCGCATCAAACCGACAAACGGTACCCTTCGGATCCGGGAAGAAGAAGGCGGCAAGTGGACCGAATATCCGATCCGGAATCTGGCCTTCCTCTCCGCCCACAATCAGCCCTACGAGGGCGGCGGCTACGCCTTTGCGCCGAAAGCCAGCCCGTCGGACGGAAAGCTGGATCTGTGTGTGGTCACGGCCGACAAGCCTTTGAAATTTTTGCCTATTCTCCTGTCGTCCATGAGAAAGGCGCATCTGGAAAAGCCCGGAGTGTACTACTACCAGTGCGCCGAGGCAGAACTCACCCTGGACAGGAGCCTTCCCTCACACACCGACGGAGAAGTCCTTGGCCTCCGCAAGACCATGCACTGGCGCTGCCTGCCCTCCTGCCTTCCATTCGTTCACTAACTACGTCAAGATTTTTTGATGAAGCAGATGGAAATTTAGACTAATCATTTGGTGCAGGTATTTGCAGAATGCTCTACTAGCCAGCCGAATCTAAAACAGCCGCTTGCATACATGATGCAGGCGGCTGTTCTGATTCCCTATCCTATTTGACTTCTTCTGAATGAACCACCTTCTCAATGAGAAGCAGCACGCCCGCGAGGACGGCCAGCGAGACCACCGAGACGATAATCAGAAGGACCGTTCCATTTTCCTGATACATGGCGTCAAGCAGGCCTTTCTCGCCCTGCACAACCGCCAGAATGTTGGAGGTGGCATGGAACAGAATGGGAGCCCACAGGCTGTGATACCGCTCCAGCAGGTAGATCATCAGCAGGCCCAGGAAGAACGCAAACAGACCCTGGACAATGTTCCCGTGGGAGAAGGCAAAGCACACGGAGCACAGGACCGCAGCATAGGTAACCGGAAGGAATTCCCGGATGCGGCTGTACATCAGTCCTCTAAAAATCAGCTCCTCACAGATGGGAATCAGGATGCCAAGTCCGATCAGCTCCAGAATGAAGTTTCCTTTGATCAATGCCTCCGTGGTCTCCACATAGGCCTCGCTGCTCTGCATGAGGCCGCTTAAGAAAAGGATGTTGTTTCCGATCAGGCTGGCGGCAAGGCCGGCGACAATCACAAACACATACAGAAACGGTGATACCGGTTCATAGGTGGGAACAGGCTCCGTTCCCGCCAGCCTCTCTCGGTCCATTCTTCTGTACAGAAGCAAAAGTGGGATCGTGATGACGGCGGCTGCCATCTGGATCTCATATACATGTGCCGTGATCAGTTGCAGCCCGTCCTGTAAGAAAGCCGTATAATCCTCGATATCGGTGATCTCCGCGTATCCACGGGCCGTGGCAGCCATAGCCAGCATGGAGGCGAGAAAAGTGAGAAAGAATGTGATGGCATTGTAGGTGACGAGCGGATAAATAATTCGCCACATATCTGCCAGAGTCATGCGTTTTTGCGTGTTCATGAAAAACCTCCGGGTCGCTAATAAGTACTCTCAGTATAGCACAGAGGTGATAGATGTTCCAGTAAAAAAACGCTCGTTCCTTTTCTCTTTCCACATAAGCTGTTCGCCCGCGGGTAAAGTTTTTGCAGCACAGACAATGCTTCGTCACCATTTCCTGTCCGTGAATGCCGCTTTTTCAAACTCTTTCGGGACCAGACCTGCCTCTCCCAAAAATCGCGAGACAGGCGGCGAAATGTCCATGCGCTCCCGGGCACAGGATAAATGCAGCTCATCCTTGGCCCTTGTCATGGCCACATAGAAAATTCTTCTTTCTTCCTCCAACCCCGTTCCCATGGCGGCTCTCCCGTTCGGAATGACGGTTTCATTGCAAACCGGCAGAAACACGATCGGAAATTCCAGACCCTTGGAGGCATGCATGGTCATGAGCGCAATCCCCTTGTTCTGATCCGGTTTGGCAGCCCGGCTTTTCTCGTCCTGCACCGCCTCCAGCCATTCGCTTAACGTATGATAATTCTGCGCCTTCTCCTGGCACTCGTTCAGGAGCTGCAGCACACTCTCCTTCTCCCCTCCCGCTTCCGTTGCTATTCTGACTGCCGCCCGTTCAAATCCCACGGCATGCCGCAGATAGACAACGGCCACCGACGGCGGAAGGCGGCTGATCCGCTTCATATCATCCTCCCACTTGCGCAGTCTCTCCACCATCACCGGCTTTGTGGCGTAGTAGGCCCGCAGCTTTTCATAAACCGAGGCAAGTCCGGCTCCGCTCCAGCTGCTCTGCACGGCCATGCGGCTGATAAACCGGTTCGGAATGTTCATCACCCGCAGAAAATCCTCTCTGTTTCCGCGCCCTTCGGCCAGACGGATATAGGAAAGAAGCTCCCGGATCAAGGCTTTATCGTAAAAAGATCTTGCATTTCTTTGGAAGCGGTATAAAACGCCATTCGCGTCAAACGCCCGCAGGAGCGCCGGCAGCACCGTCTCCGCGCGGTACAAAACCGCCATGTCCTCCCAAGGAGTTCCCTTCTCGTGGCGCTCGCGGATGGTCCTGGCCAGCATCCCCGTCTCCTGATAGCTGTCCTCATACACGCGGCAGGTAAGCCGCCCCTTGCCGCTCCGGAACGGCGTGAGCCGCTTTTGAAAGCGTTCCTGATTGTGCCCGATCAGCTTCTCCGCAGCCTTTACAATCTCCGGCAGGCAGCGATAATGAAGGCGCAGGGTGATCCGCTCCGTATCCGGGTGATCTTCCGGAAAATGCAGCATGATGCCGGGGTCCGCCCCTCGAAATCCGTAGATCGACTGGTCGTCATCCCCTACGCAAAAAAGATGGTGCTCCTTTCCGGCGAGAAGACACAGGCCTTCATACTGGGTCCGGTTGACATCCTGAAACTCATCGACAATCAGATGGGTATACTTCTCCTGCAGCCGTTCTCGAAAGGACTCCCGCTCACGCATCGCCTTCGCAAACTCCAGAAGAATGTCGTCAAAGTCCAGCTTGCCCCGCTTTCTTCTCTCCGTTTCATACTCCTGGTACAAGGAAGCAAACAGCTCCGCCCGGCAAATTCCTCCCGTGTAATCCTCCGGCGCTGTCCCGGAGGCTTTCATGGCCGAGAAGGCATCCAGCAGATCCGTCAACACTTCCTGTGGGTCTCCCGCCAGATCCTTCGTCCCGTCTACCCGCTCGCTCTTCTCCAGGATGTCCCGCAGCCAGCTCCGCTTCTCCGCCTCCGAGGCAATGCTGCTCGCGCGGCATAGCCCTGCCTCTCGCAGGAAGCGAAAGAAAACAGAATGAAATGTCCCGAACAAAGGAACAGCATCCCCCGTCATCCGGCTGCGCTTTTCCATCTCCGCCGCTGCAGCCCTGGTGAAGGTTATGACCAGAATGCGCTCCGGCGGCACGCCCTGCTCCGTCAGATACCGGATGTGCCCGGCGATGACAGCCGTCTTGCCGGTCCCAGGCCCTGCCAGCACCAGTACGCGCTTTGATAAGCACTGAACCGCCCGCAGCTGATCGTCATTATATTGTACGCTTTCTCCCATATCATTCTCCTGTATATTCCGCACGATATAGGATATTATATTCTTTCTGGTTAGGAATTTCAAGACCCAAAAAACCGGGGAAGCAAAATGCTTCCCCGGTTTTTTACTACGTTCGATTCATCGTCATCATTTAGCGATGCTTTTTCGGTTCCAAACCCTTGTTTTAGTTCAGCGCGGCCTTACATTTCTCAATTCCGATGCGAATGCGCTTCAGCGACTCTTCCTTGCCCAGGATCTCCATCAGCTCCGTCGCGCCGCCCGGCGTCGTCTGCTTGCCGGAAACCGCGGTGCGGAGCGGCCACATCACGTAACCGTTCTTGTATCCCTTCTCCTCCACGTAGGCCTTCAGGAACTCATACAGAGACGCGTTCGAGTAATCCTCCAGCGCCTCCAGACGAGGAAGAATGTCCTCCATCACCAGAAGAGAGCTGGCCGTATCCGTCTTCATCTTCTTGTGCGTATACATGGCCACATCGTACTCCGGCAGTTCCTCAAAGAAATCGATCTGATCACGGATGTCCGGGAAAATCTCGATACGGGTCTTCACCATCTCGGCGAGTTTTCTCGTATCCAGATCCTTCGTCACAACTTCCTTGATATAAGGAAGAGCCATCTCGTAGAACTTCTCGAAATCCATGGCCTTTAAGTATTCCCCGTTCATCCAGCGAAGCTTCTGGACGTCGAACACGGCGGGGGACTTGCTCATGTGATGATAGTCAAACGCCTCCACCAGCTCCTGCAGGGAGAAAATCTCCTGATTGCCCTCCGGGCACCAGCCGAGAAGCGCCACGTAGTTCACGATCGCCTCGCTGACAAAGCCCTGCTCCAGCAGATCCTCGTAGGAAGAATGACCGCTGCGCTTGGAGAGCTTCTGATGCTCTTCGTTCGTGATCAGCGGGCAGTGCACGTAGGTCGGCACTTCCCATCCGAAGGCATCGTACAGACGATTGTACTTCGGAGACGAGGACAGATATTCGTTTCCGCGGACCACGTGGGTGATGCCCATCAGATGATCATCCACCACATTGGCGAAGTTATAGGTCGGATAGCCGTCCGACTTGATCAGGATCATGTCGTCCAGTTCCGCGTTATCGACGGTGATATCGCCATAGATATCATCATGGAACGTGGTGGTCCCTTCCGTCGGATTGTTCTGACGAATGACGAAAGGCTTTCCGGCGGCTAAATTCGCCTCCACCTCTTCCTTGGAAAGGCCCAGGCAGTGCTTGTCGTAGACCGAAATCTCCTTGCCGTTAACCACTCTCTTGAGCGACTCCAGACGGCACTTGTCGCAGAAACAGTAATAAGCCTCTCCCTTATCCACCAGCTTTTTCGCATACTCCATGTACAGACCGGACTTGGTGCGTTCGCTCTGCACATACGGGCCTACGCCGCCATCCTTGTCCGGACCTTCATCGTGCACCAAGCCGGTCTTTTCCAGCGTGCGGTAGATGATGTCCAGCGCGCCTTCCACAAAGCGCTCCTGATCCGTATCCTCAATACGAAGAAGGAAATCGCCTCCCTCGTGCTTGGCAATCAGGTACGCATACAGCGCGGTACGCAGGTTTCCCACATGCATACGCCCCGTGGGACTGGGGGCAAAACGGGTTCTGACTCGTCTCATTTATTCTATCTTCCTTTCTGAAAACATATCTTTATGATAAAAACAAAAGCAGTTGGCTTTCCTGTGTTACATAGCAGCCGTAAGGCTGTGTGGGATCCTTTACAGCATCATCCGGATGAGCCCCAGCACCAGCAGATGCACGGGGTAAAACGCGTAATACGCATATTTATAACGGATCTTTCCCCTCTCCCCGTTATACAGATACCACAGAGGGAGAGCCAAGGCTCCGAAGCTGTCCAGATGACCAAAGGACAAGATGACAAGCGCCGGTCCCAAAAGCCTCCACTTATCTCTTTTCCTGGTCAGGTATATGACTAGTATCAGAGCGACGCCGCCTAAACTATAATCGCTCCGAAGTAAAAGCGCCAGCATAGGGATCAGCAGGTATCCGACTGCCAGACACCACTCTTTCCCTCTCTTTTTTCCCTCATCGGCCATCATAAGGCTGGCAAGGCCGATTGACAAGGTGAAAAAGACATTTTGTGCCTCTAAGTCGAAGATCTTTCCCGCCACCGCCATGTTAAAGGGGATTTCCGAAATCAGAGCAAAACCCAGAAGCGAAAGCAGATAGCGCTTCCGATCTTTTGTATGGCAAAATCCCTCCACGAGCAGAAGGCAGTACAGCGGAAAGGCCAGCCGCCCGACAAATCGCATCGGGGTATAGAGCGCACTGGATCTGGCAACCAGGCTCACGGCGATATGGTCGATCAGCATGGAGACCATGGCGATGAGCTTTAATTGTCGCCCTGAAAGAGAAAACGGTTTCTGCATGAATTATAACTCCTTCAGGTATCCCAGAAGTGTCTCCTCATCCTTCACCCATTTTGCGTCCATGCCGCAGGCGATGGAGCCCTCCACATTTTCCCGGCGATCATCAAAAAACAGACACTCCGCGGGATTCAGGTGATACCGCTCAAACAGGCACTCATAAATCTCCGGAAAAGGTTTCAGTTTATGGATCTCATAGGAAACCACTTTTCCATCCAGGTCCTCCAAAAACGAGGCGTCTTTGGTGTGAAGTCCCAGAAGCACGCTGGAGTAATTCGACAGCAGGTAAATCCGGTAGCCTTTTTTCTTGAGCTCATGCACCCGCTCCCATACGCGCGGGCGAGGCAGCGGCATCCGCTCCGCGTGATGAAGAAACCAGCCGATGTCTTCCGCATATTCAGGAAACTTCTTCTGATACAAGCTGACGACCTCTTCAAACGGAAGAATTTCCAGATCCAGTTCTTTCCAGAGCGGATCTTCAAACATCATCCGGGAAAAGCGCACGGCTTCTTCCTCGGTCATTCCGTAATCGAGCAGCATGTCCTTCCACCGATAGCCAAGCAGTACACCGCCCACATCGAAGATCAAATTCCGATATGCCATTTTCCAGGCTCCTTTCCTGCTCCTGTTGCCGGATTTCCTTAAACCTGTACAGTATAGCACCGTTGTGCCCCAAGCGCAAGTTTAATTCATCGCAATGAGCTGTCTGTCATTTTTGATGAGGTCGTCAATATAGCGGCCGAGGCGTCGATAATAGCCGGGTGCCGTCATCTATACGGAAGCCTAAGGCGGCGGAGGAGATTTCCGGCAGATAAGGAATCTTCGGGGAGTACCACTAATAACAGCGAAGCGTCGCACATCCGCCGGGGCACATTTCGGAACCCCGTCTGATGACGGTGTTCCTAGAGTGCCCCTGAAATCGCGGTACTTGTAATACCGCGATTTCTCGGAAGTGCGACGCTTCGCTGCCATAAGTGGTACTAACCCCTCGTTCCCACAATCTGCCTGGAAATTCTCCTCCGCCGCCTTAGGCCTCCTTCTGCATGATAGCAGCCGATTATTATCGACGCCTCGGCCGCTTTTTGACAATCCACATAAACCAAAACGCGATTAAGCAGAAAGCAAAGGAAACTGGCCAATGGCCATTTGTCCGTCAAACGCAGCAGCAGCCCTAAACGCAACATAACCCGCGAAGCTCATAAAAACGCTCGCAGAACATAGCGTAAGTCAACAAGAGTGCAAGAGGCAGAGAATATATCCATTTGCGGTCATGTGGAGGAGGCCATAGAACCACTCAACGAAAAAAATTGGCTTTATGAGCAAAAATCTTCTTGTTTGAGCGAAGCGAGTTAGAAGATTTTTGCTCATAAAGCCAATTTTTTGAGCGATAGTGGTTCTGGCCGACGGAAGTTAGACCGCAAAGGATATATCTCTGCCTCTTGTACTCTTATTGACGACCTCTACAACACTGACAGGGCAGCGGCTTTTTCCTACTGCCGTATGTAGATGCCCTGCGATTCGATGAAATCTTCAAGGTCCTGCTGCGCGTCCTGCGCCCAGGTGCTGGAAAGATCCGGAATATCTGCTGCGGTTTCGTTTTCTGCTTTTGCCATGTTCTCCATCTGACGAAACTCCTCGAGTTCGTTCATTTTGTCCGTGTCCTTCATGTTAAGCGCCTCCCTCCATCAGTTGTCTGACACACCAGACAAAGCCTTTCGTGCACCGTCCCTCCGGATCCGTAAAATGATTTCCCTCATTCCACTCCAGGAAGACTTGTCTTTCCGCAAGCAGCTCATGCTGCTTTACGATACAGTCCCCCACGCGGGCCATCACCGGATTTCTGGTTTTCTCCTCTTTCTTGCCAAGACTCAGGTAAATGACATCTGCCAGAGCCGGATGTTCGCCGGCATAGCGGATCCAGTCCGGGAACCAGACGGATGGCGACATGGCCGCGCATCCCGAAAAACAGTCCGTCTGGTAAACAGACCAAAGCGCAAATAGACCTGCGAGCGAGTATCCACCTATAATATACCGTAATTCTTTTTCTTCTGCAAGCCATTCCGCATGTATTTTCGGAATTAATTCGGCAATTATTGTATTTAGCGTATTTTTTGCGCCATCTCCAAATCCGTCCTTTCCAAAGACCGCCGGAGCTGGCCAGGGACTTAAGTCCTGGTTCCAATCATCTACCAGGACGGCCGCCATCATCAGCGGGATCTTCGGGAAAGCATTCTTGATCATGGCAAATTCTTCCTCTAAATAGGTCTGGTCCTGCCGATCTGCCGCCTGAATCAGGCAGATATCCGCGTTCTTGTCTCCCAGAAAAATCGACTTCATTTACTCTTCTCCTTATTTTTTATAATAAGTTTCTAAAACCGAGCCTGTTTATTTTTAGTTTAAAAAATACTGCTATTCTTTTCTTGCGTAAAACAACTAAAGAGGTTATGCTTTACGAAATACGTCATACAGCGCAGGAAACGGACATAAAACGCGATATACACGCTGCCCGCTATCTTGCCTTATCATCATATAGGAGGTATTTATCATGCTACAATTACGGCACATCCATAAAGACTACAAAAGCGGAGTCCTTATCCAGCACGCCTTGTCGGACGTCAGCCTGTGCTTCCGCGACTGTGAATTCGTCTCGATCTTAGGTCCCAGCGGGTCCGGAAAAACAACCCTTTTAAACATCATCGGCGGCCTGGACCGCTACACATCCGGTGAGCTTCTGATTAACGGAGTCCCCACCGGACGCTATAAAGAGCGGGATTGGGACGCCTATCGCAACCACTCGGTAGGCTTTGTCTTCCAAAGTTATAACCTGATCCCCCACCAGACTATTCTGGCCAACGTGGAACTCGCCCTGACCATCGGCGGTGTTTCGCCCGCAAAAAGGAAGGAAAAGGCGGTGGACGCCCTGACCCGGGTTGGTCTAGGGGATCAGCTTCACAAGAAGCCAGCTCAGCTTTCCGGCGGTCAGATGCAGCGTGTCGCCATCGCCCGCGCCCTCGTAAACGACCCGAAGATCCTTTTGGCCGATGAGCCCACCGGCGCCTTAGACAGCGAGACCAGCTACGCCATCATGGAGATTTTAAAAGAGGTGGCGAACGACCGCCTGGTCATCATGGTCACGCACAATGCGGAGCTGGCGGAAAACTACTCTACCCGTATTATCCGCCTTCGCGACGGAAAAGTAAAGAGCGACACCAATCCTTTTGACTTGGGAGAACAGGCGGAGCCTTCCAATCAGAGGCAAAAGAAGGCCGGTATGTCTTTCCTGACATCCCTTTCCTTAAGTCTCAGCAACCTTTCCACCAAGAAGGGGCGCACCTTCCTGACCGCGTTTGCCGGTTCCATCGGTATCATCGGTATCGCGCTCATTCTGGCGCTTTCTTCCAGCATCAACGATTACATCGATCAGCTGCAGAAGGACACCATGACCTCCTATCCAATCACGATTGATGCCAGTTCCATGAATCTGCAGGGTTTGTTTTCCCGCGTCCGCTCCGGAGACTTTGATACGTTTTCCGGCCCCGCTCACGAGGATGATGCTTTGTACGCGGATTATTCTGATCTGTTGGAAGATGAAGTGATGACGGCTGCCGTGCAGGAGAACAACCTGGCCGCGTTCAAAAAATATCTGGATGATCCGAAGAGCGAAATTCACGCTTACTTAGGGGAGAACGGCATCGTCTATACGTATAATGTCAGCTTTGAAGTCTTTACAACGGATCCTGACGGAAACCGGATCAACACCAACGACGATCCTCTGACCGCCACATCGGGCAGATCGGGCGGAAGTTCCTACTCCTTTGGACCCGGCCGGGCTTCCGGCGGTTTTCCTTCCATGAGTGGCTTCACCAATGCCGCCGGCACAGCGGATAACTTTTCCGAATTGATGCGGAGCTCCGACGGAAAGACCACCAGCGCGGTTCTGACAGATAATTACGAGCTGCTGGCAGGTTCCTGGCCTTCCTCCGAAAATGAAATTGTTCTCGTTGTAGAAGAAGATGGCTCCCTTTCTATCGGTACGCTCTATCAGCTTGGCTTTGTATCTCTGAGCGATTATCAGGCTGTGCAGACCGCCCTCGCCTCCGGAAAGGAAGCGCCCGTTTTACGCTTCGAATACGCGGATCTGCTCGGCAAGGAATACACGCTCCTGCCCGCCTGCGACCGATATTATGAAAATGCGAACGGAACGTTTTCCTACGCGGAAGACGGTTCGGAGGAATTGGAAAAGCAGCTGGATAAGAGCATCAAGCTGACCGTGTCCGGCGTGATTCGTCCTGCTCAGTCTGACAGCGGCGCCACGCTTTCCACCGCCGCTGCCTACACCGGCCTG
Source organism: Lachnospiraceae bacterium (assembly GCA_017479935.1). Classification (GTDB taxonomy): domain Bacteria; phylum Bacillota; class Clostridia; order Lachnospirales; family Lachnospiraceae; genus RGIG5021. The sequence continues at coordinate 32,071 of JAFVBO010000114.1, forward strand.
CTCACCGACTATCTGATCGCGCATACCGGGGAAAGCGCTGTTATAACGGCCCAGCTGGCTGCGCCGGATGTGAACGTTCTGACCGGAGAGGCCTTCCCTGCGGCAGAGGATTCTACATTGAACAGTCTTGCCAGCCTGTATGGCCTGAGCACCTCCTCTTACAAGAGCAACCTGGAGAGCTTTGGCATGGTCAGCTACGACTCGCCTTCCTCCATCAGCCTGTACGTGGACAGCTTCGAGGACAAGGAATCCGTATCCGAATGCATCACCCGCTACAACGAAACCGCCGGTGAGAACAATCAGATTTCCTATACGGATTATGTAGCCCTTTTAACCGGCTCCCTCACCAGCATGGTCAGCATGATTTCCTACGTACTGATCGCGTTCGTGGCCGTCTCCCTGATCGTGTCCTGTATCATGATCAGCATTATCACCCATATCTCCGTCCTGGAGCGCACCAAAGAGATTGGTATTCTGCGGGCGTTAGGTGCGTCCCGCCGCAATATTTCCGAGGTCTTCAACGCCGAAACCTTCATCGTCGGTTTCTTTGCCGGACTGTTAGGTGTCGGCATCGCCATGCTCCTCACCGTCCCGATCAACGCAATCCTTGCGTCGCTGCTTGATGTGGAAGGGCTGCGCGTGACTCTCCCGGTTTCGTCCGCTGTCTCTCTGGTTATTCTCAGCATGATTATTACAGTGATCGGCGGTCTGATGCCGGCGAAGAGCGCGGCAAAGAAGGATCCGGTTGTGGCGCTGAGAAGCGAATAGAAAAGGAATTTGTTGTCAGTAGAATGCAAAGCCCCCGCTGGAGAGCAAACTCTCCGCGGGGGCTTTGTATCTGCGTTCGGCTTTTATAGAATCGTTTTAGCGTAAGCGAGCACCTGCTGGCTGTGTTCAACCGCATAGTTTGCCCGATCCATAGCCTCTTTTGCCTTGTTCAAGGCTTCCGTCCCGGTTCCCATAGCCTCGTCCGCTTTGTGGGCTGCGGTGTTTGCCAGCTCCATGGCTTCCCTCGCCATTTCCCTTGTCTCGCGCAGAAGGCGCAGCTGCTCTTTCGAATCCGCCTCCATCTGCCGGAAGTGTTCTTCCTCGTGAAGGAGATTGATGGCTTCCTTGATCGTGTCCACGCGATCATCCTGAAAGTACCGGATCATCCGCTCCACCGCATCCTTCGCCTGATAACGCTTGCGGAGAAGCGTATCGGCGTCGAGCGCCTGGTCAGCCGCTTTCCATGCGGCCCTGGCCTTGCGGATTTTCTCCTCGGCCAGACAGATCGCATCCTCTTTCTCCTTGCGCTCCTCTTCCTGCAGCTGTTCCCGCTTGTCCTGATAAACCTGCTCGTACTCGGCTTCTGCCTGCAGGCATTTTTTCTCATATGCCGCCAGCGCATCCTCGTATTCTTTCTTCTTGATTTGGGAGAATACCGGAGCCTGATTCAGAAGCCGGGACGGTTTTCCCGGCTCCTCCCCTGCCTTGTTCTTTACAAAGAGTGGTTTTGTAATCTGATCAAACTCCGCAACGGCCTGTGGAACACGCTCCTGTGCTTCCTGTAATTCCTGCTCGGCGTTTCTCAGGTCCTGCTCGGCTTTCTCCCAAACATCCAGTTCATCCAGCAGTATTTTCAGTCTATCTATGATTTCTTCTTTTTTCATGTCAGTTCCCATCCCTTCCCTTCTGTCTGTTTTTCGTCATGAAAGCAAATGCATTGATATATATGAAAGCGGCAGCGTCGCTTCACCACAGATGAAAGCCGAACGCAATTGCTCCATCCTTCGGACTCCCGCAATTGCTTTCATAAGAAAGCCAGACGACAAGTTTCCCTGCGTCTGGCTCCATGAATTCTTCTATGCCGGAGAATACCCCGCTACAGCCCTACCTTATACATCGATGCTGTAGTTCGGAGCCTCCTTTGTGATATGAATATCGTGCGGGTGGCTTTCCTTTAAGGCCGCCGCAGAAATCTTCATAAACTTACCTTTTTCCTTCAGATCCTCGATGGTCGGGCATCCGCAGTAGCCCATGCCGGAGCGAAGGCCGCCCACCATCTGGAAGATGGTATCCTCCACGGAACCCTTCGCCGCAACGCGGCCTTCCACGCCTTCCGGAACCAGCTTCTTGGCATCCGTCTGGAAGTAACGGTCCTTGCTGCCGTTTTCCATGGCTGCGATGGAACCCATGCCACGGTAAACCTTATAGCGACGGCCCTGGAACAGCTCGAACTCGCCGGGAGCCTCGTCACAGCCGGCAAGCAGAGAGCCCATCATGCAGACGTTCGCACCGGCCGCGATCGACTTGGTGATCTCGCCGGAGAACTTGATACCGCCATCGGCGATGATCGGAATGCCATATTCCTTCGCCACCTCATAGCAGTCCATGATAGCCGTGATCTGCGGAACACCGATACCGGCCACGACACGGGTGGTGCAGATGGAACCGGGGCCAATGCCAACCTTGACGCAGTCCGCGCCAGCCTCGATCAGCGCTCTCGTCGCTTCTCCGGTGGCCACGTTGCCAGCGATCACCTGAAGTTCCGGGAATTTCTCCTTGATCTGGCGAACCGCATTTAAAATATTGCGGGAATGACCGTGCGCCGAATCAACCACGATACAGTCTACGTGCGCTTCCACTAACGCTGCCACACGCTCCATCATATTCTTGGTGATGCCTACGCCGGCGCCGCAGAGAAGGCGACCGCGGGAATCCTTCGCGGACAGCGGATACTTGATTTGCTTTTCAATGTCCTTGATGGTGACAAGTCCCTTTAAGTTAAAGTCCTTGTCGACGATGGGAAGCTTTTCGATGCGGCCCTTGGCCAGGATCGCCTTTGCCTCCTCCATCGTGATACCCTCCGGAGCCGTGATCAGCCCTTCGCTGGTCATGCACTCCTTGATCTTCTTGGAGAAATCCGTCTCAAATTTCAGGTCGCGGTTGGTGATGATACCGACAAGTTTGCGGCCTTCCGTGATCGGCACACCGGAGATGCGGAACTTTGCCATTAAATCGTTTGCATCCTGAAGCGTGTGTTCCGGGGAAAGGTAGAAGGGATCCGTGATGACTCCGTTTTCGGAGCGCTTAACCTTGTCAACTTCTTCCGCCTGCTGTTCTACCGACATGTTCTTGTGGATGATGCCGATGCCGCCCTGGCGCGCCATGGCGATGGCCATGCGATGCTCCGTAACGGTATCCATCGCTGCGCTCATAAGCGGAATGTTCAGAATAATCTTCTTGGTCAGGTGCGTTGAGATATCCACCATGTTCGGGGTTACTTCCGAATACTGGGGTACCAACAGCACGTCGTCAAAGGTAATTCCTTCTCCAATAATTCTTCCCATAGACTTAACTCTCCTTTTTCCTGTTTTGCATCAACGGGACGTAAGCTGTTCTGTCTAGCTTGTTTATATTTGGCCTATTCTAGCAGACACAATTCAGAAAGTCAATGCACAGATATAAAAACTTCTGCTCACAACTATGACCTATCATGGTAATGATAACTGACAGGTCGTCAAAAAGGATGCAGAAGGCAGCGATATATATTGTTTTTATGCATAAGGAGGTCTAAATCGTCGGGGAGATTTCCCGCGGATAAGGGAACTTCGGGGAGTACCACTAATATCAGTGAAGCGCTGCACATCCGCCGGGGCACATCTCGGAACCCCGTCTGATGACGGTGTTCCTCAGGTACCCCTGAAAACGCGGTACTGGTGGTACCGCGTTTTCGCGGATGTTCCACGCTTCGCTGACATAAGTGGTACTGTTCCCCTTGATCCCACAATCCGCTGGGAAATTCTCCACCGCCGCTTTTTGACCTCCTTATGTATGACAGCAGCGGGCTATTATCGCTGCCTTCTGCATCCTTTTTGACTTACGTTTTGTTTTGCCCGAAATATAGGAGTTTCTTGGCTTTTGCTGCATTTTAGCAACTGCGTCTAAGTTTACGTAGATTGTCAAAAGCAGCCGAGGCAGGCTTTTACTGAACTGCTGGCATGTGGAAGGACTTAGACGGCAGAGGAGAATTTCCAGGCAGCTATGCAGGAGCAAGGGGATAGTACCACTTATGGCAGCGAAGCGCTGAACATCCGCGAAATCGCGGTATTACAAGTACCGCGATTTCAGGGGGACTCTAGGAACACCGTCATCAGACGGGGTTCCGGGATGTCCCCCGGCGGATGTGCGGCACTTCGATACCATTAGTGGTACTCCCCGAAGATCCTATAGCTGCCGGAAATCTCCCTGCAGGCTTAGGCCTCCACATGCCAGAGACATAAAGTTCACTGCCTCGGCTGTTTTTGACTCATCCAACTACCTTTCGCGAATGGACATGACATGACAGTTCATTGCATGACAGACGAAAACATCCCGCGCGGGGGAGCGAAAGCTCCCCTGCGCGGGATGTTGAAAGGTAAAGTTTAGTGCGAACGGCTTGCTTTACATCATACCGCCCATTCCGCCGCCGGCGGGCATAGCGGGCGTTTCTTCCTTGATGTTGGCCACAACAGATTCGGTGGTCAGCAGCGTGGAAGCAACGCTGGTGGCGTTCTGCAGAGCGCTTCTCGTAACCTTGGCGGGATCAACGATACCAGCCTCGACCATATTGACGTACTCTTCCTTCAGCGCGTCAAAGCCGACACCCTTGTCCGCTTCCGCAACCTTGCTGACGATGACGGAGCCTTCCAGACCAGCGTTTGCAGCGATGTGGTACAGAGGAGATTCCAGAGCCTTTAAGACAATGCGGGCACCGGTCTTCTCGTCGCCTTCCAGCGTGTTCGCCACTACGGCAACCTTCTTGGCGGCCTCGATGTAAGCGGTACCGCCGCCGGCCACGATGCCTTCCTCAACGGCTGCTCTGGTAGCTGCCAGGGCATCTTCCATACGAAGTTTCGCTTCCTTCATCTCGGTCTCGGTAGCAGCGCCGACACGGATAACGGCTACGCCGCCAGCCAGCTTGGCTAGACGCTCCTGCAGTTTTTCCTTATCGAAATCGGACGTGGTCTCTTCGATCTGGGCACGGATCTGCGCGATGCGGGCCGCAACCTCTTCCTTGTTGCCAAGGCCGTCCACGATGGTGGTGTTCTCTTTCTGGATCTTAACGGACTTCGCGCGGCCAAGCATGGAGATGTTGGCGTCCTTCAGCTCCAGGCCAACCTCTTCGGAGATCACCTGTCCGCCGGTCAGGATTGCGATATCCTTCAGCATTTCTTTTCTTCTGTCGCCATAGCCGGGAGCCTTGACAGCAGCAACTACAAAGGTACCACGCAGCTTGTTCACGATCAGGGTGGTCAGAGCCTCGCCCTCGACATCCTCAGCGATGATCAGCAGGCGGGAACCGCTCTGTACGATCTGCTCCAGCATCGGCAGGATGTCCTGAATGTTGGAAATCTTCTTGTCGGTGATCAGGATGTAAGGATCATCCAAGTTCACTTCCATCTTGTCCATATCGGTGCACATGTAAGCGGACAGATAACCGCGGTCAAACTGCATACCCTTGACCAGGTCAAGCTCGGTCTGCATGGTCTTGGACTCTTCGATGGTGATGACGCCGTCGCCGGTCACCTTATCCATGGCATCCGCTACCATCTCGCCTACGGCATCATCGCCGGCGGAGATAGCGGCTACACGTGCGATCTGCGCTTTGCCGGTGATGGGGCTGGCCATCTCGGCGATAGCGGCTACCGCGGCGTCCGTTGCCTTCTTCATACCCTTTCTCAGGATGATGGGATTGGCACCGGCTGCGAGGTTCTTCATTCCTTCGTTGACCATGGCCTGAGCCAGTACGGTTGCGGTGGTGGTGCCATCGCCGGCCACATCGTTGGTCTTGGAAGCAACTTCCTTGATGAGCTGTGCGCCCATGTTCTCAAATGCGTCTGCCAGTTCGATTTCCTTGGCGATCGTCACGCCATCGTTCGTGATCAGCGGCGTGCCATAGGATTTATCCAGAACAACGTTTCTTCCTTTCGGTCCGAGCGTAACACGCACGGTATCTGCCAGCTGATTGACACCAGCTTCCAGGGCTTTTCTGGCCTCTGCGCCATATTTGATTTCTTTTGCCATAATGATTGATCCTCGATTCTATTCAAAAAATTAACGTATCCACGTATCTACTCAGCACAGTTCCCAGACTATTCAATCGCGGCGTATGCCGTACCTTTGCTGAATATTTTCCGGGACTATTGTGGTCAGCTTACGCAAATAACACTTTACTGTACAACTGCCAGAATATCATTCTGCTTTACGATGATAAATTCCTGACCGTCCAGCTTCACTTCGGTTCCGGCGTATTTGGAGTAAATTACCTTATCTCCAACCTTCACCTGCATAGCCACTTCCTTGCCATCTACCATTCCGCCGGGACCTACAGCGATGACTTCCGCCTGCTGCGGTTTTTCCTTTGCGCTGCCGGGAAGAACGATGCCGGACTTCGTGGTCTCTTCTGCTTCAAGCTGCTTTAACACGACTCTGTCGCTTAACGGTACTAACGTCATAATAACCTCCTATAATACAAGTCATGCGCATCTTTAAGTTCCTTTAAAACTGTGCGCTTTGGCTTTCTTTCTTTTAACAGCTCTTGTTATACTCGTTGTAGAACATTGTGTCAAGTTCCATTTGATAAACATTTTATAAAGAATCCACCGGCAGTTGCAGGAATCACTCTTCTCTCCATGCCGCCTTTAGCCGCCGGATTCCTTCCGCGATCTGCTCTTCCGACAGATTGGAAAAGCCCAGCAGCACCGTATGCGTCTCCTCCGGATCCTGGGCCGTCGCGCACAGGGACAGTCCGTAAACCTCCACGCCCTGCTCTCTGGCGCGCGCGGTCAGCCACTCTTCCGATCTTCCGTTCCTGGACGTGGCCAGCACGTGAATGCCCGCGTTCATCCCGGTGATTTCCACTTCATCCTTTAACTCCTCCAGGCAGGAAAGGAGGTAGTCATGCTTTTCCCGGTAACGACGGCGCATCTTGTTCAGATGTCGTTCAAAATATCCGCCGCGAAGGAACTGGGTCATCACCTTCTGATCGATCTTGGATACCGTGCTGGAAAACACGCGAAACCGTTTGCTGTAGCGCTCGTACAGATCGGTCGGCAAAACCAGATAGGCCATGCGGATCGCCGGTGCCACCGAACGGGAGAAGGTGCCCATGTAGATCACGCGCCCGTTCTGGTCCATGCCCTGCAGAGCCGGAATCGGCTTTCCCTCGTACCGGAATTCGCTGTCGTAATCGTCCTCCAGAATATAGCAGTCCGGATGCGCTGCCACGCAGGAAATGAGCTCGCGCCTTCGCTCCTCGGGCATAATCGTGCCATACGGGTACTGGTGGGAGGGCATGGTGTAAAGAAGGCGAATGTTCTCCTCCCCCGGATTCTGCCAAAGCCCCTTGCACAGAAAGCCGTTCCCGTCGGACGGGGCGATGATCACTTCCCGTCCAACCCGGCGAAACGCGAACGCCGCGCGCTTGTAGCTGTGCTTTTCCATCGCGATGCTTCCGTCCCCCAAAAGCGTGGTAAGAAGGAACAGCAGATATTCGCATCCGGCACCCACCATCACCTGATCCGGAGAACAGACGACCCCGCGCGACATGCGCAGATACGAGACGATGGCTGCGCGGAACTCCTCTTCGCCCTGCGGATCGCCGCTGCTAAAAAGCGTTTTTTCCTCGGCACTTAAAACTTCCCGGGTCAGGCGTTTCCAGGTCTGGATAGGGATTTGCTGTTCATCGACGCCGCGGGGAGAAAAATCGATGACTTTGTTTTCCTGCCCACCGGTCTTTCCTTTTTTCGACCGAATGAGCGTGCGCGGTGACAAAGAATCGCGCTGAATCTGCTCCTCATTTTTGACCAGATGAATGTCCCATGTATAGCCTGGGGTTTCCCCTGCCGCGTGGGCAATTTTCTCTTCGTCATCCGATTCTTTGAGAGCGGTCTCGTTCACCCCTTCAATCCAGGGCTGATCCGTCAGATAATAGCCGCTGCGATCCTTGGCTTCCACATAGCCTTCCGCGCAGAGCTGATCATACGCGAACTGGACGGTACTTCTGGAGACCGCCAGGTTTTCGGCCAAAAGCCGGGTTGAGGGCAGGCGTTGGCCTGCCCTCAGATTTCCTATTTTCACCTGGTTCCGTATCGCGTCGCAGATCTGCTGGTAATATGGAACCTTGTTATCTTTTAAGATGATACCTACTTGATACATAAAAAACCCTTAGATTTTGAACGAGCTCTTCAGAGACACAATCCGGTTAAAGACCGGCTTTCCGGGTTCGGAATCCTTGTAGTCCACGCAGAAGTATCCGTTGCGGACAAACTGGAAGCTCTCGTACGGCTTTGCCTCCGCAAGGGAAGGCTCTACGAAGCAGGTTAAAGTTGTCAGGGAGTTCGGGTTCAGGTTCAGGGAACCGTCCTCGTTGTATACACCCTTCTCCTCGTCGATGATGTTCTCATACAGACGAGCCGTCACCTCAAGCGCCGTCTTGGCCGCCACCCAGTGGATGGTTCCCTTGACTTTCCGGCCGTTAAAGCCGCTGCCGCTCTTGGTCTCCGGATCATAGGTGCAGTGCACTTCCACCACGTTTCCGTCCGCATCCTTCACCACATCCGTGCAGGTGACGAAGTACGCATTCATCAGACGAACTTCGTTGCCGGGGAACAGGCGGAAATACTTCTTCGGCGGAACTTCCATGAAGTCTTCCTGCTCGATGTACAGTTCGCGGCCAAACGGAACCTTGCGGCTGCCCAGCTCCTCGTTTTCCAGGTTGTTGGGGGCGTCCAGATACTCGATCTGATCCTCCGGATAGTTGTCGATGATCAGCTTTAAGGGATTTAAGACCGCCATCACACGGGATCTCTTCAGCTTCAGGTCTTCGCGGATGCAGTACTCTAACGCCGCGTAATCCGCTGTGGAATTGGCCTTGGAAACACCGCACATGTCCACGAACATCTTGATCGCTTCCGGCGTATAGCCGCGGCGGCGCAGTCCGCTGATGGATACCAGACGAGGATCATCCCATCCATCCACGATGCCCTCTTCCACGAGCTTCTTGATGTAGCGCTTGCCGGTGACCACGTTGCGCAGGTAGAGCTTCGCAAACTCGATCTGCTTCGGCGGATTCGGGAATTCGCACTCGCGTACCACCCAGTCGTACAACGGACGATGATCCTCAAACTCCAGGGTGCAGATGGAGTGCGTGATGTGCTCCACGGCGTCCTCAATCGGATGTGCAAAATCGTACATCGGATAGATGCACCATGCATCCCCTGTGTTGTGATGCGTCATGTGCGCCACGCGGTACAGAATCGGATCGCGCATGTTGATGTTGGAGGAAGCCATGTCAATCTTCGCGCGAAGCACCTTGGCGCCGTCCTCATACATCCCGTTCTTCATGTTCTCAAATAACTGCAAATTCTCTTCCACGGAACGATCCCGGTAGGGGCTGTTCTTTCCCGGCTCCGTCAGCGTGCCGCGGTATTCGCGGATTTCATCCGCGGAAAGGTCGCACACGAAGGCTTTGCCCTTTTTGATCAGCTTGACCGCACACTCGTACATGATCGGGAAATAGTTGGACGCGAAGAACAGGCGATCCTCCCAGTTGGCACCGAGCCAGGCCACATCTTCCTTGATGGATTCGACAAACTCCGACTTTTCCTTCGTCGGATTGGTATCGTCAAAACGGAGATTGAATTTTCCGCCGTATTCCTGAGAAAGCCCGTAGTTTAACAGAATCGACTTGGCATGTCCGATATGCAGATAGCCATTCGGTTCCGGAGGAAAACGGGTCTGTACATGATCGTACACGCCTTCCGCCAGATCTTTGTCAATGATCTGCTCGATAAAATGTTTGGATACGGTTGCTTCATTTTCCATTTATGCTTCCTCCTTGCGCACACTGCTCCGCGAAAAAAAATCAAAACGCATCACGGCCAAGCAGTAACTAAATCAATATCCTAGAATAGCACACTTTTCATAGAAAAGAAAGTAAAAAATCGCGTGACAGGGGACGGGCCTCTGTCACACTTTTGTCTCACGTGACAGGGGACGGGCCTCTGTCACACTTTTGTCTCACAATTTACAAGAGAAATAGGAGTCCTGCCAAAATTCCCAACCCGGCTCCTGCTGCCACATCCTTGGGAAAATGAACGCCACCCAGGACGCGCACCACGGCCAGAAACACGCCGATGACAAACAGGATTGCCCCCAGCGCCGGATGAAGATAGAAACCAGTCATTCCGATGACAAAGACCGAGAATACATGCCGGCTGGGGAAAGAGTTGTTGACGGTATCCTTTTGGATGAGCGGCGTTCCTCCGTATACCTCATACGGGCGCCTGGCTCCGATGGCTTTACGGAGTAAACTCACCAGGACAAAGCTGATGCCAGGAATCAGAATGCAACGAACCAGGCGTTCATCCCTCGTGACAAACAGATACAGGAGCATGGCCGGATACGCGAGATAAACCGCTCCTGTGAGAATTTGATTCACCTGCTTTACCGCGCGTCCTGCTGCCGGATGAGCCTGCCAGAAAGCCGAAAGAGCCTGATACCGTTCTTCTGTCAAAAGCGCCATGGTCAGGCCATTCCTTTCCGACTCTTCAGAAACTCCTCAATCTCTTTCCAGGTTTTCCCGCTCTCGCGCATGATTTTTATCATATCTTCGTACTCCGGCTTGGTTTTTTCCACGCCGAAGCCTTTGCCTGTCTTCATTCGCACGGTTCCCCATGGCGTATCCTTTTCCTCAAAGGAAACTTCCAGCGTGTACCGGTCGCAGATACGCTTGCGCACCCCAAAGGTGGTAGTCAGGCGAAGGATTTCCCGTGCCATAAAATCCGCATCCTTCTCTTTGCAGATGCAGGTGAGCAGGAAAGCCGGGCGGTTCTTTTTCATGTGAATAGGCTGATAAAACACGTCCAGTGCCCCTTCCCCTAAAAGCTCTTCCATAGCAAACCCGGCCTGCTCCGGCGTCATATCGTCCAGATTGGCAACCAGCTCTACCACATGGGCATCTCCAGTGCAACCAGGATAGCGTTCCGCGTCTTTTGTCTCTTCCGTGCTTCCTGTATAGGCGCCTGCCTCTTCCGTTCCCAGGAAGGCCCGCACGCAGTTGGCCTTGGCAAAATTCTTCATTCCCATGCCGTAGCCAGTTTTTTCCACACTCATAGTCGGCATCGGCCCAAAGTTTCCGGCAAACGCGCGCAAAAGCGCTGCTCCGGTGGGGGTGGTCAGTTCACCCGGAATATCGCTGGTATAGCTGGGAATTCCTTTAACAAGAGAAGCCGTCGCCGGAGCCGGGACCGGCAAAATTCCATGCGCGCAGCGCACATGCCCGTTTCCTAAGTTTAACGGGGAGCACAGTATACGATCCGCGCCAATCTCTTCCATCAGAAGACACACACCTGTGATATCCGCCACGGCATCCAAAGCCCCTACCTCATGGAAATGAACCTCATCAACCGGACGCCCATGCGCCGCCGATTCCGCCTTGGCAATCTCCTGATACACGCTCAGAGCCTTTCCCTTCACCCAATAAGACACGGCCAGCCCATTTATAATGGCTGCCATATCCGCCAGGCTGCGATGCACATGATGGTGGTGATGGCCATGTTCGTCCTCCTCATGGTGATGATGATGCTCATGCTCCTCCTCATCATGGTGATGATGGTGGTGCTCGTGCACATCCCCGGAAGGCTCCTCATCATGATGGTGTTCATGCTCTTCCTCATCATGGTGATGATGATGGTGCTCATACTCTTCCCCGGAAAGTTCCTCATCATGATGGTGATGATGGTGCCCATGCTCCTCCTCATCATGATGGTGATGATGCTCATGCACATCCTCGGAAAGCTCTTCCTCATGATGATGATGCTCATGCACATCCTCGGAAAGCTCCTCCTCCCCGCCAATCTTTACCTCCATGTGCGTTCCCAGAATCCCGCACTTCTCGGCGGGTTTGGCCTGCACAGATACCTCAGGGAGAAGGTGGTTCATCTTGTCCAGAAAGGCTTCCTTGTTGTCGATCAGTTCATAAAGGGCCGCCATCAGCATATCACCGGCTGCACCCATTTTGCATTCAAGGTATAAGGTCTTCACGTGTGTATCTCCTTACTTTTCAAAAACGAACGGCAGCCATTTTCCATGTTTTCTTGCTGGCCGTGCTGAATATTTCTTAATGCATTTTGTTTATCATGGATGCCAGATATCCGGCTCCAAACCCATTGTCGATGTTCACCACGCTGACGCCGCTGGCGCAGGAATTCAGCATGGAGAGAAGTGCGGACAGCCCGTGAAAGCTGGCGCCGTAACCGACCGAAGTGGGAACGGCGATGACGGGCGCGTCCGCAAGCCCGCCTACCACACTCGCCAGCGCGCCCTCCATGCCCGCAACGGCAATGATGACGCGTGCCGTCATGATGGGTTCGAGGTTGGAGAGCAGACGCTCTAATCCCGCAACTCCCACGTCATACAGGCGGGTAACCTTATTCCCGAACGTTTCCGCCGTCAGGGCCGCCTCCTCGCACACTGGCATGTCGCTGGTGCCTCCGGAGACTACCACAATACTTCCCGTTCCTTCGCGGGGGTGCTCTGCCGCCACCATGAGCTGCGCCACTTCATGGTACGTAAAGGGAAAGCGACCGTTTAAGGCCTCTGCCTTTTCTTTGGACACGCGTGTGATCAGGATGTTCTCCTGCCCGTTTCGAAGCATATGAAGGACAATCCCCTCGATCTGCTCTGCTGTCTTGCTCAGCCCATAGATCACTTCTCCCTGCCCCTGTCTGAGGCCACGATGATAATCCACGCGCGCGAAATTCCCCACTTCCTCAAACGGAGCCAGCTTCATTTTCAGGATCGCTTCCTCCGGCGTCTTTTCACCGCTCTGCACCTCCTTCAGAAGCGCGAGCATTTCTTCTTTATTCATAACTTCTCCCTATCTGATCCGAACAGCCGGTATACGACTGACGGAAGTGCGTTATTGTAAAGCCATTTAAGATTATGCTACCTCATTATATAAAAACCAAGCCCTTTTGTCACCCCAAAAAATGAAATAGACAACCCCGCGAAAGACACTGTCCTCTAAGCATCTCCCGCGGGGCTGTCTATTTCATTTTCACCCTATCAGTTCTTCTAATGCGCTCTGGTAGTCACCCTCCACAATGATTGGCTGATGCTGCGCAGGCATCCTCCACTCTTCCCCATTTTTCTCATAGATCAGCATGGGTTGGAACCAATAAAAATCTCCCGACGCAAACGCTTCCTCGTTGATTGTCATGGAAAATTGATATACCTTCTCCTCTCCTTCATGGAGCACTGGGTCTTTCAGTTCCTGGCTGCAGCTGTAATTTCCAAAAGTCTGAACATTCTGGTTCTCAAACCAACCCTCTGAAAAAAGCAGTTGCCGAATGATGATATCCTCCGCGCCTCCGTTCGTGTACGAAATCACAAACCTGTCACGAATATTTCCCTGCTTCCCAAGAAAGAATTTCATGCTTAAGCCTTCCTTGTCAAACGTCTCGGAACAATACTCTCCCTTGGAAATCGAATGAACACGCAGATGATTCAGCGCAAATCGTTGCTCCGTGCCATCTTGAAATGTCAAAACCATCTCATCAAACGTATAGTTTCCTTCCAGTGGCATTGGGAAATGGAAAGAGAGCATAGTCATCTGATAACCGTATGATTTCTCATAAAAGCCTACGCTGATCCGCTTGCATTCCTGCGTCATCTCCGGTCCTACAAACTCCAGTTTCTGAATGTCTGCCGATGTAAATTCCATTCCAGCCTTAACAAACAGTGGTTCCTGCAATAGAATTTCGTTTCCCTCATAAGAGCTTAAATCGCCTCCAAAAGGAAAAAGAATAGTATCCGGTCCTGATCCAACACTGTTTTCTGTTGAAGCGCATCCCGTCAAGATCGACATCGCGAAAACTCCTATGGCAAATAGAACTGCCATGTTTTTCCAGTGCTTATTCATCTTGTGTCACCCGTCTGGTCCTTTCCTTATTACTATTGATGAGTTAGTATTTTTTATTAATAAACTATCAGAATCCCCCGGACGGCTTTTGCCGCCCGGGGGCTTCGTTTTCGGGGTGTCTACCGACTGGCAGACCGATTACTTGAAGAAGAAATTGGTCGCCGCGTAGGCATAGATTAACTGCCAGGTTTCCCAGTCATGAGCGCCCGGAACTACCAGGAGATCGCCTTCCAGACCGAGCTCAGCCAGCTTGCCCTGAAGCGTCTTGACGCTGGAGAGACCAAAGTCCCAAACGCCGCCGGCGTACAGCAGCTTCACGCTGCCCGCCTGTGCCTTCACAAGCGCCTCATCCGGCATGGTCGTATTCGCAGCACTCCAAATGCCGTAGTAAGAGAACAGTTCCGGATGGTTCATCAGCATGTTGCTGGTGGTGATACCGCCCATGGAGAGGCCGGCGTAAGCACGTCCTTCGCGCTCCTTGCTGACATTGTACTTCGCTTCCACATCCGCCATGATCAGCTGATGCTCGCCCCAGATGGCGTCATAGTTCCAGCGGGCACCATCGATAAACTGGTTGTCCATCGTGACGACCACGAACGGTTCGCACTTGCCATCCGCTACCAGGTTGTCCATGATGTTCTGGACATCGCCTTCGTTCATCCAGCGAAGCTCATTGCCGCTCATATCGCTGGAAGCGCCGTGGGACAGATACAGAACCTTGTAAGGCTCTTCTCTCGTTGCATCATAGCCGTAAGGCAGATAGACGCAGTAGCCGCGGGTGGATCCGGCCACGCTGGTGTAGGCGTTAAAGTCTACCTTGCCAACCTTCTCATCCTCGCGGGGGAGCTCAACAGAACGATCCGCCAGTTCCATGCCAAGGAACTCGCCGGTTCCCTGCTTCTCATCGTAAGGAATGTACACCTTGCTGGAAAGGCTGCGGGTTCCGGCTGCTTCGTTGACAAAGGTAGGGTTGGACGGGTCATCCAGACGGGACTTGACGTTCCCCTTTTCATCCGTTACTTCAAAGTTGTAAACATAAGCGCCGCTCGGAAGAGCAACCTTAGCTCCCCACAGATCGTCGCCGATCTTGTCCATCGTTACATACAGAGTCGTGCTGCCATTGCCGCCGGCGGGGAACAGGCCATCCTGATAGAGTCCGCCCCAGGCGCCCTGCGCGATGGAGTAAGGAGCATTGGCGTAATCCAGATCTTCCGTGCTGTCTTCCGGCATGAACAGCATCATGCAGTCGCTGTACAGGCGAACCTTGGTGATATCGCCTTCCAGTCCGTCATAGCTTTCCTGCTCTTTGTAGACAAACGTTGCCGTGTAACCGGTTGCGGATGCCTCATCCTTCTCCACGGTCACGCCAGGCTCATAGCCACTGTAATCGGCCACTTCCTTAAAGAAGAAATTCTCTGCAGCGTATGCATAAATCAGCTGCCAGGTTTCCCAGTCATGGGCACCCGGAACCACCAGGCACTCGCCTTCAAGCCCAAGCTCCTTCAGCTTACCCTGCAGAGTCTGTACGCTCTCCAGACCGAAGTCCCAAACACCGCCGGCGAACATCAGGTTGACTTTACCCGCCTGTGCCTTGACCAGCTCTTCATCCGGGATTTCCGTGTTAGCCGCGCTCCAGATGCCAAAGTAAGAGAACAGATCCGGGTGATTTAAGAGCATGTTGCTGGTGGTGATACCGCCCATGGAAAGACCCGCGTACGCACGGCCTTCGCGCTCGGTGCACACATTGTAGTTTTCTTCGATATACTTGATGATCAGTTCGGTCTCCGCCCAGATGGCATCGTAGTTCCACCATTTTCCGTCGATAAACTGATTATCCATCGTGACGACCACGAAAGGCTCAGCCTTTCCTTCCGCCACCAGGTTGTCCATGATGTTCTGAACATCGCCCTCGTTCATCCAGCGAAGCTCATTACCGGTCATATCCGATGACATGCCATGGGACAGATACAGAACCTTGTAAGGCTCTTCTCTATCCGCATTGTAGCCAAAAGGCAGGTATACGGACAATCCGCGAAGGGTGCCGGCTGCGCTTTCATATGCGACAAAGTCTACAGTGCCTACCGCAACGGAGTTGCGCGGAAGCTCAACCGAACGATCGGCGTAGGAACGGCCTTCGAACATGCCCTTGCCCTGCGCTGCCGCATAGGGAACGTACACCTTGCTGGAAAGGCTGCGGGTACCGGCTGCCTCGTTCACAAAGGTGGGATTGGACGGATCGTCCAGACGGGACTTCACATTGCCCTTCTCATCCGTCACTTCAAAGTTGTAGACAAAGGCGCCGCTCGGAAGAACGACCTGGGTTCCCCAAAGACCGTTTTCCAGCTTCTCCATCTCAACATACAGTGCCACAGGGCCGCTGCCGCCAGCCGTGAAAAGACCGTCGCGATATTCGGAAGGATCAATTGCGGTGGCATTCGGGCCATTCGTCGCGCTCTGTGCGTCCGGGGTGTAGTTCTTGACACCGGTGCCTTCTTCCGGATCAAACAGCATCATCACGTCACTGTACATACGAACCTTGACGATCTCGCCTTCCAAGCCTTCGTAGCTCTCCTGCTGCTTGTACACAAACGTTGCCTTGTAGCCGGTAGGGGATTCCTTATCTGCTTCCACGGTCACGCCGGGCTCGTACTTGCTGTAATCCACCTTTACCTCTTCCGCGGCCTCTGCTTCTTCTGCAGCGACTGTCTCTTCCGCAGCTTTTGTCTCAGCCGCCTTTGTCTCCTCCGCGCCGAGCGAAGAAACGCCCATGGACAGAACCATGGCAGATGCAAGCAGCATGCTTACTAGTCTTCTTCTCATAGCTATTCTCCTTTTCACCTGATTTTGTGGTTAAACCCAAAACCTCCCGCGTTGATGCGCAGTGAGCTGCTGATGGACAAAACAGCCGTGCGTGGCAAGTGCTTCATCACATTCCGCATGCATGGTCCGGCCGGTCCCATGTATAGTTCGGATATCCACGCAAGTACTTTTGAGACGTTTTGTCCAAAACTTCCTTTGTACAGGAAATTCATTTGACTTTAATTCCAACAGTTTGTCCCCATTATAAGGAAAAAAGAGAATCTTCTCTATCCCGATTTGTGATCTATTGCGTGCAATTTGTGATTATTCGTATCTACTCAGCATAGATATGCTTAAAAACATGGAAAAGGGCAGGGACCGCCTGGCCCCTGCCCTTTTTTAGCATATTATTTATTCCGCAGGCTCTAAAACCACCTGATCCTCCACATTATTGGGATCATACAGCGTGATGCTCCGAAGGCCCATGCCGAATACCTGATCCTCCTCGCTTCCATCCACATGCAGGATCAGAAGGAAGTCGTCCTCCGTCTCGGTGATCTCCATCGTACCGTTCTCCTTGCTGCCGTTTCCTCGGGTCATCGTGAACGCAAAGACGTCCTTTTCGGGATCATACCGGAAGCTGATGTCGGCAATTTCTGCCTCCCCCGCTAAGATGGTCCAGTCTCCCTGTCCGATGATCATGGAGGTAAACAGATCCACAATCTTCATCGTCAGGCCGTCATTCTCGGCCGGGACCGGTTCATCCACAGGCTTCGGATCCACAACCGGATCCACGACAGGATCGACCACCGGATCCACGACCGGTTCCGGCTCCTCTTCCTTGCCAAAATCCCATTCCAGATCGTACAGATGATACTCGCCATCCTTATTGGCCACCAGAACTTCGCCGTCGGTGGTAAGCATCAGGTTCCAGCCGCTCTCATATTCAAACGGAAGGATCACATCCCCGTTGTAATCGACCACGCCGTACTTGCCAGACTCGTTATCCGCCGCGATCATCACAGGGCAATCATAGTTGTTCCAGGAATAGATATCCGAATACTTCCGGTCGGTCAGACCGCGGGTGGCCGAGACAAGACGGTACGAGCCATCCAGATCATACAAAATGGTGAACAGGGCCTTCTGCATGCTGGCATTGTTCGTGGAATAGGTAATCGGGATCGCTTCCTCTCCCGCTTCATTGACATAGCCGAAACGGTTGCCCTTGGTCACCTGGCAATACCCATCCACAAACGTTTCCGCGCCCCAGTTGCCGGCGTTGGCGTAGACAGGAGGAAGCACGATCTCCCACTTCTCATTTAACACGCCATACCCGCCGTTCCAGGTTTCGTTCTCATAGCCATAGAAAGCAGCGTATCCGTTCTGGAACGCATAGACGGAAGAAATCTCATAGTCCTTGATTTCCGCTACGACATTGTTCTGCAGATCCAGAACCGCGTGCATATCCTCGCGGATGTGATAGGGATCCTGTACCTGCTCCGCCTTCAGCGTACATTCCGGCGTATAAACTTCCACGCCGGACATGTGTCTGGTCTTGCCGTCTAACGCAGTATAGTACTCACCATAATACGGGTTCCAATAGCCTTCCTCGCTGACCGTGTAATCGTACAGTTCATTGTGGGACATATCGATGCCGTACACTTCATAGTATCCGCTCTTGACACTCGGAAGCGCCAGGAAATCGCCATACGAATACGAATAAGACGTAAACTCACCGATTTCGGAGCCCGCCACTTCGCCGATCTTCTTTCCATTGTAGAACAGATCCAGGCGCTCCGCGTCGCAGTTCGTCCAGTTAAAGCTGTTGAACTGGAACTCTTCTCCCTTAGCTTCCTTGCCGACCGCCGCGATCAGCCATTTTTCATCCAGCTGCTTCACGTAGCTGTAGGCATACTCACTCACGACTTCTCCCCGATCCGTCATGAGCGCCCAGCTGTTTATCGTATTCACATCCTTGGTGACGGCGAACAGATCCGTCTTGTAATTCGTATAAGACAGGATCTGGATGCCCTGGAAAGCGTCCTTATTCACACGCTGACCGGCTGCGTCCCGCAGATAGTATTCGTCGGTCCCTGCCTCTGTATAAATGCTCTCTACCACATATCCGGAGTCCGCAAGCGACCAGTAGGTGGAACCACCCTCATTTGTGAGAAGCGTTTCTTTTGCGATATACACGGACCCTTCGTCAGCCGTTGCCGGTTCCGCTGCCAAAGAGCTTACAGACAGCGCCATCGCCATCAAAAGCGCCGCCGATATCGTCCATCTTTTTTTCATATCCTGCCCTTCCTTTCATTCTCTTGCTTTCCCTGCCGGGAAGCCCTTATCCTACCTCTTCATTGTACCCCAGATACCGCACCCTTGTAAAGGTAGAATTATACCAAAATCCACCATCCTGCAAAGTTGGCGTTACTATTCATGGATCCCCAACCCATAAGTTCCCCTGCCGTACCATTTTTGCTTTTTTATCGACTGGGGTATGTCTCAGGCTGCCGTGCTTCACCCTTGAAGCTCAGGGAAGCGTAGGCAGGAACCACATACTTATCAATGCCTACGCCCGAAGTCAGCTTTGAAGATTAGGGAAGCGTAGGCAAGCGCTTCAAACTTATCAATGCCTACGCCTGAAGTCTCTTTGGGGCGAAAGGAAAGCGCAGGCATGCGCCTCAAACTTATCAATGC
>JAFVBO010000115.1 GCA_017479935.1 Lachnospiraceae bacterium
CATGCTGTTGTATATGACAAAGAGCTAATCACCCAAGAACCAGTCAAGAAAATGAATGAAGCATATAAGATTTTTAATGTGCAATGCCCAGAAACTATTCCGAGAGTATAATGTAGAACCAAAAATCATTGGGAACTAAGGATTATCAAACGTTGCGGGATTGGACCGATAAGTTTCATCTTACAGACTCCCTGTACTATTATGTTCAGGAAAACTTTCAGCCAGTAGAAGGCAATACGGAAGATCAGGGGTATCGCTTTGTATACAATCATATGACAAAAGAGTATATTGATATGGCTCACTGTCCACGGTGCTGCGACGGAACGGACTGGCGTCAGGGTTTCATTGCGCCGCTGCCGTTACTGATTGCTATGGGAAACGGATGTGGAAGCGGGGATTATCGTGGACTACCTAACGAGCACTTGGTTGGTACATGGTGTGACAGTATTACTGCTGTTGATATCAAAAAGGAACCGGATGATAGCCTGGGCTATAAGGAATTTCATCCTGATTTTCGCTATTGATTGCGTAACCAGCAGTTAACTGTATAGAGGGGTAACGTAACCGCACAAGGAAATCAAGCCCCTCCCGAAATGCGATTTCGAGGGTTCTCTTAAGCTCAAAGGAAATATCTATAAGACGGGGAGGAAAGAATGTCATGCCGCCTAAGATCGATAACGTAGCCACAGGACGACAGATCAAAAAATGGATGGAAAAGCGAGGTCTGACGGTAGAGGATGTACGAAAATATCTTTCTTTAGGGTGCGTACAGTCGATTTATCATTGGCTGAATGGTCAGTGTTTGCCCTCAATGGATAATATCTATGCCCTCAGCGAGCTGCTACAGGTATCGGTGGACGAGTTGATTGTGGGTGATCGAAAGTACTTCCCGATGATGTATATGGAGTACGAATATGAGAATTTCCAGCAACTCAAAAGATTAGCGCGCTATCAAGGATCACTGCCAGATTACATTATATCGACTGTTTCACCATCTGGCGCGTCTGAAATGATAGTGGTGGAGGTAAAATGTTTCCATATGCTGGCAACCCAAAGCAAAAGCAACCATGGATGGAGCCGCTAAAGAGGAAGATAAAACGATGAGATACGATGTGGTTTGTCCGATTTGCGGCGTTATAAACCGTGGACTGTACCTGGAAGATTCTGATGGGAACATGGAATGTATACGATGCCGGAACATCACAAGATATCCGGCGTTTCAGAAAATTAAAAGAATGCCGGTCTTTTCGATGGAGCATAAAATTGGAGGACAGGAGTTTAACGATGTGGTACTTGCGGCATATACGCTCTGTGAAGTATATGGCCAGGGGCCGGAAGTGGTGACCTCAAATGGAGAAATTGTAAATGTGTACCCGATCATTGGATGGCTGAACCACCTTTTAGGCACAGAATTTACCATGGAAAAGCGTTTTCGAATGTGGGACGTGGCGGAATGTTATGCATGCGAAAGACTGGACTACAATGACCCTATTTCTGCGGCGGAAGTAAGAGATATACTCCCCGGTCCTCTGTTGCGCTACGCCGGAGGAACGGACCTGGCGGATCTTTTTCTTATCCTGGATGGAACAAAGGATCTGGAGCCGGGGGTGGTGGCACGAAAACCGCTGTCTTATACTGCGGATATAGTTGCTTGCAGGCAGGTGCTTGCGCGTTATTTTTCCGAGTCGGAAGAAAAGACTTCACTTAACCGGCTTTGGAATTTGCTTAAGCTGGATCGGAAGCAGAGAGTGTGTGTGACAGATCCCTTGCTTTCGGATGTGGCCAGGGAAACGTTGTTTCTTCCGGCGCGGGTGATTGTTTTTCTTGCTACAGAGATAAAGAAAAAGGAGTTTTGGGAAACTTGGAAAAAACTGAAGGAAAAAGTATATCATGATGAAATCCTGAAGGAATACGCAAGCAGCGAATTAAAAGATTTTCGTGCCGCGGGAAAAGCTATGCCGGTTCCAGGCATGAAGAGCAGTGATTATCTGATTCAAAATTCCTATTTTACATTCTACGGAACTCCGAAGGAATTGCAAGATAAGCCGAAATATTATGTGTCCGATGATGACAGACTGTATTGGTGGGATGGATCGGACGAGGTGGTTATTTCGGAAGAAGGGGAAGCGTGGCTTCAGAAACTTGCCTTGGAGTATAAGGAACTCCTGAACCTGGAGACGGAGGAAGAAAAAGGGGCAGATCAGTTTTTCCAGGATTTTATTCTTTTGTTGGTTGAACTGGACGATACGTTTAAGCGAATCTTTCCTTTTCAAAGTATGTTCTACGATTTTTTACAAAACGGGCACAAGAAGGAATACCGGGCTGCTGTGGGCCTGATTCGCAAGGCGGCGGAGGAGAATCGGAAAGAGGGGGAAGCCATCCGCTTTCTTACAGGGAGTTGGGAGCTGACCAGCAGAAGAGTAACATTTAATCCCGGGAGAGTCCGGATGAAACAGCTGATGAGTGTGTTGGCGAATCGAAAGCTGAGGGAGAAATACTTCGGGTTTTAAAAGGTTTCCTTTTGGCATGAAGTAACACTTGGGACTTTTTAAGGGCTTTCTTATGGCACGAAGATTATCTTGGCCTTAAAAAGGCCATCAGATAACGGAGGGGATTATGGAGCCGTATTATGCATTAAAATTGTGGGATCCCGCGACACCGGGATACTGTTCGTTTGATAAGCTCTATATTGGCGATGAGATGGCATTAAAATACGTTGCGAAGGCCATGGATAGGGAAGAACCGGGATGCGAAACTGCTATGGCGATCCAGGCGTATTTCGCAGGAGATAAGGCGGCAACGCATTCGATTGCCTATCAGCAGATTCCGGTGTTAGAACTGGTACAGATACTGGCGTGTTCGGAGATGAGCCTGCCTGCTAAGATATGGGACCATTACAATACATGGGGCTTCTCATATTTGATGAAATGGTCTGCGGCCGCAGTTCAGCAGATTCTTGTTCCATATGGCGGGCAGTATCGCCGTTTTGTGAAAGCCCTGATCAGCGATTTATCTTATAGGTCCGTAGACGGTGAATGGCGTCCGGCGTCGGCTTCCTTTTGGGGAAATGTAGGTGTTTTGAGAGGTGCTGCGCTTGATGACGGTCATAGAACACTTCAGAATGTCTTGTATGTGCAGGAAGATACTTCAGAGGATATGGAATCGCTGCTTCAGAAAATGAAAGATCCGGAGGCAGTGATTATGGATAAATTTTGCGATGAAATTTTCGGGGACGGTTGAAGCATTGCTTGGGCTGGCTTAGTTCGGGAAGGCAGTTACAAAGGGAAACACGGAAACGACAGAATTTGGTTTTTAGAAGGAGAATGGGAGAAGATAGGAATAGTCTGTCGGAAGGAGATACCTATGAGCAATAGTCTGCGAATGCTGGAGTTAACGGAGGAAGAGTTTGTGGCGCATATGCAGGAGGATGATTTCTGCCTGCGATACGGGAACCCTGTTTATATCCGGCGAAAGGATGGGGGTGGACTCATCTGCATGTCTTACAAGATGTATGAACGGATACAGGAAGAAATAGATGAGTTGCAATCCAAACTGAAAGCTGCGTGGAATGAGGAGAAAATTAAGTACTGGATGTATGAGATCGAAATGCCGGAGGAGCTCCGGTGGAAGTTGGAAGAGTATTGCAGCTCCCATGAACTGACGGTGGATGAATTCTTTGAGCTGGCGCTTCTTGATGGAATTAAGGAGGCGGAAGCGGATCCCGAAGGATTCAGACAAAGGTGCCTGGAATGCGAGACGGAGCCGGATTCTTCCAGACTGAAAGTGGTCCGTTTTTACCCTGTACATGAAGGAGAGACGGAGGCGCAGGCGTTAAAGAAAAAGCTGGCGGAAGAACAAAATGAGGCGGCCAACGAATAGTCATGGACGGAACCTGTATTCATAACTATCAGGAAAAGGAAGTGCGGTATGTACTGCACTTCCTTTTTGATGTGACAAGAGGATATCGTTCTTGATTACAGGGAGTACGGCCCTTGGAGTTTGACGCTTCCTTTGTAAAGTACTTGACAAGGGGGTGTTTTCCGTTTACGGTTACAATATGCGAGGCATTTTTGCGCAACGTGAACGCGATAAGCGTAAGAGGAGACAATCAGAAATGAAACAGAAGATAAAAGTATACTGCTATAATCGATGCACCACATGTAAAAAAGCTCTGGCGTGGTTGGATGAAAAGGGAATCGAGTACGAGAGCATTGACATCAAAGCAGATCATCCGGACGAGGTAACGCTCCGCAAGTACTATGAGATGAGCGGCCTGCCGCTAAAACGTTTCTGGAACACCAGCGGCATTCCTTATCGGGAGATGGGGCTTGCTAAGAAACTGCCGGAGATGAGTGAGGACGAGCAGCTGGCGCTTTTTGCAACGGATGGAATGCTGGTAAAACGTCCGCTGGTGGTTGGTGACGGATTTGTTCTGACCGGCTTTAAAGAAGAGGAATGGGCCGCAAAGCTGAAATAACCAGGACCGTGGAATAGGATCATGAAGCAAGATTCGCATCATTGGAAAGAGGATAATCGATGGAAGAAAAGATGAAAATGTACCAGGTGTCAACCTTACAGGCGTTGGCCCTCGGATATACCAAAGCAGTCATAACAGTTAAAGACCTTCTCTTAAAAGGGAACACGGGGCTGGGGACGTTTGAGGACGTCAACGGAGAAATGATCGTCCTTGACGGCCATTGCTACAGAGCTGCGCAGGATGGATCCGTACAAGAGGTCGATCCCGATACGGGTGTGCCGTTTGCCGCGGTTGCGAGATTGCGTGGCGAAAGGGAGTTTTCAATCCAGGGAATGCCGGATCTTGCTTCAGTCGGAACGGAATTGACGCTGAAAATCGAAGAGAAGTTTGGCCTGAACAGTATGCACGTTGTGCGAATCGATGGAATATTTGATAAAGTGGATGCGCGTTCGGAAGCCCCCTATCGTTCTCATCACATAACCTTAAAAGAAATTCTGAACAAGAACCAGACTTCCTTTCAGTTCGAAAATATCCGCGGGACGCTGGTAGGAGTTTATTTCCCGGATCACATGGACGGGATCAATATGCCGGGCTGGCATCTGCATTTCCTTTCAGAAAATCGGAGCCAGGGAGGACATGTATTTGATGTCGCGCTTAAAGAAGGCATCGTTCGTCTTGACAAAATCAGCACGATTGAACTGGACCTTCCGAGGGAAGCGGCTTTTGATACCTACTCTTTGAAACAGGTATCGGAGAAAGAGATCAAGGAAATAGAGGCAGAGGAATAGAACAAATAGGTACCAATAGGGACGGTCCTTCCGATGCATATGGAGACAGCTGGCTTTACTGTTGCCATTGCAAAAAATGCGGTTACTCTGAACTGAAAGGATTCTGAGAAAAGAACGGTGGAAGAAAAGTTGAACGACGAACGCTTAGAAAAACAGCTGCGCTTTGCGCTGGAAATCGATAAGGAAAAGAATGTGTTCCGGCAGACGCATCTTTCCGGCCACGGACGGAAAGAGAATGACGCGGAGCACGCCTGGCATATGGCCATCATGGCTTACCTTCTGCGGGAATATGCCAACGAAGAGGTGGATATCACCCGGGTGATGCTCATGTGCCTGATCCACGACCTGGTGGAGATTGACGCGGGGGATACCTACGCGTACGACGAGGAAGGCTTAAAGACGCAGAAGGCCAGAGAAGAGGCGGCGAAGGAGAGGATATTTTCCATCCTGCCGGAAGATCAGAAGGCGGAACTTACGGCGCTCTTTGACGAGTTTGAGGCGTACGAGACGCCGGAATCACGGTTTGCCCACTCGCTCGACAATCTGCAGCCGCTCCTTCTAAACAATAGCAACGAGGGCGGCGACTGGAAGGAACATGGAGTGTCGGCCGCGCATGTCTATGGCCGCCAGAGAAAGACGCGGCTGGGTTCGGAGCGGCTGTTTGAGGTGACGGATGAGATTATAAAGGAGAATATTCGGAGGGGGAATTTGCCGGAGTGAGAGGGCGGGGGTAGAAGGAGCCACTTGTTGCAGGCGCGAAGCATGCGATCCTCCGCGTTTTTCGGAGAAAACGCAGGAAGAGGCAGGGTGGTTCCCTTGGAGAGAACCACCAGAGTCTTAAAGCCCTTGGCGGGGTCTGCATGGCATGGCGCATAGTGAAGCGTGGTGGCATAGACCTCGATCAGCACAGCTGCTTGCACCCCGCATCACCATTGCACTAAGCTCAGCGTTTGTCTCACGAGTAGCTTCTTTAGTTGATATAATCCGGCGTCACGTTGTAATGCTCAGCCAGATCCTTGACAGCCGTCACCAGCGCGTCAATGTGCGCGTCGTCCGCGCCCAGACCGTAGCTGAATGCAAAGTTCCCCACCAGCGCGTCCATCGGAGTGCCTTCGGTAGCGCCTTCCGGTGCGAGTTCATGTTTTTCGCGAACACTTTCGAGGGCCGCGGAATCCGTATCAAGATACATGATGATATCCGTAATGGTACCAGCCGTGACATCGACATACATCGTGCCGGCCACTGCGCCAACCGCGCCAAGGTCCCCTGCGCTCATGTCGAAAATCCAGTCATTGTTCTGGAAGATGTCTGCCTTGCGCAGATAGTCCTTCAGGTTGGCGATGCTCCAGTCGGCAAAGCTTTCTGGATACAGGGAGTAGTCAATTTCCACGGGGGTTTTCTCCTCGCCTTGGTTTGACTTGCTGCTGCTGGTAGAGCAGGCGGCGGCGCCAAGCAGGAAGGTGCAGGCCATAGCCAGGAACAGTACTTTTGCGATCAGTTTTTTCATTTTTGTGTGTCCTCCTTAGTTTTTGTAGCACAGCGAGATGCTACGCACACTTGGCAAGCACAAGCGACAGCGCAGTGCGAGCCTAGTGAGAGTGTATGCGTTAGCTGTGCGAAGCAATCGCGTTCGGCTTTCATTGGTAGTGTAGCAGCGCGTCAGCGCTGCAAGGGTTTTTTATATAATCCGTCA
Organism: Lachnospiraceae bacterium; assembly: GCA_017479935.1. GTDB lineage: Bacteria > Bacillota > Clostridia > Lachnospirales > Lachnospiraceae > RGIG5021. The sequence continues at coordinate 6,959 of JAFVBO010000115.1, forward strand.
GTCATACATGGCTTCCGAGATTTTTTCCGTCAGGATATCCCGCGGCTGTATGCCGGTGATGGAAGATTTGATTTCGCCGTTCATCATAAAAAGCAGCGTCGGCGTGCCTTGTATCCCGAAACGGTCCACGTACGCGGGGCTCTTTTCAATATCGCATTTGGCGAGATTGATCTCGGGATTGTCAAAGATGATTTCCGAGAGCACCAGGTCGAGCATTTTGCACGGGCCGCAGTGGTCTGTCAAAAAATCGGCGATCCAGAACCCCTCCTTTGTCACCTGGTCAAATTCTTCTTCCGATACAAATCGGGTCATGAAAGCTTCCTCCTTTCCAGTTCCTCCCGGATCCTCCGGAACATTTTTTCCTGCAGCTCGCTCAGCACCTCGTAATGATCCAGCGGGTCCGTGGCCCCCTCGCAGGAAAGACCCAGAATATTCAGATAAATCAGGCACTGCCGGATCTTCATCTTATACCAGTCGCGGCGTTTTTCGATGAACTCCGCCAGGGAATGGATGTGCATATCCTCTTCCCAGGACTTTGGAACTTCCTTTGTCAGATCAATCCCTTCCTGTTCGCGAAACAGCGCGGTAAATTTGGCTGCCTCCAGTTCGCCAAGGATGCGGATGTCTTCCTCGTCATAGTGTTCCATCGGATAATCCGCAAGGATCTGCTCCATGGTATAGTAGTTGATGTTTGCGAGCACCTCGTCGGTTTTCGTCTGCCGGATGTATTCCTCATACTCGGCGACCGTCCGCAGAAGATGGCCGTTCCCGTCTTTTTGCTCCAGCGCGAGCACCATGTCGTCAGTGGGTTCCGGCACCTGTCTGCGCTTTAGCTCCAGTACGGTCGAAAAGACATCTTCCCCGGAAATTTGCACGCGAACGCTTTCCCCGGCTTTCTTTCCGATGAGCGCCTCCTCCAGATCCTTACTGTACAGGCCGCGTCCCAACGTCACGGTGACGCGGCCTTTATGGAATTTCGGAAGGGAACTTTCCGTCCGGATGACGGCCGTATCGCCGGCGGCTGCCGCCTCATTCGGATCAAGAGGCACGAGAACAAGCTGCTCGCGCACGATGCTTTTTCGGGCCAGTTCTTTTAACTCCGCGTCTGAGGGAAGGCTGCGGAACGCTTCTTCCTTCGCAAAGTACGCGTCCAGATATGCCGGATAGTTGATTTGCCCCTCATAGGGAAATGTTGTATGCATACGTCCTCCTTGTCTGGTAAGACTTTTCCCCGCTGCCATTTGACTGACAGACATTCCTGTGCCAGGATGGGGTTTCTTTATCAGCTGTTTACGCCTGCGCGGCGCGCCATCACCTTGGCCAGGTAGCTGTCCGCTTCCTGCAGGATATGCTCCGGCGATCCGCTGCTTTCGACGGAACCGTTTTTCAGCACGATGACGTGATTCGCGTTCCGGATCGAAGACAGAGAATGCGCGATCACGACGGTGGTTCTGCCACGCATCAGCTCCTCCAGGGCTTCCATGACATTCCGTTCGCTTGAGGCGTCCAGGCTGCTGGTTGCTTCGTCCAGGAGGAGATAGTCCGGATTGTTCATGATGGCCCGCGCAATGGCGATGCACTGGCGCTGACCGCCGGAGAAGTTTGTTCCTCCCGGCGCGACCCGCGTCTCAAAGCCGTCAGGAAGCGCGGAGACGAAATCGTAGATGCGCGCCTGTCTGGCGACCTTCACCAGCTCTTCCCGTGAAACCGGCCGCTCACATCCGTAGCAGATGTTTTCGCGGATGGTCCCCTCCATCAGAGGGCTGCCCTGTTCCACCAGGCAGAAGGCCTTACGCCAGGCGTGAAGGTCATAGGAGGAGGCGTCCGATTCGCCAAATAAGATCGTGCCGTCTGTCGGCTCATAGAGACGGTCCAGCAGCTTAAACAGGGTACTCTTTCCTGATCCGTTAGGCCCGACGATGGCAGTGATTTTCTTTTTCGGGATGGCGCAGCGGATCTTTTGCAGTACGTTCGCCTCCCCGTAAGAAAAGTCGACGTCCACAAAGGAAATATCCTGATCCGGCTCATCCATTGTCCTGCCGGAGGCGTTCTGCTCATCCGGAAGGAACAGGGTTTTGATCACCCGGGAGAGGGCACCGTTTGCCTGACGGATCGTGCCGACATCGCTGATGACGTTGGTCACTTCCACACCGACCGAGGTGGCGATGGAGTAAAACGCGATGACGGTACCGGCCCGTAAAACTCCCTCGTTTACCAGCTTTGCCCCAAGAATGAAGGGGATCGCGATGCACAGAATGTTATAGGCAGTCTGCAGACAGGAGTAAAACACATCCATCAGACCCGTCTTGATCTGCATGAGGTACTGGTCGTGGAAATAGTCGTTGCCGTTTCGGATTTCCGCCTCCTGCGCGTTTGCTGTTTTGATCAGAGGCAGGCTTCTCGTGCGCTCCACCAGATAGGTGGTGGTGCGGGAGAGCATCGCCTGGGACTTCCGGGCGATCAGGTATTTGAGCTTCGCGTAGCCCCAGCCCACCAGCACGCTGATGGGGATCAGGATCAGCGTCGCTCTCATGATCGTGGGGTTGATGTTATACATGCGGACCAGGTAGATCCCGATGCTGACGGCAAGCGATAAGAGGCTTACGATTGTGACCAGCAGCCGGCTGGCATAGTCGCAGTCCGCCGTGACGCGGCTGACCAGGGTTTCACCGCCGTCGCTGTCGTAGCTGCTCTGGCGGACATACATGATTTTGCGCCAAAGCTTTGTGCGGATCCCCAGATTGACACGTTCAGACGCGTACGAGATAAACAGATAATTGAAGGCCGCACCGGCTGCGATCCCCAGGTAACTGGCGGCATATTTCACCAGGTCCGCCGTGGGGACGTTACCGCGCGCATCCACCATGTCGCCGGTAAAAAAGCTGATATGGAGGCTTGCGTACGTCATCAGGAGAGTGGATAAAAACGCAAGGAAAAGAAGCACCCATGGGATCTGGATTCCCTTGTGCACGTTGATGTAATCTTTCAGGGTAGCTTTTTCTTCCCGGTAAGAGTTTCGTGCAGGTTCCCTCATGCGAACACCTCCTGATAAGACTGTTCTTCCACAAGCTGACGGTAGGTATCACAGGTCCTCATCAGCTCTTCGTGTGTGCCGATGCCTTCCACGGCGCCGTGTTTCAGGACGACGATCCGGTCGGCCTTTGCGATGAAGTTCAGTTCGTGCGTGACGGTTACGATGGTTTTACCGGCAAAGCCCGTAAAGAAGGTTTCGCTGATGGCGGACGCTGTCTCTGCGTCCAGGGCGCTGGTCGGCTCGTCCAGAAGGAGAATGTCGGCATTCTTTAAAAGCTCCCGCGCGATCACCATGCGCTGTCTTTGGCCGCCGGACATGGCGCTGCCCCAGAGCGAGAGCTCCGCGTCAAATCCCTTTTCGCCGGCGGTGATGAAATCGTAAATACCCGCCAGCTTCGTAACACGCGAAAGCTCTTCGTCGCTTACATCGCGTTTAATGCCATAGGTAAGCGCCTCCCGCACGGTGCCGCTGAATAGCTCCGCGTCCTGGTTGACATAGGACAGGTGGTCACGCCATGCGGAAAGGTTCAGCAAATTCAGCGCTTCCCCGCCCACCGTAACCTGGCCGGACTGCGGCAGATACAGCTTCTCGATCAGACGCAGCACGGTGGTTTTTCCGGAACCCGTCGGACCGACGATGGCCGTCACCTTCCCCTTCGGAATGGAGAAACTCACATTCGAGAGGATCGGCGTACCTTCCCGATAAGAGAAATGAACGTCTTTTAGCGTGATGTCTCCGGAAGGGATCTCGGCGGGAGCCGTTTCGTTCCGGTCTTCCTGCGGCGCTTCCATCAGCTCACCCAGACGCGAGGCGCGCCCCTGGATGTCTTTGAGGTTTGACCAGACGGAGGTCAGCTGCCGAAGTACCGTGTTGATCGTGGGAACGAACAGAAAGAACGCCAGCCAGGCGGGCAGGTCAATCTCCCCGTTTCGAAGAAGCGTGCTTCCCCAGATGACGGCGATGACAATGCCGACAACCTCCGTCACCATGGTATAGGCGATCACAACCGCGTTTACATGGGCGAAGTCGAGGTTGGCTTTGTACAGGTCTTTTGCGGCCCGTTCGCCGTTTTGCTCCTCCCAGGGTTCCGTCACAAAGGATTTGATCAGGGTCAGATTTCGGATTCGCTCCGATAAAAAGCCGGTGAGGGAACCGATCCGCATTTGGATGCTGCGCCCGACCCGGTATTGCCAGCGGCCCATGAACAGAGCGTACAGGATGTACACGGGGATCAGGACGACAATCGCGATCAGAAGCTTCGGGCTGTATCCCTGGATCTGCATAAGGGCCTGTACCAGATAGGTGAGAAGACCGGGAATCAGAATCAGCAGGTTGATGAGGGAGGAGACGGTCTGCTCCGTGTCGCTGGTGATCGCGCTAAGGAGCGTTCCGGCGCTTTTCTCATCATAATAGCCGTTCTGAATTCCCATCATGCGTTTCCAGATACTCCGGCGCGCGGACAGGACAGACCGGGTGTTGGCGATCAGGGAGCAGACAGAAACACAGGCCTGCGCCACAAGAAGGCTTACATAGCTTATGATCGCGCTTTGGATGGCTTCCGAACTGAATTTGCCCGCGTACAGTCCCGCGGTCGACCCGGGGAGCTTAGAGACAGTGATGTAATAGACGATGTTGACCAGAAGGGACAGGAGTATCCAGCCCCATGAGAGGTTGGAATGCCGGAGAAAGAAGAAAAAGCTTTTCCAGCTTCCGGAGTTGTCCAGCTTTCTTTTCTGTGTGTTTACGGTAGTTTCCATACGATACCCGCCTTTTGACCTGATGCGTGAATGGTGGCGAAAAAGATACCTGCGCAGTTACGAAAAAAGTATGCCTCAGGATTCCTGAGACATACTTTATCGGAAATGAAAAAAGATTGCAATAAGGGGCGTTTTATCCGTCAAAACAGCGGCCTCTTCGGTCACCGGGATATCCGGTTGGGTCAAAAACGCGTCTGATCTGTCATCGCTATATAAACCGGATGCCCCGCTCTTCCAGGCTGCTTTTCAGAAGCGCGATGTGGTCACGGCTGACGCTCACCTGTTCCCCGGTGTCCACGACGGCAAAAAAGGACCGGCCAAAGTCGGATTTTTGCACGCTGACCACATGGCGGAGGGAGACAAGAAAGGATTGATGGCAGCGGATCAAATCGTAATCCGAAAACAGAAGCTCTAAGTCGGAGAGCGTGCTTGCGGTGGTATACGTATTCCGGCCGCAGTGAATGACCGCCTTCCGGTTGTCCCGGGAGATGAAGCGGATTTCCTGCGGGGCGATCAGCTCAAAGCCCGACGCGGTCTCCACTCCGATTCGATTAGTGTCTTCTTCCCGGGTTTGGGTACGGTCAAAGCGGTCGAAGGTCTTTTGCATGCGCAAGGCGTTCACCGGCTTGCAAAGGAAATCCAGGGGTTCATACTCATAGCTTTTCGCGCCAAGCTCCGCGTGGCCGGTCAGAAAGACAAACTGCGCTTTCGGCTGGACGCGTTTTAAGTATTCCGCGACGGAGAAGCCGTCAATGTCGGGCATTTCCATATCCAGAAACGCCAGATCGATGGAGATGTCGGCAAGGATTTTCATCAGATCCAGCGCGTTTTTTGCCATATAAATGCCTTCGGGAGCCACAAAAAAAGAGACTAAAGCGCGCGCGGCTTCCCGGGCGGTTTCATCATCATCCGCGATAAGCACGTGGATTTTTCGGGTCGTTTTCATGGGTATTATCAATCCTTTCGCCGGGAAAAGCGTAAAGCGGCAGTTTTATGTCGTCACGATTCCTTCGGTCCTAAAATGATGGGATTTCCTTTGCGTAATCGATGGGGACGCGCGCCACAAAGCGGATGACGTCGTTGTCCAATTCCGTGTAGATGGTTCCGTGATACCGGGTAAGGAGCGTTTTCAGGCTGGAAAGGCCTACTCCATCGTGCCCCTCTTTGGTGGTATAACCTTCCCGGTAGAACTGCCCCAGTTCTTCCTTTTCCGGGGCGCGGGACAGTTTGTTGGAGACGCGGATGACACAGAACTCTCCGCGCTTTAAAACCAAAAGACCGATCCCGTACGATTTGTCCGCATGGGAAGCGGTTTCATCGATCGCGTTCTGGAGAAGATTGCTCAGAATCTTGTTGGTTTCATACACGTTGGTCGCGATCTGGGACAGGTCGTATTGCATGTCGATGTCCATGTGAATGCCCTTCTGTGCTGCCATGATCCGGAAATGATGGATCATGGCGCTGATCGCGGGATCTTTGACAGGCAAGAGTGTGTTCATGGCGGTCGTATCCTCCTCCAGCGCGTCGACGTAGCGAAGGCATTCGTCCACCTTTCCCTGCCGGATGAGGCCGGCAATGGTCTGCACATGGAAATTGTAATCGTGCCGCTGCGAACGGATTACGTTCATAAAGCTCTGCATCTCGCCCCGGTACTGCTGTTCGGCGGTGACGGCGGAATGCTTCGCTTCATACGCGGGCAGCAGGATCATAAGAAGCAGGGTCAGCCAGAAAACGATGCCGCCAAGGGCCATAAGGCACAGCCCTCCGGCCAGTGTTCCGGTCGGGCCGGCCAGGGTCACTGCCCACAAAAGCAGGCAGGAAAGGCCAGGCAAAAGATACATATAGGCGAGGCGCAGCGGGAGTTCTTCCTCCTCGGGGCCGCGAAACAAGCCCTGCCAGTCTTTCTCGGGAAAGTACGGTTTTAACGTGTAAACAAGAATCAGAAACAGGGCTGTGAAAAAAAACCGTATCCCATATAGTGGCCTCTCAATGGCCTCACTGGTCAAAACCGGTATGCTCAGAACCGCAAAGGCTCCGGAGGCGAGAAGAAACAGCAGGAGTGCCTCGTCCCAGCGGACGCGCAGCCAGAAGCGGGACGCCAGGGAGACAGACAGAAACAGAAGCGCCGATAAGGCAAGAAGGAACAGGGCGGTCCCCCCATAAAAATCCAGCGTGGAAAGGGACGGCTTTACATGGTCGAACAGGAATGCGAGGACAAGGGAGAGAAGGGCAGCGGCAAAGGACAGCCCGAGAGCCGGCACTGGTTTTACACGTACGAAACACAGTCCGATCATACTGGCTGTGAAAGCCGCTATGAATAAGTAAAGAGGTTCGAACATGATGGTGCATTCTTTCTTCCCGTATGACAAGTTCGTAGCGAAGCCATGGTTACTCCGCATTCTTTTGTCCATGATAGCATGGTTTACCTGTCAAAAATGATTAGGCGAATTGCTCCGTGCTTCGCACTCCCACAATTTGCGCTTAATCATAGTATACCGAATTTGGGTGGCTTTTGCAATCGGGAAACCGTGTAAGGAACTGCAGCAAAATGTCCGTGCTGTTTTGGCGCGGTTTTCAGGCACTTTTTCGTATGACTGATGTCAAAAGAGGCATGCCCTAAGATAGGGCACGCCTCTGGTATAAACTATAATACCGGTATTTCCTGTCCGGGATTGGTCACAAACGTGCGGTTGAAGGTGTGAAGGGGACGGGCCTGTCAGATTCAGGCCCGTCCTCTGTCAGAACTGTCAGAACGCTATCAGAAGGCGATATCCAGGTTTTCCCCAACAAGACCTACATAAGCGCCATCCTTCGCCTCGGCGGCATCCGGGTGCGCTAAAAGCCACTTGTTGCAGGCGCGAAGCATGCGGTCCTCCGCATTCTTCGCTGAGAATGCCGGAAGAGGCAGGTTGGTTCCCTTGGAGAGAACCACCAGAGTTTTAAAGCCCTTAGCCGGGTCGACGTGGCAGGGCGCGTAGTGAAGCGTGGTGGCATAGACCTCGATCAGCACGCCTTTCGGAACGCGGAAGGCCTTCACGTTGGAGGTGTCCAGCTTGCCGTCGCATATGTCGGTCTCCAGGGCGAGAAGGAGGATGAAATCTTCCGTGCCCAGGTTAAACTCGCTGCAACGATGGTACTCCAGGCAGTTTAACCTGGTGTTGTGGCCGTTGCACCAGCCGAATTCGGCCGCGGTTCCGCCGAACAGGCTCATTGCCAGCTCGTTTGCGGCCGGCAGGTTCTGGATGGCGGGCTCTTCCGCCACGTAGGCGGTGCCGGCCTCCGGCATGGGCGTATCATTTTCCAGCGCCTGAAGGATCGGCGCCAGATCATAGCCTTCAATGATCTTCCCGTAGGGAGCGAAGGCGGGATCGGTAATGGAATAGATTTTCATGGAAGGTTCCTTTCCACCCGTTTAAGCCCAGGGATTCTCGGTGGGATAGCGGACGCCGGCGGGCTGATTGTAGCCGATTTCCTCTACGGGTACGCCGATGTACTTAAAGACTTCGTACAGGCTCTTGCCCCAGTGGCCGAAGGCGACAGCGCCGTGGTGAGGGAAGTTCTTTTCGATCAGCACATGGCGATAGAAACGTCCCATCTCCGGGATGGCGAAGACGCCGATGGAGCCGAAGGAACGGGTCGCGACAGGGAGCACCTCGCCCTGCGCGATGTAGGCGCGAAGCTTCGCGTCCGCGGTGGACTGCAGGCGGAAGAAGGTGATGTCGCCGGGGACGATGTCGCCTTCGAGCGTGCCGTTGGTCACTTCCACAGGCAGGGACCGGGCCATGATCTTCTGGTACTTCATCTCATGGAAGGACAGCTTGGTGGAGCAGGTGTTGCCGCAGTGGAAGCCCATGAAGGTATCCGTCTGCTTGTACGGGAACTTGCCCTCGATGCTTTCCTTAAACATATCCTTTGGGACGGAGTTGTTGATGTCAAGGAGTGTGACGACATCCTGGCTTACCACGGTGCCGAGGAACTCACTTAAGGTGCCGTAGATATCCACTTCGCAGGAAACCGGGATTCCCTGGCCGGTCAGACGGCTGTTGACGAAGCAGGGCACGAAGCCGAACTGGGTCTGGAATGCGGGCCAGCACTTGGTGGTCAGGGTGACGAACTTGCGGTAACCCTTGTGCGCTTCCACCCAATCCTTGAGGGTCAGCTCGTACTGGGCCAGCTTGGCAAGGATTTCCGGCTTCTTGTTGCCGGCGCCAAGCTCGGCTGCCATGTCCGCGACCACATCGGGGATGCGGGGGTCGTTCGCGTGCTTGTGGAAGGCTTCAAAGAGATCCAGCTCGGAGTTTTCCTCGATCTCCACGCCCAGGTTGTACAGCTGCTTGATGGGCGCGTTGCAGGCCAGGAAGTTCATGGGGCGAGGGCCGAAGCTGATGATCTTCAGGTTCTGAAGCGCATAGACGGCGCGCGCGATCGGAAGGAATTCGTGGATCATGTCCGCGCAGTCTTCCGCGTCGCCAACGGGGTACTCCGGAATCCAGGCCTTCACATTGCGAAGAGCCAGGTTGTAGCTGGCGTTTAACATGCCGCAGTAGGCATCGCCACGGCCGTCGGACAGATCGTTCTGGCTTTCCTCGGCTGCGGCGCAGAACATCTTGGGGCCGTCGAAGTGCTTGGCCAGCAGAGTCTCAGAAATTTCCGGACCAAAGTTGCCAAGGAATACGCAAAGGGCTTCGCAGCCGGCCTTTTTCACGTCTTCCAACGCGTTCACCATATCGATTTCACTTTCGATGATGGTGATGGGGCACTCGTAGATATCAGCCGCGCCATACTTATCCGTATAGGCCTTCACAAGGGCTTTGCGGCGGTTTTCCGCCAGGCTGGCGGGGAAGCAGTCGCGGCTTACGGCCACGATGCCGACTTTGATGGAAGGAATATTGTTCATTGCTCTATTCTCCTTTGATTGGATTTTGAAAAGCTGTGTGCTGCCGCACTGGATTAAATCTATGTTACGATGTCCGGGTTTTTCTGTCAAGTATAGAAAAAGCGACGGAAGTGTGACAGGGGACGGGTCTGTGTCACAAAACCTGGCCGTTGGCAGTTTTTGTGACACAGGCCCGTCCCCTGTCACACAGGCCCGTCCCCTGTCATACGTCCCCTGCCAGATTCCTGTCAGAAATTATGCACCTTGAAAATAGCCCGCAAAGCGGGTATACTTAGGCGAAAGAGCACAGTCGGGAGGATACGCATGAATTACGAAGAATGGTACCGGTCGGCCGGCAGCGCGCAAAAGGGGCTGCGCGATTCCGTGGGTACGGTGAACAGGCTTTTAAAAGCCGTGATGACGGATATGGAAAACGGGAACCTGACGGATATGAAAAAGTGCCTGGCGCAGATGACGGAAGCCGCGGAAGCGCTGGGGCAGAAGGTGACGGATCTTACAGAAACCGTAGAGTCGTTTGATACCCGTGAATACTTTGCGAGCGGCGATTTTGCGAAGCAGCTCTTAGCGGAATGCAAGGCAAAGAAGATCGACGTCATCGGGGAAAAAGGCATGTACGAGATGTTTCCCTTCAAGGTCCGGATCTACGGGGACGAGGAGCGTGCGGAGGAGGTCTGGGTCAACCGGAAAAAGGTGTCCAGCGTCCGGCCTTCCTTTGTGGCGGATTATGTGAAGGAGTCCCGCGACAGGCTGTATAAGGTGAGCTTTAACGAGACGGCGTTTATGACGGAGCTGGCGGATGCCTACGAAACCACCTGCTTAAAGAACGGCACGCGGATTGGCGGGAGCGTGGGACTGGGCAGCATCTACAAGATTATGACGCCCATGGCCAGAGCCCGCAAGGACTATGATATGCAGGCGTTTGCCTTCGATCTGGCGCGGCTGTATGAAAAGGGCCCGCAGGCGTGGGTGACGAAGGATGGGAAGTACTATACCTTTGGCACCAGCCGGGACGGGAAGAAAGGGATTCGCGTGCTGAACAGCAACGGGACGGAGGATTTCATCACGACCTTCCGCCCGCTGATGACGGAGGAGTAAATGATGGAAAACATAGGATTTACACCGGAGGAGGCGCGGCCTCTTTTGGAGGGCAAGGCGCCGGAAGCCGGTCCGCTTCTGGAGCGGCTGACAGTGGGAATTCCGTTCCTGACGGATTTTCTGGTCGCCCGGTATTTAGACGATTATATTCCCGAGGGCGGGAGCAAGATCAAATTTGTCACCGGCCGGTTCGGAGCCGGAAAGACGCATGTGGGCCGACTGATGCTGAACGAGGCTAAGAAGCGCCCGTATCTGACGGCAGCGTTTTCGGCCCGGGACATCGGCCTGTACGATTTTAAGAATGTCTATCTGGAGATCCTGCGCCAGTGCGGGATGGACCGGATTATACAGGGATGCGCTGATCACATCGTGCGCGAGATGGGACATGACCCCGCGAAGATCGGGGAGGGAAAGACCTACGTGGATTTCCTGGCGGATGAAGGGGCGGCGGACGCGCTTTCCAAAAGCGCTATCCGGGAGTACCTTCGGAACATGTTCATGAAGAACCCCAGGCTGGACAACAACTTTGCCACCTGCATGGCGCTCCTGGTGGGCGACAGGCTGGGGCATCCGGTGATGGACGGCAAGAACAAGGAGCTGCTTTTAGGTTGGCTTGCGGGAGATAAGAGCGTCAAGCTGGCGCAGCTTCGCCCGCTGGGGCTGTTCCCGACCCAGCTTAATAAGTACAATGCGAGGCAGATGCTGCGGTCCCTGGCAGAGGCGGCCCACCTGGGCGGCTTTGACGGGATCTTTGTGTTTATCGATGATCTGGAAGCGCTTGCCAAATCGGATGCGGCGGCTACGGTCAAGTATACGGCGGCCCGCCGGGGCGATGCCTACGAGGGCATCCGTCAGCTGATCGATGATATCGACAGCATGCGGTATCTGATGTTCCTGTTCAGCTTTGACAGGGAGCTTCTGGACAACCAGAACAGTGGCATTCCGTCGTACCAGGCGCTCTGGATGCGCATCCAGACGGAGGTGAGCGGAAAGCGGTTTAACCGCTTTGCAGACCTGCTGGATCTGGATCTTCTGGCGGATACCATCTATCCTGCGGAGGCGCTTGTGGAGATGTCCGGGAAACTGGCGGATGTGCTGGAGGAGCAGGGGTATGCAGGTGCGCAGCCGGGGGCCGAAGAGGCTTCGGGAGCTGAAGCGGCTGTCAAGCGCCTTACGGCCGAAGAAGCCGCAGCGCTTCTGGAAAAGAGCCAGTTTGGCGGCCTGGGCCTGCCGTATCTGGTCAACCGCGCCACACAAGGTACGGGAAAGGAGGAGTGAAGAGATGTCGAATTATCGCGCCAAACATATGATTGAAGCTCTTCGTTCCGGCGTTCCGTCCCGTGCGGTCGGCGAAGCGTTTTCCGACGCGCGCCAGGGGATTTTGCAGAAGATTACGGAGCGGATGAATAAGGTCCGGGAGACCGGGGCCAGCGACGGATTTTTGTACACCGGACGGTACGGGGAAGGCAAGACGCACCTGTTAAATACGGTGTTTGGCCTGGCCGGCGCCGCCAACATGGTGGTTTCCTACGTCCCGCTAGGGAAAGAGACGCCGCCGGAGAAGACGTACCTTCTGTACAAGAAGGTGATGGAGGGAACCTATCTTCCCGGGGCCGAGCAGCCGGGCTTTCTGGCGCAGATGGAGAAGCTGACGCCAAACAGCACCGCCACCACGGAGATGCTGAGCTACGCCTTTGGCGAGCTGGAGACGGACAAGTTGTATTACCTTCTGCAGGCCTATGTGGGCACGCAGGATGAGGAGGAGCGCTACGCGTTTCTGTGCGACCTGGAAGGCGATTTCGTGAATAACGCGCTCATCAAAAAGAGCTATCGCCGCGTGACCGGCAAGGTGGCCAAGATCAACCAGAATTTCTCCAAGCGGAAGCACGCCATGGATTACTTCCGTTTCATGAGCCACTTCTTTAAGCAGCTGGGGTACGACGGCTGGGTGATCCTGTTTGACGAGGTGGAGCTGATGGGACGTTTTGGGAAAAAGTCCCGCGCCAAGGGCTATGCCCAGCTCCGGAAGTTTTTACAGCCGGGGGAGGAGCTGGAAGGCGTGTTCTCGCTCTTTGCCTTAAGCGCGTCGTATTCGGACGATGTGATCGAGAAGCGGAAGGAATTCCAGAACGTGGAGGCGGCCTTCGCGGAGGATGACGCCGCGCGGCAGGATGCGCTCACGGTCCTGGACGCCATGATCAAGGCGCCGGAGCTTCTGCCGCTTACGAAGGAAGAGATCCTGCACGTCCTGGAGCAGATCCGGACGTATCACGGGGAGGCGTACGACTGGACGCCGCAGTTGACCGCGGAGGCTTTATATGAGGCGACGGAGGCGGGCGGATATCTGCTTCGCACCAAGATCCGCGCGGCCATCGAGATGCTGGATCAGCTTTACCAGTATGGGGAAGCCGGGGAGGCCGTCGTCACCGAGATGGGCGAAGAGTCCCTGGAAGAGGACGTGACCCTTGCGGCAGAGGATGCCGGCGAGGAATAGAGACTAACAACAATAAGCACCACAGAAGAGAGGTACAACCATGATTTACGATTATACGATTACAACCGGCAAGGGCGAAAGCCTGAACCTCGCGGACTATAAAGGAAAGGTTATTCTGGTCGTCAATACGGCTACCGGCTGCGGGTTTACCCCTCAGTACGCGCCCATCGAGCAGCTGTACAAGGATTATCACGATCAGGGTCTGGAGATCCTGGACATCCCCTGCAACCAGTTTGGCGGGCAGGCACCGGGCACGGACGATGAAATCCATGAATTCTGCACCCTGCATTTCAACACGACGTTCCCGCAGATGAAGAAGGCGGATGTAAACGGGCCGAATGAGCTCCCGCTGTACACCTACTTAAAGTCGCAGAAGGGATTTGAAGGCTTCTGCGAGCATCAGTACAAGGATCTTCTGGAGAAGATGTTTGCCGCCGCGGATCCGGATTGGGACAAGAAGCCGGATATCAAGTGGAATTTCACCAAGTTTGTGATCGACCGCGAGGGGAACGTGGTAGCCCGCTTTGAGCCGACGGCAGACATGGCGGATGTGGAGGCGTGTGTGAAGGCACTGCTGTAACAAGTAGGTCGAGTGTGCGTGAAGGCGCTGCTGTAGCGTAACAGGGAAAATGATTCTTTGGGGCTGCATGGACGGGACTGGAAGAGAAGTCCTATCCATGCGGCTTTCTTGCTTTGCAGAGCAGTATCCTATGTGGTGGTGAGAGTCATCGCATATGGCCTTTTACGTATTGGCCCGGCCCGTTCTTTAGTCAGGGATTATTTACTCGTAAAAGTGCTTCACGCGGGCATATATTTTTTGAAAATCTACGGAGCATTCGCCATGGGAGATACCAACCGGCACCGTGTCCTCAAAGGTGTAGGTGATGGGCAGCTCCTCTGTTTCGAAGCGGTAGACGGTGACAAGCTTTCGCCTGGGGTCTACGATCCAGTATTCACGAACGCCATAGCGGAAATACAGCTCATGCTTCCGCCAGATATCATGTCCGGGATTGGAAGGGGAAATGATCTCCACCACGAAATCCGGAGCGACTTTCAGGGGCTCGATGGTTTCGTTTTCCGGATGACAATGAATGTAGAGATCCGGCTGTACCACGGTCTTGTTGCCCAGTTCCACATCGGAAGGCGCCATATAGATAAAACACTCGCCGGCGTGTTTCTGTACACAGGCATCCAGCTGAATATGAAGGCCCCCCAGGATTCCCTGGTGGATGCGGGTAGGCGATGCCATGTCATAGAAAACTCCATCGATCAGTTCGGCCCGCACATCATCCGGAAGTTGGTAGTAATCTTCTTTTGTAAAGTCACCGGGGTGTTTTTCTGGTATCCGGTAGGCGGCCTGCGCCTCGCGAAGGAGAGCAGGCTGCGCATCGGACAAGAGGTCGGACTGTATATCATAAAGATAGGCGGTTCGAGCATCGCGGGGGCGGGCGATCCGCGCATCGCGGGGGAGAGCAGCTCGTGCATCATGAAGGACAGCGGGCTGTGCGGAGGCGCTTGTTGGATATACATTCTCTTTTCGGAAGAGCACCTGCGTGAGCGCTTCTAAGGTTTGCTTTCGGGGAGCTTTTGTTTCCCCGCCGAATATTTTCTGCACAGTTCCTAAGGGAACGCCGGATTCTTCGGCTAAGAGCCGGTTGGAATAACCCAGTTCCTGTTTTCGTTTCTTCAATTCTTCGATGTTCACGGAAAATACCTCCTCCTGTTGTGTCTTTGCAGTGTTTAGATACCACTTTGCCAGAAAGGGCTTTCAGGCGGATTGTACGATAATGGTTCAGACCTTGACCTATTGCGATTATACAGGAAAAGGAGAAAGAAGTCAACCGATATTTTACCAAATTAGCACCGAAATAGCACCGTATAAAGATATCTAAAATCGCATTGAAACCGTTTGAAGAATTGCCGGGGTACACGGGCGCGTCATGTATCAAAACTCTAACATTTTGCGAACTATGCGGGTTTCGAGGGGGGTGGCGGTGGAAAAGGTGTTTTCAATCCGAAAAAAGTGCGATATAATGAGGGGCACTAAAAAAGTAGAAGAATGTCCGCTTGAAGCGGATGTTTTGATAAAGGAAAGCCCTTTCATAAAATGCCGTGGAAGCGGCATAAGGAGGAGTTAAAGCGGATGATATGCCCGAAATGTAAAGCGGAAATAGCGGACAATGCGGTGGCTTGTCCCTATTGCGGACGGGATCTGCCGGAAAATGTCACGATTGGTTACTGCAGCAGCTGCGGAACCATCACACGGCCGGATGAACGTGTCTGCCCGGAATGCGGCGAGCCGATCAAGACGGTTGGCGATGTAATCCGGGAAAACAGAGAAAGAAGAGAGGCTTTGAAGGCCAGCCGGAACACCGACTGGGCGGAGAAGTCTGTTTTTGGCGGCTGGGAGACGCGCGTCGGAAGCGACCCGTTGTATTCTCAGGCGAAGGAAGAGGATCGCGGATCCGCAGTCGTGGAGGAGGAAACTGTCCAGGCCGGGGAAGTGATCACGGACAACTGGGAAGAGACCGCCGACATTTTAGATGACGACGAGGAGTTTCGCAAGGAAGAAGCGGAGCTGGAGAGCCTGAAGTCGCAGCTGAAAGGCGCGCGGGCCGGCATGTTCGCCTATGAGGAAGAAGAGGCTGCCTATGAGGACGCCGTTTTCCGTGAGGTAGGACGCGAGGCTGGCGATGTGGACGGCGAGAATCTGTCCCGCCGCGAGGGTGCTTCTGCGTTTTCCGGCGAGGCTGATGCGCCGCTTGCAGATGAAATTCCGGACGATGCCGGAACCGAGGACATCCTGCGCATGCTCGAAAAAGACGGCGCCGTAAGTGGGGAAGATCCCGCGGACGGACAGGATTCCGAAAATCTGGCGGATATTCTGGCGGCAGCAGGGCTGATGGCTGCCTCCATCGGAGCCGAAGGCACGGCTGCGGAGGAGCAGGCGGATGCGTCTGGCGCGGATGCAGCGGGTGCCGGAAGTTTTGATACGGAAGCGGGTGAGCCTTCGATAGAAGAAGTCTGGGCGGCACAGGATGGCGCTTCTGCTTCTGGCGCGAATGAATACGCGGATCCGGAAGGCGGTTTTGCGGGTACTCGTGCCGGTGAGGCAGAGGACGCGGATATGTACGATGCGGATGCAACGCCGGAGGAAGCTATGGAAAAGGATCAGAGCGAGATGTTCTCGGAGGTGCCGCTTGAAGAGGCACAGGATGAGGCATCTGCTATGCAGACACAGGGCGATGCCGAGCCGGAGTATTCCGGGGAAGCGTCGGCGCTGGAGGAGGATCTCCCGCCGTGGACCCGGGATGTGCCGTCCGAATGGATGGAGAATCCGGAGGGCGTGGAGGAAGAGCCTCCGGCACCGGATCCGGTGGAAAAACTGTATGTGACCGGAAAGCTGCCGGATCTGTCGGGCTTAAAGGATGAAGAGCTGGAAGAAGACGGCCTGGAGGGCCTGAAGAACTTCCGTGTGATGCCGGATGCGGGGCAGTATACGGCCGCGGCCGCGGCTGCGGCAGCTGCCGGAGCTTCTGCGGAAGGCGCCGGGGAGCCGAACGCGCCCGAGCACGCTGGCGAAGCGGGTTCGTACGATGATTATTACAACGATAAGTATAAAAGTCTTTACGATGACAAGTACGCAGACTATGCTTCGGCTTCCGGCGAAGATACCGATGAATACTGGGATGATGAGGACGATCACGAACCTGTCGTTCCGGATGAGGAAGAGAGCGAAGGCAAGAAGCATCGGGTAGGACCGATCCTGGTGGGCGTTGTCGCCGCACTGGCGCTGACAACCGCCGGGCTGGGTGTTGCCGGCCGCATTGCGGGCGGAGACGGCCAGTTGGCCAGCTTGATCCGGGGCTTTGTGGGGCAGTTAGAGACCACGGGCGAGGAGACAGAGCCTGGCAGGCAGATTGTGATCCCGGGCCCGAAGAGACCGAGCGAAGAAGAGCCTTCCGGAGAAACGTTTACGGTTGCTCCTGTGATAACGGAAACGGAAACGACAGAGGACGCGGAGAAGGAAAGCACTTCCGGAGTGAAGGAAAGCTCCTCGGAAGAGGAATCCGTGAGCGGCACGAAGAGAGAATCGGAAAGCAGCACGTCGGAATCCGAAAGCGAAAGGGCTACGGAAACGCAGCCGCGCGAGACAAAGGAGACGACAGAATCTGAGTCGCAGCCGAATGAAACGAAAGAGACCACAGAAGCGGAGACACAGCCGCAGGTACCTGTAGAAACACCGGCGGAAACCAAGGAGCCCGAGACAGAGGCGCCGACGGAGCCGCCTACAGAGCCGCCGACGGAACCGCCGACAGAGCCGCCGACGGAACCGCCGACAGAGCCGCCGACGGAACCGCCGACAGAGCCGCCTACAGAGCCGCCGACGGAACCGCCGACAGAGCCTCCCACAGAGCCGCCGACGGAACCCCCGACAGACCCTGAGCCGGAGACTGATCCGCCTTACACCAATCCTAACCCGACCTCTACTTATGAGATCGTGATCGCCAACGTTTCCTGGAGCGAGGCGATGCAGCAGGCTGCCGCCAGAGGCGGACACCTCTTCACGGCCGAGACCATCGAGGAACTCTGGGAGATGCAGGACCGCTTAAGCTATGGCGGTTACGGCGGATACCGCTTCTTCGTCGGAGCCTCGCGCACACCAGGCAGCAGTGAGTATGTCTGGGTGGACGCAGCCGGCAACCCGACAGGCGTTACCGTGAACGGCGGACTGGGAACCGACTTCTTCTGGCTGGCCGGTGAACCTTCTTACGGAGACGAGACCAGCGTCTTCCTGCTGCAGAACGCGGAAGGCAACTGGCGCTTTAACGACGTTCCGGACGATGTGCTTGCGATCGCGCCGTTCTATAGCGGAGAGATGGGGTATATCATCGAGTTTGAGGAATAAAAATGTGAAAGTGTGACAGGGGACGGGCCTGTGTCACAAAATTGACGAAATCTGACAGGGGACGAGTGTGACAGGGGACGGGTCTGTGTCACAAAAGCTGACAGCTTTTGTGACACAGG
>JAFVBO010000116.1 GCA_017479935.1 Lachnospiraceae bacterium
ATACCGCTCATCTTCCTTCATGGCAAGGGAATCCTGCTGGTACTGTGTCAGTCCCTTTTCTTTGATCCGCGCGATCTCCTCGCGCTCCTCATCAGAGAGACGCACGGAAGAACCTGCAAAACTTGCCTCTTTCTCTTTCGCCAGAAGCTGCAATTCCCTCTCCTCGTCGCTGTCCGCTGCAACTCCGCTGTTCTTGCGGAATTCCTCGCGGTTGTTTTCGATATCCTGTATGGAGCGCCTGTACTCGCCGTTCTCCTGCTGTAACTGTCGGATTCTCTCGCGCCTGCCCTCCAGATCCTGATCCATCTTTCTGTCGTTTGCAAACACGTCCCCCACCAGCTTCAACGCCTGCTTCTGCGCCTGCGCTTTCTTCTGTGCCACGGGATCAAAGACCGCCTTCAGACCGCTGGCGTCTACCGACTTGGCACTTCCTGATCTTACTCCGCCGTTTTCCTGCCCTGCGCCCGCACCATGCCTGGCTCTCGCCGCCTCATCGCCCATAAAAATCGTCGTATTATGATTTACCTTCATACGCGCCCTCCTTAGCCTGACAGAACCGTTTCCAACTATCTTTTATATCGGCAGGTTCGTCCCCTTTACTTAGCGCATTTTCTCTATCACCATCTTAAAATCACACAACTCATTTCCCGCGCCAATGGTCTTTGTCCGAATGAATTTCAGCCCCGGCAGGTTTCCGTATGTATAAACGTCATTGTCACAAAACAGAATATTGATCTCGGGACATCCCAGCTCCGTCAGATACTTGTGATACGGACACGCAGTGATGTCCATGCGGAATTCCCCTTTTGCCTTCGGGTAAAACACATTTTGAAACCCGGCCGTGGGACCAAACATCTTGTGACTCATTACCCCCCACATTTTCAGGAAAAAGCTTTTAAATCCGGGGATCCCCGTCATCTTCGCGATTGTCTGCCCCATCTTTTCTGTCCGGGCTTTCATAACGACTTTCATGATATCAAAGGCTTCCTCCGGCGCCACCTTCCTGATGGACAGATAGATTGCCGCTGCTGGGAAAATAAAGGAATCCGTGTGATTGCTCACACCTTTGGGCAGATTACTGTAATCCCGATACATTTTTGCCAGACGCTTATGCGCCTGCTTCCATACCTTTTCACTGTCCTCCGCGGACAGCCGCCTGTCGATCTCCTCCTTGAACGCCTGCTTTCCCCTCATGACCTTCCTTACATTTCGCATCTGTCCGTCCTCCTCATCTGTCTGTCCGCCCTATCTATACCGGCATATCTTTCATCTCAAAGTCCTTGCCCTTGTAATTCCAGAGCGCACAGCCGATTCCGTGCTTCGCGAACACCGCCCGGATGTCAGCCAGCCAACGCTTCTTGTCCTCCACATCCGCCAGATCGATCACGCCGTACTCCCCGCAGTAAAGCGCCACCTGATCCTTCTTGGCCTTCTCGATGGCCGGTGCAAAAATATCCTCAAAGAATCCCTCACCGATCTCACGGATCCCCTCTTTGTACACCGCTCCTGCCAGATCCGCCGTCAGGCTCTCGCCGGCATCCCGGTACTCTTTTAACGTCTTGGGATAGCTGATCCGGAAATCCGAGGGCATGCCCTCCAC
>JAFVBO010000117.1 GCA_017479935.1 Lachnospiraceae bacterium
ATCCGCAGCGCGGAGCTTCTCCGTAGCCTGCATTCCGGCTATGTCCTTCTTACTGAACTTGTTCTTTCCGCTCATGCGGCAGAAGGCGCGCATGGGGGCGGTCATCATGGCTTCGGCATAATATGCCATCATCTTCTCCACATCGGGCCAAGGCTCCATATTCAGATAAAATGCCGCCAGCATAGCCGCATTTACGATGTTCATTTTGAAGCGGTCAGCCTTCTCAAATTCCGGCAGATGCGCGATGATCTCCCGATACTTGGGATGCGCCTTCTTTTCCGTCTCAGCCGCCTTGGCCTGATCGAAGCCCAGGACCGTTACGAGCTTTTCCCGGAATGACCGATGAAACAGCGCCCACATACCCATGGGCATGCCTGCATACTTCATGCCTTCGCTCCTCACTTGACACAGCAGAAGACGCCTTCTGCGTTAACGTTATGGACTTCGGCCCGGGTATACAGATCTTCAAGCCTTGCCTGTAAGCTTTCTTTTGTGTCGAAAGGCGGTGTAAAGAAGCCCTTTGGGACATACATCTTCCGTACGAACAAGTCTGTCCTGTCGAACGCGTCCGCAATATAGAAGCAGCCGCAGAAGGTCCCACCCGGTTTCAGCACCCGATAAGTCTCCCGGAAAGCCGCGTTCTTGTCCGGGAAAGCATGAAAGCCGTTCAGGGACAATACGATATCAAAGCTCTCGTCCGCAAAGGGCAGCGCTCCTACGTCGCCCTGGGCGAAGCTCACGTTGGATATCCCCATAACCTCAGCCCGAGTTTTCGCATGCGACATCATATCTGTTGAATAGTCCAGGCATGTGATTTCCGCTTTGGGCAGGCTTTTGTAGAGCGGCATGGTCAGTACGCCGGTTCCGATCGGTACCTCCAACAGCTTGCCTGTGAAATCCTCGGGGATCGGCGCCAGGGCATCTTCGATCCACTTGGCAGATAGCTCCTTGCCGAATCCCCAGATCAGGCTGTCCATCAGCTTCCCCAACAGCGAGGAGCGGGTGATGATGCCGTCGTACATCGTTCCCATCTTACCGAGGGCCTTATAAGATGCTTTGATTTCCTCGTGGCGTGTCATATCATTTCCTCCCGACCAGCAATTTCGAGCCGCCAAGTCCCAACAGGACGGCTTCCGTCTTGTTCATAAAGAGCCCTTTCGTGGTATCGATTAGCTGTACATCCTCATAGCCCTGCTCCTTTAAAAGTCGAACAAAGGCCTCCATATCGCCGTAGCGGGCTTCGCTCATCAGATCGTGGATGGCAAAGGTACCGCCCTTCTTCAGCACACGCAGCGTCTCAAGCAGGATTTTTTGCTTATCGTGTCCGACAATGTTGTGATAAACGTAGTTGCTGGTGACCGCGTCAAAACTCTCGTCCGCAAAAGGCAGCTTCACGGCGTTGCCGGGTTCAAATCGGATGTTGGAAACGCCCTCGGCTTTGGCATTTGTCCTGCAGAGCCGTTGTGAGAATACCGTTTTGTATGCGCCGCTCCAGATATCGCAGCCGACCATATTCGCGGCAGGATTGCGCTTTGCACAGGCGATCGTCAGTGCACCGCTGCCGCAGCCTACATCCAGCCCAACGCCGCCGGCGGGAAGCGTCACGTACTTTGCCGTGCCCTCCACGATCTGTCTGGAAAGCTGTCTGTTGCCGTCATAGGAAAAAGCCTTCCGCGCAATGTGGCTATACACCGCGAACGCACCCGCTCCGGCAGAGCCTGCCATCAGCGCTGTGCTGAGAAGTTTTCCGACCATGCAGTTTTCCTTAGATGCCTCTCTATGAAGGACAGCGCCGGAAACGCCCAACGCGGCAGCCCCTGCCGCCGATCCAACGACCATGCTCTTGGGCATCCAGTTGCCATAGTCCAGGGTTTTCTCGGCCTCGAACGCTTCCGTATCCTGTTTGGCAAGCAGTCCCCTTCTTGCATTCTCTTCCGTATCGTCCGCCTCCTCATAGCCGTCGTAAGGTGCCTTGGGATCGCTATAATGCTTGGTGAAGGGTTGGCAGATCTCCTCCCTGTGGGCGAAGGCAAAATCCAGATCGTCTGTCCAGCCGGTGTGCCCGGTGATGACCATGATCCGCCGATCTCTGGCCCGGATATTTTCTTCCAGACTCGCAAGAGATTGAACAGCAAGGTCGTTATCCTCGGCCAGGGTGCTGATAAAGCTGTAGCCGCCATCGACCCCGAACCAGATGGTATCGCCGGTAAACAGATAGGTATCGTCGATCAGATACACCAGGTGTCCCCAGGTGTGTCCCGGGACCAGGATGCATTCGATCTTGATATCGCCTATGTTGAAAACTTCTCCATCTTTGAGCAGTACCCGCCGGTTGTCAGTCTGCACCATGGGCAGTTTGTAGAGACCGTGGATGACCCGCCTTCTCGTTTCTCCGGTCAGATAGCGGTTTTCGATCTCGCCGATGTAGACCGTCGCATCCTTGAACAGCAGTTCGCTGTCCCGCTCCAAAGCACCCACATGATCCGTGTCCTGATGAGTAATCAGGATATGCTGGATGGAGGCCGGGTCAATGTCCAGCCAGCCCATCTTTTCCTGCAGGCGTTCGTAGTTGTATCCGGCGTCGATCATGATGGTCGTTCCGTTTTTCGTGTAGAAAAAGATGTTGGCGACCCATTCCCGAACGCAGGCAACGTGCTCATCGATCCAACCTGTATTCAGGGGCTTGAAGATCGCCCTGCCCCGGAACATGACGCTCATGGATCGCTTTTGATCTTCAGAATCTTTTCTTGCCATTTCTGTTCAATCCTTTCGTGTAAATCATATTACTTCCTCAAAAAAACGCTGGGGGAATATCAGGAGCAGCTTCGCGTGTGCCAGCCCTTTGAACGCACGGACAACGGTCCGTGGGAATATCCTCCGGGTAAAAGCCGGGTCATTCTTGCGGGCGCTCTTTTTACTCGCCGCATTCCTGCACCTTTATAATGCGGTATTTTCCTTTACCTTTCGAACCATCATCGCCCAACCTTCCTTAGCCTCTTTACACACCGGGAAAACCGGATAGCAATGGAACATTCCCTCGCCAATGATCATTTCGTAATCTACACCGTATTTCTTCATGGCCGCCTCAAAGGAAGGCGCACATGCGTACAGCGTCTCATCGGAGCCGTAAATGAAGGTCACATACGGGCAGTTGCTGAAGTTTCCCTTCTGCAGCCAGATTATGTAATCAGGGACGTTGTCGTCACCGTGCTTCATAATATCCACCGCAGTCTTCATGTACTGGGCCGGAATCGCCACGTCCTTCCGGTCCAGTTCCAGCATCCGCTGCCATTCTTCTTCCGTCTCCACACAGGTGCCCGGAGAGATTGCCATAATATATCCGGGCATGGGGGTATCCGGCGCACTCTCATTGATGTACGAGACCATCCCCAGTGCCAGATTACCACCCGAAGAAGTGCCGAGGACGGAGATGTTCCCGGGAGTATAGTGCTGAAGCATCTCCAGATAGGTCGCATGGATCATCTCATAGGCCTTCGTCAGCGGCCAATCCGTGCAGAGCGGATAATAAGGCACATACAGATCCAGACCGGTCTCCTTGGCAAAGCGCAGGGCTTTCTTGATGGAAGCGGGGCGCGGGGCACTGATCATGCCGCCGCCGATAATAAACAAGTTAGCTTTGTCTCCGCCGCTTTTGTGCTTCATCGTCAACAC
This sequence comes from Lachnospiraceae bacterium, assembly GCA_017479935.1. Classification (GTDB taxonomy): domain Bacteria; phylum Bacillota; class Clostridia; order Lachnospirales; family Lachnospiraceae; genus RGIG5021. Next base: position 3,673 of record JAFVBO010000117.1, read on the forward strand.
CGGGCAGCCGCAGATCGTGATCCGGTCGATTTCAAAATCCGGATCCCGTAACTCAGGGATCTTGTTCTTTGCGTTGGCTTTCCGTCGGTTTTCCAGCAG
>JAFVBO010000014.1 GCA_017479935.1 Lachnospiraceae bacterium
AACATAACGCACATTATGTCTCCTGTCAATACATCTATTTTTATCCATATTGTTTTCTTTTTCCTTTCGCACTCTTTCCTTATTCTCCCACCAGATTCATCTGATCGATTTTTTCCCGGTGTTCCTGTCCGGTCGATTTGATATAGATCCGCGTGGTGTTCAGGCTGCTATGGCCTAAAAGATCCGCCAGCATCGGCAGATCACCTTCCTGCCGGTAGAACGTACGCGCAAAAAGTTTGCGAAAATTATGGGGATAGCCTTTTTCCTCCGGGACACCGGCTTTTCTGCAGAGGCGACGGATCAGCCTCCAGATGGTAACGCGGTTCAACGCTTTTCCTTCGGCGGTACAAAAGATGGAGCCCGTCTCTCTTCCTTCCTTCTCTGCATATTCCATCAGCTTTTCTTGTAAACGCTGTGGGATCAGAATGAGGCGGATTTTGTTTTTGCATGTAATCCTGATCTCGCCTTTTTTCACTGCCTCCATCGTAAAGTATGAAAGCTCGGAAACCCGGATTCCGGTACCGCCTAAGGTCTGGATCAGAAGCTGCAGGCGTTTGTCCGGCTCCGCTGCGGCAATCAGACTGACGTACTCGTCCCGGGTCAGCTCTTCATCGGCCGTGCAGTACACGCTCTCCTGCACCTTCAGAAGACGCAGCTTAAACTCCGGGTGCCCAAAGAAACTGAGAAAGCCATTCAGCGAGACAAGCATGGAGTTTATGCTGTTTGGGTGTAGACCCTCCGCCTGAAGGTAGGCTTTGTACAGCAGGCAGTTTGCTTTGGTCAATTCTTTTCCTTCCAGGAAATTCAGAAAGCGGAGGATATCCCTTTGGTACTTGACGATGGTAATAGGGCTCTTTTCTTCCTCCTGGAGGCTTTTCAGATAACTTTCCAACTGTTTTCTCAGATCTGTTTCTTCTTCCATTTTGTTGTTTTCTTTTTCTCCTTTCGCAACGGGTGAGCCACACTATTTGATATCGCCCTACGCACGGGCGATATCAAAAAAAGCCCGGCACAGGTCTTTCCTGGCCAAGGCCCCTTCTCTTTTTGCTGGCGGGGATCGGTTTGGCAAACGACAAGTGTCGGGCTGGTAGATGAGCAGGCAGCCCCGGGGCATTCCGGGGCATGCGTTGATGTGTTTTCTTAGAGTCTATAGAAAGAGCCGCCAACTCTGTTCCCAGAATCAACGGCTCTTTTCCTGCGGGTGGAGGGACTCGAACCCTCACGAAGTCACCCCCGTCAGATTTTGAGTCTGATGCGTCTGCCATTCCGCCACACCCGCTTGGCTTAACGAAAGAAGTATACCTGACATAGCCAGAAAAGTCAAGACAATTCTTATGAAAGCAAAGTGAGGCTGCAAGGCATGAGGGAAGCAACGCGTTTGCTTTCATAGCATATGGATCTCTTATCCTTCCGTCTCCTCCTCCACCTTCGAATACAGATACACGACATCGCCTTCCACCAGGATCGTATCCCCCTTGGGGATCATGGCGTGGCCTTTGCGGCGGACCATAATGATCAGGGACTGTCTGGAGATGTTCAGATCGCTGATGGCCTTCCCGGTCCAGGGGTGATCCTTCTTCAGGATCGTTTCCTTCACCTCCACCGGATGCTCGCCGCGCAGCGCCTCCGCGCCGATAATCATGCGGTCTTCTGCCTGCAGCACCAGATCGCCCCGGGGGATGATGGTTTCCCGGCCCCGAAGGACCGCCACCACCAGCGCGCCGGAAGGAAGGCCCAGCTCGTACAGCTTCTTGCCGACCCAGGCGTCACGCCGCGAGAGCTTTAAGCGGATAAAGTGTATGTCTTCCTCCTGGCCGTACTCCCCCAGACGCTTTAACCGCGTGTACTGCTCCACGAAGCCGGCGGAAATGATACCGGTGGGGATGGCCACCATGCCGACGCCCAGGAAGGCGATGACAATGCCCATGAGTTTTCCCAACGTGGTGATGGGATAGATATCGCCGTAGCCTACGGTCAGCAGCGTGGACGCCGCCCACCAGATCCCGGAGAAGGCGTTGGAAAACACTTCTGGCTGCGCTTCGTGCTCCACGCTGTACATGCAAAGGCTGGAGGCCAGCATCAACACCATGATGATGAAGACGGAGGAAAGCAGCTGCTGCCGCTTTCTTGACAGGACCTCCGTGATGACGTTTAACGAGTCGTAATAGGCGTTAATCCGGAACAGGCGCAGGATTCGCACGAGGCGGAACAGACGGAACGTGGCCGCTCCGGCCGGGAAGAACACCGGCAAATAGTACGGCAAAAAGGATAAGAGATCGATGATGCCGGCAAAAGACAGAATGTACTGAACCACCGCTTTCTTCTCGGACACATTCGGGTAAAGCTCCGGCGCCGTCAAAAGCCGCAGGACGTAATCGACCGCAAAGAAAAGAACCGTGATGGCTTCCACCGCCAGAAAGAACGCACCATACTTTTCGCGCAGATTGTCGAAGGTATTTAAGATGCTGACCGTCAGGTTCAGAATGAGCGCCAGTGTGCTGATCACATCGTACGCCTGGTTTACCCGCTCATCGACAACGCCGACCGAAACCATCCGGAACAACTTGGGGCGCAGCGCGAGCCAATCCACTCTATTCTCATTTTCATCCTTTTTAGAAACCATACTGTGCCTCACCTGTTTCTCATCGTTCGCGTAACAGATTCATACCAATGCTATTTTAGCACAGAACCAAGGCGCTTCGCAAGCTGAAACACCTTCTCCCGTTGATGTACGGAAATCCTGCCAAAATCCTTGCGCAAGAAAAAGGACTGCCGCAAACAGCAGTCCCTTTTCTTCTCCCTTTATTGTTCCAGATTGCGAAACGTGCTTTCCAAAAGCAAACGTATTTCTCTTTGTTTCAATCCACGCCAGTATCTTTAACGGAGTGCGACATTCGTTGAAAACGATTAGCCAATCAGGCTTCTTGCGCAGACCCAATCACAATCCCACACGCTGGAGATGATGACGCCCACGTTTTCGTTGGCGGCGTGGATGCAAAGACCATCGCCGATGTAGATGCCAACGTGGCCGCTTCTCCAGAGGATGTCTCCGGGCTCTGCCTGGGAAACGCTGCGGTACGCGCCTTCCTGACCCTGAGAACCGGACTGGTGATACAGGTACACACCGATCTGCTCATACGCGCACTTGACAAGGCCGGAGCAGTCGAAAGCGTTCGGACCTTCCGCACCCCAGATGTACGCGCAGCCAAGCTTGGAATAGCAGTAATCCACGACCGTCTGACGCAGACCCCAGATGTAAGCGGCGTATCTGGCAGCGGCTTCCTCGGCCTCGCGGCGCTCGCGCTCGATGCGCTCCGCTTCCTCACGCGCCAGGCGCTCCGCCTCTTCGCGGGCCAGACGCTCCTGCTCCTCGCGCCATTCACGCTCTAAGCGTTCCTGCTCCTCGCGGGCCAGGCGGGCCATCTCTTCCAGCATTGCCTGCTCTTCTTCGAGCGTCATGGCTGTATCGCAGTCAATAAACAGCTTGACGAACTCTTTCTTAATGTAGCCTTCCTCGCCGTCCTTGGTGACGATGGCCACAAAGCCGTCTTCCTCACCGGTTACCGTAGCGGTCGCGCCTTCATACAGAACGGTCACAACCTCGCAATCCAGGTTCGGCTCTTCGCGAACATTGACGCCGTCTTCGATCAGCTTCATATACATGTTGCCGGTCTGCATCGCATATTCACGCGCTTCCTCACCGGTTGCGAAGAATTCCGCCTTGATATACCCATCGCAGTTTCCAGAGATGACGTGGTACCAATCCCCGTCTTCCTCTGTGGTGGTGCTTAAGATCGTCGCGGCGCACTGGTCGAAAATCTTGCCGATCACCTCATGCTCCGTGCTGGGGCCGGAACGAACGTTGACGTAATCCTCTACCTTGGAGATCGCCACATTATCACAGGAAATATCCTTTGAATTTCCGTGCTTTTCGACGAATTCCTTTACGTCATCCTCTTTCTTGTCTTCCTTGGCGAAAAACTCTTCCAGGAGAGTCGAAATACCGCCCACACTCAGGCTGCCGCCAAACTCTCCGTCCGCAAGCGCGGTGACCGGCGCGGAGCTAAGCAGACATGCAGATGCGCAAAGAATGCTGATTGCTTTTTTCCAAAATCTATTCTTCATCGTAAATCCCCCGTATCCTGATCCCTTCACTTTAAAAGCGCCAGAAAGGGTTCTCCTTGTGTTCAATTTATTACAGACTTGTTACATGTCTATAACGAATTATACGCAGGATCACGGAGTTTGTCAACCGTTCATTCAAATGGCATTGTAAACATTTTGTAACAAGTTTATCATCCTGCGCTTTTGCCTGGGACCTGATGGGTGGATGACCCGTGAATAGTAACCTTACGACCCCACATCAAAAAAGGATACAAGCATGCTTATACACACTGTATCCTCTTCGATTTCGTATTTATTGGGAAAAACAGTTCCCGTATCCGCTCCTACAGAAGCTTTCGTATCTCCTCCGCGTCATATCTTGCGCACACAACATGGCCGGTTTCGATCCGGTACAAGGCGTTTGCGGCGATGTGCTCCGCCACCTGCTCCAGCTCACGCACCCCCGGAATATGCTGGTAGCGCGCGATGATCTCCTCCACCGCGTCCTCCGTCAGTTCCAGTTCCTCCGGCCGCATGCCCATGCGCTTCATGATCTTCTTTAACGAGTACTTCGTAAATATGATTTTCTTTTCTTCCGGCGTATAATCCGGGATGTCAATCACCGCAAAACGGGAAAGAAGCGGGCCGGAAATCATGCTCTTGTCGTTGGCGGTCGCGATCGGGTACACGCCGCTCGTCGGGATGGAGCACTCCATGTAGTTATCGGTAAAGCCCAGGTTATCAAGCAGCGTGAGCAAGGCGTCCGCCGCGTTGTTTCCATTCCCGGCCCCGGCCTTGTCCAGCTCGTTGATAATGAAAACCACGTTGGAGGTCCCTGCCTGCGCGAAAGCTTCCATAATGCGCCCCGGCTTGGCATTCGAATAGATGCGGGGGCTTCCGGTCAGCTGCTCGGTGGTGTGAATGGCGCTCATGTCGAGCGACGCCCAGGGCAGATTTAAAATCTTTGCAACGGCGTATGCAATCTGGGACTTTCCGGTTCCGGCAGGGCCGGCCAGCAAAAGGCCGTAAGCCGGCAGCGTCCTGGTGCGATTAATCTGTATGATCGTCTCTAAAACGCGTTGTTTAACCGGCGCGAGCCCATACAGCTCCTGATCCAGCATCTCCATCGCCCGCACCGGATCGATGGGATTGAAAACCGGATTCTGCCAGGTGATGTTCAGCATGATGGACAAGGCCCGCTGCGCATGCCGCTGCTCTTCCTTGCTGATGGTGTCGGATTTCACCATGGCGATATTCCGATGCGCCCAGTTCCGGATATTGTCCGGAAACGCATCCTCCGCACAGCGGATAAAATCCGTCATGGCAGCCATGTCCGTCAGAAGAATGCCTGCATCCGACGTGTCGATTTCCTCTTTCCCGGCTTCCGTCTCCAGCGGTTTGGGATCGCTTGCCTGCATGCGGCGCAGGATCAGCTGCAGGAAATCATTGTTGGCCGTCTGCAGAATCTCATTGGAGTTCAGGTTTGCCGCCCGGATTTTATAGACGGCGTAGCCACGCTCCACCGGCCGGCCCGAAAGCTTGACGCCAAAGCGCCCGTCCCCCAGCCACTCCAGGAGACGGATAAAGCGCCGGTCAAGCGCCAGAACAGCCCGACGATCAAGCTGACCATCCGCCATTTCCGCCTCAAACCCGCCGCCGGAAGAAGTTTCCAGGAAATAGCCAATCTGATGATGCTTCAACGTATGCTCCGGGTCCTCCAGAATCAGAAGGGGATCTTCCTGCGTGGCCGTTCTGGCATGGCTGAACAGGATCTCCGGCGGTTCCGCAATCGCTTTCTTGGGCGCATTCCCTTCCGGGTGCCCGCCCTGTGCGGGCTTCGCCTTCTCGGACGACTGACTGTCCTTCTGAATTGTGATCGTTTCCGACCACCCTTCCCTGACCTTGCCCCGGCTATAGCCAACGTTCAGCCAGTCCTTGAGAAGCGTCCCTGCTCCCTGCTGCCCGGAGGCATCCTTCGTTTCAGATACCAGAATACCCAGCTTTAAGTAGGTTTCCAGAACCGCATCCAACTCCGCCTGCGAAGGCAGCTGACCGCCAAAGTGGAGGGAGTCATAAAAATCGTAGACGTCCTTCTTCCCGGTCTCATCGACCCAGTCGGAAAAGGCAAGTTTTTTTGCAGACAAAAGTTCATCCAGATTCATGACCAACCTCCAGGAGACTTTCCTTTCCTGTATCATTATCCTGTCTCAGCACAGGTATCAGGCCATCCGCCCGCCGCGTGCTCAAGAATTAATAATTCCCCAGAATCTTAAAGTAGATGGCCTCCTCCAAAATACCGCGAAGCGCATTCTTCACCTCGGCGCTGCTTAAGTTTCCATCGATGTCCACGAAGAACCGGTACTCCCAGGCCTTTCCGGGAACCGGGCGAGACTCAATCTTCGTCATGTTCAGATTGTTGTAGATAAAGTGCGACATCAGGCGGTACAGCGAACCTACCTCGTGCGAGCACTCAAAGCAGATGGATACTTTCTTCGCCTCTTCGCTATAGATTTTCTTGCTGGAGACGATGATAAAGCGGGTGTAGTTCTCCGGATTATCCATGACATCCCGGTTTAAAATCTCTAACCCGTAATTCTTCGCTGCCTGCTCGCTGGCGATCGCCGCGTAGGTCGTATCCTGTTCTTCCACTACCTTGCGCGCGCTGGTAGCCGTATTGTCCGTGGAAAAGCGCTCAACACCCGAGTGTGTGTTCAAATACTCACTGCACTGCATCAAGCCCTGCGGATGCGAGTAGATACGCTTGATCTCGTCCTCCTTCGTGCCCGGAAGACCCATCAGCACATGCTGTACCTTCAGATAAGTCTCGCCCACGATGTAATTATCGTAGTGCATCAGCAGGTCGTACACATCGCCCACTTGGCCGGCGATGGAGTTCTCCAGCGGAAGAACCGCGTAATCCGCCATGCCACCGCAGACTGCCTTCATGGCATCATCCCAGGTTTTGACATTGTAGTTGCGGACATCCTCGCCAAAAAACTGGAACATGGCCGCCTGGCTGTAAGCGCCTTCAATTCCCTGGTAAACCACGCGGGCCTTCTTCTTCGGAATCGTGGGGAGCATCTCAAAGGGGATGGCGCCCACCGTGCCCCGCTCCGCCATGATCTGATACTGGAGCTTGCGGGAGATGGACATGACCTGGTTAAACAGCTCCACCACGCCTTCTTCATTAAAGTCATTGACCGCCTTTTCGCGCAGCGCTTCAATCTTCTGGCGCTCGCGCTCCAGGTCCTGCACCGGCCGGCCCGCCTGCAGCTTTACCTCGGCGATATCCCGGCAGATGTCAAGGCGCTGTTGGAACAGCGCGATCATCTGATTGTCCACCTCATCTATTTTTAAACGTAAATCTTTTAAATCCATTGTCTTTCCTCCCCGCTGTCCTAAAGCAATTCCGCCATCTTATAAAGAAGGTGCACCGATTTTTCCCAGCCAAGGCAGGGGTCCGTGATGGACTTTCCGTACACGCCTCCGCCCACCTTCTGGCAGCCATCTTCTATGTAGCTTTCGATCATGACTCCTTTTACCATCTTCCGGCAGTCTTCCGAGTAGCGCCTGGAGTGGAGTACCTCCTCCACAATTCGGATCTGCTGCTCATACTGCTTTCCGGAGTTCGCGTGATTAGCGTCGATGATACAGGCCGGATTCTGCAGATCTTTTTTCTCGTACAGCTCAAACAGGTTCCGGATGTCTTCGTAATGATAATTCGGAATGTTCTTCCCGTTCGCGTCCACGTAGCCTCGCAAAATGGCATGCGCATACGGATTGCCGTCCGAGACCACCTCCCATCCGCGGAAGGCGAAATGGTGGGAATTCTGCGCCGCCGTGATGGCATTCATCATGATGGACAGATCGCCGCCCGTCGGGTTCTTCATGCCAACAGGCACGTCCATGCCGCTGCTTACCAGACGATGCTGCTGGTCCTCCACGGACCGGGCCCCGATCGCCATATAGCTGATCAGGTCGGAGGTATACTCCACGAGCTCAGGATACAATAGTTCATCTGCTGTTGTCATTCCGGTTTCCTTTAACACGCGCATGTGCATGCGGCGCACTGCCAGGATACCGGCATACAGGTCGGAAAGCTGTTCCGGATTGGGCTGATGAAGAAGCCCCTTGTATCCGCTTCCCGTGGTACGCGGTTTATTAGTATATACACGCGGTACCACCAAAATCTTGTCTTTGATCTTTTCTGCGACTTTCGCAAGCCGATTCATGTAGTCCAAAATGGACGTTTCATTGTCCGCCGAGCAGGGGCCAATAATGGCCAGGAACCGATTGTCCTCTCCTGCCAGGATCCGTTTGACTTCCCTGTCCCGCTCTGCCTTCAGGTTCTTCAGCGACCTGGGCATCGGAAACTGCTGCTTTGTTTCCGCGGGTGTCGGCATTTGATTGATATATTCAAAACCCACAGCTGTCAGTCCTTTCTGGTAGATCGTTCAAACATAAGCCGGTACAGGTATTTGCGGAACGATCTGCGAATGTCTATGCTTCTTTTGTCTTTTCTTCCTTCGCGTCTTCCATGGCGCCTTCCTTCGTCCGCACCATGATACAGCGGTTCGGCTGATCGATATGCAGAGGCGGCGCGTACATGGTCATGTACCGTTCCTCATAGTGAAGCTGGAAGAACGTGATGGTACATTCTTCAAAGTTGACGGAGTACAGGCGCTTTCCATCCGGGAACAGGCCGATATCCTTCGGATACGCCCCGCTGACCGGCAGCACGAACAGCTGCGAGAGGAGCCCGGTCTCCGGATCGCGGTCGTACACAGCCACGCTGTTATCGCCGGAGTTGGAGCAGAACACATGCTTTTCATCCTGCGACAGGAAGATGGCCGCCGCCGCGTTCACGTTGCTGGCCTTCTTTCCCAGTGTGGAAATTTCCTGCAGCAGAGTAAACTCTGGCGTTCCGTCCGCATCCCGATACTTGTAGACGCTGATCGTGTTCGTCAGCTCGCCCAGCACATAAAAATACTGGCCGTCCCGGCTGAAGTGGAAGTAGCGCGGCGCCGAATCCAGCTTGCACCGCAGGAAATCCACCAGCTTAATCTTTCCGCGCTTGTCGTCAAAACGGAAGATGCGGATCTGGTCCACCCCGCGGTTGGCCACGCACAGATATTTCTGATCCGGCGTCAGGCGCACACAGGACAGGTGCGGCTGGAAATTCCGATCCGCAATGCTGCCGCTTCCTTTATCGTAGAAGAAATCCGTGATCGCCCCCGCAGAGCCATCCTTCTTTCTTTTCAGCACCGTCAGCTTTCCGTCGTGATAGCCGGCCACAAAGAAGAACCGCCCGTCCATGGAAAGCTCTAAGTGGCGCCCTCTCATGCCGCGGATGTCCGCGGTGGACATATACTCCAGATCACCATCCGGCAGGATTTTAAAGGTGACAATACCTTCGTCCGACAGCGAATAGAGGAGCTTCCGATCCCTGGATAAGCGCATATGGGAGGAATTGTTGACGACTATTTCTTTGCGCTTTTCGAACGTGCCTTTTTCCTCGTCCACATCAAAAATCGTGATGCCCTTGCTTTTTCCGATATAGGTGTAGGATCCTACGTAAGCCACCAGCTTTCCGGACATGGTGCATTCCTCCTTATAATGTTAGTGTTAAACTACAGCTCAGGTCCCAGGCCATCCGCCTTCGGCGACTCGTATCCGGGACTTTCGTGCCAATCTTTTAGTTCTTCGAGAACTCTGTCAGTTTCAACTTCGGGTTGCGATCCAGCGTCATGCCAACGCTCCAGGAGTTGGCGAACAACAGCAGCGGATTTCCCTTCAGGTCCTTCACGCGCTTCATGTCGGACGTACCGGAAATTTCCTCCGGCTTCACCTCCTCCGGGTTCGCAATCCAACGGATGTATTCATACGGAAGCGGTTCCAGCTTCACGTCCACATTGTACTCATTGTTCAGGCGGTACAGCAGTACATCAAACTGCAGCACACCCACGACGCCCACGATGATCTCCTCCATACCGGTGTTGTACTCCTGGAAGATCTGGATGGCGCCTTCTTGCGCGATCTGGTTCACGCCTTTTAGGAACTGCTTGCGCTTCATCGTATCCATCTGGCGCAGTCTGGCAAAGTGCTCCGGCGCAAAGGTCGGGATGCCCTCGAAGGCAAACTTCTTGCCCGGCAGGCAGAAGGTATCGCCGATGGAGTACAGGCCCGGATCGAACACGCCGATGATATCCCCCGCGTAGGCCTCATCGATGATCTTGCGCTCCTGCGCCATCATCTGCTGCGGCTGGGAAAGGCGCTGCGTGCGCCCGCCCTGCACATGGTTCACTTCCATGCCGGCTTCAAACTTGCCGGAGCAGATGCGAAGGAACGCCACGCGGTCCCGGTGCGCCTTGTTCATGTTGGCCTGAATCTTAAACACGAAAGCGGAAAAGCCCTCTTCCACCGGATCCACCAGCCCGGCATCGCTCATGCGGGGTGTCGGCGGCAGCGTCATCTTCAGGAAATGATGCAGGAAAGTTTCCACGCCAAAGTTCGTGAGGGCAGACCCGAAGAACACGGGGGAAAGCTCGCCCGAGCGCACGGCCTCCAGATCCAGTTCCTGGCCGGCACCGTCCAAAAGATCCACATCATCCATCAGCTGGCTGTACTTATCCTCCCCGATAAAGGCGGCCGCGGCCGGATCATCGATGGAAATATCGCTCGTGGCCACTTCCTTCTGGCCGTTCATGGCAGCCGTAAAGGTCAGGATCTCGCGCGTGCCACGGTCGTACACGCCCTTAAATTCCTTGCCGCAGCCGATGGGCCAGTTGACCGGGCAGGTCGTGATGCCAAGGACGCTCTCGATATCATCCATCAGCTCAAACGGATCCTTCGCCTCGCGGTCCATCTTATTGATGAAGGTAAAGATCGGGATATGGCGCATGACACAAACCTTAAACAGCTTGATAGTCTGCGCCTCCACGCCCTTGGACGCGTCGATCACCATAACGGCGGAATCGGCCGCCATCAGCGTTCGGTAGGTATCCTCCGAGAAATCCTGATGTCCGGGCGTGTCCAGGATGTTGATGCAGCACCCTCCGAATTCAAACTGGAGCACGGAGGATGTGACAGAGATACCTCTCTCCTTCTCGATCTCCATCCAGTCCGACACGGCATGACGGGCCGTCTTCTTTCCCTTGACCGAACCGGCCAGGTTGATGGCCCCGCCGTAAAGCAGGAATTTCTCCGTCAGGGTGGTTTTGCCGGCATCCGGATGCGATATGATGGCAAATGTGCGGCGCTTTTCTATTTCTTCACGTAACGTACTCAAAGTGGGCTTATCCTCCTATTTTCTAACCCTTCATTTATAACTGTCTTTTGCCTTTCCGTCAATAGAAAAAGCGCCGAAAACGGCGCTTTTCACCATACAAATAGGGACGCTTCATAAATGCCCCGACCGAAGTTCAATTCTGGATTTTCACATCAATAGCTACCAGCAGGTTCGTCTTTTCTTCGATTGCACTCTCAACAATAACGCTATCTCCTAGTGCAGCCGAATTCTCGTACCCTTTGGCCATCCAGAAACAAATAGCCTCACCATCGTCCGTTATAATACCCAAGTAAGAACGACCAGTTATGTCCCCTTCGTTTACGACACTCATTGCGCGGTCGGTGACCGTTCCATAATACGTCTTTTCTGACCCAGGAACCAGCTGACTTCTACAGCCAATCAGGAAAACCAGACCGAACAGTGCTGCAAAAAGAAATATTCCTCGTTTCATATACACCCCCATCGTCAAGGCTATCTACGCCTTCATGGTTTACTCACATGACTATTTCCTAAAAGCACCCAGTTTCTCCCTTACTCCTCCGGAGTATTGTGCTTCTGAAAATAGTACTCTACCAGAAGATACAAGGCGATCCCGACGGCCAGGGCAATCACCGCGCTAAGCAGGATGCTTAAATTGCACAGATACCGCAAGATCAGAAATAAGACAATAAAACCGATGGATATGGCACGTTCTGCCAATCGTTTCTGCTGATTCATGACTATTCCTCCTTTATGAAATAGTGTTAGCCCTTATCATCCTGCACTTTCAAGGCTGAATGTATGTCCGTGATGCACCTCTGGCACTTAAAACAGGTACAGCATCTACATAAAAGCCTGTCTTGGCAACTCTGTCAAATTCATCAGTGATCTACCACCGAGCGAGCGGAGCTCGATCGGGGCTTCTTTATAAGGCCACGCTGTGGCGCCTTAAGGGACAGTCACTCACGCCCCCTAGCCCTTGTTACAGGGTTACTTTTGTTTTGGCAAATCAGGCAGCATCGTTACTACGACGTTTTTTCACCTTGCGTTTGCCACTCGGCTTATCCGCTTGCGTGGCTTCGCTTTTCTTAGCAAGTGTGGCCGCAGCTTTTGCCTGTCGTCTCGCAACATCCGGATCCTGATCTGCAGGCAACATTGCTATAAAGACCTGCATGAGTTCCCGATGTGTTGTTTTCCGCTCGCGATGGTGAATGACCCGATTATCAGATGCCTGCTTCTTGTATGCCTGCTTTGGCGGTTTGTTGTTTTTGATACGGCAGACATCTTCCCATCTGACAACGTTGACTGTCTTTGACAGATATTCGGTATTTACGTTGTCAAAGGCATAAGGATACTGCTTGCGGAGAATGTTGCATGCTCCGTTGACATCCGCATTTAACGTTGTCCCGTCCTTGCTGACATACAGTCCACGCTCCGCCCTGTTCCCCGAGAAAGTATACGGCTCGTGTTCTCCGGGTGCATAGGTAGGAATGTCATCTCTGTCAAGGAAACTGGCTCTGGACGTATAACTTTCTTCACGTTCCACGACAGCAATCCCGTACTTGGCAGCTATACAGC
>JAFVBO010000118.1 GCA_017479935.1 Lachnospiraceae bacterium
ATGTGACACAGGCCCGTCCCCTGTCACTTCTAGGCCCGTCCCCTGTCACTCTTTGTCACTCTTGAATCTAGGAAAGCGGCATCCCCCCGCGGCTAATCAAATACCCGGGGATCACAACAAACAGGAAAAACGCCCAGCTGATCAGCGTGAAGACCTTGATGAAGGAGAGCCCGTTCTTCGGGTACTCGCGCACGTAGATCCGGTAGTTGATGACGGAGGCCAGGGAGCCGATCAGGGAGCAGAGGCCGGCGGAATCCAGACCGTACAGGAGCGCGCCGATGTTTTCGGAGAACGGATACAGCACGATGGCGGCCGGCACGTTGGAAATCAGCTGGCTGACAAGGATGCTGACGGCGTATTCCCGGCCGGTGACCATCTGCTTTAAGAAAGCGGCGATGCTCTCGTTGGCGGCGATGGACGAGGAGAAGATGAAAAAGCACAGGAACGTAAGGAGCAGCACGTAGTCTGTTTTCTTTAGAATGCCGCGGTCAAACACAAGCAGCACCGCGGATACCAGGACTACCACCCAGATCCAGAGGGAGGTGCGGCTGACAATCATCCAGATCACGACGGCAAACAGTGCCAGATACATGTAGCGCTTCCAGACGGTGCCTTGATTGTCCCCGGCTGTGAAGGCGGTTTCGGAGATGACCATCTGTCCCTTCAGGTTTTTCCGGTGAAGGAAGAGAATGAAGGCGATCAGAAGAACCGCGGACAGAATCCAGATCGGGAACATGAAGCGGATGAACTGCCAGGCGGTTACATTTGAGCGGCTGAAGATGAACAGGTTTTGCGGGCTCCCGAAAGGGGTGAGCAGGGAGCCGCGCACCGCCGCGATGTTTTCAAACGTCAGAAGCGGCAGGATAAACCGTTCTTCCTTTCCGGCCCGAAACAAAAGGATCGTCAGCGGCACGAAGATAATCAGCGAGACATCGTTCGTGACAAACATGGAGCTGAAGAAGACCGAGAAGACCAGAAAGAGAGACAGCCCCACAAGGGAGCCCAGGCTGCCGGCCAGCTTTAAAAACGGCAGAAACACGTTCTCCTGCTTGAAGCCTTCCAGAATGGAGAGCATCAAAAAGAGCGTGCCAAGCGTTCGCCAGTCGATATCGGCCAGAAGGCGGGCGGAAGGCGGCGTGATAAACAGGGCCACGATGGCCGCCAGCAAGGATACGGTGAGCATGGGCTCCTTTTTCAGCACAGGAAGACATTTTTCCGAGAGAGCATGAAGCATAAAGAGTACCTCGATTTTTCTGATATGTTCAGAGTAGTTTTTTTATCATACCACACTTTTTGATGGATTAGAAACAAAAAGTGTGGTACGATGAAAAAAACTTCGCGGCACGATTATGCAGAACAGGAGGTATGCGAATATGTCAAGCCTGAATCGTATCGTACAAGGAAATTTTAACACGGTGGTAAAGGAAGTGGAGAATGGCATCATGAACAGCAGTCTGTCTGCCTCGTTTGAAGACGATTACAATACGATGGTGGGCGGTAAGCAGGTGGCGCTTCGTGTGTTTGAGCGTTATACCATGATGGGTGGAAACCGGCTGACGATGAGTGTTCTGTTTACCGAGAGAGAAAGAGATTCCGTGGAAATCTATGCTGTCACAAGCGGGGGCGGAGGCGGTCTCGTGAAAATCATCAACTGGGGTGAGGACAGTTTCTTAGGGACGCTGGAACGTGTTTTGAATGATCTTTTCTAGGAGGAGAAACCCATGAACATATTTGACATTCTGGGCCCCGTGATGATCGGGCCGTCGTCCTCGCACACGGCGGGGGCCGTCCGGATCGGAAGAGTTGCCAATAAACTGATGAATGGAATAGATCCGGAGCGGGTGGAAATCATCTTGTCCGGTTCGTTTGCGGAGACGTACCGCGGGCATGGGACGGACCGCGCACTCCTCGCGGGGGTCATGGGATACCGCACGTTCTCGCCGGAAATCCGGGATGCGTTTGACATCGCCGCGGCAAGACACATTGACTACGAATTCAGGAAGGAAAATATCAAAGGCGCCCATCCCAACACGGCGCAGATCTGGTTTCGCATGAAGGATGGCACAGAGGGAATGGTGCAGGGCGCAAGCGTGGGCGGGGGCAACATCCTGGTGAATAAGATCAACGGGATGGATGTGGCTTTCACGGGGGACAACAACACAGTGCTTGTCATGCACAAGGATACGCCCGGTGTGATCGCCGCCGTTACCAACCTGATCCACTGGAATTATCAGGATCTCAACATCGCCAACTTCCACCTGTCCCGGGAGAAAAAGGGCGGCAACGCGATCATGGCCATCGAGGTGGACACCGTGCCGCCGGAGAAACTGATTGACGAGCTGAAGGGCCTGGAGCATGTGATCAATGCAATGCTGATTCGAAGAGTCTGATGAACGCGAGGAAAGAATATGCTGAGTTATGAATCAATCGAGGAACTGGTTGCCGCGGCGACAGAGGCCGGATGCTCCATCAGCGAGCTGGTTTTGAAGGACCAGGCCGCGGAAATGGAAAGCACGGAGCTGGAAATCTATGAAAAGATGGAACTGGATTATGAGGTGATGAAGAATTCCGTGCGCATGGGGCAGGACAAGAACCAGCGCTCCATGTCGGGCCTGACAGGCGGGGAAGGATACAAGATGCGCGCATACGCCACGGAAAACGGGGGACTTTGTGGGTCGTTCCTATCCGGCGCGATCGCGAGGGCGCTTGCCGTGGCTGGCTGCAACGCCTCCATGGGGCGGATTGTGGCGGCGCCGACGGCGGGGAGCTGCGGAATCCTGCCAGGGTGCCTGATTTCCCTGGAGGAAGAGCGGGGCATCGATCCGAAAAAAATCGTGATGTCGATGTTTACCGCCGGCGCTTTCGGAATGGTGACCGCGTTCCGTTCCAGCATTGCCGGGGCCTCCGGCGGCTGCCAGGCGGAGTGCGGTACGGCTTCCGCGATGGCGGCAGCCGCGCTGACCGAGGTGATGGGAGGGACGCCTAAGCAGTGCGCGGACGCATTTTCCATCGCGATGGGAAATCAGTTGGGTCTGGTCTGCGATCCGGTCGCCGGGCTCGTGGAGATCCCTTGTATCAAGCGAAACGTTTCCGGACTGGTGATCGCGTTCTCCAGCGCGGATATGGTTCTGGCCGGAATTTTCTCGGAGATCCCGGCGGATGAGTGCTTAGATGCCATGCGGGAAGTGGGCGATGCCATGCCGGCTGCCTTAAAGGAAACCGCGTGCGGAGGCTTTGCGACAACGCCGACGGGCGAGAGACTGAAGAAACAGGTGTTTGGGGAGAGGAAAGAAGATTGAAAACGGAAAGAACAAGAAGGGTATCCTGGAAGCTGATCGGGATGGTTCTGCTGCTGATCCTTTGTATGCTGCCGGGGCAGATTCTGGTGGCGGCAGAGGAACAATCCACTGCCCAGACTAAGATACCGGAATATACCAGCTTTTCCGATCTGAAAGGAAAAACGGTTTCCATGCTCACGGGGGCTCCGTTTGAGGAGCTGGTGCGAAGTAAGGAGCCGGAGGTTGGCGCCTTTACGTACTTTAACAACATGTCGGATATTATTCTGGCGTTAAAGAGCGGGAAGACGGATGCCTGCCTGAACAACAATGCCATCGCGGAGCTGGCCGCGAACCGGGATGATGCGATTGTGCTGTTCCCGGAAGCGCTGCAGGAGGGGGTTTTTGGCTTTGCCTTTGCCAAGGGGGATGAAAGCCGCAAAGACTGGCAGGCAGCCTATGATACCATCTCCGAGGAGACGAAAAAGGAACTTTGGGAAAAATGGACGGGATCGGATGACGCCAAAAAGGTCTTGCCGAAGCAGGACTGGCCGGGGACGAACGGAACCGTGCGGGTGGCGGCCTGTGATACCTTGGAGCCCATGAGCTACGCGGGAGCAGGCGGAGAAATCAAGGGCTTTGATATCGAGATGATCCTTACGATGGCAAAGAAACTGGACGTTCATGTTGAGTTTGTCGGCATGGAGTTCTCCGCCATTTTAGCCTACGTGCAGTCGGGCAAGGCGCTTTTTGGCGCGGGGTCGATCATCGCGACAGCCGAGCGGAAGGAAGCGATGGATTTCATCGATTACTATCCGGCTTCGTTTGTCCTTGTGGTGCGGGCTGTGAAGGGCCAGGTTCAAAAAGAAGCGTTCTGGGATTCCGTGAAAAAAAGTTTTGAGAAGACATTTATCCAGGAGGAGCGCTGGAAGATGTTCCTCCAAGGGATTGGCACAACGCTCCTCATTACGGTGCTGTCAATTCTTTTGGGAACCGCACTGGGCTTTGGCGTCTTTCTGCTGTGCAGAGGCGGAAATCCGCTGGCCAATGGCCTGACAAGACTATGCCTGTGGCTGGTGCAGGGAATGCCCATGGTCGTGCTTTTGATGATCCTGTATTATCTGGTGTTTGCCTCTGTGGCGATCGGAGGGGTCACGGTGGCTGTGGTCGGCTTTTCACTGACCTTTGGTGCGGCGGTATTCGGCCTTCTGAAGATGGGCGTGGATACCGTCGACAAGGGACAGTACGAAGCGGCGTACGCGTTAGGCCATTCGGACAGGCATACATTCTTTCGCATCATTCTCCCGCAGGCAACCCCCCGTGTGCTTCCTGCCTATCAGGGAGAGATCACATCGCTGATCAAGGCGACGGCCATCGTGGGATACATCGCCGTGCAGGATCTGACTAAGATTGGTGACCTGGTGCGAAGCCGCACGCTGGAGGCCTTTTTCCCGCTGATCGCGATTACGGTGATCTACTTTGTCCTGGAAAGCCTGTTTGCCCTTCTGATGAAGCAGATCATGATCCGGACGGATCCGAAGAAGCGAAGCCGGGAGGAGATTATGAGAGGGGTGAAAGTCCATGAGTAAAGTAAATTATAGTGAAAACAAACGTATGGACGAAACGTCTCTTAAAAGGGGAAGAAGGGCATGATTAAGATTGAACACTTACAGAAAAAGTATGAGGGGACGACCCCGTTAAAAGATGTGAGCGTGGAGATTCATGACGGCGATGTCATCTCTGTGATCGGCCCATCGGGTACCGGAAAGAGCACACTCCTTCGCTGCATCAACCTGCTGGAAAAACCCACGGCGGGACGCATCTGGGTGGACGGCGAGGAAATTACCGGCAGAAAAAAACCGGCGCTTGCCGTGCGGCGGAAAATGGGGATGGTATTTCAGTCGTTCAATCTCTTCGGGCATATGACGGTGATCGAAAACATTATGCTGTCTCCGATGGATCTTCTAGGGCAGAGCAAACAGGCGGCGTACGAGGAGGGCATGCGTCTTCTTCGGATGGTGGGACTGGCTGAAAAGGCGTTTGCTTACCCGGACGAGCTGTCCGGCGGACAGAAGCAGCGCGTGGCCATCGCCCGTGCTCTTGCCATGGATCCGGATATTATTTTGTTTGACGAGCCGACGAGCGCCTTAGACCCCACCATGGTGGGCGAGGTGCAGACGGTTATACGGGAGCTGGCCAAGACGGGCAAGACCATGATGATCGTGACCCATGAGATGCGTTTTGCGAAGGCGATCAGCAACCGCGTGTTTTTCATGGACGAGGGCGGCATTTACGAAGACGGGACGCCGGAACAGGTTTTTGAACATCCCATAAAGGAAAAAACCCGGCGGTTCATCCAAAGGCTGAAGGTGATGGAACTGGAAATTCATAGCGCCGATTACGATTTTGTAGGGATGGAAAACAAAATCGCCGGATACTGCGAGAAGAACCGCATTTCGCCCAAGGTAGCCGGGCGGGTACAGCTCATCTTTGAGGAGCTGGTGCAGCAGATATTGATTTCACGCCTTTCTACGCCGGATATCCGCGTCATGATTGAGTATTCGGAAGAGAAGGGGAGAGTTACGTTCACCGCAAGGTACAACGGAGAGCCTTTTGACGCCATACTGGAGGGGGATACGCTGTCGGCGGACATCTTAAAGAGCGCCGTGGAAGAGAAAGAGTACCGCTATCTGGAGGAAGAGGAGTGTCCGAACGAGCTGAAGCTGAAGGTTAAAGATTAAAAAACGATACGAAAAGCCCGTCTGGCGACAGACGGGCTTTTCACATCCAATCACAACCTATGAGAATACGGGGTGGCCATGGGGAAGCCACCACGACATATACTTAAAAAACACCTACTGATAGTCATACCCTTGAGCCAGAAGCTCTAAAAGCGTATCATCGTGGCCAATGGCCAGATAGGAGGGCAGATCCAGGATCATGGTTGCTTCGCGATCTGTGGTGAAAGGTTCCCACACCGGCAAACCTTCGGCGGAGGGCACGCCGTCCCTGGCAAAGGAAGCCCAGGCGCTGCTGACGATTTTCGTGAGCTCCTGATTGCCTGCGTGAGCAAACACATAGGGAATTTCTACGCCGTGGAAGGATCCGGCTACTAAAACCTCATGTGTAAATACATAGGCATAGACGGGCGTCCCACCCTGGGCCGCTTTGTGCCGCATGATTTTCAGAAGCGGCCGGCGAAGCAGGGTGTCGGTGTTTCCCGCGCCGGATACGGCTTCATTGGGATAGGCTTCCGAAAATGCCTGCCGGATTTCCTCGGTTACCTCGTGGGTTTGTCCGCCCATGATGGCCCATTCATTCAGATTGCTTCCGATCAGGAGAGGAACGTCAAATCCGGCTTCCGCGAAGGAATCTTCCGTCATGAATTTCGCCGTGAACAATGGAAGCGGAAACAGTTACCTGGTAAACGGTACCGAGCAGGACGCGCATTTTGTCGACTATGAAGAAGGCATTTACGTAGGATACCGCTACTATGAAACCCGCGGGGCCATGGATGAGGCGTGGTATGAAGAGCAGGTGGTGTATCCCTTTGGCTACGGGTTAAGCTATACAAGCTTTGACTGGAAACTGGCCGATGTGTCAGCTTTAGAGGGAAAGGCCATCGATGGCAATCAGACGTATGAAATTTCGGTGACGGTTACCAATACCGGCGATGTGGCCGGCAAGGATGTCGTAGAACTGTACGGGCACGCGCCTTATACGGAGGGCGGCATCGAAAAATCGGAGGTGGTGCTGGTCGGCTTTGCCAAGACAAAGCTGTTGGCACCGGGCGAAAGTGAAACGCTGACGCTGTCCTTCCATCCGTACTATCTGGCATCGTATGATGACGAGTGCAGGAAGACAGAAAAAGGCGGCTTTGTCCTGGAGGCAGGGGAAGGCTACGCGCTGTACGTGGCAAAGAATGCCCATGACCGTTCGATGGCAATTCCTTTTCAGGTAGAGAAGGACCAGGTCTTTACAGAGGCGGCAAAAGATGGCTATCAGGTGGAAAACCGCTTTGAAGAGGTGGGGGATCATATTGAAACTTATCTGTCCCGCGCTGATTTTGCGGGAACCTTCCCTCAGACGCCCACCGAAGACGACCGCACGGTGGAAGCCGGCTTCATGGATCTCCTGACGATGGAAGCATACATCGGAAGCGGCAGCAGCCTGGATGTGGACAAGCCGTGGTATGCGGAGCGCAAGCCTCGCCAGAAGCGGAAGGAAATGACCTACGAGAATACAGAATACAAGCTGTATGATCTGATCGGAAAGGACTACGACGATCCGCTGTGGGATAAGCTGCTGAATCAGCTGACATATGAACAGATTGGCTACCTGATCGGAACCGGAAACTTTAACACGGCGGAAATCGCCAATATCGACAAGCCCAAGACCACGGATCCGGATGGCCCTGCCGGGTTTACGAATTTCATGACCGTGATTGGAGGAACCGCCACGGTTTATGACACCTGCTTCTACGCCAGTGAATGCGTGATCGCGGCAACCTGGAATACGGAACTGGTCTGCAAGATGGGCGAAGCCATCGGTAACGAAGCGCTGATCGGAAACGAGCGGGGAGACGGCCGTGTCTACAGCGGCTGGTATGCACCCGCAGTCAACATTCACCGGACTCCTTTCTCCGGCCGTAACTGGGAGTACTATTCGGAAGACGGTTTCCTGGCGGGCCGCATGGCTGCCAGCGTCATTGAGGGGGCCAGCGAGAAGGGCGTTTATACGTATGTGAAGCATTTTGCGGTAAACGATCAGGAAACCAACCGGGATACGAACGGCCTGATCACCTGGCTGAGCGAGCAGAGCCTCCGGAAATCTACCTGCGGCCGTTTGAGATGGCTGTGAAAGAGGGAAATACCCACGCCATGATGTCCTCCTTCAACCGCATCGGCACTGTGTGGGCCGGCGGATGCTATGAGCTTCTGACGGATGTGCTTCGGAATGAGTGGGGCTTTACCGGCATGGTGATCACGGACTACAATACCAATAAGTATATGTATGCGGATCAGATGATCCGGGCCGGCGGTGATCTGAATCTGATGCAGGATAAACAGCCGTCCCAGACCGGTGATATCGTGACTGCCTCGCACCGCAGCGCGCTTCGCCGCGCCGCCAAGAACATTCTGTACACGGTAGCCAACAGTAACGCCATGAACGGAATGGGAGAAGGCATTCAGTATCGATATGCCATGCCTTATTGGAAGATGATTCTTTTTGGCGTGGATGCGATGGCAGTGTTGCTGCTCATCTTATGGGGATCTCATATCCGAAAGAAAGCAGCATAATCCGAAATGACGTATCTTGCTGTCCATCCGTAAGAAAAACAGAGTAACCCTATAGAGCCGGAAAATCACACTTGATTTTCCGGCTTCTTTTGTGCGATGAGCCGACGAGCGCCTTGGATTCCGCTTCCGGCCGGGATATTCTGGTGCTGCTGGAGCGGATCAACCAAAGCTATGGGACGACGATCCTTCTGGTGCCCCACAACACGGCCATCCGGCGGATGGCGCACAAGGTTCTGACCATCCGGGACGGGAAGATTGTGGATGAACAGGAAAATGCGGCGCCTGTTTCCGCGGCGGACATACTAAAGAGCGCCATGGAAGAAAAGACGTATCGGTATCGGGAAGGAGAAGCGTGTCCCAATGAGCTGCAGATCAAGGTCAGGCAGGGATAGACACAGAAAAAGCCCGTCTGGTGACAGACGGGCTTTTTCTGTGTCTATAAGCTTTTTGTTTAGTCGGCATAGTGGAACTCAATGCTCTCCACGTGAGCAAGCGGTTCGACCGAATAGGTCTTCACGCGCTCGTCCTCGATCTTGCCATTCCAGTTCAGGCCGTAGGCGAAATCGTAGACGTTGCCGTCAGCATCCACGTAGCACTCCATGTCGCGCGGAACATCTTCCAACTGCGCTTCCACAGCGTCCATCGAGGCAGGCATCTGGAACGGCAGCAGGGCGGAGGGCTCTACATCACCGTTGACGATCTCGAGCAGAGCGTCTGCAAAGAACCAGCTGGTGCTGCCATAGTAGAAGAGAATGGCATCTGCAAGCGGCTCTACTTCGGAGAAGACCATAACGGACGGACCGGAGGCCTTGCTCATCAGGACCACGACTTTGGCATCGCCCTTGATGGTGTTGACATATTCAAGAAGTTCAAGCTGACTGTAGTTCTTGTCACGGCCAACGGTATCGGTCACAACCGTAAAGTACTTTCCGGCAGCCTCCAGATCCAGAGCAGGCTTCCAGGAAGCAGCGGTCGAAGAAGAACTGCTGACAGATGCAGGGGTGAAGATGTACGGAATGTAAACCGTCTTTTTGGTTTCGTCGGCCTTCTTGATGACGTTATCGCTGTTTTTCAGCATGATCACAGTCTTTAACTGGCTTTCCTTCGCGGCCTTGTCCGTATCGCTGTTCCAGACGGCAGCCAGGGCATTTTCCAGTTCGATGTACGGATTGTCAAACAGGCCGCACTGGAACTGGGTGAGCAGGAAATGATAGGAGGCGTTCCGCAGGATCTTCATGGCCTCTTATCAATACGCCTACATGCAGATCCTCTTGAAAGAAGAACGCTATGCAGAACTGCAGTCGTATTTTGAGGAGATTTCCAGTAAGTCGATGTGGTATAATCTGGATGGGGAAGAGGCTGCGGAAGAGTTTAAAGACCGGTATGAGATTATCAACGTGGGGTTAAACGGAACCGCCTGCTCGGCTGTACAGATGCAGATATTGTCACAGTTCATGGAACCCGGGGATGTCCTGTTTCATACGCCGGAGCTGTCCAGCAGCAGCCAGCTGATGCTTACGACGAGCATGACGGACAACGATGCCTCCCTTTGGTCCGGGATCGAGAACAATTATGATCTGTTTTCGTTTGTGGACCTGCGCACGGTATCTGGTGTGTTTGACAGCCTCACGCATTATCTGTCCTTAAAGAAGCACTGCACGGAATATACAAAATTTTTCTCCGATGATTATAACACCTCCTATATGGACCGGTTTGGCTGTATCCCATTTTATCGCTCGGAGACAGCCCCGGAGCTGACCGATGGAGTGGGGCTTAATCCTGCCTTTTTTAAAGACGGGTTGGAAACGTTATCCGGGTATTATCAGACGCTTCTGAGGAAAGGAGTCGCCATCTATGTCTCCTATGCCTGTACCAACATGGATGCCGTCCTGGAGGAACAGAGAGGTAATGTCGACGTGATCGACAAACTGTTCCGGGAATGCATCGAAGAATGCGGGGCAGTGCCGGTTTCCACGCTTACGGACTATCTGTTTGTCCGGAAGGATTTTTATGACACCAATTACCATCTGAGATCCGAACCGGCCTGGGAAAACACCCTCCGGTGGCTGGCGGATCTGAAAGCAGCGCTGCCGTAGACATACGAACATCCCGCCTGGTGACAGACGGGGTTTTTTCGTGCCTATCCGGGAAGAAAAACAGGTTCAGCTTCAGATAGGTCTTGCGAGGGGAGAATTCTTGGAGTAAACTTTCATAAGAGAAATGACTTAACACACGATGGTATGGGATCTGGTTTATGTCCCTATGAGGAGAGAGGAAAAGGATGTGAGAAACGAAGTCGGCATTTGGATCGCGATTTTCGTGGTAATATGGATTAGTCTTTTGTATGGGGGACAGCTGGAACTGTCTTTACCGCATGATGGGAATGAGGCAGAGACTGATGATCCTGCCCAGGTTAATTCAGGCGTTGTCGACACGTCCCAAGATGATTTAGACGCTGCTGATCCGGCTCAGGCTTTTTTAGGCGAATGGATCTGCGGCGATACGCTGATCACCATCTCCAGGCAGGAAGAAGGACATTATCTTTGCGTCGTGGACCGGATGGAAAACGAGCAGACGACCACTCTCTGGGAATATGAATGCGACTTCGACGGATATACCTTGACCGGAGCGTCCACCGGGATCAAAACGCGGATCACCCGCGATGAAAACGGGGAAGAGACCCAGCGGGAGGTTTTGTATGACGACGGCTATGGGATCTTTCAGATTGAAGAGAGCGGGGAGATGATCTGGTCGGATTTTAAGGAGATGGCGGGGTTTGAGCAGAGGTTTGTGAAAGGGTAGGGCAAGAAGGGATTGTAAGAAAGGATTGCAAGAAGGGACGGTCTTTTTTGCAGTCCCCGTATGCATAAAAGTGAGGAGGAGAGGTATGCAAAAAGGCTATGGAACGGGCGCTTCCCCCGGAGAGGCCGTGGGAAAGCTGCACTGGTATAAACGGGAGGAGAAGGAGATCCCGCGCTATAAGCCGGCGGCCCCGAAGGCGGAATGGGAGCGTTTTTTAAGCGCGCAGCAGGAGGTGATCGCCCAGCTGGGAGAGCTGGCTGACAGGGCGCGGAAAGAAGCGGGCGAGGAAGCGGCGCTGCTCTTTAAAACGCACCAGTTTATGGCGGAGGATACAGACCTGGAGGATGCCGTAAGAACGGCGATCCTGGAAACACCGGTAAATGCGGAGACAGCGGTGCAGGAGGCGGCGGATGAGTTCGCGGAGATGTTTGCCCAGATGGAAGACCCGTATTTTCAGGCGAGAGCAGCGGACGTGAAGGATGTCGCGGGAAGGCTTCTGGCTGTTTTAGGCGGACGAAAGAAAGGCCAGGTTGACCTTTCGGAGCCGGTTGTTCTGGCGGCGGAGGATCTGTCCCCGAGCGAGACCATGCAGTTAGACAGAGGTAAGCTTCTTGGATTTGTGACAACAGGAGGCTCTGCTTCCGGGCACACCGCTATTTTAGCCAGGACCATGGAGATCCCGGCCATCATCGGGATCGGGGACTTTTTAAAACCAGAGATGGAAGGTCACCTGGTGCTCATTCGTGGAGAGAATGGCGAGGTGGTGGTAGATCCGGATCCGGAGATGGTGCGGGCGGTAGAGGAGAAAGCGGAAGCACAGCGCCGTTACAAGGAGGAGCTGGAAAGCTTAAAGGGGCTTCCCAGTGTGACGCAGGATGGGCGGTCCATCAAAATATATTGCAACATCGCTTCGCCTAGGGATGTTCCGGCCGTGCTTCGTAACGATGCAGAAGGCATTGGGCTGTTTCGCAGCGAGTTTTTGTATCTGGGCAGGGACGATCTGCCGGATGAGGAGACGCAGTTTGAGGCGTACAAAACGGTGCTGACCGACATGGGAGAAAAAAACGTGATCATCCGGACGATGGACATCGGCGCGGATAAGAAGGTGGAGTATCTGGGGCTTCCGAAGGAGGAGAATCCGGCGCTGGGCGTTCGGGCGTTACGGATCTGCCTGAACAGGCCGGAGCTCTTTCGCACGCAGTTGCGGGCCCTCTACCGGGCGTCCGCGTTTGGACATTTGAAGATCATGTTTCCCATGGTCACCAGCGTCTGGGAGGTGTTGGAGGCCAAAAAGCTTTGCGATGAGGTGAAGCAGGAGCTGAAAGAAGCA
The DNA here is from genome assembly GCA_017479935.1 of Lachnospiraceae bacterium. Classification (GTDB taxonomy): domain Bacteria; phylum Bacillota; class Clostridia; order Lachnospirales; family Lachnospiraceae; genus RGIG5021. The sequence continues at coordinate 12,708 of JAFVBO010000118.1, forward strand.
GGGATTCCGTTTGACGGGAACGTGCAGGTTGGCGTGATGATCGAGACCCCGGCGGCGGTTTTGATCAGCGATCTTCTGGCTAAAGAGGTGGATTTCTTCTCCTGCGGCACCAACGACCTGACCCAGTATACGCTGGCCTGCGACCGGCAAAATAAGGACCTGGGGCGCTTTTTTGATCCACATCATCCGGCGGTTTTGCGGGCGCTGAAGCTGGTATGCGAAAACGCTCATCGCTATGGAAGAGAAGTGGGCGTTTGCGGCGAGCTTGCCGCAGACATGACCATGACGGAAGAATTCTTAAACATGGGAATGGATGAACTGTCTGTCGCTCCTGGGGCGGTGCTGCCGCTTAGAAATAAGGTGCGGGAGATAAGCTGAAGAATGGGAAGGAATAAAATGAGAAGAACTGCAGAAAAGATTGTTGCTTTCATCCTTGTCCTCATGATGGTTGTCACATCGGTTCTGACGGAGTTACCGGTGAAAAGCTTCTTTCCGATCGTGCAGGTGCGGGCAGAGGAGGAGACGCCGGACAAGGTGACCATTGAGACGGAGTATTATACCATTTCCGTTCCGGCGTGGTTTGCGGAAAAGTATACCTGGGATATCAATACATTCGAGTGGACGCATACCCTGCAGTTTTACGACCGCGCCGCGCGGGAAGCAGGGGGCGGGTATGAAACCTGGCGCTTCAGCCTGCAAATGTGCGCTTACGTAACGGATGTATACATGCATCCCGGGGAATACGTCCTGGGGGATATCTGGATCGGTTCGTCCTGCTGGGCCATGCTGACGCTGCTATGTTATGAGAAGGGCACGCCGGAATATGAAGCTTTGTGGGATGATATGGCATGGGTCATCAATCGGATCAAGTGGAAAGACAATCGGGAGTTTACCTGGCGCACGATTTTTTCCTGGACAGATGTATACCGGCAGTTTGCCATCGGAGCCAAATTCTGCCAGACGGACGCATATCCAGATCGGCCGTTCTTTTATCGCGATGAAGACTTCCGGATTTCCGTCTATGACACGGACGGGGATAAATGGCCGGAATTTCTGGTCACGAACGCGTCTACCGATCCGGATCTTTCCTGCATCTATGTCTATCGGTGGAGGGAGGAAAGCATGAACCTGGTGGGACAGATCAAGGAGGCGCCGGAGGAAGCGGAGTTCTGGACCCGGGGAGAGATCATGAAAAAGGGCTGGAACGCGTTTGTGAAGGCGATGGGATACGGCCTTTATACCTGCGATCCCTGTCTGGAATTTTCGATGGATATCCTGGTTCCGGTGCCGGACTATGCGTCTATGACGCCGTTTGAGAAACAGGTAATCTTAAAGGCGCAGGAAATTTATGATTCGGCGATGCAGGGCTATTCCACGGTGGAAAGCTATGTGTATTCGAAGGTACGGGATCGGCGGGAGAGTTATAAACGTACACTGGGACAGTCCAATAACTACCGGGTGTACAATAAGTACAGCTGGGACTTTTGTAAGCTGGGCATGACAGCCATACTAGGGGCGTTGACGGGGGATGCGGCCACGGTTTATTCCGTGTTTGCGGAGGTCATGCTGGACGCTTCCATTGAAAACTCTTCCTTAAATGGGTATGCGGATCGGGTTGTAGACGGAATGGTGAAGGACCTGAATATCGACGTTCCGGATATGAATACGGAGGAATTCATCTACAGTCTGGCCAAGAAAGGCGCCGAGGATATCTCGGTTGGCGAGCTGATAGAGGCCATGCAGGTGGCGGAAAAGAAGGGCGGAAAGTTCTTTACGTTGGAGGATGCCACCCGTTTTATCGTGATCTGGCAAAAGAATCGACAAGGGTTTGCCGCGCTGGAGATGGGCTATTGGTACTACATGGATCAGCTGAAAAAACCCTCCTGGCAGGTGGCATTGGAACTTATCGGCAGCGTCGCGCTTTCCACGGTCGTCGGAAAGGTGACGAAGGCGGAACTTTTGCAGGATTATCTGAATGGGAAAATCCTGGATTTCCTGGGAGAAAAGCTGGACGGGGCAGTGGGAAACTACGCTAATCCGTTCCTGAATGAGTATCGGGATAAAATGAAAAAAATCTGGGAAGAGACGTGGGAAATCTTTACTCCGCCCGTCACGTTCGATATTGTCCGCAAGGACGCGTTGATGAACATAACAAAGAATTCTAATAAGGAAACGCCGCAGATTCCGGAAGGCTTTACCTTCTGCCGTGATTTTCAGATTCCATCGGAGTGTCCTTTCGAGGTCGCTGCCGATTACCTTGCGATTGTCGAGGAGAGGATCAATCTGTACGGAACGGAACACATGGGCCGGTATAACGGAGTTCTGTACGCTTTTAAAGCAGGTTTGTCAGGTGGATGGCTGACGGACCTCAACCAGGACGGCATTCCGGAAATGATTCTGATTCTGCGGGGCAGTGACGGATGGTATCAGGAGCCGACGGAAGCGCAGTATGAGGTCTGGACATGGGAAGATGGAACAGCCTATCAGATGTTTTTCGGTGAACTGGAACGCATTAATCAGGGGGGAATGAATGAGAGCTGCGAGTTCTTAAACATCTGGATCGGGAAGAGTGGAACCTATCTGGAGATGGGGTATGCGCCCAGTATGTATCAGGATATCGTGCCGGAAACCATGTCCACGGAGAGATGGTTCATGACGTACGATGAGAACGGGTACTTTAAGCGGATGCAGACAAACCCGTCGGACGAGGATCTGGTACGTCGGATCCCGGTGGCGGCCGGAAATCTGATTCATCTGGCAAACCAGAACGCCTTTCTGGATTATTTGTCTCAAACAGCGGGAAAGCTGGCAGAGGAAAAGGCTACGCTGGCCCTTTCGCAGGTAACCTATGTGGGAAATCCGGAAAATTGCGTCATGAGCGAAAAGATGGCAAGGGCTTATGCGGAGAACCTGCGGTTGGAAACAACCAATCCGGTTGATTCATTCGGAGCGCATTTCCTGCAGGCTACCCTGGTGGATGTCGGCGATGATGGCGTACCGCTCCTTGTGAAGGCGGCGCCTTACCCGAATCCATCCTTCTGGCCGGAGGGGGATGGACACTTTATTGCAGATGCGATGCTCTGTTACTTTGACGGACAGAAGGTTCGTGAATACCCTTTTTTAAACGATGTGGCGACGGTTTACGGGTGGAGTGATTATCCGCCGCAGATTTATGTCAGCGTGATCACCTCGAAACAGAGGGGAGGAGGAGTACCGATCCTAAAGGTGACAATCTATGGCTACGCAAATTGGACGAAGGAGAGCGCCGGGGAAACCATTTATTATTTCGTGAACAAAGGAAAACTGGAGGTGTTCCATCGGTTAACAACCGTGTATACCTATCCGGACTATCAGTATATGTGGGACGGAGAGAGCACGGCGGATCCGGATGGGTGTTTACGAAAGGCGGCGCTGGACCACGAGGAGGAGACGTTCCTCTATTTCATGAACCTGGCGGATCAGAATGCAGAGCCGGGAACGACTGCGTTAACGATGGCAAATATGCTGGAGGCGTACGCGGCTAACCGGTGAGCAAAAGAAAGAGAAATGGAAAGAGAGGATAGACAAAATGAGCAGCAGAAAATGGAAGCCGTGGAAGAGAATGTACTTATGCGTTTTGGCAGTTCTTATGGTGATGATGACGTTTTCTCCCAGGGTGATGGCAGAAGACATTATCGAACAACCGCCTGCGCAGTATACCCGGACCGCAATCCTTAGCACGGCGACAAAAACAGAGATGGCCAGAGGGTTTGCGCCGACCGGATGGAAGGTAAATGGTACCATTCATTCTTTCGGAATGGGGATTGCCACGCCGGTGCAGGTGGATATTTCGGCCGCGAGCCCGGATAATAAAGCAATGTTCCAGTATTATTCCAGACGGAGCTTTGCGGATCACCTCTCCACTTACAATGATCAGGTTTTCAAAGCGAACGAGGGAGACTATGACTCGGATTACATGGCGCTTTGTTACAATTATCGCACAGCGTCCGATTACTGCGACATGCTGGTGAATGAGTTTTTGCAGGAGGGAATTGCGACCAAGCTGTTTTTGGAGATCGGGCCGACAGAAGAACAACAGAAATTCCTGAAAGAGAGAGAGAAGCAGCTGAAGGATGAGTTCCGTGAAGTAGGCAAACTGACCGGGCGTGACATGAAACTGGACGCGGCGGAGTGCACCTATGCGACGAAGTTTTATTCGCTGACGTTAAAGGATGCTTTCACGAAGGCCGGAACGAAAAAGGCAGATCAGGTCGAGTACGTTTTGGTAGCTTCCACGATGGTGGAGGGGACCAAGTGGTCCACGGAATATGTCTACGGCGGAGGCGGAAGAAAGGTGACCGGTCCGTTCGGCATTGAGATGGTGGACGGATTCCGCACTACAACCGTCAATATCGACTGGTACCCGATGGCCAGTTATCTGGCGCTGATCCCGCGGGAGCGCTTCGAAGAGCTGTATCCGATGTTCGAGGAGTTTGTCAATAATACGCGGGTGAGCGATGAATTCTTTCTGATGAGAAGTGAAATGTCCAGTCAGATTCAGAATACCGTCCAGCTCATTCGAAGTGGAATTAACGTGGAACTGGATTTTGAGAAGTTTTACAAGGATGCCTGCAAAAAGTACCTGAATCATGCCTTGTATGTCACGGAATCCGAAATGCTGTATCCGTTCTTTGCGGACTACTCGTATTTCCTGACAACGACGGATGAAGTGTTTCGGGTCTACGATGGCTACGGAAATGCCTTTGAGGACGGAAAGGGAAATCTTCTTTTTACGCGTGAGGCGCAATCACCTGCTGGCATGACAGCTTGCAGGAAGCTGACAAGTCCTTCACAAGAGACACCTACAGGACCTTCGTCCGGAAACACGTTGCCGTCCGCAGAAGCAGAGACGACAGCTGCGGGTGTAGAAGTAACGCCAGCTGAGACAGAAGAGGAGACGAAGGCGACGGGTTGGAATTTTAAGTTTCCGTTCAAATAAGGGGATAAGGAGGAAAAACCATATGAAATCATTTACGTACACCATCACGGATCCGATTGGCATTCATGCCCGGCCGGCGGGATTACTCGCAAAGGAGGCAAAGAAGTATGCTTCAACCGTGACGATTGATTATGAAGCGAAAGAGGTCAAGGTGACGCAGATGCTGAAGCTGATGGGAATGGGGATCAAACAGGGAAGCAAGATCAACGTAATAGTAGACGGGCCCGATGAAGAAGCGTGCGCCGCTGCCATGGAGACGTTTTTTAAAGCAAATCTGTAGTTTAAAAAAGGGGCTGTCGCAAGGTGCGGCAGCCCCTTTCTATGCGTTGTGATTGGCATCATTCTTTCAGGATCGTGACATCCTTCAGGTCTTCGGAGTTGACGAGCATGACGGCTACCGTGTCGCTGTGTCCGGCGGCGTGGATTTTTGCACGGTCAAAGGCAAGGAGGGGCTGTCCGGCAAGAACGGTGTCCCCTTCTTTGACGTAACAGGTAAAGCCGTCGCCCTTCATCTGAACCGTGTCCACACCTACATGGATGAGCACTTCCATGTCGCCGGAGGAAAGGCCGATGGCGTGGCTGGCGTCCGCGACGGAGAGGATTGTTCCGTCAAACGGAGCCGTGACCAGTTCAGCTTCCGGCTCGATCCCGACGCCAGATCCCATGATGCCGGATGAGAAGGTCTCGTCAGGGATTTCTTCCTGCGAAATCACACGTCCTTTGACGGGTTGCCGGATCTCTCCTGCCTCGCAGCGGATGAGAACCGGTGCCTGTTCTTCTGTGAATTGGTGCGATTCACCTATCGTCTGTTCTTTTCGGAAGTGACGCGATTCATCTGCAGTCTGTTCTTTTAGCAGGCGGTGCAGTTCATCCGCCGTCTGATCCACCTGCAGGCCGATCACCACCTGCACACTGTTTCCGGCCTGCATAACGCCGAGGGCGCCAGCTTCTTTTAAGCGCCTTTTGTCGACCAGGGCGGCGTCTTTGACCTCCAGCCGAAGTCTGGTGATGCAATGGTCCAGAGACACGATGTTGCCTTTTCCGCCCAGAGCCTGCAGGATCTTTTCCGCGGAGGTATTCGTTCGGGAAGCACCGGTTATTGCGGCCTTTTCAGCTTCATATGTATCCTCCGTTGTAGATGCATTCGGGATGGCCTCACGTCCAGGTGTCTTGATGTCCAGCTTTGTGATCAGGACACGGAAGACCAGGTAGAAGCTGGCGAAAGCGGCTGGCCCGAAGAGCAGGATCATCCAGGTGTTCTGCGCGGCAGGGAGCGAAGCGGAAAACAGCAGATCCGTCACCCCGCCGGAAAAGGCAAAACCGGCCCGGAAATCGGACAGGGCCACGGCAAAGCTGAACAGGCCGTATAGCAGGGAGTAGAGGACATACAAAAGCGGCGACAGGAACACGAAGGAAAACTCGAAAGGCTCCGTGATACCGCAAACAAAAGAACAAAAAGCAGCCGAGCCTAAAATGCCCAGCACGGCTTTTCGGCGCGATTTTTCCACACATTGGCTCATGGCCAGCACGGCACCGGGGACGCCAAACATCATGCAGGGAAAGAAACCGGACATATACATGCCGAGTGACCATCCGACATCGGCCGATGTCTCGCCCGCCCAGAAATGCGTCAGGTCTCCCAGGCCGATCGAATCGAACCAGAAGACGTTGTTGAGCGGATGATGCAGGCCAAAAGGCAGAAGGAGACGGTTTAAGAACGCGTAGAGTCCCGCGCCGAGCGGGCCCATCGCTGCGATCCGGGTTCCCAGGATCGTCAAGCCTCCAAACAGCATTGGCCAGAGGATCAAGAGAAGTGCCGAGGCAAGCGAGGACAGGAGCCCGGTGACGATGACGGCACTGCGTTTTCCACTGAAGAAAGCCAGCCAGTCCGGAAGGCGCGTGTTTTTAAAATGATTGTATGTGAAGGCACCGATCAGGCCGGCGATGATGCCGATAAACGGATTCTCGATCTTGTCAAACGCGATTTTCCGGGCAGGATCCGCGATCACAGCCGGAGCGATCTGTTCCACGAAGCTGGTCTGTAAAAGCGTGATGATGGTAAGGTACGCCACCAGTCCCGCGAGCCCTGCGATCCCGTCGCGGTCCTTTGCCAGCCCGAAACCGATGCCCACCGCAAAAAGCAAGGGAATGTGGTCTATGAGGGCACTGCCGGCGCGTACGAAAAAGAGACCGATGACGGGGAGCACGCCTTCGATGGCTCCGCCCTGCATGGAAGCGGGGCAGAGAAGATAGCCGATTCCCATCATGATGCCGCACAGGGGCATACAGGCAACGGGGAGCATGATGGCTTTGCCAAGCTGTTGAAGAAATTTCATGATGACGGATCCTTTCTCAACGAATGTGGGAGTTGCGAAGTGTGACAGATGTGACAGGGGACGGGCCTCTGTCACAAATTCAATTGCGGGCCTCAGTGTGACAGGGGACGGGTCTCTGTCACAAATTCAATTGTGACAGAGGCCCGTCCCCTGTCACACCTTGTCACACCCTGTCAGAAAATCTCCTGAATCTGCTTATCCTTCGGCGAGGATACCTTGTAGGAGAAGCGCACGGTCTGTGCTTCGCCGCAGGCAAGGGAAAGGTCCCAGGTGAGGAAGCCGGTGGCTTCCTCCCGCTTAGCGCCGGAGAGTTCGAGGATGTCGACCTGGATTTCCTTGTTTTCGGAGACCGGGATCTGATCCTTTACGGTCACGGTGACAGGGGCAGGGGATTCGTTTCGGACGGTCAGCTCGATGGTATATTCGGTTGTCCGCTGGTTCTTGATCAGTGTGGAAGAAGTCTTTTTAGGAAGCTCTTTGCGGCTGGTAAAGATCCGTTCTTCGCGGCCGATGGTCAGGTCCAGTTCCTCTTTGGTGAGGTCCGGGTACAGGTGGACTTTGCCGGTATAGGTTTCGTTTAAGTAGACGGCGGCATCGATGGAATTTGTGCCAGGGAGGTCCGAAGGCTTGACGGCGGCTACCAGATAGGCGGCGGCATCCAGCTTCGGAACGGTGACGATCCGGTATGTGGCGGGAACCGAAACGCTGTTTACGTCGGCGACGGTTTCGCGGCCGTTTTTCTGGACATCCCGCTTGCCGGGAAGCTTGTATTCGGTGGAGGTTTCACCTGTCGTCATGTCGGCTTCGGCCGCGGTCATGAGGACCGGGAGGGGAGCCGTCGAGCCGAAGGATGCCTCCTCGTCTGCCATATCCATCTCTTCACACGCTTCATCCTCCATGGCCATCTTTGCCTTGGGGGCGCTAAACAGCCGGCCGGTTGTCATAGGGCTCCTGCCTAAGACGGCGCGGGAAGCGGGCATAGGCTGGCGGATATCCAGGAGGATGGGGGAGAGCTCGGGCAGGGTCCCGGCCATCACCGGATTTCCTGTCAGGAGGGACAGTTCGACACCCTTCCAGTCTTCGTAGGTGAGCTGGGTGATGTGGCCTTTCATGCGCATTTCAAAGGGTGCTTTCCCATCCGAGTGGATTTCGTACACCGGTTTCCAGCGCGCGTTGTTTTCAAAGTAGCGAAGCTCAAAGGAATAGGTTCCGGCCTTCTCTGCCGTGACCTCGGCGGCCAGGATGGGAAGGGAGTCGTTCCCCTGAACGTTTTTCAGTTCTTTTTCGAGCTTTCGGATTTCCTTTTTGGTGGCGAGAATGTCCTCGTTGATTTTTTCCAGGCGGCCGGGCAGCTTTTCGATGTATTCCTGCACCTCGGAAACGGGCAGGCTGGTGCGTCCTTTAAAATCGCCGTTGCTTTTCCACATTTCCGTCTGCAGTTCTCTGACCTCGATATGAAGCTTTAACGCGTCGATGCGCTCTTGCAGGGCCGTAGCTTCCGGATTTCCGGACTCCCCGAAGCGGGGCATGATGCGAAGATCCGAGCAGCTAACGCCTGCCGGGCCGTAAAGTCTGGCGGTGTCCGTCCGGGTCGTATTCGACATTCCGTATACGAAGAGGGTCTGACGGCCGGCAGACAGCTCCACGGTTCCGCGGCGCACCAGTTCCGCTCCGCCGCGGTAAATGTTGGCTTTGGTGATCTGGGTATATAAATTGGGCATCGTTAAGTACCTCCTTTACGTACGTGTGTGCATGTAACTTTGGCCTGATGATTTGTTGACCTATATAATTGTAACGCGAACGTTTTTATTATACAACAATCCCTACCAATTTTTCTATCTTTCTTAACCACAGAAGAATGACAGGGGACGGACCTGCGTCACAGTTTCTGAAGGGGACGGATCTGCGTCACATGTCAGAAATTTACGTCCGACGAAGAAAATGAGGACGAACGGTTTCCGGAGAAGGACAAAAAGCGTAGAAGATGGACGAACGACAGGTTTTCACCGCCATTTCCAACAATATCTTGGACGAATTGCAGTTGAAATTGCTTCCCTGATCAAGTAAAATGACAAGAGAACATTTATAACGGCTCAGGACAGAGCCGTTATATGTTTTCGTCTAAATGGGGAGATGGACATGGGAAATACAATTCGAATTGCAATGTGCGACGATGATTCAAACGCCTTGCCTGTGATAGCCGGGGCGGTAAGGTCCGCCTTTCTGGCAAAGGAAATACGGACGGAGGTGAAGTGCTTTCGAAGTGGAAAGAGGCTTTTGGAGGCTTTAAAGACGGAGCGTTTTCAGCTGGTTCTGCTGGATATTGACATGCCGGAGATGGATGGAATTGAGACGGGAAGACAGCTTCGTGAGAAAGATGAGGACGTTCGGATTATTTATGTATCAGAGGCGGAAAACCGGGTGTTTGAATCATTTCAGGTTCAGCCGCTTGGCTTTGTCAGAAAAAGCAATTTTTTGAATGATATTACGGCGGTGGTACAGGTTTATATTAAAACCTGCATGCAGAAGGACGAGGGAGATATGCTGGAATTTGCCATGCGGACCAGCATGCTCCGGCTTAAGCGAAGCGAAGTGCTGTACATTGAAGGAAGCCGGAATTATCAGATTCTCCATTTGAATGAAGATGGCAAGACGGAAGAAGTGAAAATGACGATGGAGAAGCTGGAGGAGCTGCTTTCCCCGAAGGGCTTCATTCGGATTCACAAGGGTTTTCTTGTGAATTACCAGTATATCCGCCGAATTCATACCAGTGTGGTGGAGTTAAAGGACGGGACGGAGCTTCCCGTCGGAAGAAGCAAGATGCCGGAAGTCAAGGCCAAGTATCTTTCCATGATCGGAGGGTGAGGAAGGTATGGGACTTCGTTTTATTGATGCGGCTTGGATTTTGCAGCTTTTGCTTGTTACAGCCAGCTGGTTTATCGTAGGGCAGGGAAAGACGCTGAAGACGAAACGTCTTTGGCTTTATATCCGACAGTTTCTGCTTTTGTTTGCAGGACTTTTACTGGCATCCGTGGTGATGGCATTTATGAATCTGGGCTTTGCCTTTGCGTTTACCTGGAATCTTGTCATCGGAGCCGCGGGGTTAATCTTCCTCATGTTCGCCTATCCTTATCCCAACAAAATCCGTCTGACGATCTGGTGTTGTATGTACGCATGTATTCTCTGCCTGATGGAGATTGCCGGGTGCTTTAGCATACTGACAGGGATGTTTTTCAGGCAGGGCGCGATGGAAGGCGTGGTACGGGTTTCCTGCTACGTGCTCATGCTGCCGGTCGCGATTTATCTGCACACCCGCCGGCTAAACCGGTTCGACAACATTCCTTTCAGCGGTGTGATGATGATTGTCACGGGGGCTGTATGCATGGTGGCTTTCTGTGTACTGTCGGTATGGAAGGCTGATATGTCCAACACGGAGATGATCCGGTGGAGGGCACTGACGTATATTCTGATTTTTGTTCTGATGCTGCTGGCGATTCATACGATGTATTCCATGTGCCAGGAAAGAGAAAGGGTGCTGGAGCTGCAGGCGGAAAGACAAAGACTGATCAACGAGAAGGAGACAGCCGCCCTGGTGGAAAAAAACCTGTCCGATCTGCGCAGTATCCGCCATGACATCAAAAATAAATACGCATACATGGAAATCCTTCTGAAGGAAAAGCGGTATGAGGAGCTTGAGACATATTTTGAAGAGGTTTCCATGAAACTCCCGGAGGGGCTTTCTTACGTGGATTGCGGGAACCAGGTGATGAACACCATTCTTAACATGGAGATCAGTAAAGCACAGACGCAGGGAATTTCGGTGGAACGGCAACTGATGGTGCCGCCGGCACTTGGATTTCCGGCGGATGATCTGTGCAGTCTGATTGCCAATATGATGGATAATGCGATTGAAGAGTCAGTTCGGATGAAGAACGATGGTAAAGAGAGTGATATTCACATCGAGATCTATCCGAAGGAGAGTTATCTGTTTATACAATGCCTCAATCACACGGACCTGGACAAACTGCGCAAGGCAAAAATGGGACTCAAAACCACAAAGAAGGATCTGATCCATCATGGATTTGGAACACAGATCATTACGAGGCTGGCCGAAAAATACAATGGTTGCGCGGAGTTTACTTTGGAAGAGGGGAAATTTACAGCAAAAGCAATCCTGGATATGATGTGGAACCAGGAATAAATGATTTGAATCAGGATTAAGAAGAGGAAGGGATGTCTGAAGGCAGCCCTTCTTCTTTTTGTCACCTGGTTTTTTTCCATTTGTCCTCAATTTCTGCTGTTTGTCGTTAAAAACGACCATATGGCATCGTGAAATTACTGTATGTCCTGTGCATATTGCCGCCACTGGCCACACTCTGTATGATATAGCTATCTTAAAATACAGGAGGATACAACGATGAAATCCTTGAAGACATCTCGCAGATTTCTTTCGTCTGTCATGGCGGTATCCATGGCCGCGGCGCTTTGCACGCCGGTTATGGGAATGACCGCTCTGGCGGAAGAGAACGGCAAGTACTACCCCGGTTTTTCGTCCATGAACGAATTAAAGCCGGCGGCGGAACAGCTCACGAAGGAGCTGGCGGCGGAGGGAGACGTCCTTTTAAAGAACGCCGACAAAGCGCTTCCGTTGGATGGCAGCGCCTGGGTCAGCGTGTTTGGCGTAAGGGCGGACAACATGATCGGCGCGTCCGACTCCTCCGGCGCGTTCAGCAGCGATTCTTCCGCCAGCGACAGCACGCTGGCGGCAGCCCTTTCGGCAGCCGGGTTTCACGTAAACCCCACGCTGAAAGCATTCTATGACACGGATTCTTCCTCGATCGGCAACGAAGTGAGCCGTTTTTCCGGAATGGTGGAATCCTCTCTGTCCACGTATGGAGATGCTGCTTTTATCGTCCTGTCCCGTGAAGGCGGCGAGGGAAGCGACGCGTCCACCGTACGCGCGGCGAACGGAACGACAGAACTGGCCCGGGAAGGTGAGCACCTGGCGTTGGCAGTCAGTGAAGAAGGCAAGGAAATCAAGCACAGCCTGATGCTGACCAACAGCGAAGAAGCGCTGATCGAGTATGTAAAAGCGCACTTCTCCAAGGTTATCGTGGTATTAAATACCTCGAACGCGATGGAAGTTGGCGCGCTGCAGGCAGACGAAGGCATCAGCGCCATCATCGACATCGGACGTCCTGGCGTGGGCGGCTTAGACGGTCTCGCCGAAATCCTGAACGGTACCGTGAACCCCTCCGGTGCGTTGATCGATGAGTGGATGACCGATTTTACCACCGATCCGACCTGGTACAACTTCGGAAGCAACGCGCAGAACAACCGGGAAGGCTATGCTGGCTCCAACACCTATATGGATCTGGAAACCGGAAGCTCCGCAGCCTACGACAGCGAAGGTTACCACGGCGTTGACTACGAAGAGAACATCTATTTAGGCTACAAGTATTATGAGACCCGCTACTTTGACATGTATATGGCGGCGGAAACCGATGAAGCGCGGGAAGAAGCGCAGGCCTGGTGGGCTGCGAACGTAACCTATCCTTTCGGCTTTGGCCTTTCCTACACGACGTTCAGCTTTAAGGCGGGCGGCCTCTTTACAGATGAAGCCTGCACCGAAGCGCTGGGCGAGAGTGTTGACCCGGCTCTGTTCTCCTCCTCTGCAGACAGCCCTGCACAGGTCGAGAAGCTGTACGTCCCTGTCACGGTAGCCAACACTGGCGAAGTAGCCGGCAAGAAGGTTGTTCAGCTGTATGTGACCGCTCCGTACACCGTGGGCGGCATTGAGAAGGCTGCGGTTACCCTGGTAGGCTTTGCGAAGACCGGCATCATCGAGCCCGGAAAGAGCGAAACCGTTGTGGTGTCCTTTAACGTCCAGGATATGGCTTCCTGGGATACGGAAGATGCCAACGGGGACGGCTTCTTTGGCGATTATGAGTTAGACGGCGGCGAGTATGTGCTGCGCGTGATGGAAAGCTCTCACTTCGATTGCGCGACCGACGTGGCCGATGAGAACGATGCGTATGATCAGATCGTTTTCACGCTGGAAGGAAACGCCAACCTTGGTCTGGATGACTTCAGCCACAAGGAACTGCAGAACCTCTTCTCCGCGGAGAACGGCACCTACGGCGCTGACACCGTGGACGGCGATTTGATGTACAACAATGTCCGTACCGGCGATCTGATGGAAGACGAAAGCGCCGGCATGACCCTCCTTTCCCGCGCGGATATGGAAGGTACCTTCCCGAAGGCTCCTACGAAGGCTGATCTGACCTTCAAGGCCAACGTGCTGTCCAACTGGAGATACTGGGATAACTACACCGTCACCGACAAGTCCATCGACGGCAGCGGCAATCCGGTTGAGGAAACCGCCAGCCTGATGATCGATGAGTCCGGATACCCCTGGTACAAGACCGCGGAAGACATTCCGGAAGGCTGGACCCAGGCGGAAGGCGTGTTTGACGAAATGCATCTGGTGAAGAACAACCGGACCGAGCTTTTGTTCCCGATGTACGTTTCCCTGGCGGAAGAAAGCCCCATCAAGTTTGCCGACATGGCAGGCGTCGCCTATGACGACGAGAAGTGGGATGCGTTCCTGAACCAGCTGACCTACGACGAACTTTGCACCCTGATCGAATTCGGCGGTTACTCCACTGTTGACATTGCTTCCGTAAACAAGGATAAGAGCGAAGACACCGACGGCCCGAACAACCTGGACGGCACGCACTGCTGGTGCTCCGAGGGCGTGATCTCCTCCACCTGGAACCTGGAGCTGGCAAACAAGCAGGGCACCATGGTTGGCGACATCGGCCTGCTGCATGGCGTAGAAGGCTGGTACGGCCCTGGTATGGATATCCATCGTTCTCCTTTCAGCGGACGTAACAACGAGTATTATTCTCAGGATGGTCTGCAGGGCGGATACATGGCCGCAGCCGTCATCCAGGGCGTCGAGTCCCGCGGCATCATCTGCTACGCGAAGCACTGCTTCATGAACGACCAGGAAACCAACCGAGGGAATCTTTTCACCTGGGCTTCCGAGCAGTCCATGCGTGAAAACTACATGAAGAATTTCCAGATGGCTACCCAGGAAGGCAATTCCAGCGGCGCCATGACCGGATACGGCCGTATCGGCGGTCTGTCCAACACGAACAACTACAACATCAACACCCGTCTGTATCAGGATCAGTGGGATGTGAAGACTTACTTTGTCACCGATGGTTACATCGGATGGCGCGCCCGCACAGATCTGGATATGATGGTCCGTGCCGGAAACCAGATGGAACTGTACACCACTCCTTTTGTTGAATACCTGTCCGGTTCCTGGGATGCCGAGAAGCAGACCGTCGTCCTTGGCAAGGGCGACATGGCGGAGGAAAGCTATACGCAGTGGTACTGTGTACGCCAGGCCGCCAAGGCAATCCTGTACATGACAGCCAACTCCTCTGTTGCCCACAACGGATACAGCGGCCTTCAGGTGGCAGACATGGTGGGAGAGACCACGCAGGGCGTCAGCTTTAACGGCTCTGTCGGCATCGATGCGCTCCTTTCCGATGGATCTTCCGTCAGCTACAATGTCCGCGGCATGCTGCCCGCAGGCATCAGCATGAATACGGTTACCGGTGCCATCAGTGGTACGGCGACGACTCCTGGAGATTACATGCTGAATGTGACCTACCTGATCGACGGATATATCGAGAAGACGGCCAACTATATGCTGCATATTGTTTCCGCGTTCTACATGGACGAAAACGGTGACGCACTTGACAGCGCGAAGGTGGGAGAGGACTTCATCGCCCGCATCGTATCGGATGTTTTCACCACGACAGATGGCAAGTATTCGTCTGTCACCTACACCATCAAGGATGGCAAGCTTCCGGAGGGCGTGGCGCTCTTAGAGGACGGCACGATCGAGGGCAAGCCTGCAGAGGAAGGCACGTTTAACGTAACGGTCGAGATGAAGGCGGTTGAGCAGAGCAGCGGCGCCGGCGGATCTTCCGGACGCGGCAACAGCACGCCGAAGGAAACCGTACTGGAGTACGCGCTTACCATGGTGGTCACAAAATAACTTATATGTGGGGAAAAGACTTTTTGATCCCGCCATCATAATGAACCACAGGCCTTCTTAATAGAAGGGAAGGGACCGCTTAAATGGCAAAGCGGGAGGCCTGTTAAAACGAGCAGGGTGGATGAATTTCCTCCCTGCTCGATTGTAAAAAAGGAGGATGAAAATGAGACATTTGGGAACAGGACGACATTTGATCCGCAGACTGGGAGGCGCCGCCATGGCTCTTCTCATGGTCAGCGGCAGTCTGTCCGGCTTTACCACGGCAAAAGCCGAGGGGGA
Source organism: Lachnospiraceae bacterium (assembly GCA_017479935.1). Taxonomy (GTDB): domain Bacteria; phylum Bacillota; class Clostridia; order Lachnospirales; family Lachnospiraceae; genus RGIG5021. Next base: position 28,378 of record JAFVBO010000118.1, read on the forward strand.
GAGTAAATGGACAGCGGAAGAAACAGAAGACGGTTGGATGAAGGTCACGCAGGAAGGCGGCCCGACCCTTGGCTATACCGAGGGAACCGGGGTCACCATTCTGGAGGTGGACGGTTACGCGTTTAAGGATCTGGACAAGGACGGGGAACTGGACGATTATGAAGACTGGCGCTTAGACGCGCAGGAGCGCGCCGAGGACCTGGCCGGAAGACTTAGCATCAAACAGATCGCGGGCCTTCGCTATACTGCCAAGGATCCGGGAGCCAGCTCCGCAGCCTTTGAAGCGGATTTAAATCAGGAGGTTCGTCATTTCCTGGGCAATGCCCTGGAAAGCAGCGATGTGGATATCGTGACGGAAGCCGTCAACGAGATGCAGGCGATGGCGGAAGCCAGTGAATTCGGCATTCCGGTCATTCCCAGCATGGACCCGCCGTCCTCCTATATGAACAAAATCAACGCCCTCTCCATGGCCGCGAGCTTTGACACGGAGATGGTAACAGAGCTGTACAACCAGACCGCTATCGCGATGCGCGCGATCGGCATCTTTGAGATGCTGGGACCGCAGTCCGATCTGTCCTCCGAACCCCGCTGGACCCGTATCGGAAGCACCTTCGGCGAAGATCCGGCTCTGGTGCGCGACATGTCCAAGGCGGCCGTGACCGGCCTTCAGTCCACCTTTGATGAGGACGGAAATGACCTGGGCTGGGGCGTGGAAAGCGTTATCTCCCAGGTGAAGCACTTCCCCAGCGACGGCGCGGCGGAAGGCGGACGCGAGTCCCACACGGATCCCGGCAAGTACAACGTATATCCGGGAGATGCCTTTGAGACGGGCTTGATCGGCTTCTTTGACGGAGCTTTCGCGTTAGACAGCTCGACTGAGACCGCCGCGGCCGTGATGCCTTCCTATTCCATCGCCTGGGACAAGAAGGAAAAATACGGCGAGCTGGTGGGCAGTAACTTCAGCGAATACAAGATTAAGCTCCTCCGGGAGAATGGGTTTGACGGCATCATTTCCACCGACTCTTTGATTATGCCCGACAATACCGCCGGCGTTCCCACGATCTCCGTGCATGGTATGGATGGCAAGAGCAGTCAGGAAGTGATTTACCAGATTTTAAAGATCGGCGTTGACCGCATTCTGATGCCTGACTTTGGCGAGGATCCCAGCTACTTACAGCAGATCGCGGACGCGTATGACATCATGGTGGAAGAGGAAGGCAAGGAGTTCGCGGACAAGAATTACTACGATTCCGCCGTTCGTCTGCTTCGCGCTTACTTTAAGACGGGGGCCTTCGAAAATCCTTACACCGATACGGAATACGCAATCGAAGTGATCGAGGAGGGCAGCATCTCTGAAAGCTTTACGGACAAGGCGCAGAAGACGATCGTCATGCTGAAGAACAGCAATGGCGCCATCAAAGAGCGCTCGGAGCTTCCCACCGTGTACATCCCGATGGAATTCTCCGCGGGCAGCGCGGGTAACTCCAGCGCCGCAGGCAGACCGGCAGGTTGGTCGCTTCCGATCGACGAGAAGCTGGCCAGCCAGTATATGAATATTGTCACGGATACCGTGACTGAGCCCAGCGGCACAACCGAGGACGGCGACGCGGTTTACACCGAAGCGGATATCATCCGCGCTACGGAGGAAGAACTGGCCGCCTGCGATTTCGCGGTTGCCTTTATCTCCGGTCCTTCCACCGGCTCCGGTTATTCGAACGGCACCTATTATCCGATGTCGCTGCAGTACGGCGAGTACGTGGCGGATGGCGAGAACGTGCGCAAGAAATCCCTGTCCCAGGGCATCATTGAGACCTATGTGCAGACGCCTTATCAGACTCAGGTCAACCGCACCAAGGATGACCGTAACTATTACGGACAGAGCACCGTGGCTTCCAACTTAAGCGACTTAGAGCTTGTGAAGACCATTGCCGCTCAGGTACCGGAAAGCTGTGACGTGGTGGTTTGCGTGACGGTTTCCAAGCCGATGATCTTTTCGGAATTTGAAGCGGATGTCGATACGATCCTGATGAGCTTTGGCGTTGCCGAAGAAAACTTCCTTCCGATCCTGGGCGGTCAGGTGGAGCCCACGGCCCTTCTGCCTCTGCAGATGCCTGCCGATATGGACACTGTGGAAGGCCAGTATGAAGATGTGCCGCGCGACATGGTCTGCTATGTGGACGCGGACGGGAACACCTATGATTTCACCTTTGGCATGAACTGGAACGGCGTCATTGACGACGAGCGCGTGGCCACTTACAACGTCCCGGCCCTGACGGAGCCGGCGGCTTTCAAGGAAGCTGAAGACGAGCCCGAAGTAGTGGAACCGGCGGAAAATGAACCGGCGGAAGCAGAACCGGAAACCGAACCCGTAGAAGTGTCCGAATTAACCTACCACTTCTTCTTAAACGAAGACGGGGAAGTGTACTCGGAAGGCAGCTTTGCCCCGGGCAGCCGCATTAAGAACCCCGGTACGCCCGAGATGGAAGGCAGTGTTTTTGCCGGATGGTATGACAGCACCGAGTATACCGGCACCTTCTCGGATATGAAGAAGTATGACAGCGACGTGAACTTCTACGCAAAATGGCTGAACATGTTCGTGTTTGAGGCAGAAAATACACAGCTGACCGACCTCGATCCCGACGAGGACGACACTTGCAACATGATGGGCCAGAAGCTTGGTCAGAGCTATTCCGGCAACGTGGCCGGCAAGGGCCTGATCAATGGATGCGCCTGTGAAGCCAGTGGCGATCAGTATGTGACGAACCTGTACTACAATGGAGCTTTCCTGCAGTTTGAGATTGAATCCGACCGTGACACGGACGATGCGATCCTGTATCTGCGCCTGTCCGGCGAATTTACCACCATCAACCTGACCGATAAGACCTTTGTGGTCACCGTAAACGGAGAAGCCATCTCCTACGGAACCATCGAGCTCGTCGGCGGCACAACGGATGATCTGACCAGCAACGCCAGAAGAACCATGACCGATCATAGTATGGGCATCGTCAGCCTGAAGGAAGGCGAAAATGTGATCTGCCTGACTGTCAACAACTCCGAAAAGCAGTTTGCCACGGGTACCATGGACGCGGCTGCGCCGATGATCGACTGCATCAAGATCAATACCTCGGCGAACCTGACTATGACCGAATATGATAACTAAAGGAGAAAACGTGTCATGACAAAAATAAGCGAATTCCTGAAAACAAGGGGATTTGGTTATTATGTCACGCTGCCGGCTGCCATCTTCGCGGTGGCAGCCGCGCTCTCTTACGAGAAAACCGGCGTGACGGAGTTTTCCCCGAACCTGGACGGAATGGTGGCTACGGCGTGCTATGTCGGCGCGGCCCTGTTCCTTGTTTCCTTTGTACTGGACTATAAGCCAGTGCGCTACGCTGGCTATCTGGCAGTGCTCTTTGCCTTTATGAAATACGTTGCCACACAGGTGACGTATATTGCCAATGTGTTGGTATCCATTGACGCTACGACGATCTCGGACGGAATGAAGAGGACGATGCTCTTCTTTGGAGCAGCCATTCTCCTCGGCCTGATCGGGGCCATTACGTCCCATGCCGGTCAAAAGAAGGAGGAGAGCGTATGAAGAAAAAACGCAGAAGCGGGCTGTGGGAGGCCCTTTCCGTCCTTCTCGCCAGCCTCTTGGTGATTGTATGGGTCGGATCGGAGATTGCCGTCAGTCAGAGCGCGGCCATCAACAATGCCCTGAACGTGGAAGGCGCCCAGGTATCGCGCAGCGACGACGAAGCTTACCAGTATTTTACCCGTGACTATTCGGATGCGGAGGCGCTGGAAGCGGCTTACCTCGCGCTTTGTGAGGAAGCGGAGAGCGAAGGGATCGTTCTGTTAAGAAACGAGAACAATGCCCTGCCCTTACAGGGAGAAGAGTCTGTATCCCTGTTTTTGATGGGCTCCGTCAAATTTAACTACTCCGCCTCCGGTTCTTCCGCCGCGGATACCTCCGGCTATGCCAGTTTAAAAGACGCCCTGGAGAAAAAAGGCCTGAAGGTGAACAGCGCCCTCTGGGATTTCTACAGTGGTCAGTCTGATTACGGCAGAACCACAAAGGGAAAGAATTACCTGGTGAACGAAGTCCCTTACGGCCAGATTCCGGCAGAGGTCAGCGCCACCTTCTCTGACTTTGGCACAGCGATCGTCACCATCGCAAGGGACAGCGGCGAAGGCAAGGACATCAACGCGAATAAGAGCGATACCGTGGACGGAAGTTATCTGACGATTTCCGATCAGGAAAAGGAAGTGCTGGAGAATCTGACCGCGCTGAAAAAGGACGGCGTCATCAGAAAGATTATCGTACTCCTCAATTCCTCCGCCACGCTGCAGATGGATTTTCTTCAGATGGAAGGAATTGACGTGGACGCCTGCCTTTGGGTAGGAAACGTCGGAAAATCCGGTATTCACGCGGTTGCCTCCGTCCTGACCGGAGCTGTCAATCCCTCCGGCCGGCTGTCGGATACACTGCTTTTTGACAACTGCTCTTCCCCGGCGATGGCCTATCAGTCGCTGAACGGAAAGGCGAAGAACTTCCAGCAGTACTATACGGACTGGGAGGAGGAAGCGTTAAACGAAACCCAGACCTATTATGGCGTATACGCGGAAGGCATCTATGTAGGATACCGCTACTATGAGACACGCTACACGGACTATGTGGAAGGAAGGAAAGGGGCAGAGGATTATTCGTATGCCACGGATGTGGCATTCCCCTTTGGCTACGGTCTTTCCTACACGGCGTTTTCCTACAGCGATTTTTCCACGAACCTTTCCGAGGATGGAGAAACCATCGAAGTGACCGTGAAGGTGACGAACGAGGGCACTGCGCAAAGCGGCAAGGAGAGCGTCCTTGTCTGGCTGCAGAAACCCTATACCGCCTATGATGAGGAAAAAGGGGTGGAGAAGTCTGCCGTAGAGCTGGTCGGCTTTGCGAAAACCAAGGTACTTTCTCCCGGCGAATCCGAAACCGTGACGATTCCGGTTGAAAGAAGCCGCTTTAAGAGTTATGATGCGAATGGGTACAAGACCTATATCGTGGAAGCGGGAGAGTATCTGATTGGTGTTGCTAAGGACGCCCACGAGGCTGCCAACAGCTTCCTGGCGTACAAAGGCACCACGGCTTCTTCCTCCGGCGGGAAGATGGATGAGGAAGGGCGAAAAGATCTGGTAACGGCCCTTTCCGAGAGCAGCCTGGATCTTCGCTATGGCGTATCGGCGGAGACCGGGAAGGAAATCACCAACCAGCTGGATTTTGCGGACATCAATCGGTATGAGGGCATCGAAGACGTTACGCTTACCTATGTATCCCGTCGCGACTGGAAGGGAACCTGGCCTTCTGCATTGGTAGAGCTTACGATTGATACCGATGTGATGAGAACGGATCTTTCCAGCTTAAAGGCTATCCCGGATGATGGTCTGGCCATGCCGGTCTACGGAGCGGAAGGCGAGATGACTATCGCAAAGCTCCGCGGCAAGGCGTACGACGATGAGGCATGGGATGCCCTTCTGGATCAGATGAGCTTTGCGGAGCAGGCTTACCTAGTGACCAACGCCCAGTTTACCACGGTCGCGGTCGAATCCGTCGCGAAGCCGGAGACCAAGGAGGACGACGGTCCCATCGGCGTAGTAAGCTCGACGCGGAGTCTGTCCATGCCCTGCGAGGGGATCTGGGCCTCCACCTATAACACGGAGCTGATCACCCGCATCGGCGATATCCTGGCGGAGGATGCGCTGGAAGCAGGAAAGAGCGGCCTGTACGCAGGCGGTGTGAACATCCACCGGACGCCTTTTGGCGGGCGCTCCGCCGAGTATTTCTCGGAGGATCCCTTTCTGTCCGGCATCTGCTCTCAGGCAGAGATCATGGGAATGCAGGCGAAGGGCGTCATCGCCCATGTCAAGCACCTGGCCTTTAACGATGAGGAAAGCCAAAGAAACGGCATCTGCATCTGGTTAAACGAGCAGGAAGCCAGAGAGATAATGCTTCTTCCGTTTGAGTATTCCATGTCAAAGAGTCGTGGAAACGCCCACGCCGTCATGACCGGTTTTAACCGGGTTGGAACGGACTGGGCCGGCGCGAACCGGAACCTTCTGGTGAACATCATCCGTGATGAGTGGAACTTTGAAGGATACTGTATCACCGATATGGCCTCCTCCAACGGTGCCATCTACATGACCTATCAGGACGGCATTCCGCGCGGCACCGACTGTTATTTAGGAAGCGGCTCCGCCACCGCCTTGGACGAGTTTAAGGACAATGCCTCCTTTGCCGCGCATGTGCGCGAGGCAAGCCACAGGATCCTGTACAATGTAGCCAATTACAGCGCCGTGATGAACGGTCTGTCTGACGGCAGCAGCGTGCAGACCAGTACGCCCTGGTGGATGACCACGCTGGAGACGGTGAAAACGGTTCTGGCGGTGCTGACCGGCCTGGCGGTTTTGATGTATGCCTTAAGCTTTAGAAAATCAAAGCAGTAAGGGAATAACCTGTATCTACTCAGCACAGCCGCCTGTGGCATCGTAACTGCTCAGGAACTGAGCAGTTACGATAACCCTGAAAGTTTAAAGGACGGTTCCCGATGGCGCTTCATTGGCTTAGAGCGATGGGCGCCGGAAAGAACCGTCCTTCCTCTTGTCAGGAAGGTGTGTGTACAAGCGGAAAAAATGGATGTGTGCATGCACAAAGGAGAAGCAGTATGGAACAACAGATAGAAAACCGGGTGAGTCCGGATCATTCGAAAGCCGAATATCTGCCCGTGACGATCGCGCTGGTCGTCTTTCTTCTGTTGGTTCCATGCGTCTTAATCGGGCTGGCCGGAAGCAAAGTACACGGACGTTTTTCCGAAACCTACTACGGAGAGCTGGCGGATATGTACCGCCGCGTGCAGGAAACGGAAGGAAAGAGACTCATTTTTCTGGGAAATTCCGCGGTTGCCTTTGGTGTGGATACGAGATTGCTGGAAGAAGAGCTAAAGAACTCCGGCCATGAAATCAGGGTGTGCTCCTTCGGGTTATACGGCGCCATCGGAACCCGGGTGATGATGGATCTTTTGGAGGAGGAATTAAGGGAGGGGGACCTGGTGGTCCTGATGCCGGAACTGGGAACGCAGCCTTTGTCCCTTTATATCTCGGGGGAGGAAACCCTGCGGGCCATAGAAGAGATGCCAGGCGCCTTTTTCTCTTTGGATCGTGAGGTGCAGCAAGTAGTCATCGGGGCGTATCTTCCTTTTATGGTGAAAGAGTATCTGGCGAGAGAAGCCGGGGAGGAAAGAACGGGAAGCGGGATCTACGCCCATGCTTCCTTTGACGAACGCTGCGATCTGACGCGGGAAGGGCGGGAAATGAACGGGATGCCGGACGGCGTGGATGCGAACAATCCGGTGCATCTGGAAATTTCCCTGTATGAGCCGGCGTTTGTGGAGTACGCAAACGCGTATGCCTCCCGGCTATCTGAGCGGGGCGTGCGGCTGTTTTATGGCTTCTGCCCGCTGAACAAGTCTGCAGTGAATGGAGATCCTGTCTCTTTTTATGAGGAAGTGGAGGACTTGCTTTCCTTCCCGATGCTGGGGAACTTAGACGGCAGTCTGTTGGATGCCGACTGGTTTTACGATTCCAACTTTCACTTGAACGGCTATGGAATGACCGTATTTACGGCTCATCTGGCAGAGCTTGTGAAGACGCAGCTGGGGGATTCCTCCCGCAGCCGGATAGCGCTGCCGGCTTCTACTGCTGCCAGCCAGGTCGAACAGATCTTCCATGGAGATGATGGGGATGAAAACTGTTTTCTTTATGAGGAAACCGAAGACGGTTTTCGCATCATCGGGCTGACGGAGGAAGGGCAAAAACGAGAGTCGCTCATTCTTCCCACGACGCACGAGGGAAAGGGTGTGATTGCTTTTACGGCTTCGGTTTTCCAAAGACACCGTTATATAAGGGAAATCACGATCCAGGAGAATATCCGTTTTCTGCCGGATGGCGCATTTTCCGGGTGTTTAAGGCTTTCCAGGGTTTACCTGCATCAGACGGATCCGACGAAAGTGACGGCGGGGTATCACCTGACGGAAGGAGCATCCTGGGTTCGCATTGTGGTGGCAAAGGAAGCCTTGAGCGCGTATCGCAATAATTATTTCTGGGGTTATTATGCAGATAGTCTGGTCAGTGAAGAATAAGCTTTTGGCAAAGCGACGGGCGGTGCTGCTGTGCGGCGTGCTTTTGTGCTGTCTTTTGTTCGGAGGCTGCAGACTTTTAAAAGAGTACGCTTTTTTCTCAGTAGGATCTGAGAATGTTGGCGCTTTGAAAGATAAGAATGAAAGTGTCTTTTATCCGGTAGTTGTAGTAGACAGCCTTTTTTACCAGGTGGAAGAGCCGGCAGGCATGGTGCCAAAAAATGAGAATATCACCTTTTTTCTGAATTATGAGCCGGGGTTTACCTTTGCTTCCTGCGACTATGCCACTTATCGGGTACAGGAAACGGAAGAAGGAGTTTTCTTGACCTTAGAGGATGTCAATGCCCCGACGCGGGTGTATGTGACATCCCAAAAAAAGAAACCGGATCCGGAGCCGGCGAGGATCGTTACGCTGACCTACGATGCGAACGGAGGGATCTGGACGGGAAACCGGGAGGATCCAAGAGGCCTGCAAAGCCAAACGGTTACCCTGACAACGCATATCCGTCCTAATACGCTGAACGGAAACGGGCTGACCCGCGAGGGATATACGCTTACCGGCTGGAATACAAAGGCAGATGGGAGCGGAACACATGTGGGGCTGGGAAGCCGGACAGACACCAATATCGGGATCCTGTACGCGGAGTGGGCTGCCTGGACCGATCCGTCTTATTTCACCTATCGGAGAAACGAAAATGGCGTCATCCTTACCGGCTATAAAGGCCCCGGCAGCTTAGACAGTCTTGTAATCCCTGCGCGTTTAGATGGACTTGCCGTCACCGAAATTGCAGGATCCTTTACAACGAACATGCCTTGTAAAAGCCTACAGGCAAAGGCGCTGATCCTGCCGGACGGTGTCCGGGAGGTGGAAAGTTCCGCTTTTTCGATGGCGGAGTTTGAGGAACTCTTTTTCTTTGACAGCCTGACAATGATGGGGGAGAGGGCGTTTTTTACACCTGTGAGGACAGTCCATATCCAGGCGGCTATGCCGCCGGTCTATCAGAAAAACAACGCCAACGCTGCTTTTGCGGACAAGCTGGATCGTCTGATGCTGGCGCAGGGGAAAAAGAAGCTTGCCCTGTTTGCAGGCTGCAGCTTATCCTATGGGCTGGACAGCAGTTTAGTGGAGGCGTCTTTTCCGGACTATGAAGTTTTCAACCTGGGGGTAATCGGCGGGATCAGCGCGCGGTTTCAGATGGATATTATCGAACGGTTTCTGGAGCCGGGGGACACTTTTGTCCATGCTCCGGAGGAGATGAGCGGAGGACAATTGTACTTCGACATTTCCTGTGACTATCGGATGTTCATTATGGTGGAAGGAAACTACGATCTGCTTTCCCTGGCGGACTTATCCTACGCGGAGGATCTTTGGAAGGCGTATAACATGTACGTGAAAATGAAGTCCGAGGAAGAACCGGGAAGCTATGAAGACTTTAGCCTGGATTATAATCATTACGGGGATATTCTGCTGCCAAGGCCCTTTGAGGAGGATAACGCCGAAAAACGGGACGTTTCCTACAACAACGGGGAGTATGTCTTCTCCTGCGAGTATCTGACGGACCGCGCGATGGACCGGCTGTGCGGGATGTATGACTCTTTAAAAGAGAAGGGGATTAACGTCCTCATTTCCTATGCGCCGGTTAATCTGGACGGGCTGGCAGATCTGGACGGGGCCATAGAATTTGAAAAGAGGTTTACAGCCATGCTGAAAGAACGCGGTTGGCAGCCCGTGTCCCGCCTGGAGGATTACCTGTTTCAGGGACGGTATTTTTATGATTCGGATTATCATTTGAATGAGTACGGAGCGCTGCTGCGAACAAGGATACTCATCTCGGATTTGTTTGATATTTTGTGACAATTATGCAAGATTAAACGTGGCAAGAAATGTAAAAATTCACAGAAGCATATTGAATAGGAAGGAAAGTGTATATGCGGACAAGGTGGAACTTTTCTCCGACGATCACAATACGCCCTACATGGACAGCTTCGGCTGTATTCCGTTTTATCGCTCCAAAACCGCTGAAAGCCTGGCTGATACGGTGGAGTTAAATCCCGCCTTTCTGGAAAACGGGCTTCCTGTTTTGTACGGGTACTATGAAGATCTCCGCAATAAGGGGGTTGCAATCTACGTTTCCTATGCCTGTACCAACATGGATGCGGTTCCCAAAGAGCAACGGGATAACGTGACGGAGATGAATGACTTGTTTGATCAGGCTGTTTTAGCGTGCAGGGCTGTACCGGTTTCGACGCTTAGTGATTATCTTTTCACGCAGACGGATTTTTACGACACCAATTATCATCTGTTGTCAAATGCTGCGACAGACAATACGGCCAGATGGCTAAGAGATCTGAGGGCGGCGATGGATGAGTTTCCTCCTGACTGATTTTGTCAGACGTTTGGTCTTTCTGTTTGTGGTTTGTCGCTGAAAAAACCCTCTTTCGTCCTCATCCGATGGGAGTATGTCCCTTAGAATGGCTGTATGTAGCCCGTGTATTGCGCAGTTTTCCGCGAGAAGATAAACTTAGGGCCAGATCGCGAAGGCAATGCGCTTTCGCATAGGATAGCCTTTTTCATGAAGATAAGGAGGACAAAGATGAAAAAGAGAAAATTGCTTGCTGCTGCTATGGCAGGGGGACTTGCCCTGATGCTGGCTTTCACGGGTTGTGGAAAACGGCCGGTTTCCCAGAGCGGTTCTCAACCCGGTAACGACCCTTCCCAGTCAGTGGTAGAACAGGGCCCCATCATGGAATTTGTCGCTGCTGACAAGACGAACTGGGATAAGGTTGTCAACATCGGTTCCTATAGCTACACGATCAAAGTTACCTTAGACGCCGACGGCACTCTGGAACTGGCAGGCACCTGCGTCGGAAAAGCGCAGCAAGCGGAGCAGAGTGGCCCCAACAGAGGCGGCGGCTCCGATCCGAGCGCCACACCGGCTGAGGATGTGGAAGAACCGGATGAGGCGAAGATGAGAAGCCTTGACTTCAAGCAGACCGGTACCTGGACCAAGGAAGAAGGCTTAGGCTACACGCTTGTCCTGGCAGATGCGGTTGTCACGAAGACGAATTATGACAAGGCCAGCGCCCGTCAGTACTTTTATCTGCCCATCTACGCGAACGATGCGAATGCCGGTCTTATCCAGTTCCAGGGCAAGGACGTCAATTTCCGCAAGGAGATGGCTTCCGACTACGAGCGGTTTGAAATTCGCGACGCGAAATACAGCTTCGAAGCGAACGGCTCAACTGCTACCGGAAACTCCAGCACCACGAGCGTATGGCTTGAGAATGACGGCTCCGCCAACTGCCTGGTACAGTCCGGTTCCAACCCCACTTACAAACATGGTTTCTGGGAGATGGATCCTGAAACGAAGAACATTACAGTTTCCCTTTGGGGAACCGATTACTACGCCATCTACTGCGATGTTGCCGGAAAAGAAGGCTATCGCTTAAGCTATGACGGATCCCTGCTTTACTCCAACACCGAGGCTTCCTATGTAGATGAAGACTTCGACGGCAAGACCGTTTCGACGCTGCAGTGCTATGAGGGAGACTATACGCTGAACCTGACCGAGAAAGGCATCGCTGTATTAATGCAGAATGGCTCCAGAAGCAAGGATGGTACCTACACCGGCGAAGGCGACAGCCTGGTAGTGGTTTTAGACGGCACCACCTATACTGCTGCGGACGGCAAGCTGAATATTTCCTGGACCAGCGGCTCGGGTTCTTCCGCCAGCACTGTGGAAAGAGTCTTTAACACCGACGGCTCCAAACCCGATGCACCGGCAGCCACCCAGGGCGGTGAAGCGCAGGGCGGCGAGCCCGGTTCCGCTGAGGCCGGTTCCGGTGAAAATGCGGAAGGCGGCGAAGCCCCTGCAGGCAACTGATAATTCTGATAATAAATACGAATTGAGGAGATAGGATCATGACAGAAGCTGAGATCAAAGAAAAACTCGACGGGATGAAAAAAACCCGTAAAAAACTCCAGACCCTGACCACTATCGTGTCGCTTGCGTCCATCGCACTCCTGATCGCTTATAACTTTCTGGGCGTGACGTTCATGCAGGTCAGCACAAAGGATACCATCATTTCCGCAGCCAATTTCACGGAAGGCTTCACCTTCCCAGGCTGGCAGATGGTTTTCTGGGGCTGCGGCGGTCAGTTTATTTATCAGGACAACCTTATTGACCCGAACCCCTGGGCGATTGTAGGCATGGTGGGAACCATCCTTGTCCTCATCATCTGCACGGCTACCTATAAGGCCGGAAAGAATATGACGAAGGCTGTGAAGGAGTTTATCTCCGGCGCGTTCCTTTGCTATTCCGCCTGTGTGCTTAGTTTCTTTATTGTTCCCCTTGCCATGATGTTTGTGACAAGCGGCGGTGTTTACAATTTCGCCAGCTACGTGTACGATGACGGAACCCTTTTCATCCCTACCAACCTCTGTGTCGCTCTTGGCGTAGTGCTGGCTGTGTTCGCGGTGGTGAAGTTCTATAACGGCGCATTTCTTCTGAAGCAGAAAGCTTTTGCGAAGAAGTACGCACCGAAAAAAAATAAATAAAGGAGGAGGATATCAAAATGAATAATGCCGCAAAGAAAAAAGTCATATCCAAGTCGGTCGTTACGGCTCTTGTGGCAGCACTTGCTGTTGCGCTCACATTCACGCTGAACGCCTATTCAGACTGGGTTGACACATGGCTTGGCCATGGCGCCATGACTGTTACCGAAACTTCCGGACTGACCGGTGAATACATTGAGTTTACTGCAAAAACCAACGAAGAAGCTCGTGACAACGCGGCCGCCGCAACGTTAAAGACCGCTGAGGAAGGAATGATCCTTCTCCGCAACGACGATAACGCAGCGCTGCCGGTATCCGCCGATACCAAGATTACCATCCTTGGCTACTACGCATGGCACAACAACATGTCCGGCGGCGAGGATCCCGCTACCACAGCAAATGCGATTTCCCTTGGCAAAGGCCTTGAGGCCGCTTTTGACACCAATGCGGAAGTGAATGCTCTGTATGCTTCCACCAACGGCGATTTCGCTGATCCTGCAAGCACGTTCGCTTCCGTCGAGAAGAGCTTTGAAGAGTACGATACCGCTGTGATCGTGATTAAGCGTAACTCCGGTGAAGGTAACGACCAGGTTCGTGTAAAGAACGACAACGGCGTACAGCGTACCGGCCTTTCCCTTGATACGGCTGAGTACAAGCTGATTGATTACGCTTCCAAACACTGCTCCAAGGTGGTCATTGTCATCAACTCCGCAAACGCGATGGAACTGCCTTGGCTGGATCCCAATGACATCGGCTACACCGGTACTATGTACACCGATCCCTATTCGGGCAATTCCTACGACTTCTCCGGCATCAAGGCCGCCATCTGGGCAGGCTGCTGCGGAAGCCAGGGCGGCACGGCCCTTGCTGAAATCCTGAAGGGCGAAGTGAATCCCTCCGGCCACACCCCGGACATCTATGTACGCGATGTGAAGAATGAGCCGACCTTTGTCAACTTCGGAAACTTTGAGTACACGAACGGCCGCAGCCTTGACACCTACCAGGGCGCATCTGTTTTCTTCGTAGAGTACGAAGAAGGCATCTACATCGGCTATCGCTATCATGAGACAGCTGCTGCGGAAGCCGCGAAAGGCAACTATGCCGGCTATGACTACGACGAGAATGTTCTGTATCCCTTCGGATACGGCCTTAGCTACACCACGTTCGACATGGCGTATGAAGGAACTCCTTCCTATGACGCTGCCACCGACAGCTACACCTTCCAGGTAAAGGTTACGAACACCGGCTCTGTGGCAGGTAAGGGCGTTGCGCAGATTTACGTTTCCCAGCCTTGGGAAAAGGGACAGGTGGAAAAGAGCCATGTCCAGCTGGTAGGCTTCGCGAAGACGAAGATTCTGGAGCCGAACGCAAGCGAAGTTCTCACCATCACTGCCCTCAGAGACTACTTCACGAACTATGACTACAAGGATGCCAAGGCATACACCCTTGACGCCGGCGACTACAAGTTCTATCTGTCCGAGAACAGCCATTCCTGGGCTTCCATCGCGGATGACGACTCCAGCAAGGTCTGGACGCACAACATCGCTTCCAAGATTGTTTACAACGAGGACGGCGCAGGCAAGCGTACCACCGACCTGGTTGTTGCTACCAACGCCATGGACGATGAGACGAACTACAAGTTCAAAGCCTACAACGAAGGCAGCACCGGCGACGGCTTCATCCACACCATGAGCCGCGAAGACTTCGCTGCTTCCTTCCCCACCGCCCCCACCGGCGATGACCTGATTGTTTCCGATGCCCGCGCGATCAGACAGATTGAGATCTACGACGTATGGGCCGAAGACCAGAACCCGATCAAGGAGATGCCGGTAGTCAACACCGACGAAACCAACTACACTTTAGTGGAGCTGCGCGGTGTGGACTTCGATGATCCGATGTGGGAAGACTACATCAACCAGTTCACTCTTGAGTCCATGGTCAAGATGTTCAGCAACGGCGGCTGGAACGAGCTGGCCGATACCGACAACGGTGTCCCGATCAGCTACGACGCCGACTCGCCTTACGGCTTCTACGCCGGCATGCTGAAGATCAGCCAGTACCCTCACAACATCTGGTACTGCGGTGCTCCGATGGTATCCGCTACCTTCAACCTGGAAATCGCTACCGAGCTTGGCTATGCCTTCGCGGAAGAAGCATGGCTCTTCAAGCAGGATGACGGTCAGCCTGTAACCGGTCTGTACGGCTACGGCACCAACACCCACCGCTCCGGTTTCGGCGGCCGTAACTACGAGTACTATTCCGAAGATCCTGTTCTGGCCGGCAAGTTCGCGGCTACCGAGGCGTCCTCCGCTTCCGAGAAGGGTCTGATCTGCTTCATGAAGCACTATGCTTTGAACGATCAGGAAACGAACCGTCAGAACAACGGCTACTGCGCATGGTGCGATGAGCAGGCCTTCCGTGAAATCTACAACCGCTCCTTCGAAATCTACATGAAGGAAGCCAAGATGAACGTCAACTACTATGGCCTGGATGAGAACGAGGAAGTTACGATGCTGAGCAAGGTAATGCCTGCCGCGACCGGCATCATGACCTGCTACAACCGTATCGGTGCTACCTACGGCGGTGCTTCCAACGTCATCAACCAGATTCTCCGTGACGAGATCGGCTTTAAGGGCACTGTCCTGACCGATGCCGGCGGCGAGCCCAACACCTACATGACCACGGACTTCGCGCTCCGCAGAGGCCAGAACCTGACCCTGACCAACAACGGTACCAACGGTCTGTACGACACCGAGAGTCCTACCGCTGTTTACTGGCTGAAGCAGTCCACGCATTATCTGCTTTACAACAAGGCTAACTCCAACGCAGTCATGGGCCTGACGCCCGGCGCAGTCATCAGCTACGGCATCTCCCCTCGTGAGATCATCCAGTACGTGATCTGGGGTCTGGCTGCCCTGATTGTCCTGCTTGAGGTTATCTCCATCGTCCTCATTGCTACTGGCAGAAAGACGGTAGAAGAGGTCGAGGAAGAGGATGACGATTACGATTATTAATGTCGTATGAGCCAGGGGAATCCTGTTCCCTTGTTTCTCATAGAGTTCTTTGGTTTTCTCATCTTCCGGGAGAGGCCGCCCGTTAAGGGCGGCTTTCTCCTGTTTAAGAATTTTTAAATGCCCTCTTTTTGAGGAATACGACTGGGAGGAGGTTCTGTCATGAAACGCAAAGCGGTTATATGGCTTTTGGTGGTAGCGGTGTTCTTTTTGGCTGCCTGTCAAAGTGAGGATCATGCTTCCGGAACCATCAGGGCATTTGTGATGGAAGGTGAGCATTATCGGGCAGAATCCGGGGCGGTATCCTTAGAATCGGGAGACAGCGCGCTGTTCTATATTCAGACCGACCCGGGTTATGAGATCACGGGAACGACCTATACCGGCGAATATACAATCTCTTCTTACCAGGGTTTTACAAAACTGGAGCTTCTCAACGTGTATTATCCCATTCGCGTTCATTTGATCGCCAGCAACTATTCTCCAATGATCACCTATATGGCGAACGGAGGAGAACCGGCCGGAAAAGAAGGAAAAGAAGTAACCAGAAATTATGATGTACACGATCGCCCTCGCCCCAACGTGTCAATCGGAACGGATCTGTTTGTCCGGGACGGCTATACCATGACCGGATGGAATACAGAGGCGGATGGAAGCGGAATGTCGGTGGGCCTGGGAAGCCGTGTGACGGTGGGGGACAGTCTCACGCTCTACGCACAGTGGGCCAGGTGGACGGAAGGATCGTTGTTTTCCTATATCACACAGGATGGATACGCAGTGATCACCGGGTACGCGGGGCAGGAAGAAACACTGGTTATACCGGAGATGTTGGGAGGATGTCCGGTGACGCGGATCACTTCTTATGCATTGAAAGGATGTAATGCCAGCTATGTCGTTTTGCCAAAGACATTGGTGAAGATAGAAGAAAACGCGTTTTATGGGGCTCTTCTTCGGGAACTGAGCTTTTTCGACAACATCGAATATATCACGGACACCTGCTTTACCGGCTGCGAGAATTTCTCCACTTTACACATCAGCGCCATAGAGGACCCTTATGGCTTTTCCTTTCGTCGGGAAAGCGTGCTGGCGGACAAGCTGGATCTGCTGATCACCACGATGGGAGAGGACCGCCTTGTTTTTTACGGAGGGTGTTCCGTGTGGTATAACCTGATCGGATCCGACGTCAAAAAAGCGTTTGGGGATTCGTATACGGTCGTCAACATGGGCTTAAACGGCGTTTCCAGCTCCCTGTTTCAGATGGAGATCATCAAAAACTTCCTCACGGACCGGGACATTTTCATCCATACGCCGGAAATTTCCAGTGACCAGCAGCTTTTAAACACCACAAAGATGACCATGAATGACGATAAGCTCTGGTGCGCGCTGGAATACAATTATGACCTGGTATCGCTCGTGGACATCCGCCTGTTTGAAAGCGGTGTGCTGGAAAGCCTGCGCCTTTACCTGGACAAGAAAAAGCCGGGGGGAAGCTACACGGATATTTATCACGACAGTAAGGGATACGAGTATTTTGACGATACCGGTTCGATCCCCTATTACCGGGACAAGGCCGAGGAAAGCCTGGTGGATACGATTCTTTTGGAGGATCATTATCTGGAGGATCTTTCCCGGCTGGAAGCGGAGTATCAATCCATCCTGGAAAAGGGGACACGCATTTATGTTTCCTACGCCTGCATCGACATTGACAGCGTACCGGACGAAGAACGGGGGAACGTTACCCGGATGGGCAGGCGGTATGAGGAAGTGTTTTCGGGAATGAACGGTGTCACGCTGATCAGCGATATCTATGATTTTCTGTATCATGACGGGGACTTTTACGATACGGTGTATCATCTGCTCACGATTCCTGCGCAGCACTGCACGGAGGTGTGGATCCGCGATATCAAGGCGCAGATGGAAGTGGAAGAGAGGTGACGAGGAAATCTGACAGGGGACGGACCTGCGTCATAATTTCTGACAGGGGACGGATCTGTGTCACAAAAACTGACAATTGTCAGTTTTTGTGACACAGGTCCGTCCCCTGTCAGATTCTGTGAATAGTAACCTGAACTGTAAGCCGGTTGCGCACTGTCCTGCGCAATGGTATACTGATACCCGTGCGATCCGATGAATATTCAGGAAGACAGAAAATGTGACGAACAACTTATGATGGGATTTAGAGGGAAGATGAAAAAAACGGAAGGACAAAACGACAGACCAAGACTGACGCTGCAGCAGCGATTAATCCTGATCACGGCAACGCTTGCCGTCTTTGTGCTGGGGCTGATCGCCTGGGTCGGCTACAGGGAGAGAAATGCGCAGGAGCGGGAGCTTTATGCGGGGCTGCGGAACGAAACCGCCTCTCGTATGACCGAACTGGATCTGATGTTGGAGATGGGGCAGGAGCTTGCGTTTCAGATGGCTATCCAGGATTCGGATCTGGAGTATCTGGCGGTTTTATCCGAATGGGATACGGCTGCCTGGCTGAGAAATCAGTCTGTCAGCCGGAAACTGAATCGGATGTTTCAGATCCTTCCATTACAGGCTGTTCCGTTTATCTATTATGAAAAGGCTGATATCTTTTACAACGGAGGCGTTTCTCCGGATATTACGGAGAAGCTGCTTCAGAGAATACAGAAACAGGCTACGGTGCCGCTCAGTGGACTGTGGGAATGGCTGGCGGTTCCTCAGGGGCCCGTTTTGTATTACATGGTGGATGAGGGCCATTATGTACTGGGTCTATGGGTGGAACTTTCGGAACTTGCCCGTTATCTGCAGGCGGGGCATGCAGAGACACCCATGGCTTTTTTGACTGAAGATCAAAGCCTTTTGTCTGCGGAGGGAGAGTTTCAAATCATAGGAAGAGATCCGGCGGCAGAGGGACTTGTTTTGTCCGGTCAGGAGAAAAGCGGGGACGGACAGGAGAATCTTCCGATCCGGTGTGCGGATGAAGCCGGAAATGAGTGGATCGGGTTCTCATCGGAAAGCCTGAGGGGAAATTTCAGCCTTCTGTGTCTGTTTCGGGAAGAGGCGCTTTTGAAGAACATGCGTCATCCGGGCAGGTTTATAGGGACGGTGCTGGCTGTTTTTCTGCTCTTGTTTGTGACGTATCTCTTTCTTTGGCACCGATGGTTTTTAAAACCCGTGCAGCTTTTGCGAGAAAGCATGGCGCATATTCAGGAAGGCGACAGCGCGTACCGAATTCCGGAAGCCTCCTACGGAAGCGAAGAATTCCGGGTTGTCGTCCGGGAATTCAATGAGCTGATGGATCACATGAATCAATTGCGGATCCAGCTGTACGAGGATGAACTGAAGCAGGAGCGCACCAAGCTGGACTATTTAAGCCGCCAGATTCAACCGCACTTTATCTTAAACACGCTCAACACGCTGTACAATCACAGCCAGGATCCGGAAACATTCCGGAAGCTCCTCATGCTGACGTCGCGGTATTATCGCTATGTGGTTTACGTGAATTCCAGCCAGGTCCCTTTAGGCGAGGAAATGGATCATATCGAGGATTATCTGAAGCTGCAGAAAATCCGGTATCCGCGGGGATTTGAATTCCAGGTGAGCTGCCCGGACGAACTGCGGAGCTTTCCGATCCCGCCGTTTTTGATAGAGAGCTTTGTCGGAAATGCCGTGAAATACGGAATTACGCCGGGGGAAGAGTCCTTTTTGTCGGTGACGGCCGGTGAGAAAGAGGATGGTACCTGTTTTATCGCGGTACAGGATAAGGGAGAAGGGTTTTCCGAGGAAATTCTGCGCGCAGTGGAAGAATTCAAGCAAACCGGAAAAGGAACGGAAGAACTGGGGGAGGGAATGAGAAACTCCATGGAGCGGCTCATTCTGATCTATCAGGATCGGGCCTCCATCACGTTTTCCAATGAAGGCGGCGGCGCGCGCGTCCTGGTAGAGATCAGAAAGGATGTTGGAAATCATGCAGGCACTGATTGTGGATGATGAAGAACAGACCGTCATCAATCTTCAGCGAAATGTTGACTGGAAAGCCGCGGAAATCTCCCGGACATTTGGAGCGCTGTCCGCGCGGGAGGCCAGGCGGATCCTGGAAGCGGAAGAGATATCGCTGATCCTGTGCGATATTGAGATGCCGGGGGAAAGCGGACTGGATTTGATTGAATGGCTGCGGGAAGAAGCGGATTTCAACGGGCGGAACTACGAATGCATCATCCTGACCTGCTATCCGGATTACCGGTTTATGCGGCGGGCGCTTCAGATGGGATGTCGGGATTATCTGCTAAAACCCGTGGACTACAGTGAACTGGGCGAGGCGGTGAAAAAAGCGGCGCATGCGGCAGAGGAGAGAAAGCAAAAACTCCTTTTTGCGGAGCCTGACAAAGCGGAACCGGCGCCTGGCGCGGCGGATTACACCGATCATCGTCAGGCGGCTTCCGGACAGCAGCTGATTAAAAGCAAGGTTATTCCCTATCTGGAAGAACACTTTGCTGAGGCAATCCCTGTGCCGGATATCGCGGCATATGCCGCTTTAAATCCGCAGTATCTGATGAGGGTCTTTAAGAAGGAAACGGGACTGTCCATTCTGGAGTATGTGACGGAACTGCGGATGAAAAAGGCAGCCGAGATTTTGCGGGAAACCGATTGGAACAATGAACTCATTGCGGAGAGATGCGGATATATCAGCACCAACTATTTCATCCGTCTGTTCAAGAAGCATTATGGCATGACCCCGGGGGAATACAGGAGAGGAAAAGAGGGGAGATAAAGTATGAAAGGATTATGTCGATGGCACGGCAGACGAGTGGCTTTATTGGCTGCCATATTGGCCGTCTGCCTGTTTTCGTCGGCCTGTTCTATTTCCAGGCTGGGAGCAGGAGAGGAGAATCAAACGGATGAAATCGTGACGCTGGTCATTGAAAACATGGGATTTCGGGAGGAACTGCCGGATCTGAACCTTGTCGAAGAGCGGATTAACGAGAAGACAATCCCGGAGATCGGATGCCGCATTCAGATAAAAAACTGTCGGATCAGTCAGCATAGTAATCTGGTGCAGAGCGCGGCGCTTGGAAAAATCCAGGTAGATATCGTGGGAACCGCCATGGGAACTTCCCTCTCGGAGCTGGCGGCGGATGGGACTATCTTTCCGTTGGATGAGTGGCTTGCACCGTATGAAGACACATTAAAAAAGAAAATAAAAGATACTTTACCGGCTACTTCTATCGATGATCACATTTACGCGGTTTCCACGGTTCTGTATCCGGGGTATGCCATGGGGATCGGCTACAATCAGCATCTGGCGGAGGAATGCGGACTCTCGTTTCCGGAGACCATTCAGCTGGAAACACTGACCGAGATCGGCAGGAAGATGAAACAGAAACGACCGGATCTGTATCTGGCTGCGTTTGGAAGCGATGGTATGTCCGCCTTTGACAGCTTTTACGATGTGGAGAGCTTTGGCGGTCATTTTGCCTACGGCGGCATTCTGTACCCGCTGGAGAATTCGGATATTATCAATATTTATGAGACGGAAGAGTATCGGGCGTATTGTCATACCATGCGGCAGTGGACAAAAGAAGGGCTGATGCCACCCGATGCCTTAACCTCCGGGGTTCATGCCTCTTCTCTGTTTAATCAGGAAAAAATTTTGCTTCAGTGGTCCAGTGTATCGCCGGATACGGAACTCTTGATACTGAAAAAGCAACTGCCTTTTGAAGAGAAGCTGATCGCGATCACACCGAGCCGTGCCTCCACGTCGGAGGTACAGGAATATGCCTGGGGGATCTGCGCTACCTGCCGGCATCCGGAAAAGGCGATGGCTTTTCTGGATCTTTTATACCGGGATGCGGAGCTGGCCAATCTGATCACCTATGGAATAGAAGGGATTCACTATGAGAAGACGGGAGCGGAAACGATTCGTCCGCTAAAAGGGCCGGACGGCCTCATTGGATATGAAACCTATTTCAGCCATTTTGGAGATCCGGCGCTTTTGTATCACTACGGGGATGGAAACGAGCCGTCGGTGCAGGATGTTCTTTCCTTTTCCGCGCGAGCGGAAAAAGACCCTTCTTTTGGCTACACCTTTCAGACGAAGGGACTCGAGGCCAGGATCACCGCAATCGAGGAGGTGACGGAACGATACCGCACGGTACTTGAGGCGGGGATGGCCACGGATGTGGATCAGACGCTCAAGGAGTTTCACGAGGCATTAAAGGAAGCCGGGATGGATCTGGTGATTGAGGAGAACCGACGTCAGTTTGCCGATTGGATGGAAAAACGTATCTACTAAGCACAGCCGCTTGCACCTCGCTGCAAGCGGCGTAAAACAAAAGTTGGCATGCCAAGCCACGGGCAATTTGGAATGCGCGGAGCGCATTGCCTGTGGCTTCGTATCTGCTCAGGTACTGAGCAGATACGAAAAACTGGACAGTGGCATGTCAGAATCGGATAGATAAAAGTGAGAATCGGGCAACTTTCCATAAAATTCTTGTGGTAAAATGTTCTTGTTTCATGCAAAGATGCTAAAACTCATCGGGTTATAGATGGGTGGGCGAAGCGTTGTAAGAAAGGAGAATAAAAAATGAGAAAGACATGGAAAAAGGGCGCAGCTCTGGTTTTAGCTGGTGTGATGGCATTAGGAATGGCTTCGATGGCGGCAGATGAGCCGGCCGGCAGCAGCGGCGCAAGAAGGGAAACCTCCAAAACCGATAAGAAAACAATTACCTGCGAAGAGGCAAGCTTTACGGAGAGCGTGCCGCGCGCGGAGAAGACCCGTATCATCATCACGCAGGATGGTGAAGTGGATGATATGAACTCCCTGATCCACACTCTGTTATATGCCAATGACCTGGATATCGCCGGCATCGTGCAGAGCAGCTCTTCCCTGCATTTTTCCGGACATGACGATGTAGAACCGTACCGCTGGATGGGAACGGACTGGATGAATGACTTTATGGATGCGTATGAAGCCGTATATCCGAACCTGAAGGTCCATGATGCGGATTACATGACGCCGGAAGAAGTCCGCGCGATCACCAAGGTCGGCAACATCAAGGACAACGGCGAGATGGAAGAGGTGACGGAAGGTTCCGAGCTGATCAAGGCCTGCATCCTGGATGAGGATGAGCGGACACTGTACATTGGTATCGGCGGTGGTGCCAACACGGTTGGCCGTGCGCTGAAATCCATCGAGGAAGAATATAAGGAAACGGACAAGTGGAAGGAAATCTATGAGAAGGTGACGAAGAAGGTTGTCCTGACTCCTTGGGGCAATCAGGATAATGTTTACCAGAGCTACATATCCGTTGTATGGCCTGACATCAGAACCATGGACGTGAGCGGCGTTTCCGGCCCTGTTGGCTACAGCTATGGTACACAGGATATTCCTTTCCTTGCCAAGAAGAAAATGGAAGGAAGCTTCATGTATGAGCACCTTGTAAACGGACACGGCCCTCTGATGGATCTGTACGTCACCTGGGGCGACGGCACTTACCTGGAAGGTGAGGAATGGGGCAGCCAGTTTGGCGTGAACGAAGAGATGGTTGGCACCACGAACTGGTGGGGCGGCTCCTTCTTTGGCGCGGCTTACAACCGCTATGACTTCCTGTCCGAGGGCGATTCCCCCGACTGGATGATCGCGATCCCGACCGGCCTTCGCAGTCTGGAAGATCCTTCCTACGGCGGCTGGGGCGGCCGTTACGCCTTAGATTCCGAGACGACTCCTCACTATTCGCAGGCGAGAGGCGAGGTGACGATGAGTCACTGGATGGAAGCCATCATGAGCGAGTTTGCGGCCCGCGCCGACTGGTGCATCGAGGACAGCTTTGAGAACGCCAACCACGCACCGGAAGTTGCGGTTGTGGAAGGCCTTGATTTTGAAGCGGCAGCCGGTGAAGAGATCACCCTGACCGCGAAAGCATTCGATCCCGATGGCAATGATGTTTCCATCTACTGGTGGGAATATGAAGAAGCCGACACCTACACGAAGGCAGAAGGCAGCGACGGCGTCCGCCTTGGCGCTGTGGAAGGCAACCAGGCTGGCGTGATCGTACGCATTCCGGCAGATGCGAAGTCCGGTGATACGATCCACATTATTCTGGAGGCCAATGATAATGCGCGCCATGCTCTGTATGCGTATCAGCGCGTGATCATAACGATTAAGTAAGATCCTTTAGTGTGACAGGGGACGGGCCTGTGTCACATTTTATCTGGCAGGAGACGAATCTGAAGAGGCGAATCTGACAGGGGACGGGTCTGTGTCACAAAAGCCGACGGCTTTTGTGACACAGGCCCGTCCCCTGTCAGATTCAGACCCTGTTAGATTCCCCTCAGAATTATTCAGAATATGATTTGCGCGTTCTATCTTATGTGATATAATAGTCTTGTCGAGTCTGGCCAGTACAGTAGATCCTCTTTGCGGGAGGCCAGACGGACGGTTTGAAGTAAGGAGTAATCTGAAAAAGCAAGATGGTTAAGATAGAACAAGAGGCCCGGAAGGAAGAAAAGGCGGTGCTTGTCTCTTTGCAGGGGGTGAGCAAAGACTATTCTTCCGGGGAGGGAAGACTGGAAGCGTTAAAGGATGTCAACCTGGACATCTATCAAAATGAGTTTGTCGTGGTGCTTGGCGAATCCGGATGCGGGAAAACGACGCTGATGAATCTGATCGGCGGTATGGACTTTCCGACAGAGGGGCGGATTTTGGTAGAGGGCAGAGATTTCTCAGCCCCTTCCGATGCGGAGCTGACGCAGTACCGAAGAAAGACGGTGGGATATATTTTTCAGTCCTACAGCCTGATGCCGAACCTGACGGCGCTTGAAAATGTACAGTTTATCGCCGAGCTGGTGGCGGATCCTATGGACGCGAGGGAGGCGATCGACCGGGTTGGGCTTGCCGAGCGGGCGGGGCATTACCCGGGGGAGCTGTCGGTGGGACAGCAACAGCGGGTGGCTATTGCGAGAGCGATTGTAAAAAAGCCCCGGCTGATCCTGGCGGACGAGCCGACGGCCGCGCTGGATTATACGACCAGCATCGAGGTGCTGCGCGTGATCGAGGAGGTCGCCGGGGACAGGGAGACGACTGTGGTGATGGTCACACACAACCCGGAGATCGCCAAAATGGCGGATCGGGTGGTGCGCATGCGAAGCGGCCAGATTGCCTCCGTCACAGAGAATGCACATCCGCTGCACGCGGAGGAACTGGTCTGGTAAGCTATGTGGAAGAAAACACAGATCAAGGATGCCATACGAAATATTGGGAAACAGAAAGTCTCGTTTCTGTCCATTGTCGTGATCGCCTTCATCGGCGTCACGGCGTATCTTGGAATTTTCTATTCCGCGCAGGCGCTACGAAGAAATGGTTCCGTCTTTTACAACCGGGTGGGGTACCGCGACATGGAAGTGGTATCCAGCCTGCTTTTTTCTGAGCAGGACAGGGAAGACCTTTGGATGGTGGAAGGCGTACAGGATGTGGAAGCGGTGTGGCAGGCGGATGCGAGAGTGTCCGCGGGCGATGCCTACGCGCATGTCACCGCGATTTCCCTGACGGAGCGGGTGAACCGGCCGGAGCTGAAAGAGGGAAGGCTGCCCCAGGAAGCGAACGAGTGTCTGATTGAAGGAATGCTGGCGGAGAAGATGGGCTGGCAGGTGGGCGATGAGGTGGAGCTGTCTGCCTTGGGAACCCTGTCCGCGGCCTATTTAAAGGGCGGCACGTACCTTGTCACAGGGGTCGCGGATCATCCGGATCACGCCAATCGCATTGTGACGCAGACGCTGTACGTCATGGTAACGCCGGAGGCGTTCGACCAGGAGCTGCTGGGCGGCTGCTTTATGAAAGCCGAGATCGTGACGGAAAAGCAAACCGAGCCCAATCGCTTTTCAGTCAGCTATGCGGACAGCGTAAAAGCCGTGGCAAGGCGCGTGGAGGAACTGGGGGTTACCTCGGCACAGCGCCGGGATCAGGAAGCGCGGGAGGAGTTTCGCATACGACTGGAAGCGGAAGAAGCGAAGCTTTCGGAGGCGGAAGCGGAGCTCATAGACGGTCGCGCCCGGCTGGAGGATGGCTGGAGGCAACTGGAAGAAGGAGAAGAAGAGCTGGCGCGTGCGCTCAAGCAGCAGGAAGCCGCCACGCCCCTCATCGCGCAGGCCATGCAAGCCGCGATCGACGAAGGAAAGGCCAAAATTGAAGCAGGCCGCAAAACCCTGGAAGAGGGGGAGGCGACCTATCAGGCCGGCCTGTTAGAATATGAAGAAGGAAAACGGCAGCTGGAAAAGCTGCGCGAAGAGATCGGCGGGCTGGATTCGTGCCGTTGGATCATTGCGGACGCGAAAGGCAATGTCAGCCTGGTGCAGCTGAGCTTTGGGTCCGAGAGCCTGGAGAACATGAAGGGAACCTTTGCCCTGATGTTTATGCTCATCGGCGCGCTGGTGATTTTCGCCACCGTCAGCAAGATGGTGGATGAACAGCGAAGTCTGGTCGGGGCGGCCAAAGCGCTGGGGTTATGGAACCGGGAGATCTTTGCCAAGTACCTGGCCTTTGGGTGTCTTGCGACTGCCATCGGCACAACCCTTGGTGTTCTCGCGGCGAGATTTCCGCTGGAGCGATACATTTTAAACAGCTATGACAACTACTACGTGTTTGACATCACAGGTCCGTATCTGGCCTGGGGGGCAACCGCGATCGTCTTTTTCGCGGGCCTTGGCTTATCCGCCGCCGCGGTGTATCTGGCGTGCCGAAAGCTATTGCGCGAATCGGTGGTCAGCCTGATGAACCCGCGCATCCCCGTGGGCGTGAAGAAGCGGCCGCGCAGCGAAGCAGACCGGCGTTCTCTCTATTCCCGCCTGATTATGCAAAATATGCGCACAGATCTGAAACGGGTGGTGGTGACGACCGTCTCGGTGGCCGGGTGCTGCACGCTGATTGTGAGCGGATTTACGTTCCGGCACGCCTTAAACGGAGCCTTTGAGGGGCAGAGCCAGCGCATCATGGAGTATGACGCGCGAATCCGGTTTGACGCGGAAAAAGACGGCGCGTCTGAAAGCATCCGCCGGATTGTCGAAGAAGCGGGCGGAGAGTGCGCCGAGCTGTTTGTGGGAACGGTTACGTATCAGATCAACGAGTTTCAGATGGCGGATTTCTGGTGCGGTGATTTAGGCGAGATCAGCCGGTTTTTCCATCTGTACGACTGGAAGAAGGGGACTCCGCTGGCAGTTCAGGAAGAGACAAAACTTTCTGCGGAACCGGATGCAGAAAGCAGACCGGCGGACATGGATGATGAAAGCGTAACGGCTGGCCTGCGGGAGGGTATCCTGATCCAGCGACGGATGGCGGAAATCTACGACCTCTCTGTCGGAGACGAACTGGAGATTGCCTTAGGCGGGACGAAGACGGCCCGCGTCCGGGTGGCCGGAATCTTTGAAAACTATATCGGGCGGCAGATACTGATGAGCCAGGAAGCATTTCGCCAGGCCTTTGGGGAGACGCAGGCGGCCAACGCTATTCTTACGCGCGGCCTGATTGCGGGCGAAGGCAGCTGGGAAAAGCAGCTGCGGGAGGTGCCCGGATTTGAAGAGATCGTGTTTGCCCAGGAGGATTTTGCAGTTTTTGAGTCCGCCACCGGGGTGTTACACACGCTGGTGATCCTGTTTATCCTGATGGCTGTTTTGATGGCGGGGGTCGTGCAGATGAACCTGACCAATCTCTATGTGCAGCAGAAGAAACAGGAGCTGACGGTGATGCGGATCAACGGATTTACGGTTCGGGAGGTGATCCTCTACATGATCCGGGAAACCGTGGTGATTACGGCCGTGGGGACGTTAGCCGGCGTCGCGATTGGATCGAATGTTGCCTATCATATCGTGCGCATTATGGAGCAGCCGTTTATCCGGTTTGAGCGGAGCGTCAGCCCCGCCGCCTGGGGGATCGGCATCGTCACGACGATCCTCTTTACGGTGATCGTGAATGTCATCGCTCTGCGGCCGGTGAGAACGCTGAAGCTGACGGAAGTGGACAGATAATGTAAAAAGCAACGAAGCCCGAATGGATTTTCGCCGCGGTGCTTAAGGGGCGATATTATATGGCGTGGCGCGCCCGTAAGGCCGCATGGGATTTACTATGGAACATCTGAGAAGACACAAATGGGCCTGGCGTTTTCTGCGCCTGATCGGAAGACCGTTACTGAAGCTACTGACCCACTATGACGATGAGGTCTGTACGGAAAAAGGACCACTCCTTGTCATGAGCAATCACAACACGAACCTGGATCCCCTGTTTTTGGGGGCGGCTTTTCCGGAATACGTGTCCTTTGTCGCCACGGAGCATGTCTTTCGCATGGGATTTGCGGGGAGAGTGATCCAGTACCTGATGGCACCGATCCCCTTTACAAAAGGCGGAATGGGAGCCGATGCGGTGAGGAAAACCATGCGGCGCCTGAAAGAGGGCGTGAGCGTGGTGCTTTATGCGGAAGGAGACCGGTCCTACAATGGACTCACGGGGCCGATCGAGGCGTCCACGGGGCAGCTGGCACGCGCAAGCGGCGCGACGCTGGTTACCTACCGCCTGGATGGGGGCTATTTTACCTCGCCTCGCTGGTGCGGGGCCGGGCTGCGCATCGGAAAGATGACAGGCCGCGTGATGCATGTGCTGAAACCTGAAGAGCTGAAGGCCATGAGCGTGGAGGACATCAACGCGCTCATCCGGGACGATCTGTTTGTGGATGCCTATGCCCAGCAGAGGAAAAACCCCGTGCGCTACAAAGGGAAAAACCTGGCGGAGCACATGGAGACGGCGCTGTGCTATTGCCCGGTCTGCGGGCAGTTTGGGCGGCTGCACAGCGAAGGCGATACATTTTCCTGCGAATGCGGTTTTAGCGTGAAGTATACAGAGTATGGCTTCCTGGAAGGGGATCATGCGCCGTACGACAATATCACGGACTGGGACAAGGCCCAGACGGAGGCCTTGCGGGCGCTGGCGGATGGCGGGAATGGGCCGTACTTTTCGGATGACCAGATGGTGCTAAACGAAATCTTTCCGGACCGGCATGAGGAGACAGAGCTGGGAAGGGGAGAGATGACGCTTTTTTCGGATCGGCTGGAGTGCTGCGGCGAAAGCTTTCCGATCAAGGCCATCACAGGCACGGCCTTGTTTGGCCCGCAGACCTTTAACTTCTGCTGTGGAGGACGCTACTTTGAGATTAAATCAAAGGAAGTGCGCTGCACGCGCAAGTATGTGACAGTGATCCGTCACCTGTTAGACAAGGGAAGGAACGAGAATTCGTTTCCTGCATAGTTCAAAGGATAAGGCATACAATTGAAGGCTCACAATTAAGAGGAGGAAAGTATGGATTACTCAGCGGCAAATCAGGCTCTCTGGAGCGGACTCATTCAGCTTGGCATCGTGGCGGTGGCCATTTTGCTTGCGCAGACACTTCGAAGAAAGCTTTCCTTTTTCCGGAAAAGCCTGATGCCTACGGCTGTTCTGGCGGGCTTTCTGCTGCTTCTTCTTCGCTCCACGGGGTTACTGAAGCTTGACGCGGATATGCTGGAAACGATCACCTACCATGGGATCGCCATCGGCTTTATCGCCATGTCGCTGCGCGTACAAAAAGAAGGGGGCTCGGATCGCCATGCGGCGCTCGTGGGCGCAAAGAGCGGCGCGCTGATCGTCAGCGTGTATGTGGTGCAGGCGATTGTCGGGTGCCTGGTGGTGCTGGGACTTGCGTGGACGGTTATGCCCACGCTGTTTAAAGCGGCGGGCATCCTGCTCCCCATGGGCTTTGGGCAGGGCCCCGGTCAGGCCAATAACATCGGCAGCACCTATGAAGGACTCGGCTTTGAAGGCGGGCGCAGCTTTGGTCTTTCCCTGGCGGCCTCCGGGTATCTGGTGGCGTGCCTCGTGGGCGTGATTGCACTCAATATTCTGGCGCGGAAAGGGAAGATTGCCAGAATCCAGCACGAGGAGCTGTCCGGCTCCGTGACGGTGGACTATTTCCAGAGCCTGGATGAAATGCCGCTTAGCGAATCTCTCGACCGGCTTTCCATGCAGGTGGCGTTGATCCTGATCACCTACCTGATGACGTTTCTGTTTACCTGGGGCGTGACAAGCGGGATCAGCGCGATCAGCCCGGGGGCGGGCAATACCGTGAATTCTCTTTTGTGGGGCTTCAATTTCATCCTTGGATCACTCATGGCGCTTCTCGTGAAGCTGTTCCTTTCCAAGATGAAAAGCCTGCACTTTATGGAACATCAATATCAGAACAATTATCTGCTTAACCGCATCAGCGGCCTGGCCTTTGACCTGATGATCGTGGCGGGCATCGCCTCCATCCGGATTGAGGAGCTTTCCGGACTGTGGGTGCCGTTTCTTCTCCTCACCGTGGCGGGAACGGTCGCGACGTGGGTCTATCTGGCCTGGATGTGTCGGAAAATTTATCCGACGTATTACTATGAGGGGCTGTTTAGCATGTTCGGTATGCTGACCGGAACCATCTCCTCCGGCGTGCTTCTTCTTCGGGAGATCGATCCGGATTACCGCACGCCTGCCGCGAACAACCTGGTGCTGGGGAGTTCCTTCGGAATAGGGTTCGGCTTCCCGGTGCTGATTCTGGTGGGAATGGCGCCGAAGAGTGATGTCCTTTTATATGTTGTCATCGCCATTTGCTTTGTATACCTGGCGCTTCTGCTGGCGTTTTTACTGTGGAAGGGAAAGAAACGAAGCTGATCGGCTGTCGGAAGCAGAAATTGCGGTGGATGTACCGCAAGTATAAAAAAACACGCAGCGCTATGGCTGCTACACTATCCATGAAATCGCAGAGGAAACTATGAGAAAAGAATTCAAAGCGTTAAAGGTTGTCAATGCATTAAAATCAGTCAAGCCGGTGAAGAAGGCTCAGTCATCGAAGAAAGGAAGAAGGTCTCAGAGAAGGAAACTGTTTGCCAAAGGCCCGGTGGTCTATTCCCGGCTGTCGGAGATCCCCGGTGGGCTGGCTTCGGAGACGCTGATCCCCGGCTGTCTTGTCCTGGAGGGCGGCGCTTTCCGCGGACTGTATACCCAGGGCTTTCTGGATGCCATGATGCAAAATGACCTGAATCTGTCCTGCGTGATCGGGGTGTCTGCCGGGGCGTTAAGCGGCATGAATTATGTGGCGGGACAGATTGGCCGGTCCGCGCGCACCAACTTAACCTACCGGCGGGACAGCCGCTACGTGGGCACGAAGGCGGTGCTGAAAAGCCACAGCCTTTTAGACATCGGCTTTCTGGTGGAGGACCGGGGCGTTTTGGAACCTCTCAATTGGGAGCGCTTTAACCGGGAGGAGCAGCGGTTTATCGCCGTGGCCACAAACTGCGAGACCGGGGAAGCCGCGTATTTTGAGAAAGGCAAATGCAGCGATATCATGCAGGCGGTGCGCGCGTCGGCCACCATGCCGTACATCTCCCCGATGGTGATGATCGATAACGTGCCTCATTTAGACGGCGGGTGTGCCTGCAAAATCCCGTACGAATGGGCCCTTCAGGAAGGCTTCTCCAAAATCCTGGTCATACGGACAAGAGAGAGCGCGTATCGAAAGGCGGAGAAGGTCTCCAAATCGGCGACGCGCATCTATAAAAAGTACCCGGCCTTTGCGGAAAAGCTCTCCGTCAGCAACCTGGATTACAACCGGCAGTGCGAGGAGATCGAGGCGCTTCACGCGGCCGGGCGGCTGCTGCGCTTTGCCCCGTCTAAGCCCGTGGAGGTGTCCCGGCTGGAGCGCAACATGGAAAAGCTGGGAGAGCTTTACTGGATCGGGTATCAGGACTGCCTGAATGCGCTGGATGAGATTCGGGAGTATCTGGAGTGTACGGAGAAGTGATTTTCGGAACGCTGGTTATGCTAAGGCCTCATAATTTGTGCTATAAGAAAATTTTGGTGTAGTTCATCCAAATCAGGCATTCATAAAAGGAGTAAGCACATGAAACTGACGAAGATTGTGATTACCGGCGGCCCGTGCGCGGGAAAAACCACCGCCATGAGCCGGATCCAGAAAACGTTTTCCGAGAAAGGGTACAGGGTTCTGTTCGTCCCGGAGACCGCTACCGAGCTGATTACGGGCGGCATTGCGCCTTGGACCTGCCGGGACCGGGTGTCCTTCCAGACCTGTCTGCTGAAACTGCAGAATGCCAAAGAGAGGGCGTTTGAAGAAGCTGCTCGCACCATGGACGCCGAAAAAGTTCTGATCGTCTGTGATCGCGGGGCTTTGGACAGCAAGGCCTATATCACGCCGGCGGAGTTTCAGACGCTTTTGCAGGGGCTGAATGAAAACGAGGTGGAGTTAAGGGATAGTTATGACGCAGTATTCCATCTGGTAACTGCAGCCAAAGGCGCTGTCGAATTCTACACCACCGCCAACAATGGCGCGCGCACGGAGACACCCGAGGAGGCTGCTTTGCTTGACGATAAGTTGATCGCCGCGTGGACGGGGCATCCGCACCTTCGTGTGATCGACAATCGCAGCAGCTTCGAACTGAAAATCAAACGCCTGCTTTCGGAGATTGCCGCGTTTTTAGGGGAGCCGGAGCCGTTTGAGATCGAGCGCAAGTTCCTGATTGCGTACCCGGATGTTTCCCTCCTGGAACAGAAGGAAAACTGCCGCCGGGTGGATATCATTCAGACCTATCTGAAGGCGGAACCCGGGTCGGAGCGCCGGATCCGACAGCGCGGAGAAGATGGGCACTATCTGTACTATGAAACCATCAAGCAGCCGGTGAACGGCATGAAGCGCGTGGAGATCGAACGGCGCCTCACGGAGCGGGAATACTTAAGGCTCCTGATGGAAAGTGACCCTGCCTGCCATCCGATCCGGAAGACGCGGTATTGCCTCACGATGAATAACACGTACTATGAAATTGATCTGTATCCGTTCTGGAAGGATCAGGCGATTATGGAAGTCGAGATGTCCGATGAGACGGAGGAGATTGAGATTCCCTCATTTATCCAGGTGATTCGGGAAGTGACGGAGGATGAGAATTATAAAAATGCGGCGTTGGCGCATTTCCCGCTGGAAGCAGACCTGCAACGCAGATGACATTCTGGCATCCTTAAGGCTGTATTACGGCAACAAAAATGAGGCATTTCCTCTGCCTACATTCGCTTGCAAAGTGGTATGCCTCATTTTACTGCCACTCGAATACAGTGTTTTGAATATGAGTTTTTTAACTCATGTCATGGATCCTCTCTTGGATTTGCCTATTTGGTATAATCGTAGAATCCCTTACCGGCGTTCACACCGGTCTCGCCCTTGTCGATCTTCTCCTTCAGAAGCTTGCCAAGGCGGTTCGTAAGGCTGCCCTCTACCTGAGCATCCGGCTTCATCTGGTTGATGTTGTAGGCGGTCTCCAGGCCGACAATGTCCAGAATCTTGAACGGACCTGCCGGTGCGCCGGTGGCCAGCTCCCAGGTCTTATCGATTGTCGGAACGTCGGCGACACCGTTCGCCCACAGAGCCTGCGCAGCGCTTAAGAACGGAACAAGCATGGAGTTTAAGATATAACCGGGCTGTTCCTTGTGAAGCTCTAACGGAATCATGTTGATCTCATCCGCGAAAGCAACAGCAGCCTTAAAGGTTTCCTCGGAGGTGCCGGCGTGGCCCATGATCTCCGCGGTGTTGTTCTTCCAGATCGTGTTTGCGAAATGAACCGCGCAGTACTTTTCCGGGCGACCGGTGTAGGACTGGAACGTGCTGGGGAGCATGGTCGAGGAGTTTGTAAAGAGCAGTGTCTTCTCCGGCATCACATCCTTTAATGCGTTGTACATGCCGATCTTGGCTTCCGGATTTTCCGTCATGGATTCGATGACGATGTCCGCATCCGCGACGGCCTTGGCCAGATCGAGCTCGATGTGAACATGTTCGGCAAAATTCTTCTTCGCGGTTTCAATCAGCGCGTCGATGCTTTCTGCTGTCGCGCTCTTCCAGTCGCGGATCAGGCCCTTCGGGTAGACGAAAGCACCCATGGGGCTTCCGACTAAGGCCTTCGCCTTTGCGAGATCCTCCAGCATGAGGTTCGAGTAACGCTCAATCTTCGGCTGGGTTCGTCCGATGGAACTCTCGGAACGAAGCCAGAAAGTGACATCCTTTCCGGCATACGCGCACATCAGGCCAATCTGCGTGCCAAGTACGCCGCCGCCGGCAACTGTAATCTTCTGTGATTTCATGTTTTTACCTCCGTTTGTACATACTGTTGTAGGTGGGTGTAGATGAAACTTGGGTAAAAAGTTTACTTTGCATGGTATTATC
Organism: Lachnospiraceae bacterium; assembly: GCA_017479935.1. Classification (GTDB taxonomy): domain Bacteria; phylum Bacillota; class Clostridia; order Lachnospirales; family Lachnospiraceae; genus RGIG5021. The sequence continues at coordinate 62,360 of JAFVBO010000118.1, forward strand.
TCTAAATATTTAGATCAATACCCCTTTCCCCGTCTGCAAAGAATATCAAAGAAGTTCTTTTTTGTAAAGGGACATTCTTTGCAGAAAGTTGGAATACACAAAGAAATACTGCGACTGAGTTAAGAATATCAACAAAAATAGATATCAAGTCGTTAGAATATCATTGTAAGAGGAGATGTATGATTATGGAATGGAAATGGACAAGGAAGCCTGCGAAGAGCTGCGTTTCCGATGAAAAAATTACGATCACGACTGAACCGCACACGGATCTGTGGCAGCGCACCTACTATCATTTTCGGAATGATAATGCGCCCGTTCTTCAGATGGAGACGGACGAGAAGTTCTTCAGCTTTATTGTAAAGACGGACTTCTCCGGCGCGCATCATCGCTTTGACCAGTGCGGCATTGTCATGTACCTGGATTCGGAGAACTGGCTCAAGGGCTCGATTGAATATGAGAACGAAGAGTTTCAGCATCTCGGATCGGTGGTGACCAACCACGGGTATTCGGACTGGGCGACGACGGCGATCCCCGCGGATGTCAAATCCATGTGGTATCGCTTCAGCCGCAGGGAGGACGATTATTGTGTGGAGTGTTCGGCGGATGGCGTCCATTTCAGCCAGATGCGCGTAGCCCACATGTGGGAAGGCGCAAAAACGATCCGGTTTGGCATCTACGCCTGCAGCCCGGAAGATTCCAGCTTCACCGCGGAGTTTACGGGAATGAAGATAACCGAGTGTGCGTGGAAGGCGCACGATGGGCAAAAACCTGATGAAGAGTAACGAGACGGAAGAGCAGAAAACTTGGGATTCTGATGAGTCCAAGGTGGAAGGACGAAAGCTCTCACACATCAATGAAGCCAAGGCGCAGGATCCGGTTCGCGTTTTCTTTCGCTGGATGAAAGAAGATCGAAAGTTTCGCTTTAAGGTGCTGATCACAGCCGCGCTGATCGGTCTGATTGCGCTGCCGACACTTTCTGGCGTTGTCAGATCCGTCCTGATTGGTGCCTGGAACCTGCCTGCGCAGACGGAGGATCCATCTGCTGAAAACGGCTGGGATCCTGCGTATTACAAAAAACTTGCCGACTCGATCCCGGAGGGCATGGCGAGTGAAATCCCCATCTCGCTTCGGATGTGGTGGCTGTTTCCGGACGGCGTGCCTGAGGATGAAGCAGGCATGCGCCGGATGATGATAACGGTCACGGTGCCGCTCTACCAGGAAGATGGCTCGACAAAGGACGCGGAGATTACCTGTCATCCAAGGCTGGCGACGGAAATTGCCGTCATCTTCGAGGAGATGAAGGAGGCAAAGTTTCCGATCTCTCAGGTGGGGTGCTATGGATATCGGCGCATGAACAACGGCACCGGAACGCACGCACTTTCCCACCATAGCTATGGGGTCTGTATTGACCTGAACTGGGATGTGAACCCGCACATTTCCTGGGGAACGACACCGGATGAGACAAGCCCGTATTACATCAGCCAGGAAGTTGTAGACATCTGGAAGAAGCATGGCTTCTATTGGGGTGGCGACTGGGGCGAGCCATATACGGACTGGATGCACTTCACCTACACAGACCACTAAGCAAATGACCTGCTATGTCATTGTGATTCAATACGTAAATAAGCCTGCCAAGATGTTTGTCAGGCGTAGGCATTAGCTTGTTTGTGGGTCTTGCCTGCGTTTTCCAGACCTTCAATGGTGCAGCACGGCGACCTGAGACATAGCCAAGTCCATGAACACGTGCTATATTTGCGCAATAGCTTGTCAAAAAGTGGCTGAGGCAGCAATAGAGCCAGTTGCTGTCATGCATGAGGAGGCCCTAGGCGTCGGCGGAGAATTTCCAGGCAGATGGTGGGAGCAAGGGGAAAGTACCACTTATGGCAGCGAAGCCCTGCACTTCCGCGAAATCGTGGTATTTCAGCTACCGCGATTTCAGGGGCACTAAGAGGAACACCGTCATCAGACGGGGTTCCGAAATGTGCCCCGGCGGATGTGCAGGGCTTCGCTGTCGTTAGTGGTACTACCCGAAGATCCCATATCTGCCGGAAATCTTCCCGACGTTTAAGGCCTCCTTACGCATGACCACAACAACTTGATCGCTGCCTCGGCCACTTTTTGACGGGGTACCTGACCGGGAAGATAACAATGACATAGCAGATCACAGGCAAGAAGAAATAGATTTTCGGTATTGTTTGGGGCGGGCAGATGGGTTATACTACAAGAAAAGTTACTTGTACATTTGTGACAGAAGAATGAGGAGGAGAAAGTATGATAGGAAAGTTGAAGGCATTTTTCCGGTTTCAGGGCATCCATTGGGACAAGAGAACCGCAGAGAGCGAAAGCTGTAAAGAGTACAATTCGACGCATCGCCTGTTCACCGTGTGGTTTCTGGGCGTGCTGCCGATTCTGCTGCCGCAGATTAATAAGCTGCAGAATTTTGTACAGCAGCAGGTAGCCAATCTGGACGCGTGGCTTTTGCAGTTTCCGGCGGGAACATTTCTGGTGGAGAAGGGCGTGACGGCATGGCTGGGCAATTATCTGCTTCAGCTTGTATCGATCGGCGTGCTGTTTGGTGTGCTGTACAAGCTGTTCCAGGGCTGGCACAGATGCCAGTGGATCCGGGAGAATCCCCGGTATATGCTGAAGGGCAACTGGCTGATGATTCACAAAAAGGTGGATGGCGAGGTCCGCTTAGGATGCGCCAACTTTGATCAGAACTACTACGATTACGATGTGACGGCCAGCAACATCTGGTCCTGCGATGCCGACGGGGATCTGGTGGAGCGTCCCACGGACTGGAGATACTATACCTCCAAAATGATCAAGTCCGCGGAGAATGACAATCACATCGATACGATGGATCTGGTTGCCTTCTATGGCGCGCACAAACGCGAGAGACAGGGGCTCAATCTGGGTACGCATCAGCTCTTTATCCAGTCGTATGACGAGCAGACTGGCTGGCCCACGTATATGTGGGGATATTTCTCGGATTCCAAGGAAATTGAGGAAGGGGATCTGCAGAGGAATATGACTCCGGGCGGCGTGAACCTGGTCAACATGTCGAACCGCTATGGACACCTGTACATGTACCGGATCGATGACAAGCTGGCCAAGAAGAGAGAGCTCAAGGAATTTCTGGAAAACGCTGCTGCCAAGACCGATCATTTCGCAAACCTGGGCATGATGCAGACGCTTTTGACAGCAGAGATGACAGCCGAAAAGAGATAATGCATGCAGCGAAACTGTGCAGTATTGTTGCATACACATTAATGTACGGGATGGCATGTGAAATATGATTCGTTTTAGTAAAAAGGGGATCAGAAGCCGCACGGTTTCTATTTCGGTCGCTGGCAGGAAAGTAAAACTCCTGATTCTGACACCGCCCGAAGCGCCGCAGGGAGCGCCGGGGGTGCTTTGGATTCATGGCGGCGGATATATGACCGGCATGAAAGAGATGGCCTTTATGGGCCGGGCGGCGGACCTGGTGAGAAACCACGGCGCGGTTGTCATTTCCGTTGGGTATCATCTGTCGTTTCGTTATCCGTATCCGACTGCGCTGAATGAGTGCTATGAAGCGCTTCGGTACATGAAGGCGCATGCCGCGGAGTTGGGGATCAACCCGAATCAACTGATGGTCGGCGGAGAGAGCGCCGGCGGCGGGCTGACAGCGGCCGTGTGCATGTTGGCACGGGATAAGAAAGAGGTGAATGTGGCCTTTCAGATGCCGCTTTACCCCATGATCGACAATTTCGACACGGAATCGTCGCGGAACAATCATGCGAAAATCTGGAATACCCGGCGAAACCATCAGGCCTGGTACATGTATCTGCGGAAGGATGCGAAAAAGGAAGTGTCGCCGTACGCGGCCCCGGCCAGACAGACGGATTATCGAAACCTTCAGCCTTGCTATACCTTTGTGTGCACGGCTGAGCCGTTTTTGGATGAAACGCTTGCCTATGTCGAAAATCTGAAGAAAGCGGGCGTGGAGGCACAGGCGGATGTATATGAGGGAATGTATCATGCGTTTGACATGATGGAGCCGGATCATCCGACAAGCCAGGAGGCGATCCGGAAGTTCAACGAATCGTTTGCCTACGCAAAAGGGCATTTCTTTTCTGAAAATGAGTGATACACAATACGATAAACTTCTGAAAATTCATACCACCGGGCGGGACGACAGTCATTCCGACACGTTCCGCTACCCGTATGAGCCTACGCCCTATGAGGTGCTGGAGAGACTTGCGCGAAGTGGTTATCTGACCAAGAAAAATAAACTGCTGGATTACGGCTGCGGGAAAGGCCGGGTGGATTTCTACCTGGCCTTTCAGGTTAAGTGCCGGTGCATCGGCGTGGAATATGAGGAACGGATCTACGACCGTGCCATGCAGAACAAGGAAAGCGGCATCTCCGGCGGCAGGGTGGAGCTGGTTCGGACTGCGGCCGAGGATTTTGATGTTCCCTCGGACGTGGACCGGCTCTATTTTTTTAATCCTTTTTCCGTGGAAATCCTGAAAAAGGTGATGAGCCGCGTGCTGGTATCTTGGTATGAAAACCCCAGGGAGCTGCTGCTGTTCTTTTATTATCCTTCAGACGAATATGTCCCGTACCTTTTGACAAGAGAAGAATTGATGTTCGCAGACGAAATCAGCTGCGAGGATTTGTTCCCAGGGGACAGCCGGGAGCGGATTTTGGTGTTTGAAATGGGATGAATTCCCCGTCTGGGTATGGCGAGGATGGCAAATAAGAAAGAGAACGGCCTGGGAGTGATGAGGATGGCAAATAAGAAAGAAAAACTGCCTGGGAGGAGTGCGCATGGCAGAGAGAAGTGAACTACTGCTTTTTCTTCGGGGCTTAACCATTGACTGGGATAAGATTGCCCGAGATAGCTATTTAAGAGAGATTGAGGCCATTGCGGGAATGAAGACGCTCGAGTTTCATAAGCCGGTCACGTTTTTTGTCGGTGAAAACGGAAGCGGAAAATCCACCCTCTTAGAAGCGATTGCGGTAGCCTATGGTTTTAACCCGGAGGGGGGAACCAGAAACTACCGCTTTTCGACGTATGATTCCCATTCCGGGCTGTGGGAGGCTATTCGCTTAAGCAAGGGGCTTTACAAACCGGGGTGGGGATATTTTCTTCGCGCCGAGAGCTTTTACAACGTGGCGACGGCGGAAGAGGAGTACAGCCGGGGGCCGGGCGGAAGACCGCAGCATTTCCATGAAAGGTCTCATGGGGAGAGCTTCCTTCAGATGGCGCAGAGCAATTTCAAGGACAACGGCATTTATCTTTTGGACGAGCCGGAGGCTGCGCTTTCGCCTCAACGGCAGCTTTCCCTGATGCTGGAGATCGCCCGGTGCGCCGGGGCTGCATCGCAGTTTATTATTGTGACGCACTCGCCGATCCTCCTCGCGCTTCCGGATGCGGAAATCCTGTCCTTTGACGGAGGACCGGTGCATGCCTGCAGCTATGAGGACACGGAGAGCTATCAGATCACGGAGATGTTCATCAACAACCGGGAGCAGATCCTGCGGCACTTATTTGACGAATAAAGAAACCGGATGTCATGTAAAATGGCATCCGGCTTTTTGGTTTTACTGGACTCCTTTGTATTCCAGGCACAGCATCGTCAGGTCATCAAACTGCTCCGCGTCCTGCACGAACGCGTCAACAGATGCGCGAACATTTTGCAGAAGCTGCCTTGGAGAGGCTTCTGGGTGACTGTTTAAAGCAGCGAGCATCCGCTCCGTTCCAAACATTTCATTGTGGGCGTCGGTTGCCTCCGGAACGCCATCTGTGTAGATGAACAACTTGGAGCCGGGGGTGAGCTGGAGCTCATAATCCTTATAGCGAACCATGTCCATGCCGCCTATCACGAAGCCGTGTTTATCTTTCACAAGTTCGAACGGACCGTCGGCAGTCTTAAGCACAGGGTACTCGTGGCCGGCGCTGACAGCGGTCAGCTTGCCGGTGGAGATTTCCAGAATTCCCAGCCAGACGGTTACAAACATCTCCGCTGTGTTGTGCGCGCACAGTTCGTGGTTGACGAAGGTCAGAATTTCGGACGGGGAACCGCCCATGCGGGCCCGCTCGGTGATCAGAATGTTCGAAACCATCATGAACAGCGCAGCCGGAATGCCCTTTCCGGACACATCCCCGATGACCAGGGCGAGATGGTCATCATCCAGCAGGAGGAAATTGTAGAAATCGCCGCCCACTTGTCTGGCCGCGTCCATGGAGGCGTAGAGATCAAACTCGGAGCGCTCCGGGAAGGGCGGGAAGATGGTGGGAATGGAGTTTTCCTGAATTCTGCTGGCCAGGGAAAGCTCGGCCCCGATGCGTTCCTTTTCTGCCGTGATGGTGGTCAGATTTTCCATGTAGCGGATCATGTCCGTCTCCATGGTGTCGATGGATTTGGCCAGATTCAGGAGTTCCTGATAGCGGCTGATCACGCCGAGCTCCTCGCCTTTGGTGTTTTCCCGGGCAAAACGGGTGGCTTCTTCCGAGACTCTCTGAAGCGGAACAACAAACTGCTTCCGGATCAGGAAGGCTGCGGACAGGGAGGCGACGAGGGCCAGGAGTGCCGTCGTACAGGCGATGATGATTAGGTACGGCCGTGTCGTATCGCGGATTTCCCGCACGGGGCGCTGCACGCACAGGATGGCGGCTACACTGCCGTCCGATTTTTTTACGGGAGCCAGCGTGGTGATGTGCGGATGCTGCCCATCCGTCGTATGAATGCGGTAGACGGTTTCGTAGGGAGCCTCCTGCTCGTAGATGGCGCGATACTTCTGACGGTATTCGTCATTGGTTGTGTTCCGTTGATACCCCAGTTCCCATTCCGTATAGGCTGTGTTGTCCACGTTATTGTTTACCGGGTTAAGAACGGATACAAAGCGGCCGTAATCACTTCTATCTACCAGAATGACATAGATCAGGGAAACGTTGATTTTATGGCAGTAGATGTCCAGAGCGCGTTTCGTCTCGAAATATTCTTCTTTTCTCTCTCCAGCAAGGTAATCCTCCAGATGGTCCCCGTTTACGACTGCTGCGGCGGTGTCCGCTATATGATAGGTGGTAACGGCGTATTCGTGCCGGATGGCGTTATCGAAGCTGATATAGCCAACGGTGCTGACGATCAGGCCAAAAATGACTAGAAGCAGAATGACGGATCCGATAATGTGAACGGCCAGGTTAGAGCGCAGCTTCTGTATGATGTCCATGTGGTAGTCCTCCTTGCAGGTGGGTAGTTACCAGGGTAGTATACACCAAAATCGGAAAGAAGTATATCCCTTCGTGATGTGATACAGCTCTGCAAGAAGCGCAGAATCGTGTTGCAGGAATGAGACTTTTCTACTATAATAGCTCCGTCATCATACGCTGTAAGAATTCACGTGTTGTGAAAGCAAGCGCGTCGCTTTGCGCTTTGCTCACTCGCGCCGCGTTTATAAAGAATCCGGCATAAGCCGACAAAAAAGAGGAGAAAAAATGAACGCAATCGATAAGCTGCTTGTCATGATTAATGTACTGGAAGACGCAAAGAACAGCCTGTCTGCTATGGCAGAAGAGGGAAAGGAAGAATTCGCAGGAAAGAACGTACAGGAGCTTTTAAAGAACGTAAGCGCCGAGCTGGAGACGGCAGTCGGCGGCCTGGATGAGGCGGTTTCGCTTCTGGATGTGGAATAAATGGATGAAACTGAGAGGAAAATGTACGCGGTCATCTGCCGCCACGACGGGATCAAGGCCAGGGATATTGCCAGAGAGATCGGCGTGACGAGGGAGGAGATTAACCATCTTCTTTACAGCAAGCCGTTTATTCATGACTTGTGCTACCAGGACAGCGAGTTTCAGTGGCATGGGCTGATCCGGCAAAAACGGCCGCATACAGGGCTGGGGGACTTCTGCGGCTATTACGGGAGCGTGCAGAGGTTTCTGAATGAGCCCGAGGAGGAGTGGTTTTCGGAGCTCCTTGACGGGTGCCGGCAGATCGGCCGGAACTTAAACGATACAAGGGGATTGTTCCATTCGTTTCGGGATACCAGGGAGGTCATGCTCGGACTCATGCGGGACCTTGATGGGGTGGATGTCTCCTCCTGGGAGATAGCGTTTGAGCTTCGCATCAAACGATCCCGGTATATCCGGATTTACGCGGACGTGCTGGTCATCACGGAGAATCGCGTTTTTTCCCTGGAATTTAAAATGAAGGATGAAATCGATCCGGAGGAAGAGCTGCAGGCGGTCAAATATGCCCGGTATCTGGACGTTCTATTCGGCGAGGACTATGAGGTCATTCCGGCCCTGGTGCTGACGAGGGCCACGGATCTGTACAAATGGGTTACTCTCCCGGGCAGCACGGCGGAGCTGCCGGTTTGCTCCGGGGATATGCTGTTTAATCTGTTTGATGAGTTTCTGGGATTTTTAAACGCTTGAGCCTTGAGTACAGAAGATTACATGAAGGGGTTTGGGACAAATGAAACAATTGGAGAAAATTCGCATTCTGGACGGGACGGTCTTAAAGATCATCGCCATGGTCTGCATGGTGCTTGATCATGTGGGAGATCTCTTTTTCCCGAATTTGGCTGTTTTCCGGGTGCTCGGGCGAATCGCCATGCCCGTTTTTGCTTTTTGTATTGCAGAGGGGTATTCGCATACCAGTGATCAGAAAAAGTACCTCGCGCGCCTGGGCATTTTCGCGCTGATCAGTGAGATCCCGTTTGATCTGGCCTTTTTTGGCAAGATCGGGTTCGAGCACCAGAACATCATGCTCACGTTTTTCCTGGCCGTGCTGGCGTTGATGCTGTACGACCGGGTCGCCAAGGGAACCGAGATGGAAGAGAAGCCGGATTATCTGATGATGCTGGCCGGGTTCGGGTTTGTGCTTCTGTTTGCGGTCATCGCTTTGCTTCTCAGAACGGATTACACGTTCTTTGGCGTACTGACAGTCTTTATTTTCTATGTTTTAAGAAATCATAAATGGCCGTTTCGAGAGGTGGCAGGTGTCCTGTTCCTTTCCATTACCCGCACCGTGGGGTATTACATTTTTACGGGTTTGAGTTTGATTCCGATCCTGATGTACAACGGAAAGCGCGGTAAGGGGCTCAAGTGGCTGTTTTATCTGTTCTATCCGGGACATTTGCTGGTGCTGTACCTGATCAGACGGTTTCTTGGGATCGGTTAATGCATTGGCTTTCCTAACCTATATAGGAGTGGAGGCAATCTGTAAGGTCTATTCTGTGTGGTGAAATGTGCCATCTAATATGAATTTTGAAGAGAGTAAGAACTTTCTAACGAAAATGAAAAGTTTTTGCTCTTTTTTTGTGACCGGCTTTCAGGATTTCTGTCTGCGATATTGTAGGAAAGGGAAGGGGGAGGCTCCGGCCAGATGTTTGTTTCTCTGTCAGATAGTCTGACAGAGAAACTGCCCCTGCCGCAAAAAGGAAGAATCAATTATGACAGAAACAAAAAGACTTAAGTGAGAGGCGTAAATGAAAGGAGTTCATCAATGAAAAAAGGAATTTGCCTGCTACTTAGTATCGTACTCTGTGCGTCTGCGCTGGTCGCCTGCGAAGGGACAGTGCAACCGGGAAGCCAGGGGGGTGAGACACCCTCGTCAGTTGTAGAAGTTCCGGGGGAAAGTGGTCCGGCTGGGGCTGGAACTGAGACACCAGCAGCAGGAGCAAATGAGACCGAACCGGCAGGGGCTGCCACCGAGACACCGGGCGCGCCTGAAGAGCCTGCCGAAGACAAACCGCTTGACATGGAGGCGTTTCTGAAAAGCTTTGCAGCGGAAAATAAGGATAAAAACGCGGAGCAGATGTGTGACGCCATGCTGGAGAATCCCTATTTCCGTATGTTTACGAAACAGAGTACCGAATGGTACTATCCGGCTTTAAATTATGAATTTAAACCGGAAGGCGTGAAGGAAGCCTGGTGTATAGCGGATTACATAACGGGTTCCAATGCGGTTGTGTATGTGATTGTCCCGGAGGAAGGCACGGATCAGGAAGCGCTTGGAGAGTCTTTCAAAAAGGCGATCGATCCATACTATCTGGAGGATGGCACGCTCAAGACGCTGTCGGTTGTGGCGGAAGGAAAGGCCTTTGTGGCGTTTTATCCGGAGGGCATGATGCCGGTGAATGGACCTCTTGCCGGGAAGATCCGGGATTTTGTAGAGATGTTCCATGCATTCGTAAAGGAGAACCCGGAGGCATCTCCGCTTGAGATTGTGGAGTATTTCTCTAATCACCAGAAGTTTACCAGCTTTATCCCGATGGCTGTGGAGGAAGGCCGGCTGACAGGGTTTGGAGACTTTGAGAAGACGGTGGAGATCAAGGGCTTTGAGGAAGGCGCAGTCCTTTCTCCCATGATGATGCCCAACACGAACATCGCGTATGTCTTTAAGCTTGCGGAGGGAGCGGATACGGCAGCCTTTGCGAAGATGCTGGAGGACAATGCCAATCTTGCCTGGAATGTCTGCGTAGGCGCAGATACAAAGATTTCCGAAGTGGATGGTCAGTTGGTTCTGTTTATGATGTGCTCGGAGGGGACGAACCAGTAAAGCGTTCCAGTATGGAGCCGGGTATCTACGCAACATAGGGACTGTCGTACAAATTAAGACACGTGCGGGCGTCAGAAAGTTTCTGACGCCCTTCTATTTATTCGGCTGTGTGCGGCAGCCCTACCGGATAGGGCAAACGTATGGTTTTCTCAAGTTTACTATTTTTATATCTATTCTTGCCAGCGACACTGCTCCTGTATATTCTGATGCCAGACAAGGGGAAGAACCTGCTGCTTCTGGCGGCCAGCCTGGTTTTCTATTTTGCCGGCTCTGGCAGGTATCTCTTTCTTATGTTGGGGATGATTCTTTTGTCCTATCTGGCAGGCAGATGGTTGGGACAGGAAGATCGGGGCTTTTCTGCTGCGAAGGAAGAAAAGGAAGATCGGGGTCTTGTTGCTACAAAGGAAGCACAGGAAGATCGTAGCCTTGTTGCTGCAAAGGATGCGAAAAGCGACGTTGCTTTAAGCCCCCAATATCGGAAAATCACACTGGCAGTGTTCCTTTTGATCGCCCTGGGGCTTTTGGGGTTTTTTAAGTATGCCGATCTTGTGGCAGATACCATCAATGCGGTGGGCGGAGGGAAAATCCTGAGGCCACTTCATCTGGCGCTTCCCATCGGGATCAGTTTTTATAGCTTTCAGTGTATCAGCTATGTGGTCGATGTGTACCGGGGCACCTATCCGGCAGAGAGGAATCTCATTCGGTTTGCCACCTATGTGTCCTTCTTTCCGCAGCTGATCGCTGGCCCCATCGTGCGATATGACGCGGTAAAGGATGCGCTTAAGGCGAGGAAGCATTCTTTTGAGAATTATAGTGCGGGTGTCATTCGATTTACTATCGGGCTTGGCAAAAAGGTGCTTGTGGCGGACCGGCTGTTTGCGTTCTGCACGGCAGCGGCTGCCGTAAGAGAGCCATCTGCCGTGCTTGCCTGGGCGGAGAGCGCCGCCTATCTGCTGTACGTCTATTTTGATTTTTCCGGGTACAGCGATATGGCCATCGGCCTGGGAAAATGCTTTGGCTTTGACATTCCGGAAAACTTCAACTACCCGCTCATTAGCGGCTCCATTCGGGAATTCTGGAGAAGGTGGCACATATCGCTGGGCAGCTGGTTTCGGGATTATGTGTACATTCCGATGGGAGGCAGCAGAGAAGGGCGGGTTCGCCATATAAGAAACCTTCTAATCGTATGGGGGCTCACCGGTTTGTGGCACGGCGCAGGCTGGAACTTCGCGCTGTGGGGGTTATCCTTTGGAGTGCTGCTTTGTCTGGAGGCGTCTCTTGGAGAGAAGAGTTCCCTGGGGAGCAGGGATTCTATGGAGGGCAAGGATCCTATGGCGGGCAAGAACTCACGGGAGAGAAAAGATCCACTGGAAAGAAAGGATCCACTGGAAAGAAAGGATCCACTGGAAAGAAAGGATCCACTGGAAAGAAAAGATCCACTGGAAAGAAAAGATCCTCTGGAAAGAACGAATCCTCTTGGGGAAACGCTACCCAGACATCTGGGCGTCCTGATCGCGGCCATTCTCATTTTTGTCTGGTTCCGCTTTCCAAGCTTCGAGCTGGCGCTCAATCAGTTTGGAAAAATGTTTACGGCTCCGTTGTGGAGCAGTGAGAGCGCTTATCTGCTCAAAAACAGTGTCGTGACCCTGCTGGCATCAGCAATTGGGGCGACCCCGCTTTTGCACAAGGCGTGGGATGCCATAACGAAAACGCGGGCGGGGAGAATGCTGTCCCTGGTACTTTCGGTATGTTTTCTGGTCGCTGTGCTAATTCTGGTCACGGCGTATCTGGTGGACGGGAGTTTTTCACCGTTTTTATACTTCCGCTTCTGATATTCATGGGTAGTGTAGCAGCGCGTAAGGATGATATCATATGGCGTGTAGCAGCGCATGAGGGCGATATCATATGATGTGTCGCGGCCGTAAGGCCGCACGGTGGTTTTTATGAAAAAAATACCTTCGATTTTAATCAGCATTCTGTTTACGCTGATCCTGATGCTGGGCAGCATCCTTTTACTGATCCTTCCGAAAGAAACCTATTCGGAGGCGGAACGCAGGCCACTTTCGACTCCGCCGTCTGTCAGTCTGGATACGCTTTTGGATGGCCGTTTCTTTTCGGAGCTGGACACGTATATGGCGGATCACTTTCCGGGGAGAGAGTTCTTCCGGATGATGAAGGCTGTCTGGCAAAAGGATGTTTTAAAGGAATGGGAGAATAATGGATATGTGCTCTTTGAGGGTTCGATCATCAAGCTGGAAAAGCAGGTGAACACAGCTTCCCTGGCGTATGCGGGGGAGCGGTTTCAGGCTGTGTATGAGCAGTACTTAAAGAACAGCGATTGCCGTCTGTATGCGGCCGTGATTCCGGATAAGAGCTTTTTTCTTTCAGCGGAAGGTTTTCCTGTGATGGATTTTTCGGATATGGAAAACCGTTTTGCTGATAGTATCCCGGGAGCAGAGTATATTTCACTAAAAGATTCCCTTACCTTGGAAGACTATTACCGCACGGACAGCCACTGGAGACAGGATCGGCTGCTTCCGGCTGCCGAAACGCTTCTTTTGGCAATGGGAGCGGCTGCCCCGGAGGAGGAAAGCGCATTTCAGATCGAAACGTATGCCCCGTTTACCGGAGTTTATGCAAAGCAGGCGGCTTTCCCCTATGAACCGGAAAGTATACAGTATCTCACAGGCACTTACCTGGACCAGTTGGAGGTGCGGGATTATGACACCAGCACCGTGATTCCGGTGTACGATCCCGAAAACTGCGACCCTCGCGATGCCTATACTTTGTTCCTGGGTGGGGCCAAAGCCTTCCTCCGGCTGGAGAATCCGAATGCAAAGACCGACAGAAATCTGGTCGTGTTTCGCGATTCCTTCGGGTCTTCGATCGCGCCGCTCCTGGCGGGGAGCTACAGGAGCGTGACGCTGATCGACCTTCGCTATATCTCCCGTGATTTTATCCGCCGGTATATGCGCTTCACCAACCAGGACGTGCTGTTTTTGTACTCCGCCACACTCCTAAACAACAGTCAGGGACTGATCGAATAACTAGATCTGATCGACGGCGTTTAAACGCTCCATATACTCGTTGTACGCGGTCTCATAGACATTCATGAAGGTCGTATCCCCACTCGTCATCAGCCCTTCATAATAGCGGTGCTCGTGGTCGGCCAGGTCCGGCTGGATACGAACCACGGTGGCGATGCCCACGTTGGAGCAGCCGCCCGCGATGCGGTGACATTCCACCATCAGGTTGGAGAAGTAGGCGTCTGCGAGCATGTCGCATTCACCGGCGCTCATGCGCTTTAAGTGGTTCTTCTTCAGGTGCTCCAGAAGCTGGATGGTGACCTTGGAGAGAGGCTCAATCTGGGTGGCGGCCTCCAGGTCGCGCCGCTCGAAAGCCTTCTTCGTCAGATCCATCAGCCGATCAATCAGATCCTTTAATACGTCAAGCTCCCCTTCCAGTGACTTGGAAAATGAGGTTCCACTCTTCTTCAGGTCTGCGGCGATCTTGGAGATGTGAACGGCGTGGTCGCCCAGACGTTCAAATTCCGAGTTTACTTTATAATATTGGTCCAGGATGCCGACGTGTCTCTCCATCTGCAGATGGGGAAGGAGTTCTACGATATAGCGGCTTAAACCATCTGTCATGTGGTCCAGCTCTTCCTCATCCGCCAGGATTTCCTGGTGGATTTTTTCGTCATAGGAGAAGAGAAGACGGAAGGATTTGTCAATGTTGTTTTTGGCCGTGGCAAACATGGTCATCAGAATATCGTAGCAGCCGCGGAGCGCCAGGGCTGGTGTGGCAAAGAAGACCGGGTTCAACATGGCCAGCTTGGTCTTGGCAAGGCCTTCCGGTTCCGGATCGTCCTTTACGATCTTCCGGCTCCACTTCTCGTAGGTGTTAAACATCGGGAACAGGACGATGGCGCAGGTCAGGTTGAAGATGGTGTTGGTGTTGGCGATCATACCGGAGTTGACGGTCTGATCCCACAGGCCGTCTAAGAGGCCCATCGCGTGAACAACTGTCACGACCACCAGAACCAGCACGGTCTCACTTAAGTTGAAAAGAATGTTCACGATACCAACACGTTTCGCCTCTGCCTTCGCGCCGATGGAGCAGACGATGGCGGTGGTCACGCAGTCGCCCAGGTAGATACCGACGATGACCGCGTAGATTCCTTTAAAGGAGAGCAGGCCGGTGGAAGAAAACGCCTGCAAAATACCGATGGTGGCGGAGGAACTCTGCAGGACAAACGCGACCGCCGCACCGGTTAAATAGCCGAGAACCGGGTTTTGATCCAGTCCGGAAAACATCTGCTCGACGATGCCGGATTCGGTCAGGGAGCTGACGGCTCCGGTCATATTTAAAAGGCCGGAGAATAGGATACCAAAGCCGACGGCAATGTTTCCGATGGACTTCGCGTTTTTGACCGGGTTGCTCATGATCAGCACGATACCGATGATCAGGGCAATGGGAGCCAGCGTGGAAGGCTGGAAGAACCGGAGCCATTCCGCGCCGCCCGAGGCATCTAAGTCAAGAAGTCGGATAATCTGGCCGGTGACGGTGGTACCGACATTGGCG
Source organism: Lachnospiraceae bacterium (assembly GCA_017479935.1). GTDB lineage: Bacteria > Bacillota > Clostridia > Lachnospirales > Lachnospiraceae > RGIG5021. The sequence continues at coordinate 77,500 of JAFVBO010000118.1, forward strand.
CCCACGATGATGCCCAGGGACTGGGTGAGCGTTAGGATTCCGGCGCCCACCAGACCGGAGGTGATGACGATGGTGGCCGTGGAAGACTGGATCAGTGCCGTGACCGCCACGCCCAGAAGAAAGGCGCGCACGGGATTGTTGGTGACTGTCTCCATGGCTTTTTTCAGGGTGCCGGAGGAATTTTCCTTCAGAGAGTCTCCCATGAGGCGCATGCCGTACAGGAACATGGCAAGGCCGCCCAGGAGGGAGATTACGTGAAAAATATTCATGGTAAAACCTCGTATGCAAAAAGATTTTGGCATTCAGAAATAGCAGGCTTCTGGTCAATCCTCTGATCTCAGAACAGAAAAAATTGCCTGACATTCCATATTTACTTCTACATCGTTACGGGGCTGAAATCAAGTAAAAAAATTTTGTACTCTTAAAAAAGTACAAGGATATGGATATAACGGCTTTTCGAATGGATAATGAAGATAATTGGCGCTGGATGAAACGCGCAGCGGATTTCTGTCGCTCAAACGTTTTTTCTTTCCAGTGCATTGCAATGTAAGAAATAATCCTGTATACTAGAAAAAAACGTTCCGCAAAACGCAAAATCGACAGGAAAAGCGTTCTGCGAAACACAATATCTACAGGACGATTTTGGATGACATGAGGAAAGGAAGGAAGAGTCATGTCGGATTATTTTGGAAAAGATGTTCCCAAGCTGGGATTTGGTTTGATGCGCCTGCCGAAGAAGCTTTTTGCGACAGATATAGAACAGGTAAAAACGATGGTGGACCTGTTTATGGAGGCAGGCTTTACCTATTTTGACACCGCTTATGTATACATGGGCTCCGAAGCCGCCATCAAAAAGGCGTTGGTGGATCGCTATCCCAGAGAGAAATTTACGCTGGCCGACAAGATGAACGCGTTTATGATGGCTCCGACGGAGGAAGCGGCCAAAAAGCAGTTTGCGACCAGCCTGGAGCGCACCGGCGCAGGATACTTTGATTACTACCTGCTTCACTCGCTGATGGAGGACAACTATACCAAGTACGAAAAATTCCATCTGTGGGATTATGTCAAGGAGCAGAAGGAGAAGGGACTGATCAAGCATCTCGGTTTCTCTTTCCACGCAGGGCCGGAGCTTTTGGACAAGCTTTTGACCGAGCACCCGGAGGTGGACTTCATTCAGCTGCAGATTAACTATGCCGACTGGGAGAATCCGTCGGTCACGTCGCGCGCCAACTATGAAGTGGCCAGAAAGCACGGAAAGTCCATCACCGTCATGGAGCCGGTGAAGGGCGGACGGTTGGCCAACCCGCCCGCAGCCGTGAAGAAGCTGTTTAAGGACTACCATCCGGATATGTCCTGCGCCTCGTGGGCGATCCGCTTTGTGGCCTCCTTAGACGGCATCATCACCGTACTGTCCGGCATGTCCAACATCGAGCAGATGCAGGACAACCTTTCCTATATGAAGAACTTCCAGCCGTTAAACGAGGAAGAGCAAAAGATCATTCAGGAGGCGCAGCGCATCTTAGGAAAATCCTCCACGATCCCCTGCACGGCCTGCCATTACTGTACGGAAGGATGCCCGAAGCAGATTGCCATCCCGGACATCTTTGCGGCGGTGAATAAGCAGCTGGGGAACGGCCAGATGGCTGAGGCGCTGGAAGCCTACAACGAAGCGGCGCCGGAAGGGCACAGGGCGTCGGATTGCATCAAGTGCCGCCAGTGCGAGAGATCCTGCCCGCAGCATCTGCCGATCACAGAGTATTTGGAGCAGGCAGCGCAAATGCTGGAAGCGAAATAAGATCTGTTCAGACTGGCGCTTGAAGTGGAAAATAAGACATAAAATGAGCCAATGCTCCCCTCTTCAAGTACGTAAGAGGGGGGATTTTTGCTTGGAAACGTGATACGTGCAATGAGGGAGGAAGACAACGATGATGATGTTTCAATTCGTGTGGGAGACTCTTCAGGGACTTCCGGAGTATTATCAAAGAGAAAAGGGACTGTTTCTCTTCACGTTGGGGCTGGTGGGGGTGATCGCCATTTTCCATCTGGTGAAGACCATTCGGACAGCCGGGCAGATTAAGAGCCTGCCGATCCGAATCGTTTACTTCCTGGTCGAACTGATCGGGATTTTTGCCGTGCTCCTGTCGGGCGTTTTGTTTAACCGGGCCGGTGAGATTGGCGAACTGAAACCGGAGATGCTAAACTGGCGCTTTTTCCTGGAAATCATCGTTGCGGCTGTCGTGTATATCATTTTTTACTGGCGACTGTATGTCCGCCAGGACGAGGAGAGGGAAAAGCTCAGGGAAGCAAAGGCCTGGTCTTCCTGGGACGAAGAGGAATACAGTGAAACCGTGAGCGAATATGGAAAATCCATGTTGCGGGCGATCGGGATCATTGTAGCCTCGGTGATCGGGATTTTTGCAGGAACGAGCATCATAAAGGCGGGGCCTGTCCTTTTTGGAAAGCGACTGGGCGAGTGGGCCTTTAATACGTATGCGGCCTGGATTGTAAATGTGATCGTGACGTTTGTCTCCATTCTGATCGAGCTTCCTCTCATCAAGCTGTTCGGCAATAAGGTCATGCAGGCCATGGATGCCTATGAGGATGCGATTGACGAGCACGGGGATGCCATTTCCGAGAAGTATCTTGATCCGCTGTGGGACAAGTGGGATGATTTCAAGGAGAAATGGAAGGGCAGACGATCGGAAAAGTCTGTCAGTAATCGGACGAGTGCATCGCATGCAAGACGAATGACGAAGGCCGAAATAGGAGCAAAGGCTGGAGGGTCAACGGGGAGTGGGGGCTCTTCCCGAAAACAGACGATACCTTGGAAGGGGATTTTGGCTGTTGCTGTTTTAGTCGTTGGCTTTTTCCTGATCCGCGGGTTCTTTAACGGGAATTCTTCGGAAAGTCTCCCGGTGAATTCCAGTCAGATGACGGAACGCGACGTGAAAACCCTGCAAAAGCAATCGTCAGAAGGAAACCTGGAAGCCATGACGCGGCTGGCGGAAGCCTACCAGTATGGCTGGGGCGGGCTTGCCAAGGATCAGGAGGAGGCGGTTTCTCTTTACCGGCAGGCTGCGGAGGCAGGCTATGCGGAGGCTCAGTACCAGATGGGGCGTGTCTACGATTTTGGAAACGGTGAGGAACAGAACTATGACGAGGCGTTCGCCTGGTATATGCGGGCAGCGGAGCAAGGACACGCGAGCGCGCAAAGAGAGGTGGGACTGTTCTATTCCATGGGCCGTTCAGTGCGGAAGGATTACACAGAAGCCATGAACTGGTACAAGCTGGCGGCTGAGCAGAACGAACCGTATGCGCTGCGGGACCTGGGACTAATGTATGCCCGCGGTGACGGCGTCGAGGCCGACACGGTGGAAGCCATGTGGTATTATATGCAGGCCGTGGAGCAGGGATACATTGGCGCGTATCACGACCTGGGCAATCTGTATCTGATTTACAACATGGAACGGGAGCCTGACAAGGCCGCGGAATGGTTCGCCAAAGGCGCGGAGGCGGGCGATTCGTTTTCCGCCTTCGACTTAGCGAAGATGTATGAGACAGGCGACGGCGTAGAACAAAGCTATGCGAAAGCCTTCGACCTCTACATGCAGTATTCTGACTATCATAGCGAAGCGCAGTACAACCTGGGGCGCTACTACGAGGAAGGCCTCGGCGTGGAAGCGGACCGGGAGCAGGCCATCGCCTGGTACCAAAAGGCGGCAGACTTAGGGCATCAGAAAGCAAAGGAAGCGCTGGAAAGATATTATTGATGCTGGCAGCTTTTATCTGAGTAAGTATATCATATTTAAGAGTGTATTGGCAAGGGAAAACGTAGTGGACAGAATTCTGCGTCAAGGAAGAGAATTGTTAAAATCTCTTAAGAATTAGTAATAACGCACAAACATCCCTTGAATAAAAATTCTATTTCCGTTATATTTGATAACGAGAGCCGCTATTTTGCATGGAACGCAGAAAATGCAGGAAAATGGCTGCGGGCAGTCACTTTTCATTGCCGCTTCGGGAGGGATGTTATGAGTTATTTGAAATGTCAGACTATGGCTGGTGTATCTCCGCAGGGCAAGCCAAGAGTGTTCTTTTCCTGTCACCCGGATGATTTTGCAGAATACAGTCAAAAGGTTTTCTATGAGTTGTTCAGCTATGTTAACTGCGCCATCTATTACATGGATCCTACAGAAAAGTATGATCTGGAAGAGGTTTTGCAGGATGTTTCGCAGATGCAGCTGTTTGTTTTCGCGGTGACGAAAAAGCTGCTTCTGACTCCGAACCCCGGAATGGATAAGTTGTTCCCCTTCGCGGAACAGCTTCATATTCCGGTACTTCCTCTCGTTCAGGAGGAAGTGGACCCCAGAACATTCAGCAAGCGATTTGGCGATCTCCAATATTTAAGTCGTGCGGATATAACCGCTACTTCCATCAGCTATGAGGAAAAACTGAAGAAATATCTGGATTCGGTGCTGGCGAATGACAAACTGACCCAAAAAGTGCGGGAAGCGTTTGATGCATACATTTTTCTGAGTTATCGAAAAAAGGACCGAATGTATGCTCAGAAACTGATGAAAAAGATCCATGAGGCCGATTTTTGCCGGGATGTAGCCATTTGGTATGATGAGTTTCTGGTTCCGGGAGAAAACTATAACAACGCCATCGGTGAGATGATCGAAAAGAGTGATCTGTTTGCGCTGGCTGTCACCCCAAACCTGGTGAATGAAATCAATTACGTCCAGACGACGGAATACCCGGCAGCCTTCTTACGGGGGAAAACCGTGCTGGCTGCGGAAATGGTAAAGACCAGTCGTGCCATGCTGGAAAGCCAGTACAAAGAGATTCCTCCCTGTGTTGACCCAGACGATAAAAAACGCTTTGAAAAAGAACTGGCTCAAAAACTTCCTTCGTTACAGGGGCACCCACTGAAGGATGATTCCGAACATCTTTATTACATGGGGCTTGCCTATCTGGGCGGTATTGATGTCGAAGTAGATCATGAAAAAGCCGTTTCGCTGATTACGGCTTCTTCCGATAAAGGCTACTCCGAGGCTACCCTGAAGCTGGTTTCCATGTATAAAAACGGAGACGGTGTCGCGCGCAGTTACCAGAAAGCGATTGAGCTGCAAAATCATTATATCTCCGTTCTTGAGAAGTTCTATGAGGCCGTTGAACAGATCCGCGTCTCCTCCACACTTGCGGAAGCCCTGAGGGAGTTAAGCTCCTTGTATGAGGCTGCCCGTGACAAAAACGCCTGCAGGAGCACGCTGAAAAAACTGATTCGCCTTTGTGAGCAATATGATCAGGCATGGGGATATCCCTATAAACTGGCCGCTACTCAATTATTAGGAGATCTTGCCCGTTCAGAAGGAAACTTTCAGGAAGCAAAGCAATATTATCTGGACACGCTTGCGCAATGCCAGAATGACCTGGATAAGGGAAGGAACGCAGGAGCTGTTTTTGCGGCTCAAAGCTATCTGATGTTGGGAAACCTGTGCGCAACCTATCATGATCGGGAGGAGGCAAAATCTTATTATCTGAAAGCAGTAGCCCTTGCCGATCAATATAAGGATAAACACGATTTTACTTCCACATATTTGATTGCCTATCAGGCCCTCGGCAACCTGGCTACAGAAACCGGAAATCTGTCGGTTGCAAATGATTATTTACAGAAGACCCAGGACCTGTACCTGGATTTGCAGAAATCCGGAAAAAAAGTGGCAGGCAGTCTGGCTGGTCTGATGCATGAAAAAAATGAGCTGGAACAGGCGCAAAAATACAGGAAAAGCCTTGATGATATTTACAGAGACTACCGCATTCATATGAGTTCGGATCCGGAACAGGACAAAAAAGACTTTAAGAAAATGCAGAGTCGGATCCAGGAACTGGATCGTTTAAACAGCCAGAACATGAATTATTCTTCTGAAATCGAGAAGCGTAAGGAAGCTCTGGAAACTATGAAAGAGTACGCAACCAGTTCCGAAATCGCGGATCGCCGTAAGTATGCAGATGAATGTATTGTGTTAGGACTCGTTCAGATACAAAACAATGAATATGAAGAGGCGGAACCGCTTCTTCGCAAAGCGCTTGGCTTTTATGAAGAATACGGAAAGACCCATGGAGACGATGAGGTTCGTCTGTCGTTGATGTCGATCTATACAGGACTCTTTGAGATTGCCGTTTCGAAGGGGGATACAGCGGAGGAAACCCGGCTGGGGGACAAGGTTCTTGCCCTGAACGAGGAAGCCGTGAAAAAGCGCGGCAACGCCAGGGATTACGTTCTTCTGATCAATTCCTATATCGATCGGGGAGCCAAAGAAAAAGCGCATGGTCATCTGGATAAGGCAGAAAAGATGATAAAGAAAGCGATTGATGCAGGAAAAGAGCTTGTCCGGAAGGATCCAGGCCGGAACCACAAAGAGCTCTTGTCTGCGTCCTATTATGCGCTTGCATACCTGCGAAGTGACGCAAAGCCGGACAAAGACCCTCTTCTGTCCTCTTATCGGATTATGTCTGAAATGCAAAAGGATTTTCCGGACGATCAGAAGATTCTGAAGGAGATGAGCAAGATTCGTGCAAGCCTGATGAAGATAGGTGTAAAACTGTCCGAGATTGACGAGCTTGCGAAGAAAGCGGGAAAAACCGGGTGGTTATCGCGATTGTTTGGAAAAAAACATGGCTTTTGACAGTTGCGTTTAGCTATCCCGTGTGTTTCTTTATAGAAGCAATGAAACATGTTCACGACACATTCAAAGAAGGAGGTACTCACATGGGACTGTTTGATTTGTTTGGCAAGAAGATCTCTCTGGATGAAATGGGAAAATTCAACAAACAGGTTCTGACGGACGCTCTGGAACTGGTCATTAACAGTGGAATTGGCGATCAGTACAAGGAGTTGTTCAAGTCGGTAAAGGAAGGCAGCTTGAAAAAAGCACAGTTAAAGGAATGCCAGGCTTTCGTCAAGTGGTATGAGGATCTGGTAGCGTCTCAGCCGAATCTGAAGGCATCGTTCGGAGAAGCCAACTATAAGGCTACGATCAAGGCTCTTCAGGATATTGGCAGTTTTGCAGCCAGGAAACTTGGATGAGTGATCTTGTTTTGTGACTCGCTCTCTCAATCACAATTTCTGACAGGGGACGGGCCTGTGTCACAAAAGCTGACAGCCGTCAGCTTTTGTGACACAGACCCGTCCCATGTCAGAAATTTTTTTGCTTAATGTTTTTTCTCTTCGTAAATCTTGATCAGAGCCTGCGTACCAAGCTTCGATCCGCCTTCGGCATCGAGTTTTTCAAACATGGAAAGGACGTCGGCAAGAACCGGCAGGGCGGTTTCGCGCTCCGTGGCTTCTTCCATGGCGATGCGCATGTCCTTGATGTAGTGATAGACAAAGAAACCGGGATCGAAGTTTTCCGCCAGGATCTTGTAGCCGTTGTTGCTCATCTGCCAGCTGCCGGCGGCACCGGTGCTGATGGTGTCTAACATGGTCTTTGTGTCAAGGCCGACGGATTTTGCGTAGGTGATGGCTTCGCAGGTGGAAGCTAATGCGCCGGAAAGCGCGATCTGGTTGGCCATCTTGCAGTGCTGGCCCATGCCGGCGCCGCCTTCGTACACAATGTTGGTGCCCATGGCGGAAAAAACATCCTGGGCGGCATCAAAGACTTCCTTGTCGCCGCCGACCATAATGGCCAGCGTGCCCTTCTGCGCGCCGATGTCTCCGCCGGAGACGGGAGCGTCTAAGGCATACACGCCGCGCGCCTTGGCTGCCTCATAGATGCGGACGGACAGCTTCGGGCTGGTGGTGGTCATATCGATGATGGTGGCCCCTGCCGGAACATTTTCGATAATTCCGTTCTCGCCAAAGTACACTTCTTCCACATCCTTCGGGAAGCCCACGATAGTGATCACCACGTCCTTGCCGGCGGCGCATTCTTTCACGGAAGGGCACCAGATAGCGCCTTCGGATACGACCGCATCGGCTTTTTCTTTTGTGCGGGTGTAGACGGACACTTCAAAACCATGCTTCATCAAGTTACGAACCATCGACTGTCCCATGACGCCGACGCCGATAAAACCAATTTTCTTCATAAATACCTCCATACAGCGCACGGGCGCTTTTATTAATCTCAAAGAGTATATCATATTTAAGAGTGTATTGGCAAGGGAAAACGCTGACAGGATCACCGAATCGCTCCGAGTTCAAATATTTAGGACTGTTCAAATTCCACTAAAAATGGTATGATTAATTGTTGGCCTAAGTAGAATGTCATGCCGGAAAATCAAGTGAAACAGGAGGAGATTCCGATCATGGATCTTCGAAATACGTCCCAGGGACTTTGGAAAACCATGTTTTTTGCCTTGATCGCTGAGATGGATCTTGTGGTAAAAAACCTGATCAATCTCTTTTTTATCACGCGCTTTCTTGGCTCGGAAGGCGCGGCGGCGTATGAGGTGGTCATGCCGTGCGTGATGATCGCGTCCGCCTTTGTCGCGATGGGATATAACGGTGTGCAGGCGGTCTGCGCCAAGGATTATGGCGCGAAAGATCCCGATTCGTTTGAACGTCATAAGAATGCGGGGTATACCTGGCTGCTCCTTGTGATGGTGGCGATGTCGCTGCTTTTTGCGGGCTTTTCAGACTCCGTACTGGACCTGCTGGGGGCAAACGAGGGCAGTCAGGCGCTCTACACCTTAAGCCGTGACTGTTATCATATGTTCCTGCTTTGTTTTGTGCCGCAGAGCATCTTCAGCATCGCATGCTGTCTGCTGTATCTGGAGGAACGAAAGCGGTTGCTTGTCGTCGAGCTTTTGCTCTACGGGTGTATGCTGTCGGGCAATCTCTTGGTGACGGCTGTAGCCCCAAGTATGATTGGCTATATGGCCGTGAACGTGGTGAGCGTCACGATCGCGGACCTTTACCTGATCGTGTACTGTTTCATCTTAAAACGAAAGGATTCTGTCGCGGCCTTTACCGCGTTTCGGGTGAACCCCGCCGATATCCGGGAGGCGTTCTTTACGGGGCTTCCGGATTTCATGGAATATGGCTTTGTCGCCATCTTTTATCTGGTGGAGAACAACTACCTGCTGTCCCGGTTTTCGGAATCGATGGTAGCGGGAGTGGGAGTTTTTGAGGCGATCGATAACCTGCCGGAGACCCTCTGCGTCGGTTTCAGCTTTCTTGTGACTGCTTCGCTCGGCACGAGAGTGGGACGGATTACTGTCACGTCTGCGGGACCGAACCGGTCGGCGGCGGTGAAGGAGCTGGACGAGACGGCCGGTCGGCTGACAAAAGGCGCGGTCATCGGGTCCCTGCTGTTTGGCATCCTGCTTGTTCTTTTGGCTCGTCCGATTGTTGAAGCGTTTTTGATGGACGGGGATGTGGAAGCGAAAAGAACAGCCCTTTGGCTGACCATTTCGTGCGCGTCCGGGTTTGTGTTTTATATGTTAAATTCCGAACTGGTTTGCTATTACAAGATCGTGGAAGCCTATGCGCCGGCGCACATCATGTTTCTGGCGGAAGCGCTTTTGTTCCCCCTGGGCTTTAAATTGCTGATGGGCGAGCTGTTTGGAGTGATCGGCTTTTGCATGGGAGGCTTTGTGGGGGAAGTGTTTACGTTCCTGCTCAACTTGACTTTAGTGTGGAAGTTCAGCGGATGTTTTCCGAGACGCGTTTCGGATTTTCGGATGGATAACTATCTGAACCGGCTGAACCGGTAAGGCGCGGGGGAGGAAGAGAAAATGCGTGTTTTCTGGAATAGAAAAAAGACGCTGATGTCCGAAAAATACATGTCCATGCTGCTGGGCGGAACGCTGACCATGATGGTGGTTTCCGCGCTCCTGATGTCCGATTCCGTTATCGCAGGCGCCGTCATCGGCTCCCATGCGGTGGCCGGGATCACGCTGGTTACACCGCTGTATTCCCTGGCCGCGTTTTTCGGTTCTGTATTTTCCCTTGGCGTTCCGATTGTGTATTCCACGGAGATGGGGAAGTTCAACAAAAAGGAAGCGGATCACGCCTTTGGCTTCGGGCTTTTGATGGCGCTCGTGGTGGGAGTGGCTTTGTTTGTGCTGGTGAGCCTGTTCGGGGATGCCTATCTTCGCAGCAGCGGGCCGCTTGCGGCGGTGCTTGAGGAAGCGCGCGGGTATCTTTTCTGGATGCGTTTTACCATTCTTCTTTTGCCTATGCAGATGTTGATTGCCGCAGCCGTGTACAGCGATGGGGACGAAACGCTGTCGACTGTGGCCAACGGGGTACAGGGCCTGGGAAACATTGTCGCGTCCATTTTGCTCAGCCGCCATATGGGCGTGCGGGGCATCGGACTGGCCTCGTTTTTGTTTAACGTGGTCGCGCTGGCGATCCTGCTTCTTCACTTTCTGAAAAAGAGCAATTCCCTCCGGTGGAATGTATTTTTCTCTGCTGATATGTTGAAGAAAGTGGTGCGATACAGTATCATTGATTCCAGCTCGTATCTGTTTCTGGCGGCTCTGACCGCGGTGTTAAACGCGTTTGTGAGTGCCTGTTTCGGCGCGGATTACCTGATTGTGGTCTCCGTCATCGCGCTCTGCCGGGAAATGCAGATGGTGTTCGACGGGATCGGGGAGGCCATCACGCCGCTCTTAAGCGTCTACCTGGGAGAGGGGAGCCTCTGCGGCATCGCTTCCCTTTACCGTCTGGCGAGAAAAACCGCCATCTTGGAAGGACTCCTTGTCACGCTGGCGCTTTTGCTTCTGGCTCCGGTGTTTCCGGGAATTCTGGGAATTGCAGGACCGGAGATGGCAGCCTGCGTAATCGGAGAAATCCGCCTGGTTGCGCTGGGATCGGTGTTTGTCAGCCTTTTGTACCTTCTGACTTCGTATTATCTGGTGATCGAACGGATTGGCCTCGGGCTGATGGCCAGCGCACTCCGAGACGTGGCGCTCGCCGCGCTACTTGCCGTGTCGCTCGGACGGATATGGGGACTGACTGGGATGTTTCTTGGCCTGGCACTAGCCCCGGCGGGGGCGTTTGTGCTCCTTTGGCTGTATATCACCAGGCGTTACGGGCGGGAAGCCTGGCCGCTATTTCTTCCCACGCTGGGAAGTACGCCGTCGTTTCTGTACGATTTATCTACCGAGCCGGAGCAGATCATTGATCTGCAGAAAAAGGTGGAAACGCTGCTGACGGAAAAAGGGTATGCCCATCGGACGATCGGGCGCGTCAAGCTTTTGATTGAAGAAGTGTATATGCTGATTCGGGAGAAGAACGGAGGTAAGGCCGTCTTAAGCGAGTGCTCCGTGCTTCTTAAAAGAGACGGCATTCAGATCATCATCAAGGACGATGGCGTGTTGTTTGACATCTCCGAAGAAGATGTAACGGTCACATCCCTTGTCTCCCTGATGGTTTCCGGCTACATGGAAAAGCTGGGGCAGAACAAGCGCCATCTGACAACCATCAGCTTTAATCGAAGCTCCTTCCTGATTAAGGCGTAAGGCCGATCTCATATGGTGTGGCTGAGCCGTAAGGCCGCAGGGGAGTTTTTATTAGGAAGACTGCCGCGCGAGAAAGAGAAAAAGCGAATCACGCAAAAAACTGTTAAAAGGAGACCGTTATGTCTTATCTGTCCACCATCGATAGCCTGTATCGAGTCGTGCTCTTGATGGGGCTCATCCTATCCGCCATTCTACTGTACAACAATCTGGTGCTGTATCGCCGAAAACTGACCGATAGCCTTTCGCTGATGCTGCTGTCGGTTACCATCATGTGCCTGTTTGAGATTGTGTGGGAGGTCTGCGACGGGCATCTTGAACTGAGCGTGTTCAGTTATATCGGAGCTTGCGGGTACGCGATTTCGTTTCTGCTGTTCGGAGCGATGTTCAACTATTTTTTCCTGGAACAGTTTGAAATGAAGCCGCGAAGCCGCTGGCAGATCAACCTGTTTTACGTGATGCCGATCGCGATGTTTGCCCTGCTTTGCCTCACGACGCCATGGACCAGGCTGCTCTTTTGGGTGGATCAAAATGGCATTTTACAGGAGATGATTCTATTTTCCACGTTGTTTTACGGGATACTGATGGCATATCTTCTGGGAGCGCTGCTGCCGGCGTTTTACTATGCGTTCATCGCCCGCCACAAGAATCCGCTTCGGGCGAAGATGGCGGAAAGCATGATTGTTTTCGGGATTATGGGCCCCGCGTTTTTTGTCCTTCAAATGGTAGTCCTGGGCGATTCCAACAGCGACTATCTGGCGCTTTCGCCCGCCTGCATCCTGGCGCTGGTTTACTTAAGCACCAACGTAAACACCCACCTTTTGATGGATACGCAGGCTAAAGTGGAGGCCGTAGAGGCGGACCTTCGCATCGCGGCCAGGATCCAGCTGAATGCCTTGCCTTCCCCCGCGCCGGAGTTTGAAGGCCATCCGGAGATCCATTTGCGGGCGTCCATGAATACCGCCAGGGAAGTGGGAGGAGATTTCTACGACTACTTCGCGATCGGGGACGATAAACTTTGTTTCGTGATCGCGGATGTATCGGGCAAAGGGACACCGGCGGCCCTGTTTATGATGACGGTCAAAACCATGATCAGGGATTACGCGTTAACGAAAGGAAGCACCTCGGAGATCTTTAACGAGGTCAACCAAAGGCTTTGTGAAAACAACAAGGAAGGAATGTTTGCCACCGCGTGGATCGGCATTCTGGATACCCGCACGAAAATACTGCAGTACACAAACGCGGGGCATAACTATCCACTGATCCTGCGGGACGGGGCTTCTTGTGAGCGGTTAAAGAAAAAGCATGGACTGTTTCTGGGCGGCCTGGATGATACGATCTACGGGCAGAGCGAGATGCAACTTGGCAAAGGTGACCGGCTGCTGTTGTATACGGATGGCGTGACAGAGGCGCACAATCCGGAGGGGAAGCTTTACGGGCTGGAGCGCCTTGCAGGCGTTCTTGACGAGACGCCTTCTGAAAGTGGGGAGGATGTGCTGGTGCATATTATCAAGGATGTGAGCGCGTTCTCCAACGGTTCGCCTCAGTTTGACGATATGACGATGATGCTGCTGACGATGGCCGGGGAGGGCAGATGAGGCTGTGCGCGGTTATTGCGATGACGGAATAATCAGGGCAGATGAGAATGTGCGCGCAGTTTTGCGAGAAGCAGGGGAACTCAAGATGATAGGAGAATATTGGTAAAATGAAACTGGATTACAGGAAAGAGGGAACGGAATTGACCGTTCTTCTGAATGGGGAACTGAATACGCTGACGGCTCCGGAGCTATCGGCGCTTTTGGAGACGCAGCTGCCGGGGATAATGTCTCTGATACTGGACTTCACGGACTGTGATTTTGTATCTTCGGCGGGAATTCGCGTGCTTCTTGGCACGTTTAAAGAACTGAAGGGCAGAAAGGGACATATGTGCCTTCAGAATGTCGGGGAAGTTTTTATGGATGTCCTGGAAAACACAGGGCTTGACGCGGTGTTTGATCTGAAATAGTGTGGCGGTGAGGCAGCAGCTTGTGTGGAATAATGGAGAAGAAAAATGGAAAGAACAGAAGATATTCTTGTGCTGGCAGATGGAAGCACTGTCATAATGCAGAGCGCGGTACGGGATACGACCAATGGTATCGTTTTCTTTTTTCGGGATTCGGCCAGCGGTGCCTCGCATTTGGATGACGATCAGATGGCGGTGATCCTTGGCGCGCATGACATCGCTCTCGTTACACTGGACATCGGAAAGGATGAGACATGGGATGGGACGCATTGCCGGGAAGCGCTTACCCTTGTAAAAAATCATTTTGCAAAGTACGATCCCTGGTTTGCCTTTATGGCGGAGGGAAGAGCCTGCGGTCCGCTGTATGAGTGCCTGCAGCAGAGCGAGGCATACGAACTGGCCTACTTGTTCGTGAACCCGTGGATTGAAATACGACTTCCCGAGTCCTTTCCAACAAAAAAGGTTCGGTTATACTCCCAAGCATCCGGGATGGGGTGGGAGTTTGACGCACCGGTATGGATCAGGGGTTTTGCGGAGAAGGATCGGATCGGTTCTATGATCCAGAATGTTAAGGAGAAGGATCAGGCATTTTCAGTGGCCCAGGATTTGGAAGAAACCCATCGTGAAAATTCTGTGGCTCAGGATTTGGAAGAACCACATTTTGATAATTCTGTGGTCCACGAGGCAACTACGTTTATCCTGCGATGTTTCTGGCACACCAGAGAAAGAGCCTGGGAGTGCTTCTCTTCGATCCTGCAAGAGGAAGATTTTCTGGAAGCATCGCCTGTTCTTCAGACAAGGGACCTGGTGGAACGGCTGCTGAATGGGAATGTGGAAGCAGCCATTTGGTTGCAAGAAAATTGGGAGTATCTGTTCACGAAAGAAGAAACGGAATGGATCAGCCCGGAAAAGTGGATGGAAGAGGAGGAAGCCCGCTACCTTCTTCTGGATTTGAAGGAAACAATCAGGAAAGGTTGGCGACAGAACTGGCCGGAGCGCTTTTTCTTTGAGGCGGTCGCCGCGGATAAAGGGCATCCGATGGCTCGCCGCAAACTGATGTGCCATCTGCTCGATGATCTGACGGAGGAGGAACGGGAAGCAGTTTTGACGATCCTTCCGTTTGAGGCAAAGGAAAAGCACAGCTATGCCTGCGTCTTTCTTGGACTTTTGGCGGAGAGCGGGCAGTACCCGTATGAGAAACCGGAACCTGAGACGGCGCTCGTGTATTATCGGGAAGCGGCGGCCCTGTGTGATCCCGAAGGAAATTACCGGGCCGGCAGGTTGATGGAATATCACTTTCACAACCAGGAGGAGGCCTTTCAGTTGTATCGCAAAGCGTCGGAAACCGGTTATCCCCCATCCGTAGCCAAGAGGGCACATGAGCTTTCGCTTTATCCGGATCGAGCGGACTATTCGGATGAAAAGCTGGATCTGTATGAGGTGCTGGCAGAAAAAGAGGATTTATACCTGGCGTGGATGCGCCTGGCAAGGGGCAGGGAAGAAAAGAAAGACTGGGAAGGCGCCGCATCCGCGTATGCCGGGGCGCTGGCAAGTGCCTGGGATGATGAACGGATAGAGGAAAGCTGGAGTTATCCGATCGGAAACGACCGGGAAGGCGTATTTTTGCTCGATGAGCAATGGGAAGTGCCGGATATAACATTTCTTCAGATCCACCTGGGGAAAATTCTTTACGAATACCCGAAGCTCGAGGATGACACCAGTGCTGCCGAGTATTTTCAGATGGCGGCGGAAGAGGCGCTTCACGAGACGCTGGAGGAACGGGAGGAGATCGAGGCGTGCAGGCGGACGATCGAAAAAAACGACTATAAGGATCCGAATGTCGGCGAGGCCTTGTACTTTCTTGGCGAGTGCAAAACAGAGGGGAAAGGGTGCGAACAGAACCCGGCAGCCGGGATGGCCTGCTATTTCCTGGCGGAGCAGCTTGGCTTTGAAAAGGCAGGAGAGAAAACGGCTTTCTGGAAAGAGGCAAAGCGCTTCCTGGAAGAGTCGCAGGGACGGGAAGCAGACGAGGAGATGCGCCGGAAAGAGGCGGTTTATCAGCTTCAGATGCTGACGAAGATGGGGCTCGATGACGAAGCGGTAGAAAAATTCGCGCTGGGCGGATCCGTCTGTTTTGCGTATGAGGATGACTACGGGGTTTCGCTGCCGGATCCGGAAGATGAAAGAACCCGCGTGATCCTGGACGAGATCCGCGTGATGGAGCATGTGCATGACGCGACGGCCTATCTGGTTCAGGTGACCTGGGACTTTGGGGTTACGCACGTCAGCGTGTTCTTTGTCGCTGCCGAGACAGATGAATGGGAGTTTTACCGCGAACAGCTTTTACATGGGGAACCCTATGTATACGCATTTGATCTGCGCTACGACAGCGATGAGTATTGTGCGGATATCGGTCCCATTGGCATTCATTTTGAGAATGGCAGGATGGAACGGGTGTGGTAAAAAGAAAGCATGACAGGTACCCGGGCACTTCCTGGGAGATCATGCTTGCGTGATCATGGTAGGAAAGAGTGTAACAGCAAGGGAGGAAGAAAACAATGACAGAATTGGAAGCAATGGAAGCACGACATTCCGTGAGAAACTATCTGGACAAGGAAATTGAGCCGGAAAAGGCGGAAAAGATCACGAAACTGATCGAAGCGTGCAACAAAGAAGGAAACCTGCACCTGCAGTTTCTGCCCGATGCAGGCAAGACCTTCAGTAGATTTTTAAACAAGATGATGGGGCTTGGGAGCGCGAAAAGTGTGATCGCCTGCGTCGGCCCGGATGATGAGACGCTGGAAGAACGGGTCGGCTACTATGGGGAGAAGGTGGTGCTCTTTGCGCAGACGCTGGGGTTAAACACCTGCTGGGCCGGAACGTTCAGTGAAAAAGGCGTCCCTGCAAAGGTGCGTCCGGGTGAACGGCTGGTGATCGTCATCGCCATCGGTTACGGGGTTAATCAGGGCGTGAAGCGTCGCACGAAAACCTATGAAGACGTTGTGGATACGCCGGAGGGAAAGCCGGAGTGGTTTAAGAAGGGCGTGGAGCTGGCGCTCCTGGCTCCTACCGCCATCAACCAGCAGAAGTTCCGCTTCCGCTTACAGGAAGATGGCAGCGTGGCGATGGAGGATCTGGGAGGCCCGTTCTCGAAGGTCGACCAGGGGATTGTGCGGTATCATTTCGATGTGGGAGTGACACCCAGCGATGCGAGCGCGAAGCGCGAAGAGGAGCTGTTGGTGTCACCCCCGCTACAGGAGTCCGCGATTGGCGAGCGCGAAGCGCGAAGACAGAGCGGAAACGACGATCGCGGGGAGTGATCGAAGGAGTACAAAGTAGTAGGCGAACGACGATCGGGTAACATCACCCCCGCTACAGGAATCCGCGATTGGTGAGCGCGAAGCGCGAAGACAGAGCGGAACCGACGATCGCGGGGAGTGATATATCGAATGAAACCGAAATGTATCGGCAATGTAGACAAAATGGAAATATGAAATATGCACAAAAATGACACTTCTGAATTGTGCGATATGTATAGGTTGGCTCTTGCTTTTCCTTCCTCATCGCGATATACTACGCTTGCATCGTGAAGAAAGGAAGTGAAGTATGATGCTTAAAATGTTACAGAAACTCTTTGGTTTAAAGGAAGAAAACGAGTACCGTTTCCCGAATCTGCTTGAGGATAAGGATTTCGTAGAGTATTACTGGACGCTGCCGATCATGGCATAATTTACAAAACCGTCCCCAAATCAAGGAAGATGTAAGGGTGCAGCACCTGAAGCATCCGTAAGAAAAAATTGAAATGCTACGGGGTGATGAACCTGCCAGGAAAAGGTGGGGGCATCACTCCGTTTATGTTTTTTCTATTGCCAGGACGACCAGAGTGTGGTACAGTAAAAGTCCTTGGCAGGGGCAAGGCGGCGGGATTTTCCTTTCGGGGAATGTTCCGCCGTCTTCATCTTATAAAAATGTGTGCGTCGGCCATGAAATAACCGGAACGTTACTTTTTTTTCAATTGCACACGTCACAAACCTTCAACAAAGGGAAAGGAGAACCAACCATGCGTATCGGTATCAGAGAAAACGGCCTGTTTCATGTACACACCTATCGTTGCGGTCACGCGCAGGATGTCCCCGATGAAGCCTATGTCCGCCAGGCCATCGCCATGGAGGCACCTGAAATCTGGTTCTCGGATCATGCGCCTTTCCCGGAAGATCCCTTCCTGCAAAGAATGAAGTACGCCGAACTGGACGAATATCTGACAACATTACAGGAACTGAAGGCCAAATACAGAAGGCAGATCGATGTTCACATTGGTCTGGAGATCGAATACTTCCCAACTTATGACGCACAAGGATATTACCAGGAACTAAAGAAGAACCCGGCAATTGAATTTTTGCTCCTGGGACAGCACATGGCACAGGATCCTGCCCGTCCGGGCGAATACTCCTTTTCCTGGCCAGAAGAACAACTCGATCTTCAGGAATTCCGGGCTTTGGGAGAAGCCATCTGTCAGGGCATAGAGAGCGGACATTTCGCGGCGGTGGCGCACCCGGACCGGATTTTCCGCAGACAAAAGGAATGGACGCCGGACATGGCAGCCATGAGCGAAAAAATTCTTCGGGCAGCAGAGCGGGCAGGCCTGCCAATCGAAATCAACATCAGCTCCTATCTGAGCGGGAAACTGTTCCGCCCGGAATTTTGGAAGCTGGCCGGGGACAGGTGTCCAATCCTCTATGGCTTGGACGCGCATTCCCTCCTGGAACTGGAAGAACACGACCGGGTAAGGAGGCAGCTAATTCTCTAATTGCCATTAGAGCATTTCCACCATGGCTGAAGCCAGCTGGCTCTGGTATACTTCCTCCTCCTTGCGGTGCAAGGCAGCCATCTCTGCCAATTCTTCCTCTCCTAAAAGCTCTGAGGAGAGCCAGGTAAGCGCCCGACGCGCAGCGGGCGTTTTAATCGTGAGCTGCGTATACAAAGGCCCGATCTGAAAGAGTTTCTCCTGCGCTTCACGGCCGACAAAGCCGTTTGCCAGAAGCCCCATGGTATCAAAGATCGTGTCATTTGCAATGGGCCCGAGGATGATGTCCGCCTCCGGATACAGATCCGGTTTCACAGCGCGGTTGCTTAGAATATAGTCGACCCAATCCTTGTCGCGTGTAAACTCATGGATGCGCAGACCTTCCGGATTCAATTCATAGCAGTTGACAAAAACCTGGCTTCCCTTCATCGGCTTTGCCCACCTCCGGGCAAATTCCAGATCAGGCGTCAGGTAAAAGCCCTGGCCAAAATCGGCGTTTTTTCTTCCATGATAAATGTCAGGGTCCGGTATTTCCAGGTACGCAGTATGATATAGACGCATAAGTTTCCGCGGCCTCCTTTTTGTCGATTGCATTCTTTTTGGACTCATGATGAAAGTGTTTCTACTCGGCCAATATACCACAATCCCCTCTGCGCGAAAAGTGCTTTCCCACATTTCCTTATGACAACCCGCTACAATAATGATCTGCCATGTCATTCCTGCACAGAGCGTCAATAAACGAGCCGGAGTCAGAGATATATCGTTCGCAGTCTAAGTTCCCCCGGCCTGATATCCTCTTGCTTTTTAAGCTGCCCCTTTGGACACTGCGACTTAAGTCATTCGGATTACTTCGATATCGATTCCTTGCTCTCCCAGGTAGTCGATAACGCTCTTCATGTTCAGCTCGGTTGTTTTTTGTTTTTGCATTGTGACCTTATCATGATCAATCGGCTTAAAGTCGCAGCGGCTCTCTCATATCGGTAACTTAAGACATACTCCCTATACCGGTAATCCCGTCAGGGGAAAGCGTATGTCCGAGATCCTCATGCTGATCTACGGCACGGATATCTGTTCCTGCCCGAATTGTCACGCGAAGATGTTCTCTTACCGCTGCAGCCATCCGCCGCGCATGCGGGACTTGGTTCAAACGGAAAGTACAAAATCCAGGGCCTGGAGTTTATCTTCGGGCCTCATTTTTTGTGCCCCGGACTTTGAACTTTCCTAATGTATTCACCCGATATGACGTGGCTTTTTCTGACAATCTGCACAATTTCAGATGTTGATGTCAAAAATAACATATTTCAGTGGTTATAAAACGCGGTACTTTTTCATTTTGCTTTATGCTATCATAAAATCATTAAAGACAAGGAGCAGTATTATGGAGAGACTACCTTACGTTTTTAGCGATAATGACCGTGAAATACGATTTGACCGCTTCGACCTGCCGCAGCCGTGGATAAACTATCTGTCTAACGGAACCTTCCACGCCTTCGTTTCACAGGCGGGCGGCGGCATGACCTGGTGGCGCTCGCCCATAGCGTTTCGCATTACCCGCTATCGCTTCTATAACCTTCCCATAGATTCACCGGGGTATTATGTATATATCCGGATGAAGAATGGTACGATCTGGTCGCCCACTTTCCGTCCTTGCGACACTCCGGTTGACGAGCGCAACGCCTCTCACGCTCCAGGCGTTTCCACTTTCACGGCGAAAAAGAATGGCCTTCGCGCCAAGCTGAGGTTCTTTATGGCGCAGGACAGCGATACGCTTCTCTGGGATCTGAAGCTCACAAATGAGAGCGGCGAGGATATTTCCTGCGATGTATTCGCTTACGTGGAGCTTTCCCAGTTCCTCTCCAAGGAAGAGAACAGCTTGGGCTACTATCTCAAGTGGAACACCCGGGCAGTTTATGATAAAGAACTGGACGCCATTATCTATGCCTATACCGCCTGGATGCACCCCAGAAAGGACGAGTCGCCGCTGGTGTACTTCGCGCAGAGCGAAAAAACCGTCTCCTGGTGCTGCAACCGTGACGAGTTTTGCGGCAATTACAGGGATGAAAGAAACCCCGCCGAGGTGGAATGCGGCATACTCAGCAACACCGACCTGAACGGCGGCGAGCCCTGCGGAGCGCTGCACAGCGCCCTGACCGTTCCTGCAAAGGGCGAAAAAACAATCAACTACTACCTCGGTGTCACCTCCGGTGCACTGGTGGATTACGAAAAAGCCGTAGCGGAAACGAAGAAGACGCTGACCGGGTTGAAAAGGCCGGGATCCATTGCTGAGCAGTTTGAAAAATGCAGAAGCTGGTGGAATAAACACCTCTCCGTCTATCAGTGCCGACTTCCTGACGTGGACGCGGAAAGACATATCAATATATGGAATCCGCTGCAATGCGTTCAGACTGCGCGCTATTCCCGCTCCGTAAGCTCGTCGGCCTCCGGTGTGCGGGGCATAGGCTTCCGCGACAGCGCCCAGGATATGCTGGCCCAAGCCTACAGAAAGCCGGAGTGGGCTTACGAAATGCTTTGCTATCTGGCATCCCAGCAGTTTGAGGACGGCCACCCGGTGCATATCATGTGGCCGGTGGAAAAAGCGCCGGCTCAGGACATAACCCGCTCCGATAACCACCTGTGGCTCATCTATCTCGCATACGCCATTTTTGCTGAAACGGGGGACATGAGCCTTCTGGATAAGGAAATACCCTTTCTTGCTGCTGACAAGATCAACCATACCGGCGGAGCGAGCCTTTGGGAGCACCTTTTGCGCGGCATAGACTTCACCGAAAAGCACCTGGGAGAGCATGGGTTGCCGCTTATCCTGTTTTCAGACTGGAACGACCATCTCGGCCCCTTTGGGAGAAAGGGCCGGGGTGAGAGCACAATGGTTGCGGAGCAGCTTATCTACGCACTCACAGAGCTTGCAGAGCTGGCGGAGCTGCGGGGAGAAAGCGAGCTTGTCCGGCGGTTCAATAGCCGCATAGTCCAGCAGAAGGAGGCGCTTGCCAAATATTCCTGGGACGGCGAGTGGTATCTGCGGGGCCTGGATGACGACGGGAATCCCATCGGCTCCCACAGAGCGGAGCATATGAAAATCTGGCTTAACGCCCAGAGCTGGCCGGTAATTGCCGGAATCGGCGATCGGGAGAAGCAGACGATGGTAATGGACTCCGCATGGAGAGAGCTCGGCACCGGGCTGGGGATGCTGCTCAACGCACCGGGATTTCCCGGCTGGCCCTCCAAGGAATCTGCCATGGTAAACGGTTTGCCCGCCGGATATTCTGAAAACGGCGGTGTATTCTGCCAGGCCAACTGCTGGGCTATTATAGCGGAGGCGCTTCTGGGACGGGGCAACAGGGCGTGGGAACTCTACAAGCAGCTTCTGCCTCAGGAGATCATAAAAAAATTGGCGTCCAACGCTATAAATCCGAAGTCTATGCCTACTGCTCCACGCTTTTGGGAAAGGCAAACGAGAAATTCGGTTGGGGCTGCGTCAGCCAGGTTACCGGCACGGCGGCATGGATGGACGTCGCTGCAACCCAGTACATTCTGGGCGTCCGTCCGACAGCGAAAGGGCTTCTTATCGATCCATCCATTCCCGCTGAGTGGGATGGCTTCTCCGTCGAAAGGCAGTATCGAGGCTATAGGCTCGCCATTGCAGTCGAAAATCCGGACCACATCCAATATGGGATTAAGTCCGTAATCATCGGAGGCAAATCCATAAATGGAAATATCATTACAGAAGATATGCTTGACGGAGACTGTACCGTCAGGGTTCTAATGGGGTAGAAAGTGGGAACAAGAAAATGGAGAAGAAAGAGAGACTAAACAAACACCCGGACTGGCGGCTCAGCACGCAACGGCGGCGCCTGGGTCGGTTTGGACGCCGTGGATCGGGTATTACGCGATGAAGAATAAAATATACCCGCCTATGGCCTCCTTCACTAAGAACGGAGTGGCCTGGGAGCGGGAAATAACCAATTATTGAGATCGAGAATGGCTCTATTATCGTAAAATTCTACACCTATGGCGCCGCTGTGGGAAGCTCTCTTCTTACTATCGCCACGATCATATGCTCCTTCTGCGCCGCAGCCGGTCAGTCCACGCAGTTTGCGAAGATTTTCGATGAAAAAGAGGAGGATATAGCCCGTGGTAGCGAAATGCCGGATATGGCGGAAGATATATGCATAGAAAATGCCGACTTTAGCTACGACGGGAATAAGAAGGTGCTGGAGGGCGTGAGCTGCACCATAAAGGAGGGGAAGGTAAACGCCATCATAGGCACAAATGGCAGCGGTAAATCTACCCTGGTAAAGCTTATCGACCGTCTTTATACCGCAGCGGACGGAAACATGACCCTCGGCGGCCAAAAAGCCTCTGAAATCAGCCTCAAAGCGTGGCGGTCAAAATTTGGCATCGTCAGTCAGAACGCTTCTCTGTTCTCAGGCACCATTCGCTCTAATATTCTCTATGGAATGGAGCGGGAGGTGAGTGAGGATGAGCTTTGGCAGGTGATCCGCATAACAGGAATCGAGGATATTCTCGCTGCTCACGAGGATGGCCTGGATTTCGACGTGGGAATAAATGGCAGCCACCTCTCCGGCGGCGAGCAGCAGCGCATAGCTATTGCCCGCGCCATGATCAAAAACCCCGACTACCTCATTCTCGACGAGGCTACGGCAAACCTTGACACCAAGACGGCAAAGAAGATCGAGGCGGGCATCGACGCCATCATGAAGGGACGCACGGTTATCTCTATCGCCCACAGCTTCGATGCCATCAAGAAGGCAGATAACATCATCGTTCTGGACAAGGGCGAGGTCATCGGATCCGGCAGCCATAATGAGCTTCTGGATACCTGCGATTTTTACGCCAAGCTCTACAGAGCGGGCTTTGAAATGTAAGGAAGGTACAAATGGAAAAAGAACTATTCAACGACGGCTGGCTGTTTTACAATTCCTCCGGCACGTCGCTGGAGGATACTGTCAGAGGCAAGGTTGAGCCGGTTGCGGTCACGCTTCCCCACGACGCCATGGTACTCGAAAAGCGTGACCCGGACAGCCCATCAGGTAACGCCACCGGGTTCTATCCCTACAAAACCGTTCACTATCTGAAAAACCTCCATATAGACAAGCTCGTCGGCTCCGTATACATTTGCTTTGAGGGCGTATATATGAACACCGCCGTCTATGTAAACGGTGCGCTGGCAATAAGACATATGAACGGCTATACTCCCTTCACGGCGGATATCTCTCCCTATCTGACCGAAGGAGACAATACGATAAAGGTCCTCGTAAGAAACAGCTCTCCCTCCTCCCGCTGGTACTCGGGGACCGGTATCTACCGTGATGTGTACCTTCTCCGAGGCGGCAATGTGCATATTGCGCCGGAGGGCGGTGAAAATCACAACTCTCGAAGCGGACAGCAATATAGCCGTTCTCTTCGTAGAGGCCGCCCTTGTAAACCGGGAAAACGTGGTAAAGGACGTCGTCCTGCGCCACAAAATCGCCGTGCAGGATCCGGCTCACTTCGGCGAAAAGCAGTCACCCACCAAATGGGGCTGGTCAGACGCGGTGCGCAGTTGGAATCACAGGGGCTTTGAGGGAAAACCCATCGCCGTGGAGGTCTATTCCGGCTCTGACGAGCTTTTTATAAACAGTGAGAGCGTGGGCAGAGTGAGAACCGAGAAGTGCAAGGCGCTGTTTCATACCGTGTTCACACCCGGCATATTGAGCGCCGTGAGCTATACGGAAGGCATAGAAACCGGCCGGGACGAGCTTAAACCGCCTCTTACAGCGTCCATATTGAGACAAAATCCAAAAACGGCATAACCGAGATCTCTGTTGTGGATGACAACGGCATTCCGAACCCGGACGCGGATATGGAAATTACCGCAGAGGGGGATATTCTGGGCTTCGGCTCTGCCGATCCCAAGGGTGAGAAAAACTTTTTTGACAAGACTATCAGAACATGGCACGGCAGGGCGCTGCTTATAAGCCGCGAGGAGGGAAAAGCATGGCTAAGGTAAAGGAAAAGAAGCCTGATATGAAGGGCTGGTCGCTGATCAATAAAGCGCTCTTTACATACATAAACCTGACCCGTTTTCCGGAGCTGCCGGAGAAACCGGCGATGGGAAAAAACTACGAGTACCACCCGGAGGGCGCTGTCTGCGCGAACGGTGAGCCCTATCACGGCTGCCTGCGGCTGGGAAAGGAAAACAAGCTCATGATCGCATTTTCCGGCGGCGGCGTGTCCTTCGACGAGTACACCGCGGCTAGGCCTAATACCGTGGGCACAACGGGGCAGAATTTCTACTCTCAGGAGGTGTTTTTTGCCGACATCGTTATGAAGGTGGGCACCTACGGAAGGAGCAAGCAAAACCCCTTCCGGGATTGGAGCATTCTCTTCGTACCCTACGCCACCGGCGACTTCCATTGCGGCACGAACGACTTTCCCTACACCGATCTAAACGGCAAGCCAGCCATTCTGCACCACCATGGCTATAGAAACTACCGGGCTCTGCTCTCTAAAATAAAGGAGCTTGTTCCCAACCCGGAAAAGCTCATCGTCACAGGCTTCTCTGCCGGAGCCTTTGCAACCAGCCTCCTTACCGACGACGTGTGCAATGAGTTCCCGATTTGCGGCGACGTGACTGCCATCGTGGACAGCGCCATCATGCGCCGGGAGTGGAAGAGCGTAGCCGAGAACGTATGGAAATCGCCCAAAGAGATTTCCGACAGGCTCATTGGGGACGAAATCGTAACAGACAGTCTTCTGGCACTCCATGAAAAGCGCCCGGAGGTCAAAATCATGTACTGCTGCTCCAAGCGTGACGCGGCGCTGACACAATACGTAGGCTATTTACAGGAGAACGGAAACTGGAAGCCAACCGCCCACACCGGCGACCTGTTCCAGCGTGATTTAGAGGAGCTGGTGGAGACGCTGTCTCAAAAAATTCCCAATCTCGCCGTTTTCATCTTTGACACGCCGGAAAAGTCCAGCGGTGACGCCAACCTGACCGCCCACTGCATCTGCGGCTCCGGTGCGGCCTTTACCACCAAGGTGGAGGGAGTGACCTGCATGGACTGGATGGTAAGCGGCGTAAACGGAAGACCGCTGAAATTAGGCTTCTACCGCGATGATACGAAAGGAATGCTATGAAAAAAATGATCAAGGTTCTTCTTATTATTGTGGCCATTATAGCCGTTTTGGCAGTGGCAGGGATTCTGTATATCAAGTCTATGCTGCCCAGTGGTGACGGGAACAACGACATTGTAGAGGGTTATTACAAAAACTTCCAATCGGATGCTCCGCTGGAGATGAAGTATTCTCAGCCGGGTTCTTATGAGACAGCCTACACAGAATTTGCTTCTGATAATGAGTCCATCGGCAAAATCCGGGTTTGGTACCCCAAGGACCTGGAAGCCCAAGACAAGGTGTGGCCGATGATCACGGTGGTCAACGCCAGCGGCACGCCCGCCGCTTCCTTTGAGCCGTTTTTCCCGCGCTTAGCCTCCTGGGGCTTTATCGTGGTGGGCAACGAGGACGGGCAGACCGGAAACGGCGAGACGGCCTCCCTCACTCTGGACTTCATGCTGAATGTTCCTGCCGACAGTGTGCTTTCCGGGAAGATCGACTATGACAACATGGGCATCCTCGGCTATTCCCAGGGTGGTGCAGGAGCGATCTGCGCACTGACAAATTACGAAAACGGCAGGTACTACAAGACCATCTTCACCGGAAGCGCGGCCTATCCCACGCTTGCTAAGAATATGGGCTGGGAGTATGATACTTCAAAGGTCACGGTGCCCTATTTCATGGCTGCCGGCACCGGGAAATCAGACGACTCCGGCACCGACCCCGAAAAGGGCTTTGGCGGCGTCTCACCCTTGTCCGCTCTTATTGATAATTACAACAAGGTTTCCGGCAGCGTCATGAAGGTTCGAGGCAGAGCCGTCGGCGCAGAGCACGAGCAGATGCTGATGCGCTCGGATGGCTATATGACCGCCTGGATGCTTTTTGAACTCACAGGAAATGAAGAGGCCGGAACGGTATTCATCGGGGAAAATGCAGAGATCCTCCATAACGCCAATTGGCAGGATGTAGAGAAAAATAGATAATACAAAACGTCTAATTCGGCAATGCGGCATTAACACATTGCCGAATTTTTAAAGGAGGCAACCATGAGGCTATATGCCATTAAGATAAACGGCTTAACAAATCCTATTGGTTATGACTTAAACCCTCCCGTTGTTTCGTGGAAGGTTAGAGACGCCGCCGGAAAAACGCAAAAGCAGGTAACGGTACAAGTCCTTTGCGGAAGAAACGATATATGTTCCTGCAGCGGCGACAGCCTTGGCACGGTAATGGACGTTCCGCTTGAACCTCGCACACGCTATGATGTGAAAGTAACAGTTGAAAGCGACTCCGGAGAAATAGCGGAAGGTCGAGCCTTCTTTGAGACCGGAAAGCTCTCAGAGCCATGGATGGCAAAATGGATTGGCGGCGTGTTTGACTTCCACCCTGAGCTTCAAAAGGCCTTTTCTCTGCGGAAGGGTATCAAATCCGCCCGCCTGTATATCAGCGGGCTGGGACTCTTTGAAGCCTATTTGAACGGCGAGAAAGTAGGAAATGATTTCCTTGCACATTTCATAAACGACTATGCCTCTGGTGTCCAATACTGTACCTACGACGTTACGGAGCTTGTAAAAACTGACAATACGCTCGCCGTGCTTCTGGGTAACGGCTGGTACCGCGGACGCTATGGCTTGTCCGGCAGGGCGCACTGTCCGCCCGCATTTCACCTTTTTCGGTTTCCGTTACGTGCGTGTCAGCGGAATGGTGCGGCTGAACGCTGCCGATATCACCGGCGTGGCGGTCTACACCGAGATGGACAGAACGGGCTTTTTCCAAACAGGCAACGAGAAGATAAACCGTCTGCACGAAAATACGCTCTGGGGGCTTAAATCCAACTTCCTGGATATGCCCACCGATTGCCCGCAGCGGGATGAACGCCTGGGCTGGACCGGCGATGCCAACATCTTTTCCCGAACGGCTGGTTACCTCATGGACACCAGGGCCTTTTATGGCAAATTCCTCAGAGACCTGAGAAGCGATCAGCTGCGAAACGGCGGCAGAGTGGCGATATATTTGCCCAACGAGCGTGCCGGCATGACCAGCGCCATGTGGAGCGATATTGCTACCTTCCTTCCGGATATGATGTGGGATTACTACGGCGACAGAGCGGCTCTTCGCAGGGAATATCCTCTCATGCGGGATTGGGTGGAGTGGGTACGGTCCCAAGCGAAAGATGACCTGTGGGATTCCGGATTCCATTTCGGCGACTGGCTGGCTTTGGACGGCCCCACCGAAAAGAGCATGGTGGGAAGAACAGACAGCTACTTCATCGCCTCCGCCTACTACTACGCCAGCACCAGAAACCTTGCCAAAGCCGCCCGGGTGCTGGGCTATGAGGCGTGCGAGGACTATGAGGCGCTGGCAGAACGCATTAAGGCTGCCATCTTCCGTGAATACTTCACGCCATCCGGAAGGCTCGCCATTGACACCCAGACAGGCTATCTTGTGGCGCTGAAATTTGGTCTGTATCCGGACAAAAATAGAGTTCTTGAGGGCCTTAAGCGACGTGTAAAGCAGGATTTGGGCCGCATCAAGGGCGGTTTTGTGGGAGCAACGATGATGAACACCGTGCTGGCGGAAAACGACATGGTCAAAATGGCCTATGATTTGCTGTTTTATGAGGGCTTTCCGGGGTGGCTTTATGCGGTAAACCTGGGCGCTACGACCATATGGGAGCGCTGGAACAGCGTTCTCTCGGACGGCACCATTTCCAACGCCGGCATGAATAGCCTTAATCACTATTCCTACGGTTCGGTCATGGAGTTTTGTTACCGCTTCTCCGGCGGTATCAGCCCTCTTGAGCCCGGCTTCCGGCGGGCGAGGATTGCGCCCAAGCCGGATGTTCGTCTCGGACACGTGAGCTGCTCCTACGACTCCGCCTCCGGCAGGTGGGTATCGGATTGGAAGCTAATGAGCAATGGCAGCCTTTTCTTCCACGTTGAGGTACCCTTTGGCTGTACAGCACAGCTTGTTCTTCCGGAGCGGGAGACGGCAGAGCTGACGGCCGGGAGCTATGATTACATAGTAACAACCGAGCGGGACTACCTGGCGCTGTACGATGAAAACACCCCGATGGAACGTCTTGTTTCGGATGAGCGTGCGGTAAAGCTCATGGGCTCGCTTGGCTTTATAGACAGGAATGACCCGGAGTCGATGGCTCAGACGCTTTCAGATATGAAAAAGCGTGCCGTTCTGTTAGGTCAGCCCAGCGAAACAATGGAAAGGCTCATTACAGAGGTAAAAAAGCTCAGATAACGAAAAAGCTGGCGGAAAATCCGTCAGCTTTTCTGTTCTCTGCGGTATTTCATCGGAGTGGTGCCAAAGCGCTCCTTGAAGCTGTGAATAAACTGCGCCGTATCGGAGTAGCCCACCTCAGCACAAAGGTCGAAGAGCTTCAAATCGGTGCTTTTCAATAGCTCCGCTGCGCTGTCCAGCTTGTATGCCTTCAGGAGCGTGGAGAAATTGGTGTGCAGTGTCTCGGAGATGAGCCGGGACATATAAGCGTCGGAATAATGAAAGCGCTCCGCCAGCGAATGAAGAGTCACGGTACGGTAGTTCTCCATCATATAGCCTACGATCGAGATGATCTTCTCATTCTGCGAGATCCTGCTGGTGAGATACTGCACCGTGTCCTGATAGTTCTGCATGATGTAGAGGAACAGCACCTCAAAGAGCCGCTTCATGAGCTGATCGCAGTACGGCGGCTTTTCCCTCTGCTGCCTTGCAAGGGAGAGCATGAGCTCGCTGAAAAGTGGATCGTCCCCACAGCTGAACATGACCGAGTTTATAAAGTGTATCATATTTGGCAGGCGCAGGCTTTGAAAGTAGTCAGACCGAAGCTTCATGGTGACACAAAAGGAGTTCCCCACTGCTTCCAGCTTATGGAGCGTCCCTACGGTGACGAAGGCCAGACTGCCTGACGGCTGAACATACTCGACACCGTTTATCGTATGCTTGCACTCGCCGGAGAGCACGGCTGCGCACTCCACAAAATCGTGGCGGTGAGGCGGAATATCAATGTAGCGCTGAAGATATTCCACCTCAATTGGACAGTCATCGTTAATAAAATCCTCGGCGTTGAGCTTTTCTGTGTCAAATCGCTTACGAAACTGGGCTCGCAGCTTAGCCGCCTCTGCCTGCACCCAGGGCGAGGCCAGCTCCGAAACCGTTGGCAGCGGATCCGGGTGGGTCAGAACGTAGAGGTACTCCTCATATGTCATATTCTTGCCAGTGGAAGCGTATTTCTCACGCGCCAACAGTTCAATTATATTAAGGCTTTGTATTTCGGGAACTGTCTCATTCTTTTTCATTTGAACGCCCCCTTTTTTCGTCACTTTATACAATATCACAGGGCGAGTTAAAAATCAACCAATTCACAAGGGTAAGAAAAGGCATTTTTATTATTGAGTTGCCGCGATATAATACACCTAGTAAAAAAAGAGGAGGAAAAATGATGAGTATAGAGCTACTTTCTATGAAGATGGCAGCGGAAAAGGGCAGGAGTGAATGCGTTGCGTACGCAAAAAGCGTCGGTGCGCCGACAGGAGAGCATTTTATAGTGCCACGGGAAGGCAAAAAGCCCGTGGAGGTCTACATATACCGCCCGGAGAAATTTGGGGTGCTGCCCTGTGTTTTCAACGTACATGGCGGGGCGTGGGTAGGCAATGATGCCCTTTACCTCGATACCCAGAGCCGCCTCATGGCTGAGAGACTTGGCGCAGTGGTAGTGAATATCAATTATACAAAGGCTGATGTGATGCCGTTTCCATATCAGCAGTATGAAGTTGCGGACACGGTGAAATACTTTATTCGCAATGCGGAAAGGTTCAACGTAGATAGTAACCGTCTGGCGCTTATGGGTTATTCTGCAGGCGGACATCTCTGCGCGGCAGCCGGGCAAATGCTGAATCGGGAGGGCGTAAAGCTCTCGGCGCTGGATTATCAGACGCGGATCGCAGTATCTATCGATACCCGCTCTTAACAATGACATGGCAGCTCATTGTCTACAGAAAATGTGCAGAATGCACAAAAAGCTGATGGCGAATGTGATAAAGATAGGCTTGTATTTTTGCATAACTCATTTTAAAATGTATAAAGAGATTTCCATGAGGGGCGGAAATCCCATTTTACAAGGAAAAACAAAATGTTTTCCGAGTGTATATCCAATGTTTGGAGGGTTGTAAAGAAATGAGAAAGAAAAACGAAGAAGTAGTGAAAGAAGCAGTGGTAGTAGAAGAGAAGAAGACTGTAAAGAGAGCCGCCAAGAAAGCAGAAAAAGCGGTGGAAGCTGTGGCAGAAGCTGTGAGCACGGGAGAAGAAGCCCCTGTAGAAGAGCCGAAGGCAAAGAAGACGACGAAGAGAACCACGAAGAAGGCGGCGGAGGCTCCGGTAGCCGTTGAGATCCAGTATGCGGGTGCTTCCATCACCTATGATGAACTGGTGAAGAAAGCCAGAGAGGCAGCAGGTGAGAAGGCGGAAGCGATCACCCTGTATGTGAAGCCCGAAGAGAGACGCGCGTACTTTGTTCTGGCTGGTGGTGAGACCGGAAGCTTTGAGATTTAAAATTTGCTAACAATGAACTGAGCCCGGAGGCTTTTCTCCGGGCTCTTACTTTTTTCCGGGATTGACAGATCAGATCCCGGAAATTATACTAATCTTTAGCGTTCTTTGTGCCAGAAATAAGGGAGGATCCGCTTATGTACGTGCCTAAAACACAGGAAGAAGCTGACTTTTTGAACAGCTATGATCCAAATCGGTATGAGAAACCATCTGTAACAGCGGATGTCGTCATCTTTACTTTAAATGAAGAGAATGAACTGGCGCTGCTGCTGATTAAAAGAGGCGGATTTCCTTATAAGGACTGCTTTGCCATTCCGGGCGGTTTTGTAAACATGGATGAAACCGTGGAGGAAGGTGCAAAACGGGAACTGGAAGAGGAAACCGGCATGAAGGGAGTTCCTGTATTTGCGTTTGGAACATACAGCGACCCTGACAGAGATCCCCGTATGCGTGTGATCACAGTGGCGCAT
This sequence comes from Lachnospiraceae bacterium, assembly GCA_017479935.1. GTDB lineage: Bacteria > Bacillota > Clostridia > Lachnospirales > Lachnospiraceae > RGIG5021. The sequence goes on from JAFVBO010000118.1 coordinate 108,938, forward strand.
CTGGCTTTTATCCCCAGGGAACGCCTTCGTTTCGCGGCAGGGGATGATGCTGCGGACGCAAAGGTATTTCGGATCCGCATGACGGAAGAAGGACTTTCGTTTGAGAACGGGGAATACCGTTTTACCGAAGCGGAACTTGCTTTTGACCATGGAAAAGTGCTTCGGGATGCGCTTTGTGCGCTGCGAAGACGTGTGGAACGTACGACGGATGCTTTGGAGTTCTTTGGCAGTCAGATTTGTACTGTTTTTGAACTGAAAAAGAATTTCGAGGCTATCTTGCGAGCTGTGAATGAATATGATTCGTTTCGCTGATGGAGCAGAGCGGGAGTATGAACTTAAGAATCCCGAAAGGACGAGGAGGAGAAAGAAAACATGGGCGGCCGTAAAAGAAATGAAAGAGCTGCACGCATAAGAGCGATCGGAATGCTTGTTGTTTGTCTTTTTGTGATAGGCAGACCCGGGAACTTGTCATTGCAGGTGCAGGCAGAGGAGAATATCCAGCAGGAGAGCGGGTCGAATGCTTCCGATTTGACCGGTATATCTGATGATCCGTCCATGGCCAGGGAGAAAGTAAGAGGCTGCATGGAGCTCTCCGCCCGTACGCTTCAGGAGGAGGCCCGGCGTTTTGCGCAGATCGCCGTCGCAAGAAATCAGGAGCAGGGGGGTGAAATACCGGAGGAAACCGGGTGGCTTTGGGAAGGGGCCAGCGTAGAAGATACGGAGCCAGGCGAATACAGCGGCAGCGGAGACGCGGTGGAAGTGCTTACGGCTGCTGAGAATGGAGAAGCAGGCGCGGGCGAAGAAACAGCGGGGGAAAACGCGGGAGGCGGAGAGGATCCCGGATATGAAACCGGTTCGCCTAACCTGGATGACTGGCCGTACCTGAATTATTATATGTCCATCAACAGCGATGTCATCGGCTATATCTATGTTCCCGGAACCTACGTGGACTATCCTATTCTCAGAAGTCAGGACTGGGAGGACCCGGACTACTATCTGATGCACCGGATCGACTATTCCTACGGCTATCCGGGCGCCATCTACATGCAGAATTACAACAGCGCGGATTTCTCTGACCCGATGACGATCCTGTACGGACATAACATGTACGACTGGTATACGATGTTCTCCTCGCTCCATTACCTGCGTGATCCGGGGTATCTGGAAGCGTACCATTACATTTATGTCTATACACCGTCAGCTACATACGTGTACGACATCTTTGCGGTTTATCCGTTCGACAGCCGGCACATCCTGTTCATGTACAATTTCTGGGATCCGAACCAGATGCAGGCGTACCTGGATAACGAGGTGTTTACTCCCTGGGATTACCGGGCCGTCTACCGGAACGTAGGAGTAAACGGATACAGCAAAATTCTGACGCTGTCCACCTGTATGTTCACGGACGAACGGGATCTGCGCTTCCTGGTGCAGGGCGTGCTTGTATCGGTAGAACATTAGTCAGACCGGAGGAGCCGTCGCGCAAATATTTGCGCGGCGGCTCCTTCTTTTTCGCTTCAACGCAAAAAAGTATTCCTGATTTACATTTTTCTCTTTCCGAATGCGAAAAGATATGTTATAATCCTTCACAATCCGTTTTCAACAAAGAGAGGAGGACTTATTGAAATGAAACAACTGATGTTGGGAAACAAGGCGGCGGCGCGTGGCCTGTACGAAGCCGGCTGCTGTTTTGTGTCCAGCTATCCCGGCACTCCCAGTACGGAAATCACGGAAGAGGCTGCCAAGTATGATGAAATCTACTGCGAATGGGCTCCGAACGAGAAGGTGGCCTTAGAAGCGGCCTTCGGCGCCAGCTTAGCCGGCCGCCGTTCTTTCTGCGGTATGAAGCATGTGGGCTTAAATGTGGCGGCAGATCCTCTTTTTACCATGTCCTATACGGGCGTCAATGCCGGTCTGGTCATCGCGGTAGCGGATGATGCCGGCATGCATTCTTCTCAGAATGAGCAGGATTCCCGTCATCACGCCATCGCGGCCAAGGTTCCGATGCTGGAGCCGTCCAACGCGGCCGAATCGCTCGCGTTCGCGAAGCTGGCGTATGAGCTGTCGGAAGAATTCGATACGCCGGTCTTCTTAAAGATGTGCACCCGCGTGGCACACTCACAGTCCGTCGTAGAAACGTCCGAACGGGTGGTTCCTGAAAAGAAGGCGTACGAGAAGAATATTCCGAAGTACGTGATGACTCCCGCAAACGCGATCCGCAGACACCCGATGGTGGAAGAGCGCATGAAGAAGCTCGCCCTGTGGGCCGAGACCGCTCCCATCAACCGCGTGGAAAAGGGCGGGGATGAACTGGGTATCATCACCTCCTCCACCTGCTATCAGTATGTGAAGGAAGTCTTCGGGGACAGCGTCTCCGTTTTGAAACTGGGCATGATCAATCCGCTTCCCGAAAAGCTGATCCGTGACTTTGCCGCGTCGGTGAAGCGCCTGGTGGTTGTGGAAGAGCTGGATCCGATCATTGAGAATTATTGCAAGACCCTCGGCCTGACTGTGGAAGGAAAGAATCTGTTCCCGGTTACGGGCGAGTTCTCCCAGAACCTGGTTGCGCGCGCGTTTGGATTGGAAACGCCGGAAACCTGGAAGCTGGATGAAAATATCCCGCCCCGTCCGCCGGCCATGTGCTCCGGCTGCCCTCACAGAGGCATGTTCTTCACGCTGAAGAAGAATAAGTGCACGGTGCTTGGCGACATCGGCTGCTATTCGCTGGGCGCGGCACCGCCCCTGGGCGCCATCGAGATGACGCTTTGCATGGGTGCGTCCTTAAGCGCCATCCATGGATTTAACAAGGCGGGAGAGGGCGAGAATGAAAAGCATACGGTGGCCGTGATCGGCGATTCCACCTTCATGCATTCCGGTATGACCGGCCTCGCGAACATCGCCTACAATCAGTCGAATTCCGTCGTCATCATTCTGGACAACTCCATCACCGGCATGACCGGTCATCAGCAGAACCCGACCACGGGCTACAACATCAAGGGTGACCCGGCCGGAAAGATCGATCTGGAAGCGCTGTGCAAGGCCATGGGCTTTGAGCGCGTGCGCGTGGTGGATCCGTACGACCTGGCGGCGTGCGATGCGGCCGTGAAGGAAGAGCTGGCGGCGGACGGTCCTTCGGTGATCATCTCCCGGAGACCTTGTGCGCTCTTAAAGTATGTGAAGCACAAAGCACCGCTGGTGGTGGACACCGACAAGTGCGTGGGTTGCAAGTCCTGTATGCAGATCGGCTGCCCGTCCATCTCCTTTAAGGATGGCAAGGCCCATGTGGATGCCACGCTGTGCGTAGGATGCGGCGTCTGCTCGCAGCTCTGCAAATTCGGCGCGTTAACGCAGCAGTAAGGAAGGAGGATAAGGCATGAAAACAAAGAATGTGATGATGGTTGGCGTAGGCGGTCAGGGATCCCTTCTTGCCAGCAAGCTTTTAGGCCAGCTCCTCTTAGATGCCGGCTATGATGTAAAGGTTTCCGAGGTGCACGGCATGAGCCAGCGCGGCGGAAGCGTTGTCACGTATGTGCGCTACGGTTCGTCGGTCGCCTCCCCGGTGATTGATGAGGGCGAAGCGGATTTCATCGTTTCCTTTGAGCTTTTGGAGGCAGCCAGATGGCTTTCCTACTTAAAGAAGGACGGCCAGATCGTCACCAGCATCCAGCAGGTCGATCCGATGCCCGTCATCACCGGCGCTGCTTCCTATCCGGAGAACCTGGTGGAGAAGATGCGCGCGACCGGCGCGAAGGTAGACGCGATGGATTGCTTAAAGCTGGCGGAGCAAGCCGGCTCGGCCAAGGCGGTCAACATGGTCCTGATGGGACGCCTTTCCCATTACTTTGACATGCCGGAGGAAGCCTGGCAGAAAGCCATGGAAGTCATTGTTCCGCCGAAGTTTTTGGAAATGAATAAGGTCGCTTTCCATTTAGGAAAGAATGCGAATTAAAGAAAATATTATAGCAACTTTAGCTACGCATCGTCAGGGTCATATCATTTAGAGTAACTTTGACAGCAAATGAAACGACAGGAGAGGAAAAATTAGGATGGAACGTTACTACCAACCCGAAATTGAATGTGCCTCCCGTGAGGAGATCATTGCCATTCAGAACAAAAAACTGAAAGAACAGGTCAAACACGTCTGGGACAATGTCCCCTACTACCGGAAAAAGATGGAGGAGGCAGGGGTTACTCCGGACGATGTTCAGACGATTGACGATCTGAAGAAGCTTCCGTTTTTATCCAAATCGGATCTTCGGGATGCCTATCCCTATGGCCTTGTGGGTGTTCCGTTAAAGGACTGCGTGCGTATCCAGTCCACGTCCGGAACCACCGGAAAGAGAGTCGTGGCTTTCTATACCAAGGAAGACATCGACCTCTGGGAAGATTGCTGCGCGCGTGCCATCGTGGCGGCGGGCGGCACGAATGAGGATGTCTGCCAGGTGTCCTATGGCTACGGCCTGTTTACCGGCGGCCCCGGCTTAAACGGCGGAAGCCACAAGGTGGGGTGCCTCACGGTTCCCACTTCCTCCGGAAACACGGAACGTCAGATCATGTTCATCCGCGACCTGAATACCACGATCCTTTGCTGCACGCCTTCTTACGCGGCCTACCTGGGAGAGACCATGAAGGAAATGGGCCTTTCCCCCGAGGAAATTCCGTTAAAGGCCGGTATCTTTGGCGCGGAAGCCTGGAGCGAAGAGATGCGTCACGACATCGAAAAGACGCTGGGCATCAAGGCTTATGACATCTATGGCCTGACCGAGCTGTCCGGCCCCGGTGTGGCGTTTGAGTGCTGCGCGCAGAGCGGTATGCACATCAATGAGGACCATTTCCTGGCGGAGATCATCGATCCCAACACGGGCGAACCGCTTCCGGATGGCACGAAGGGTGAGCTGGTCTTTACGTCCCTGGATAAGAAGGCGTTCCCGCTCCTTCGCTATCGCACCCGCGACGTGTGCATGCTGACCCGTGAGAAATGCCCTTGCGGCCGCACCCATGTCAAGATGGCCAAGCCCATGGGCCGCACGGACGACATGCTGATCATCCGCGGTGTCAACGTATTCCCGTCCCAGATTGAGACGGTGCTCTTAAATCATGGCTATCCGGCCAACTACCAGATCCTGGTGGATCGCGTCAACAACAGCGATACGCTGGAAGTGCTGGTGGAGATGACGCCGGAAATGTTCACCGACGACATGGGCGAAATCACCCGCCGTCAGAAGCAGCTCGTAGATGGCTTAAAGTCCATGCTGGGTATCAAGGCGAAGGTGACGCTTGTGTCGCCTAAGACCATCACCCGCAGCGAGGGCAAGGCTGTCCGCGTGATCGACAAGCGCAAGATCTAAGGAGGCATAAACATGAGCGTAAAACAGATTTCCGTTTTTATTGAGAACAAGCCGGGAACCATGCATGAGCTGACGAAGGTTCTGGCGGAAAACCACATCGACATGCGCGCTCTGTCTCTGGCCGAGACGGAAGGCTTTGGTATCGTCCGCATTTTAGTGGATGATGTCATGGAGACTTCTTCCGTCTTAAAAGACGCCGGATATATCTATCAGCTGACGCCTGTGGTGGTAGTCGCTGTTCCGGATGAACCGGGCGGATTAAACAAGGTGCTGACCGTATTTACCGCGGCGGGGATCAATCTGAATTATATGTATGCGATACCTGGAAAAACCACGGCTTACATTATCTTCCGCGTGGAGGATGTGAAACTGGCGGAAAAGGAACTTCGCCAGGCAGGCATTCACATCGCGGATCAGGAGGAAATCTCCGCATTATAGACTAAGTTAGGAAGGAATCCGGGCGGAAGCGTTTTTCCGCCCGGATGATATGGGAAACAAAATGCCAATCACAGAATATCTTGTACGTAACCGTAAGGAATATGGAAATGAAGTCGCTTTGGTGGATGTAAACCCGGAGCAGAAGGATACACAGCGCATTACCTGGAAGGATTTCTCGTTAATCCAGCCGACGGAAAAGCGTTTTTACCGCAAGGAGATCACCTGGCGGGTGTTTGATGAAAAGGCAAACCGCTGCGCGAACATGCTGCTGGGCCTTGGCGTTCACAAGGGTGACAAGGTTGCCATCCTGATGATGAACTGCCTGGAGTGGCTGCCGATCTATTTCGGAATTTTGAAGACCGGCGCCATCGCGGTTCCTTTCAACTTCCGCTATTCGTCGGATGAAATCCTTTACTGCGCCGAGCTGGCGGAAGTGGATGTCCTCATCTTTGGACCGCAGTTTGTGGGCCGTATCGAGGAAATCGTTGACAAGCTGAGTGATCACCGTCTGCTCGTCTACGTGGGAGAGCATCAGCCCACCTACGCGGAGAACTATTATCAGCTGGTGGCGGACTGCTCCAGCAAGGCTCCTGAAATCGAGATCACGGACGATGATTACGGTGCTATTTACTTCTCTTCCGGAACAACCGGTTTCCCGAAGGCCATTTTGCATAAGCACAGAAGCCTGATGCATGCGGCCAAGGTGGAACAGCATCACCACGGCCAGACCCACGACGACTGCTTCCTCTGCATCCCGCCGCTGTATCACACGGGCGCAAAGATGCACTGGTTCGGAAGCCTGGTTTCCGGTTCCAGAGCGGTTCTGCTGCACGGCACCCGTCCGGAGTACATCTTCGACGCGATTTCCAAAGAGCATTGCACGATCGTCTGGCTGCTGGTTCCGTGGGCACAGGATATTCTGGACGCGCTGGATTTCGGCGAGTTAAAGCTGGAGGATTATAAGCTGGATCAGTGGCGCCTGATGCACATCGGCGCGCAGCCGGTTCCTCCGTCGATGATCCGCCATTGGATGGATTACTTCCCGAATCATCAGTATGACACGAACTACGGTCTGTCCGAATCCATCGGCCCCGGCTGCGTGCATCTGGGCGTGGAGAACATCAACAAGGTTGGTGCCATCGGTGTGCCTGGTTACGGCTGGGAGTGTAAGATCATCAACGAAGACGGCAGCGAAGTGGAATTCGGCGAGACCGGCGAACTTTGCGTGCGCGGCGACGGCGTCATGACCTGCTACTACCGCAATCCGGAGGCAACGGCGGAAGTGCTGCAGCCGGACGGCTGGCTTCGCACGGGCGATGTAGCCATGCAGGATCCCGACGGCTTCTATTTCCTGGTCGACCGCAAGAAGGACGTCATCGTCAGCGGCGGCGAGAACCTGTACCCGGTCCAGATCGAGGACTTCCTGCGCGGATACGAGAAGATTCACGACGTGGCTGTCATCGGCCTGCCGGATGAGCGTCTGGGCGAGATCGCCGGCGCGGTGATCCAGGTCAAGGAAGGCATGACCTGCACCGAAGAGGAAATCAACGAATTCTGCAAGGGAATGCCGCGCTACAAGCGCCCCAGAAAGATTATCTTTGCGGACGTGCCTCGCAATCCCACCGGAAAGATCGAGAAGCCGAAGCTGCGCAAGATGTATGGCGAGGAATACCTGGTCGCGTTCGAAAACAGGAAATAAAGCAGTCTTATTTATGAATGATCTGCGTATAGTCTTTAAGATGAACTGTGAAAAATGCAAATTTTTTCATGACCATATCTTGTGTTTTTCCTCTTGTGTAAGCACAGTTTATGAGATATAATGTATGTACTCAGCACAGCCGCTTGCACCCGCTGCAAGCGGCGTAAAGCAAAAGCTGGCATGCCAAGCCACAGGCAATTTGGAATGCGCGAAGCGCATTGCCTGTGGCTTCGTAACTGCTCAGGTACTGAGCAGTTACGATATAATAGCGGAAACGATTTCCGAGGATGCGGAAAGCGAAAGAGAGGAAAAATATGAGTTCCAAGAATTATACGCAGGTCAACATCGGCGGTAGAGTATATACATTAGGCGGACAGGAGGATGAAGAATATCTTCGCGAAGTGGCCGCTTACCTGAATGAAAAGCTGGAAGAGCTTCATCACATGAACGGATTTGGACGTCTGAACCCTGATATGCAGTCCATTCTGATTCAGCTGAACGTTTCGGACGACTATTTCCGCGCCAGAAAGCGCGCTGAAGAGTTAGACGAACGGGTTCAGGAGCTGGAGAAGGAAGTGTACGAACTGAAGCACAACCTGATCACCACCCAGATGAAGAGCGAATCGCTGCAGGAGCAGGTGACCCTTTTACAGGAGGAAGCCAATTCTCTTCAGGCCGAGCTGGACAGCAAGACGACCAAGGCTCCCGCGCCGGTTGTAGAAAAGAAAAAAGGGCTGTTCCGCCGTTAGCAGATGAAAAAGAAAACGGTTCGTAACTGCTTATGCATTTGAGCAGAGATAACCGATCTGTCTTACAAAGACACTTGAAAAAATAGAAAAGCCGACACACGAAAGATCGCCGGATAGAGGCGAAAGCAGGTGTGCCGGCTTTTCACCGTATTTATGACCGACACTGCTAAAAGAATGACAGCATCACGTTTGAGGGGTCAATCATTGATCGAATGAAAGAGGAGTAGACCATGAGACAACACTATGGTGACCGGGCGGAAGTTCTGGCGCCCGCGGGATCCATACAGAGTCTTCACGCCGCTTTGGCGGCCGGCGCGGATGCCGTATACATGGGAGGAAGCCGCTTTGGGGCGCGTGCCTACGCGGAAAATCCGGAGGAGAAGGAATTCCTGGAGGCGATTGACTATTGCCATCTTCATGGACGCCGGCTTTATCTGACGTTAAATACTCTCTTAAAACCCCGGGAAATCGAACGGGATTTGTATGCCTATGTGGAACCCATGTATCTGCAGGGGTTAGACGGTGTGATCGTACAGGATTTTGGTGTTCTTCGATTTTTGCGTCAGGAATTTCCTGGTCTGCCTTTACACGCCAGCACGCAGATGACCATCACGGGGCCGGAAGGAGCTCGGGCAGCGAAAGACATGGGCTGCAGCCGGATCGTACCAGCCCGAGAACTGTCTTTAGCGGAAATCCGTCAGATCAAAGAGGAGACAGGGATCGAACTGGAGGTTTTCGTTCACGGAGCCCTCTGCTATTGTTATTCCGGACAGTGCCTGATGAGCAGTCTGATCGGGGGAAGAAGCGGAAACCGGGGCAGGTGCGCCGGAACCTGCCGCCTTCCGTTTACGGTGCCGCCGAAGGATCGGGAGGAGATCAACGCGCTGAGTTTAAAGGACCTCTGCGCGTTGCCCTTCTTGCCGGATCTTCTGGATGCGGGAGTGTACTCCTTCAAGATTGAGGGACGGATGAAAAGCCCGTTGTATGCGGCCGGAATTACCGAGATCTATCGGAAATATACGGATTTGTATCTGGCAGAAGGCAGGGAAGGCTTTCGGATTGATCCACGCGATCTGGATCAGCTGCGGCAGATCTATGACCGCGGCGGTTTTACAAACCGCTATTTTATCGCGAAAAACGGGCGCGACATGATGGCCTTCGCGGAAAAGCCGAAATTCCGGGAGGTCCCGCCGGAACTCGTGAAGCGTCTGAAGGAAAGCTATGTCGACGCGGACTGGAAAGAAAAAATATCCGGAGAATGCGTTTGCCTTTCGGGGGAACCGATCCGGGCACGCGCCATATATCCGCTGAAAGATGGCGATGCAATAGAAGTAAGCGCAGAGGGAAATGTGGCAGATGCCGCGAAGAACCGCGCTGTGACAGAGGAGGAAATCCGTCGTCCGTTTGAGAAAACCGGGGATACGCCCTTTGAATGGGAAGCGCTGACCATCCAAACAGACGGGAAGTCCTTTGTCCCCATGGGTGCTGTGAAGGAGCTTCGTAGAGAGCTGCTGGAGAAACTGCGGGAGACGTTGGTGCTGCCGTACAGGAGAGCGGGGCAGGAGAAAGGTGCGGCCATCCAAGGGGAAAGTGCGGCCATCCAGGGGAAGGAAAGAAGAGAACAATCGGTTGAATTCCTTGCCTACGTAGAGCAGCCTGGGCAGCTGAATGCCGCGCTTCGCTGCCCGGAGGTGACGGGGATCATTCTGGATTCGGAAGCGATTCCGAATGCTGAGTGGCGGACCTTCCTGGATAACTGCCATAAGGCTCAAAAGCAAGGATTTCTTGCGTTTCCTTACATTTTTCGGATACAATCCCGCGTAGAATGGAAAGAAAGAGCGGCCACATTAAAGGAGCTCTCTCCGGACGGATTCCTCGTGCGCAACGTGGATGAGGCACGGTTTATGAGGGAGCAGGGCCTGCCCGGCAGGATGCTGGCAGAAAGCTCCCTGTATGCGTACAACTCGCTGGCGAGGGAGGAGGCAAGGGACGTCTTTGCCCCGGACCTTTTCATGGCTCCTTTGGAGGAAAAAGAAGGGGAGCTGGCCGCGCTGAATCTGAACGAGGAATGCCTTCTGGTATACGGATATTTACCTATGATGGTCACCGCAAACTGTGTGCAGAACAATTTCGGCGGCTGTAAGAAAACGCCCGGATACCGCTTCCTGGGGGACCGGATGGGAGAAAAGTTCCCGGTTGCCTGCAGGTGCCACAGCTGCTGTAACGTGATCTTCAACAGCCGGCCGTTTTCCCTTTTGGGTTGTCAAAAGGAAGTGCAGGCGCTTGCGCCCGTTGCGATCCGCATGAATTTCACGCTGGAAAGCGAGCAGGAGACGGAGGCGCTTTTAAAGGAGTACGCCGGCGTTTTCGCGCGGGGAGAGCAGGATCATGCTCCCGCGGGCTCCTTTACCAGAGGACATTTTAAGAGAGGCGTGCAATAAAGACTGGCATAGCATTTTTAGAGAGTCGCGCAATAAAGACCGGCATAGCATTTTAAGAAGCCCGCAAGACTGGTGACGTGAATCAGAAGAGGCGTGCAATAAGAAAGGAGTCTTTGCTTGGAATTGTATCTTCATGCGGCACGGTATGGGATGATCCTGATGATCCTCCTGTATGTGCTGTTTACCCTGTTTTACCTGTTTAAAAAGAACCAGAGTGGTTTTTCCATGCTGAACTACTTACAGCGCCTGCTTTTGTTTCTGTATCATGCAGCCGGATCTTCCATCTTGTATCTGATGACGGAAAATCAAACCATTCTGATTTTTTACGCCTTCCAGGTGCTCTTTTTCGTGGCCTTCCTCCTCTTCTGGAGAAAGCTGTATCCGGATTCGTCTAAGATGCTGCTGAACAACGTCTGCATGCTTTTATGTGTGGGATTTCTTATTCAGTCCAGACTCAACCTGGATAAATCCATTCGGCAATTCGTTATCGTGGCCGTGGCCGGCATCGGGAGCCTTTTAATCCCCTGGATTATCCGGTATTTCCGTCACTTTGACATCGGCTGGTTTCTGTACTCGGTGGTCGGCATCGGGCTCCTTGGCCTGATCTACGTGGCCGGCAATACGGAATACGGCGCGAAGCTCTCGTTTAGCATCGGCTCCACGACCATCCAGCCATCGGAATTCGTGAAGATCCTGTTTGTCTTTTGCACCGCGTCCCTTTTAAGGGAAAGACAAAGCTTTAAACGGGTGTTCTTGGCGACCGCGATCGCAGGAGCCCACGTGCTTCTGTTGGTGTTATCCAGAGATTTGGGCACTGCCCTGGTCTTTTTCCTGGCCTACCTGGCGATGCTGTTTGTGGCCACGCAGAAAATCCGCTATCCGGCCCTGGGCATGCTGGCTGGGTCAGCCGCGGCTGTCGGTGCTTTTCACCTGTTTGCCCACGTGCAGACCCGCGTGGAGGTGTGGGCGGATCCCTTCGCGGATCCTTTAAACAGCGGGTATCAGATCCTGCAGTCCCTCTTTGCCATCACAACCGGCGGGTTCTTTGGCATGGGCCTTTACGAAGGAAGAGCGGCGGCCATTCCCGTGGCCAGCAAAGATTTCGTGTTTTCCGCCATCTCCGAAGAGATGGGCGGGCTGACCGCCCTTGCGGTGGTGTTTCTGTGCGTGATGAACATGCTGCAGATGCTCCGCATGTCCGCCAGACTGTCGGAACGCTTTGAAAAGATCGTCGTATTTGGCCTGGCGGTTGTGTACGCCAGCCAGGTACTGATCAACATCGGAGGAGTGACCAAGATGATCCCCTCCACGGGCATTACCCTGCCGTTTATCAGCTACGGCGGCAGTTCTATCCTAGCCACCTTCATCCTGTTTGCCATCATTCAGGGCTATTACATACGCTTAGAGGACGAGGAAGATGAGCTCTGATAATCTACTGAAAAACAGACGGAAAAAGCAGCTGCTGGCGGACTTAAACAAATGGAAAAGACGCTTTTCGTCCGATTTTGCCAGGTGGAGGAAGCGCACGGCTTCAAACTGGGCGAAGTGGAAGAAGAGCGCCTGTTCGGACTGGGCAAAGTGGAAGAACAATCGCTCTGCTGGAATAGAGAAAAAGGCGGTGAGTAGTATACAGAATAACAGTGAAAGGGTACAGCCGTCGGGCAAAGGTAACGCCCCGGGTACAAAAAAGAAAATACGGTGGTTCTGGGAAAAGCCACAGGTGAGCAAGGCTGTCCGGAAGGAGAGCGCGAAGGTGATTTCCCTGGAAGAGCTGAACCAGAAAGTGTTCCTGCCGAGGGAACATCTTAGGAGAAAGCACAGTAAACTGAACCGAGAAATTGTTGTGGTCACCGTGTTCTTCTCGTGTCTGTTTCTTCTTTTCACGGGATATTTCATGGATCTGATTCTGAACCAGGCGGAAACGTATGCCGGAAGCGGTTACAACATCACCCGGCAGGACCTGTTGGATCAGAAGGTCGTGCGCGGGAGCATTCTGGATCGGAACGGAAATGTGCTGGCCGAGACCGTGACGGGGGAGGACGGCGAAGAAAGCAGAAACTACCTGTATGACGGACTGTTTGCCCACACGCTGGGCTACGCCATCAACGGGAAAAGCGGGCTGGAAGCCCAGTATAATTATGAGCTGATGAGCACGGATGCGAGCCTGGAGGAGCAGGCAGTGGCGGACTTTTACGCCAGAAAGCTGCCGGGCAACAACCTGGTCACCACTTTGGACTTAAGCCTTCAGAAGGCTGCCGCGGAAACCTTTGGCGACCAGAAAGGGGCCGTGATTGCCCTGGATCCGAAAACCGGCGAGGTGCTGGCGCTCTATTCCAACCCCGGCTTTAACCCCAACACGCTGGCTGAGGACTGGGACGCGCTCGTTTCCGAGGACAACCCCGATTCCAATTTTTTAAACAGGGCAACTCAAGGACTGTACCCGCCCGGATCCATCTTCAAGATTCTGACGGCCCTGGCCTACTATCGGGAATTTGGCCCCGAAGCGGTGGACGCCTTCGAATTCTCCTGTGTCGGCGGGTTTGAGAAGGACGGGTTCCGGATGAATTGCTTTAACGGAGCCGCCCACGGCTGGGAAGACTTTACGCGGGCCTTCGCCAACTCCTGCAATTCCGCGTTTTGCGAGCTGGGAACGCAGCTCAATCTGACCGCCTTCCGGACGCTCTGCGAAAGCTGCTTCTTTAACGAAAGCTTTCCTTTCCAGATGGCGAAAACCTCTGGCTCCTTCCAGCTGAACGCGGAATCTGGCACCTGGGATATCCTGCAGACCGTGATCGGCCAGGGCCAGACGCTGGTGACCCCTCTGCAGATGGCGCTCATCACGGCGGGAATTGCAGGCGGAGGCATCGTCATGGAACCGCATCTGGTGAATTGTGTGACAGGTGCTGACGGTGTGGTTCTGAATAAAGTAGAAAATGCTTCTTACCGCGAAATCATGTCGCAGGAAGAAGCGGCCTTCCTTACCAGGAACATGGTGGAAGTAACGCGCGTCGGCACAGGCATCATGATGCAGGACAGCCGTTACCAGGCTGCCGTGAAGACCGGAACCGCCGAGTATATCACCGGCGTTGACTTAACCCATGCCTGGGTGACGGGCTTTGCTCCGGCTGAAGACCCACAGATCGTGGTGACGGTTGTCTTAGAGGACGCCGGCACCGGGAGCGTGGCTGGCGCGGCAGTGGCGGATAGGCTCTTTAAGGTGTGGCTGCTTGGGGAAGAGTAGGAGGGAGTGTTCAGCGCAGGTCCCAGGCCATCCGCCTGCGGCGTATGTCGCAGTTTCGGTGCTGAATAAATATTGCTCAGATTGTTTCAAGATTCAAACATTCCTCTTGGGGCTTGCATCTTTCTCCAATACAGGATATACTTGTCCGGTTAGGAGGTACGGTTATGAGTGAAGCCACAAGCTGCGGCGGTGTCGTGATCTACCGTGGAAAGATATTACTGCTGTATAAGAATTATCATAATAAATATGAAGGCTGGGTCCTGCCAAAGGGAACCGTGGAAGAAGGCGAAGAGCACGAGCAGACAGCTCTGCGCGAAGTGAAGGAAGAAACCGGGGCGGATGCAACGATTATCCGCTATATCGGGAAAAGTCGCTACACCTTCAACACAGCAAGCGACTTGGTCGAGAAGGATGTTTACTGGTATCTGATGCAGGGGCAGAGCTATTACAGCAAGCCTCAGAAGGAAGAGTTTTTCACGGATTCCGGCTTTTACAAGTATCACGAGGCCTATCATCTTTTAAAATACTCCAATGAAAAACAGATTCTCGAGAAGGCTTACTCCGAGTATCTGGAACTGAAGAAGCACAACCTATGGGGCACCGGTGCTTCGGAGTAGCATATTCTCTTGCATGAGCGGAGGTTGCGATTTGTTTCGCAACCTCTTTTTCTATCTTTCTTTGCCTACGCCACGGGCGCGAACTGGGAGGCAAGAAAGCGCAGGCAACACCTCTTATTCAGGTCATGCCTACGCCAGGTTATAGAGGCATGCACGGGAAACAAGCAATTTTAGTGCAATCCCCATGCAAAACAATAGCTTCCGGAGTCCGAGATGCATGGGGAACGAGCAATTTTAGTGCAATCCCCATGCAAATCAAAAGCTTCCGGGTTCTGAAATGCATGGGGAACAAGCAATTTTAGTGCAATCCCCATGCAAGCCAAAAGCTTCCGGAGTCTGAGATGCATGGGGTTCAAGCATTTTTAGCCAATTCCCCATGCAATCAAGAAACAAGAGGTCAGGCTATGTGTGAAATCAGAAGACTAAAAGTGAATTGGGCCTAAGGCGGCGGGGAGATTTTCCGGCAGCATGTGGGAGCAAGGGGATAATGCCACTTATGGCAGCAAAGCGTCGCACTGACGAGAAATTGCGGTACCACAAGTACCGCAATTTCAGGGGTATCTGAGGAACACCGTCATCAGACGGGGTTTCGAATGTACCCCGGCGGCTGTGCGACGCTTTGCTGGCATTAGTGGCACTCCCCGAAGATCCCTTTGCTGCCGGAAAACTCCTCCGCCGCCTTAGGCCTTCACACATAAAGGCACCCAATATGTTCACACCTTCCCAGCACCTCCTCATTGCAGCAATCATGAAACCAAAAGATTTCCGGTTGCATCAGAGTGGGTTTCTCTTTATAATAGTAGGGATAACGAACCACCTGCCACTTTAAGGAGGAGACCATGGAATACAGAAAATTACCACAGCTTGACAGAGAAGCATCGAGATTGGTCTTAGGCACATCCGGAAAACGGTTCATCGCCGGTGAGGATGTGGAAGATATTATAGAGGCCGCGCTGGAGATCGGCATCAACTGCCTGGATACGGCCCGGGAGTACGGGAAGAGTGAAGAGGCGATCGGAAGATGGCTGAAGAAAAGCGGCAAGCGGGATCAGATTGTCCTGATTTCCAAGTGCTGCCACCCGCACTTTGCCTTCCTGCAGAGAATGAATGAGAAGGCGGCCGAGGAAGATCTGAAGAAATCGCTGGACGCGCTAGGGACGGATCATATCGACCTGTATCTGTTCCACCGCGATCAGGAAAGCGTGCCGGTGGAGACGGTTGTGGAGTTTATGAACCGCTTCCTGGAGGAAGGAAAGATTCGCGCGTACGGCGGATCCAACTGGTCGGCAAAGCGGATCGCGGCGGCCAACGCCTATGCGGAAAAGAACGGCCTGGTTGGGTTTACGGCTACAAGCCCGCACTATTCGTTGGGAAGACAAAAGCGCGACCCATGGGGGAATGGCTGCAAGAGCATCACGGGGGATCAGATGAAAGATGAGAGAGCGTACTATCTGCAGACGCAGATGCCGATCTTCTGCTGGTCCAGCCTGTGCAACGGCGTTTTCTCCGGGAAGTTAGCGAGCACGGACAAGGGGCAGATCATGAAGATGTTTGGATTTAACACCTTCTGGGGATATGACTGCCCGGACAACTACGAGCGTCTGGCAAGATGCGAAGAGCTGGCGAAGAAGAAAGACACCACGGTTTCTGCCATCACGCTGGCCTGGGTTCTCGGATCGGAGCTGAACACGTTTCCGATTGTCAGCGCGTCTTCACCGAAGCGCTTGAAGGAGAACGGAAAAGTGTCAGAACTGACACTCACCGAGGAAGAACGGACCTGGTTAAACCTCGGTGCAAAAGAATAAAAGAGTTTGGAGAGTAGAGTTGTGATGGAAACGTTACAGTCGATGATCAGGCAATGCTATGACATGTGTGAGGTGATGAACAAGGCAGGAATGGGCGGAGACCTTCGCCTGACCTTAAGGCAGAACCTCCGGATGGAATTTATGCGTTTTGTGCTGTATCTGGTCCCGGAGGGAGATACACTGGGATATAAGCAGCTTTCCTTTATCCGGGATTACCTGGGAATGGAGATGACGCAGGAGAGCTGCGCGCAGTTTAAGAAGGCCCACCATGTGGCGGCGGATTACAAAAACGCGGCGCCCTCCACGCTGAAATATTTTGTGCTGGCGGATGCCGGTCATAAGCTGACTACCGCGTCGTTTGCGGGAAAGTGCTCCGTTACGCTGGTCAGAACCTATCGGGAGCTGGGGCGCCAGTTCATTGCCTGTGACGATGCCATCACGCAGGAGGAGATCAGCCGTCTGTCCGACTATATTGTTACGATGGAGAAGTTCTGCGGCGAGTATGGCGTGTATGTGGCGTCTGTCCCGATCCTTCTGACGCCGAACAGCGCACCGGCAGGGGCCGGAGGCGGCCAGACATCGGGTTCTAAGCGAGAGACGGCCAAGGCGGAGGAAACCAAGCGCATCGATGCTGACGAGGTCTTAGCGGAGCTGGAGCAGATGGTGGGGATGCAGGCGGTGAAGAAGGAAGTCCGTCTGCTTGTCAATCTTTTAAAGATCCAAAAGCTGCGCGAGGAGCAGGGGTTAAAGAACGCCAGCGTTTCCCGCCACATGGTGTTTTACGGAAATCCCGGAACCGGCAAGACGACGATCGCGCGTATGCTGGCGAAGGTGTACAAGTCGCTCGATTTGCTTCCGCAGGGCCAGCTTGTGGAGGTGGACCGCGGCGGTCTCGTGGGTTCCTACATCGGGCAGACGGCCTTAAAGACCAAGGAAGTGATCGAGCAATCCCTGGGCGGCATCCTGTTCATCGATGAGGCCTACGCCCTGACGGAAAACAAGGGAGAAGGCGACTTTGGCCAGGAGGCGGTGGACACGCTGTTAAAGGCGATGGAGGACCACCGGGAGGAACTCGTGGTGATCGTGGCGGGGTACACGGAGCCCATGAAGCGTTTCCTGGAATCCAACCCGGGACTCAAGTCTCGCTTCAACAAGTTCCTGTTCTTTGAGGACTATTCGCCGGAAGAGCTTCTGCAGATCATGGACGGAATGTGCCTAAAGCAGGATTATCGGCTGACGGATGAGGCGAAGAAGAAGGTGGTCAAGCATTTCGAGGACCGCCTGGCCGGGGAACCTGAGAACTTCGCGAACGCGCGCGAGGCCCGAAACCTTTTGGAAAAGGCGATTGCGAACCAGGCATCGCGCCTCGTGGGAAAGAAAGATATTACAAAAGAAGACTTAAGAACACTGGAAGATATCGACATAGAGTCCGTAGCGGAACAGTTGTAAAGAAAATCACTCGTCTCCATTTTCGAAACAGTTGTAAGGAAAAACACTTGCCTCTTTTGTTGCGAGGCAGTTGTAAGGAGAAAAACCATGTCTCTTCAGTTTCTGATCGGCAGCGCCGGGTCGGGGAAGACCACCCAGGCGATAGACAGGTGCATCCGGGAGACTCAGAAAGCAGGACATATGTCCTGCTTTCTTCTGGTACCGGAGCAGTATACGCTGAAAACCCAGGCCGAGGTGGTGCGGCAGCACCCGAACGGCGGAACCATGGACATTGACATCGTGAGCTTCCCGCGCCTGGCGCTTCGGATTTTTGAGGAGCTGGGGACGCCGGAGCCAATCCTTCTGGATGACATGGCCAAAACCCTGCTTCTTCGCAAGGTGGCGGCGGAGAAGGAAAAGGAGCTGGGGATGTTTCGGCGGAACATCAAACGGCCCGGCTTTCTGGAGGAGTTAAAGTCGGTTCTGTCTGAATTCTGGCAATATCAGATCGGGGAAGAGGAGCTGAAAGGGTGGTATGAGAAGGCGGGAAACAAGCCGCTCATCCAGGCAAAGATTCGGGATATCTTAACCATCGGGTCTGCGTTTCGCTCAGAGCTGGAGGACAATACCATTCCGGAGGAGGAACTTTTGTCGGTCTGCGCCCGCCATGTGGCCGAGTCCCGCCAGCTGAAGGACTGCCTTCTGGTGCTTGATGGCTTCACGGGTTTTACGCCCGGGCAGTGTGTCTTTTTGAGGGAACTCTTGAAGGCGGCCGGAGAAGTGGTGGTGACGCTGACCTTGGGAAGCGGGCTTGCCATGCGGGATGTGACCCGGGAGGAGGATCTGTTCTGGCTGTCCAAATCGACGTATGCGAAGGTGGGACGGCTGGCGGAGGAAGCCGGCGTGAAGATCCTGCCGGATCTGTATCTGGCCGGGGAGAAGTCGCAGGCGGCGCCTCGGTTTGCCGCAGCGCCGCAGCTGGCTCGCCTGGAAAAAGGCTGGGGAAGACCTCTGGCCGAGCAAAAAGAAAAAGGCTTGGGAAGTTCTTTGACCGAACAAAAAGAAAAAGACTTGGGAAGCCCTTTAGCTGAGCAACAAGAAAAAGACTTGGGAAAATCTCTGACCGAGCAACAAGAAAAACAGCCGGAAGAGCCTCAGTCGGTTTTCCTGCACCAGTGCAAAAACCCGCGGGATGAGGTGTGGTTTGTGGCGGAAGAGATCGGCCGGCGCGTGCGAAGCGGCAAGTACCGCTACCGGGATATGGCCGTTGTCATGGGGGATACGGCGATCTACGGGAATACCCTGAAAGAAGTATTTAAACAGTGCCACATCCCGGTTTTCTACGACGCAAGCCGAAGCCTTCTGACGAACCCTTTGGCCATGCTGGCGCTTTCGATTTTGTCCGTTCCGGAGAAGAGCTTTGCGGCGGAGGAAGTGTTTGCGTGCTTCAAGAGCGGCTTTTTCCCGATCACAAGGGAGGCGTGCGACCGGCTGGAAAACGTGGCGCTTCGCGACGGCATCCGCGGGGAAAAGGCGTTTACGGATGTCTGGAACATGTCGGAGGAGTTGAACGCGGCCAAGGCGACGGCGCTTGCCCCGCTGCTTTCGTTTCTGGAGGGGGCGAAGGCCGGCGGCAAGACGGTACACGCGTATCTGACCGCGCTTTCCGAGTGCCTTGCCGGGATCGGGGCGGAGGAAAAAATGGCGGCTTACGCAGCCGACTTTGAAGAGAAGGGCGATTTTTCCGCGCGCAAGGAGTATGAGCAGACCTGGCGGCTAACGATGGATCTGTTTGACCGGATCGACGCCCTGATGGGAAGCGAGAAGCCAGGGAGCGGCGAACTGAGGGAAATATTGGAATCCGGATTTGATGAAATCCGGGCGGGCGTGATTCCGGCAGGCCTGGATGAGGTGACGGCGGGAGATCTGGTGCGCACGCGTCTGGTGGATGTGAAAGTGCTGTTTCTCCTGGGCATGAACGAGGGCATTTTGCCGGCCGTTCCGCCTTCTGGCGGCATCTTGTCGGATCTGGACCGCGAATGGTTAAAAGGCATCGGGGTGGAATTAAAACCGACCGAACGCGAAAACAGTTTTATTCAGAAGTTTTACTTTTATCAAGCCATTACGAAACCTTCCGAGGAGCTGCACCTGTCCTTCAGTGCCGGCGACCTGGATGGCTCGGCCCTTTTACCCTCCGGGTATTTAAGCGAGCTGATGCAGGCGCTGCCCGAGCTTACCGTCAGGCGGGAAGCGGAGCGAAAACCTTACGAGATATCCGCGGATCAGACTTTTGGGCGCGTGGCGGAGGGCCTTCGCGCCTATGCCCTCACGGGCACGGAAGGAGACTGGGAAAAGGGCTTTACCTGGCTATCCGCCCAGGATGAATACCAGGACGTGATCGATAAAATGCTGAAGCGGGCGTTCTGGGAATACCAGGCGGAGACGCTGGGGGAGGACGTCGCAAAGCTTCTGTACGGCGAGCAGCTCAAAGGCAGCGTCACACGGCTGGAGCATTACGCGTCCTGCGCGTACGAGTGGTTCCTGGCGGATGCCTTAAAGGCGGCGGAGAGAAAGCTGCATGTCTTTGAGGCGCGCGATATGGGAACACTTTTCCACGCGGCGCTGGAGAGCTTTTTCCGGCTGATGAAGAAACGGGGCCTCACCTATGCGGAGGTCACCGAGGACGTGCGCCGGGAGATGACGGAAATCTGCGTCTCGGAGGCGCTTTTAAACGTGCAGTCGACCGCGCTGACAAGCACGGCTCGAAACCGCTACCGAAAAGAGCGCCTGCGGCGCATGACGGACCGAACCATCTGGGCCCTCTGCGAGCAGGGAAAGCGCGGCGATTTCCTTCCGGAGGAGGTGGAGCTGGCGTTCTCCTCGGAGAGCACCCGGGCGATGAACCTGCCCCTTTCCGATGGAAACGTGCTGCGCTTAAAGGGCAAGATCGACCGGATCGATAAGCTGAAGACCGAAGACGGGGAGTACATCCGCGTGATCGACTACAAGAGCGGCAACAAGTCGTTTGACTTAAACGAGGTGTATGAAGGCTTAAACCTTCAGCTTATCCTGTATCTGGACGCGGCGCTGGAACTGGAGGAAACCCGGCATCCCGGCAAGTGTTTTAAGCCGGCGGGGGTGTTCTATTATCACATCGATGATCCGCTCGTGGATGCCCCGGAAGGCGCCGAGGAGGCGGAGCGGCAGGCTTTGATCTTAAAGGCTTTGTCCTTAAAAGGCCTTGTGAACCGCGATCCTGCGGTACTGTACGGCACGGATCGGGATCTGACGGAAGGAAAGCGGTCGGACATCTTCCCCGTGACCATCAAAGGCGGCATTCCGGACAAGCGCTCGCAGACGGCTTCGGAAAGTGAACTGCGGGATCTGATCCGGCACATCCGAAAGAAGATCACGGAGAGCGGGGATAGGATCACGCGGGGCGAGGTTCCGGTGAATCCTTATAAAAAGGGAAAGGAGACCAGCTGTACCTATTGTCTGTTTAAGACGGTGTGCGGCTTTGATCCGGCGCTGCCGGGCTTCGAGTACCGGAGGCTTTCGGATCTGAATTCGGAGGAAATCTTCACCACAATCAAGGAAGAAAATCATGGGAACGGTTTGGACAACGCAGCAGAAAAGAGCGATTGATATACGGAATGCGGACGTTTTGGTGTCGGCGGCTGCCGGAAGCGGCAAGACCGCTGTGCTGACCGAGCGGATTCTGGGGCTTCTCACTGATCCGGAACATCCGATGGATGTAGACAGGTTGTTGGTGGTGACCTTTACGAAGGCCGCCGCCGGGGAGATGAAAAACCGGATCGAGAAGCGGTTAAACGGATACCTTCTGGAAAAGGGCGAGGACCGGCATGTGCGCCGGCAGATCGCCCTGCTTCCCCATGCCCGGATTACCACGATCGACAGCTTTTGCCTGAACGTCGTCAAGAACCATTTCACCGCGCTTTCCCTGGACCCGGATTTTCGGGTGGCGGAGGAAGGCGAGGTAAAGCTTTTGAAGGCGGACACCTGCGAGGCCGTGCTGGAGGATGCCTATGCGGAGGCGGATCCGGAGTTTATCCATTTCCTGGAAGGGTATGTGAGCGGCAAGGACGACGCGGCGCTTTCCGAGTATATCCTGAAGCTCGCGGAATTTGCCGAAAGCTATCCGGAGCCGATGGAAAAACTGGCGGAGTGGGTGCAGGCGTTTGAGGACGACCAGGATCTGGAGAAAGCCCCCTGGATGGCGGATTTTGTGGCGGACATCCACGGGGAGGCAAGAGAACTTTTGACCCTGTGCCAGAAAGGGCTTTTCTATTGTCATCTGGACGAAGGCCCGATCTTTTACGAGCCGGCGTTCTTATCCGATGAACGGATGATAAAGGCGCTGCTGGACGAGCCGACGGCGGAGGGGATTTTTGCGCTGTTGTCCGACCTGTCTTTTGAGCGCCTGGCCTCCAAGCGCGGCGAGATTCCGTACAAGGAGGAGGCAAAGGCGATCCGCGACCTGGTGAAGGCCCGCCTGCAGGGGATGGCAAAGAACTATGGAAGCGCGACGATGGAGGGCATCCGGAAGGAGCAGGAGAACGGACAGCGCAGTGTGCGCGTGCTGGCGCAGCTGACCCGCAGCTTTCTGGAGCGCTACGCACAGGCGAAGCGGGAGAGAAATCTGGCCGACTTTGCCGACTTAGAGCACATGGCGCTGCAGATCCTGACCGAGAAGACGCCGGATGGCTATCGTCCGTCTTTAGTGGCGGAGGAGATGGCGGAGCACTATACGCAGATCCTGATCGATGAGTATCAGGATTCCAACCGCCTGCAGGAGGTCATCCTGACGGCCGTCTCCGGGCAGAATAAGGGGGAACACCACCTGTTTCATGTGGGAGATGTGAAGCAGAGCATCTATCAGTTCCGCCTGGCCCGCCCGGAACTTTTCCTGGACAAGTACCACCACTATGGGGATGAAGGCCAGGAGGTAGCGATCGAGCTGGGCCAGAATTTCCGCAGTCATCCCCAGGTGCTCTCCGACATCAACCGGCTGTTTTTCGGGCTGATGCGGGAGAGCTATGGCGGGATCGAATACGATGACCGGGCGGCGCTGTACCCGGGGCGCGTCCCGGCCGGGGAGGAAGACATCACAGACGGTGCCGCTTTCGTGAAGAAAGAGACGCTTCCCTTAAAGACGGAACTGCTATTGTGCGAGACGCAGAATGACGAGGATGCCGAAGAGGAAGGCGAGGAGGCGGAACTTGCCGGGGACGCGGAGAAGGAAGCCGCGATGATCGTGCGGCGGATCAAGGAGCTGACGGACCCCGAAACCGGCCTGTGGCTGCCGGAAGGGGAGGACGGGCGCAGAGCCGACACGGGGGATGTGGCCGTGCTGCTCCGGTCTTTCTCAGGGCTGGAAGAACAAATCAAGAAGGCGCTGGAGGAGGAAGGAATCCCGGTGCAGCTGCAGTCCCGGGAGGGCTATTTTCAGACCTACGAGGTGCAGGCTGTCCTGCAGTATTTATCGCTCCTTTCCAATCCAAGGCAGGACATTCCGCTGGCGGCCGTGTTAAAATCGCCGTTTGCGTCTTTGTCGACCGTGGAGCTGGCGCTGATGGCGGGAGAATACCGCGCTTCAGAAAGCTACGAGGAATCCGAGGCGGAGCTGTACGACGCGGCCGTCTGGTACCGCACAAGCGGCGAGAAGGAAGAGCTGAGAGGCAAACTGGACCGCTTCCTTTCCCAGCTGGAAACCTTCCGGGACCTGGCCGGATACTCGCCGGTGGCGCCGCTGTTGCAGGAGCTGTTTCAGGCCACCGGGTTCCTGCGCATTATGCAGACCATGCCGGGCGGGGAAAAGCGGGAGGCTAACCTGGAATTTTTAAGGAAGAAGGCAGCGGATTTTGATGCCACGTCCTACCGGGGGCTGTACGATTTCGTCCGGTACATCGAAAATATTCAAAAAGTAAAAGTGGACTTTGGCGAGGCACCCGCGTTTGCCGAGCAGGAGAAGGCCGTGCGGATCATGACCATCCACAAGAGCAAGGGACTGGAGTTTCCGATCTGTTTTGTGAGCGGCCTGGGGAGGAAGTTCAACGACCGTTCGCAGGCGGATAAGATTTTGACGCACCCAGACTGGGGGCTCGCGCTTGACTTCGTGGACCCGGAGCAGCGCGTGAAAAGGAACACGTTCCGCAAGCGCCGTTTCGCCGAGCGGTTAAAGAAGGACAGCCACGGGGAAGAGCTGCGCGTGCTGTACGTGGCGGCCACCCGCGCCAGAGATAAGCTGATCTTTACCGCCACGGTCAAGGATATGGGGGAGTGGTTAGATAAAATCACGCTCCCGGATACCGGGGACGGAAAGCTTCCGGAAACCCTGATCGCCGGGGCCGGCTGCATGCGCGACTGGCTGGGCATGGCCTACAAGCGGGACGCGAACAGCCTGATCTTAAAACCCATGACCGCCAAGGAAACCAGGTCCGGACAGAACCTGAAAAAGGCAAAGCGGCTGCTTCGAAGGCGCGAGCTGCCGGAGATTCTGCCGGAACTTACGGATGCAGAGAAAGCGGACTTTGAAAGACGGCTTCTCTTTACCTATCCGTATGAAAGCGCGGTGCACCTGTTTGGAAAGGTGACTGTTTCGGAGTTAAAGAGGCGGAGCATGGAAGAGGAGGACGCGGTCACGCTTCTGCAGCCGGAGCAGGAAAATACGGATGACGCGTTGGCAATCCAGAAAGAGCATCCATCTGAAGAGAGGGTGGTAGAAGCGGCGAAAGAAACAGAAAGCGTACCCAAAACGCAACCTGGTTCGCAGGGACAAGGCAGCAAGCAAAGCCTTGCCGGCGCGGATCGGGGAACCGCGTACCATCGCCTGCTGGAGCTGTACCCGTATGAAGAAGGCGAGACGGAGAAAGACGTGCGCCGGGTGCTCGAAAAAGTCACCGGGGAGGGCAAGATGAGCCCGGAGCAAAAGGATTGCATCTTCGCGCCGGATATCGCGGCTTTCTTAAGAAGCCCGCTTGGCAGACGCATGAAGGCGGCGGATGGACAGGGAGCGCTGCACCGGGAGAGCCGGTTTGTCACCGGGCTTTCCTCCAAGGAGCTCTACCCGGAGACCACGGCGGAAGAGCTGATCCTTTTGCAGGGCATTATCGACGCCTGGTTTGAGGAGGACGAAGGCCTCGTGCTGGTGGATTACAAGACGGACCGGGTGTCTGGCGAGCAGGCGGAGGAAACCTTACAAGAGCGCTATCATGTGCAGATGGACCTGTACAGAAAGGCCCTGGAGCAGATGACCGGAAAGAAGGTTTCAGAAGTATGGATTTATTCCTTTGCGCTTCGCAGAGAAATCTGTTATGATAGAGGGAAGTGCTGAGAAAAGAGTGTCGTTTTAAGCAGAGGAACCTAAAATTGTGACAGAACTCTTTTGATCAGACAGATGGAGGTAAGAAAATGAATTATGATTATTCATGGGAAATGACGGAGGATCGGAAACGGTATATCGAGCTTCTCTCGGAAAAATACCCGACGGTTCAGGCAGTCTGCTCCGAAATCATCAATTTAAACGCCATCTTAAATCTCCCCAAGGGCACCGAGCACTTTATGAGTGACCTTCACGGGGAATATGAGGCGTTTATCCATATTTTGAACAACTGCTCCGGCGTCATCAAGGAGAAGGTGGACATGTACCTGACGGACCGCCTGTCCGATCAGGAGCGGGACGATTTGTGTACGCTGATCTACTATCCGAAGCAGAAGCTGGATCTGATGAAAAAGCAGCATCGCGCCTCAGAGGCGTGGTACCGCATCACGCTGCGCTGCCTCATTGACCTGGCCAAGTACCTGTCTTCCAAGTACACAAGGTCCAAGGTCAGAAAGGCCATGCCGGAGGATTTCGCCTACGTCATCGACGAGCTTTTGCACGCCCAGCCGGACGAGGACGACAACCAGCTGCGCTATCACGAAATCATCTTAAACTCGATTTTGGAGCTTCAGACCGCGGATGAATTCATCATCGCCCTGGCGGAGCTGGTCAAGCGCCTGGCTGTGGATCATCTGCACATCGTGGGCGACATCTTCGACCGTGGACCGGACGCCGCCAAGATCATGGACAGGCTGTTAACCTATCACTCGCTGGACATTCAGTGGGGAAACCACGACATCGTGTGGATGGGAGCGGCAGCAGGGAGCGATGCCTGCATCGCCAACGTGCTTCGCATCAACATCCGCTATCACAACGAGCAGATGCTGGAGAGCGAGTACGGCATTCCGCTTCGCCCCCTGACGCTGTTCGCGGAAAAGCATTACAGCGACCCGGATCCGATGAAGGCTGCCATGCGGGCGATCGGGGTGATCATGTTCAAGCTGGAGGGGCAGTGCATTCTGCGCCACCCCGAGTACGACATGGATGATCACCTGTTCTTAGATAAGCTGAATCTGGAGAAGAAGACCGTGTTGTTTAACGGGCAGGAATATGCCTTAAACTCTACGGAATTCCCCACGCTGGACCCGGAGGACCCGTACGCGCTGTCCGATGAGGAACAGGCGATCATGGATCAGCTGCACGACGCGTTCGTGAACAGCCACGCCCTGAAAAAGCACGTCAACTTCCTGTACGCCAAGGGCGGCATGTACTGCAAGTACAACGGGAACCTGCTGTATCACGGCTGCATCCCGCTGGATAAGAACGGCAACTTTGACGGCGTCAAGATCAACGGCCGGATTTACAAGGGCCGCGCGCTGATGGACTATGCCGAGAAGATGGCGCGCCGGGCGTACTACGAGAAGAACAACCAGAATGCCAAGGATTTCATGTGGTATCTGTGGAAGGGCAAGAAATCACCGCTGTTCGGAAGAAACGGCCAGACCTTCGCCCGCACCTACATTGATGATAAATCCACCTGGACGGAAGCGGATGATCCGTACTATCAGTTCGACCATCAGACCCGTACCGTGGACATGATCCTGCGCGAATTCGGGCTGTACTCGCCGCTGTCCCACATCATCAACGGGCACACGCCGGTCAAGGTGAAGAAGGGCGAAAAGCCCATCAAGGCCGATGGAAAGCTGTTAGTCATCGACGGCGGCTTCTGCCGGGCGTACCAGGGAACGACGGGAATTGCGGGGTATACCCTGATTTACAATTCTCATGGCATGAATCTGAAGACCCATGAGCCGTTTGAGAGCGTGGAGAAGGTTCTGGATGAGAACATGGACATCCACTCGCACAACGAGCAGTTCGAGACGGAACCGTACCGGGTGATGATCAAAGATACGGACAACGGGTACAAGATCGCGGAGAAGATTGAAGACTTAAAAGCGCTTTTGTCCTGCTACCGCCAGGGTATCATTTCAGAGAAGCGGTAAGGAAAGAAGGCGTTTTAGGATTTGGAAATAACGACAAAAATGAAAGCGTCATACGCGCTGGGCGGCCTGGGAAAGAATATCGCCTACGGCCTGGTCGCGTCGTACACGCTGTATTATTACAACACCATTCTGGGCATCAGCGCCTCGTTTGTGGGAACGCTGCTCATGGCGGCCCGGATCTTTGATGCCTTTAACGATCCCATCATGGGCGTCGTGGTGGCAAAGACAAGAAGCCCCTGGGGCAGGTACAAGCCGTGGATCCTGACGGGCGCCGTTCTGAACGCGCTCGTCATGTGCGCCATGTTTGCGGTGCCGGAAGCGCTGTCCGCCGGCGGTGAAAAGGTGTATATCACGGTGACGTATTTTCTGTGCGGCATTACCTATACGCTGTCGGACATCCCTTACTGGTCTGTCATCCCCGCGGTGACGAGGGCCGGGGAGGAAAGGGAAAGTCTGACTGTGTGGGCCCGGACGATGGCCGGCATCGGAGCGGCGCTTCCCACCATTGTCACGGTGGCGCTTCTCCCGATCTTAGGAGGAGGGGAAGGCATTGCCTATTATCGGAAGGGATTTGCCATTTACGCCCTGATCATCTCCGTTTTCTATGTGGTGACGACGATCATTGCCGTACGCGCGCTTCCGAACGGGGAACTGGCAAAGCCGAAAGATCTGGGATTAAAAGAACTGATCGGGCTGCTTGTTCACAACGACCAGGCCATGTTCCTGGCGGCCGTGCTGATCCTTTACAACTCCGCCATGTATCTGACCACCAATCTGGTGCTCTACGAGTTCCAGTTTGATATAGGAAGAGAGAAGGAGTATACCCTGTTCATGCTCGTGAGCGGCGTGGCACAGCTCCTTATGATGATGGTGATCTACCCGCGTTTGCGGAAGAAAGGCCTGACCAACCGCCAGATCTTTTATGGCGGCGGCTTTTTGGCGGTGATCGGCTATGCGGTGCTCACCCTGCTGATTTTTGGCGGAGAGATGTCAACCGCGAAGCTGATTTTGCCCGGCGTCTGTATCTCATTGGCGAACGGTACCGGCTATGTGCTGGCCACCATTTTCGTGGGGGACGCGGTGGACTACGGCGAAGCCACGACAGGCCTTCGGGCAAACAGTGTTGTATCGAGTCTGCAGACGCTGATGGTCAAATTATCGAGCGCGTTTGCGGTCTTTGTTGCCGGCATCGGTCTGGACATTGCCAGCATCGACCGGGACGCCGCCGTGCAGACGATGGAAGCGCGCATGAAGCTTCGCACCCTGTTTGCGGTGCCGCCGCTGTTGTTTGTGATTGGGGCCCTCTTGATCTTCCATAAAAGGAAGGATATCGGAAGGCCGGTCGAAATAAAGCAGGAAAACGAAGCGCAATAGCGCGTTATTATACTTGACAAATGGCGTACGTGCCTTATGATGGTATCTACTTAACAGCGCAGGCTTCAGGCGCATCGTGCTTCGCACGATGTCCGCCGCTACAATGACAAGGAGGAAGTATCATGAAAATATATAACACTCTTTCCAAGACCAAGGAAGAATTTGTCCCGATTGAGCCGGGCAAGGTCCGCATGTATGTCTGCGGCCCCACCGTGTACAATTTTATTCATATCGGCAACGCCCGCCCCATGATCGTGTTCGACACGGTGCGCCGCTACTTTGAGTACAAGGGCTATGAGGTGAACTATGTCTCCAACTTCACCGACGTGGATGACAAGATTATCAAGAAAGCCAACGAGGAAGGCGTGGATTCGGCGGTCATCAGTGAGCGCTATATCGAAGAGTGCAAGAAGGATATGGCCGGCATGAACGTGCGCATGGGTACCACGAACCCGAAGGCCACCGAGGAAATCCCCGGCATGCTGGATATGATCCAGACGCTGATGGACAAGGGCTATGCGTACAACACCGCGGACGGCACGGTGTACTACCGCACGAGAAAGTTCAAAGGTTATGGAAAGCTGTCCCACAAGAACCTGGATGATCTGCAGTCCGGCTTCCGTGAAATCAAGGTGACCGGCGCGGATCAGAAGGAGGACGAGCTGGACTTCGTCCTTTGGAAGCCGAAGAAGGAAGGTGAGCCGTACTGGGATTCGCCCTGGTGCTGCGGCCGTCCGGGCTGGCACATTGAGTGCTCCGTGATGTCCAAGCGCTATCTGGGCGAGGAGATCGACATCCACGCCGGCGGCGAGGATCTGATCTTCCCGCACCACGAGAATGAGATCGCCCAGTCGGAAGCCGCCAGCGGAAAACCGTTTGCGCACTACTGGATGCACAATGCGTTCTTAAACATCGACAACCGCAAGATGAGCAAGTCGCTGGGCAACTTCTTTACGGTCCGCGAGATCAGCGAGAAGTACGATCTGCAGGTGCTGCGCTTCTTTATGCTTAGCGCGCATTACCGCAGCCCGTTAAACTTCAGCGCTGAACTGATGGAAGCCTCCAAGAACGGCCTGACCCGTATTCTGACGGCTGTTGACAACCTGCGCACGCTGGAGAAGGATGCCGAGGTACGCGATCTTAACGAAGAGGAAGAGAAGCTGGTGAAGGAAGGCGCCGCCTATGTGGCCAAGTTTGAGGAGGCCATGGACGACGACTTTAACACGGCTGACGCCATCTCTGCCCTGTTTGAGTTGGTGAAGTTTGCCAACACGACGGCCGACGCGTCCCGCGCGAAGGAGTACCTGGGCTATCTGCTGACCGAGATCGAGAAGCTCTGCGACGTGCTGGGCATCATCACGGAAAAGAAAGAGGAGATCCTGGATGCGGACATCGAAGCTCTGATCGAAGAGCGCCAGGCGGCCCGCAAGGCGAAGAATTTCGCCCGCGCTGATGAAATCCGCGATGAACTGCTCGCCAAGGGCATCGTCTTAAAGGATACCCGCGAAGGCGTGAAGTGGGAACGGGCGTAAGCATGGCAATGGATGAGAAGGATAGCTGCGCCGGTATGCCACTTGACGGAATGGCGTCCGACGCAGCCTCAAACATGGAAACTGCCAGGCAGAAAGCCCGGCAGTATTCCCCGTTAACCCTGGCGTTCATGGGGGATTCGGTGTACGAGCGGGAAATTCGTGAGTATGTGGTGAGGGAAGGAAACTTCCCTCCCAACGAGTTAAACCGCCGCTCCAGTTTCCTCGCAAAGGCCGCCACACAGGCGAAGATGGCGCATCTGCTGGAAGCGTCTCTGACAAAGGAAGAGGCGGATATCCTGCGCCGCGGGCGAAACGCGCACTCGGCCACGATGGCCAAGAATGCCACGGTGTCCGACTATCGGCTGGCGACCGGCTTGGAAGCCCTGTTTGGATATCTGTATCTGAGCGGGGAGGAGGCGCGGGCGAAGGAACTGATTGCCGCAGGCATCGCACTGGTGCTCGAAGAGAAAAAGACATCCCAAACCCGGACAGCGGATCAGGATAAAAGCAAGAACAAATAAACCGTGTGGGAATGTTTCGGGAACAAAGAACCATATCGGAAACGGAATAGAGGAAATAGAACAAAAATATGATGGATAAAAGACAAAGAGACGGCCGTGGCCGGACCCAGAACACGCGCGGACAAGGAGAAAACCGCGGTGCCCGTGGATATGACAGAAAGGATTATCGCGGGGGAGAAGGAAAAGAAACCGCTCGCGGCAAGGGCAAGGACGGCGGTTTTCGCGGAAATGGCCCCCGCCGGACTGTGAAACCGGCAGAGGTTCCTGAGGCGAGTGCGGAGATCACAGACCCTTCCGAATCCTGCTCCATCGAGGGAAGAAATGCGGTTCTGGAGGCTTTCCGGGCCGGCAAGACCATCGACAAACTGTACGTGCAGGAAGGGCTGAATGACGGCCCCATCCAGTCGGTTCTGCGGGAGGCAAAGAAGCAGGATACCATCGTGCGCTTTGTGGAGAAGGAACGTCTGGATCAGCTAAGCCGTACCGGAACCCATCAGGGCGTGATCGCCATGGCAGCTGCCTTTGAGTATGCTGAGGTGGAGGACATCCTGAAGAAAGCGGAAGAGAAGGGGGAAGATCCGTTCCTCTTCCTGCTTGACGGCATCGAGGATCCGCACAACTTAGGCGCGATCATCCGAACCGCTAACTTAGCGGGCGCCCATGGTGTCATCATTCCGAAAAACCGCGCGGTCGGCCTGACGCCCACCGTTGTCCGCACGAGTGCGGGCGCGCTGGCCTTCACGCCTGTAGCCCGGGTGACCAACCTGACGCAGACGATGGAGGAACTGAAAAAGAAAGGCCTCTGGTTTGTGTGCGCCGACATGCAGGGCGAGGTGATGTACAAGCAGAACCTGACCGGCCCGATTGGCGTGGTCATCGGAAACGAGGGCGAGGGCGTCAGCCGTCTGGTAAAGGAAAACTGTGATTTTACAGCTTCCATTCCCATGAAGGGCGATATCGATTCGCTGAACGCCTCCGTGGCTGCCGGCGTGCTGGCCTTTGAGGTTGTACGGCAGAGAATGGAAAAGGGCGGGATGTCCGCTTTGTAGGGTTACTTCCGGGCGGAACAAGCTATGCCGCTCTCTGTTTCGTCAAATATTCACAAGAACTTCACAGAAAAATCACATGAAATCGGGCGTTTTAGACATCCCCTGAATTGACGCTGCCCCCAGGAAACGATAAAATAAGGAGCAAAGGGTAACACCTTCGCTCCTTTAATTATGCACAGGGCCGCCCAAAGGTTACTGCCACCTGTCGGTGGCGAGCGGCCCGCGCATGCGAGTAGGGTGGATTGATATCCTCCCTACTCGATTGTGAAACGAAACAATTAGTTTTGAAAGAAATGGAGGGCAGTATGAGACAGATTTCAAGACGCAGCTTTTTAAAAGGCAGTGCGATCGGTGCAGCTGCGGTTAGCGCGATGACCATGATGGGCGTTCCCGCCATGGCAGACGACGAGGAGAAAACCACCTGGAGCGGCACCCGCTACACGAAGTGTGAGAATCCATATGGGATCAGTTATCCTCGTTCGGAAGCGGAAATTGGCCATGTCGAAGAGGCGGACGCAGTCGTTGTCGGATCCGGTATCGGCGGTATGATGGCGGCTATGATTATGAAGGAACAGATGCCGGAGGCAAACATCGTCCTGATTGAGAAGAATGCTTTCCTGGGCGGTTCGACGA
Source organism: Lachnospiraceae bacterium (assembly GCA_017479935.1). Classification (GTDB taxonomy): domain Bacteria; phylum Bacillota; class Clostridia; order Lachnospirales; family Lachnospiraceae; genus RGIG5021. The sequence continues at coordinate 141,158 of JAFVBO010000118.1, forward strand.
ACCATGCGGAGTGCAACGGCCCGAATCAGGCTCTCACCGAGAAGGCGGCTCTGTCCCGCGGTATTTCCCATGCCAGTGGATTAAGCTATATGGCAGATCCGATGCTGATGAAGAATCTGTGTATGGATCAGGGTATGAACTCGGCGTGGCTGTTTGAGAAACACGGCGTACAGTATTCCAAGGGCGGCATGAGCTTTTATGTAGACGGAAACGGAGACGGCTTTGGCGAAGGATCTTCTGCGATCAAGACGCTGGAGGCGGAGAATGAGAGCGTTGGTGTGGACATTCGTGTGGAGAACCGTGCCATCGCCCTGGTGGTTTCCGAGGATGGATACACGGTTTCCGGTATTCAGGTGTTAGACAACGAGTCCGATGAGATCTATCAGATCAACTGCAAGGCGGTTGTTCTGGCGACCGGCGGTATGGCAAATGCGATGCAGCCCGGCGGCCTGTGCTCCTACTACACGTCACAGGATGTGGAGAAGTGCTACGGCTGGGGTTCCGGACAGGAAGGCGACGGCCATCTGATGGTCGAGCAGACCGCGCACGGCATGGCCAAGACGCTGTGCCTGGTGGGTCAGTTTATCAACGTGCGCGATTTTGCTTATACTTCTCAGCTGGGCGTCTGCGTTTCCATGCAGGCCTCCAACTTCTGGGTTAACCAGGAAGGAATCCGCTTCGCGAATGAAGCTACCGGCGTCGGAAAGATGGTGGAACTGGAAGGTTCCGTTCTTTCCATCGTTGGCCCGAAGCAGATCGAATTCTGGGAGAATGGTGGCTGCAACAAGAAGATTTCCGGCTTTGCGGATATTCTGGTTGGCGCCAACTTTAAGGATCCTGCCGGCATCAAGGCTCCGTTCCCGAGCGCGATCACGGGCGAAGATGTCTACTATCATCCGGATCTGTACGGCGAGATCGAGAAATACAAGGACAATCCGGAAGTCTTCATGGGAGACACGAAGGAAGCGCTGGCAGCAGCTATTGCAGAACGGATTCCGAATTTTGACGCTGAAGCATTTCTGGCAACCTGGGCTGCCTATGATGCGGCCTGCGAGTCCGGCGTGGACGAGATGTTTGAGAAGGATGCCCAGTATCTGGTATCCCCTGGTCCGGAAGGTCCTTACTATGCTTTCCGTCTGACCTCCGGTGTGTTAAATACCTGCTCTGGTATCCGCATTAACACCAACGCACAGGTAGTCGACCCTCGCTACAATGTCATCAACGGTCTGTTTGCGGCCGGTATCAATACCAGCGGCTGGGATGGCGAAGTGTACGGCGGCGGTACCTGCCAGCCGGTAGCCATGTTCTGCGGTTCGAAGGCGGCCCGCTACATCGTGGAGAACATTCTGGGCGGTACCGTGGCGGAAGATTGGTATGGCGATGATCCGGAAGGCTATACGGTTCCGACGGACAGCGTTTCCAGCGGCGGCCCCGGCGGCCCTGGCGATGCGCCTGCAGGAGAAGGCACTCCGGCGGGCGAGGGTGGTCCGGCATAAATCACGCTTTTGTTGGCATATTAAGCCATAAAAAGGGAGAGGGAAAAAGTGGAACAGAAAAAGTGGACTTCCTACGGAGAAATCTATGATACGATTGTGGCGGCCATCCGGCATGACTATGCGGGAGGAGAACGCCTTGGAAACCGGCATATGCCCTATGTGGGAGCACGGCTTTCTCTGATGCATTCCCGTCCCTTTCACGGGGATGATTCCACTTTTTTCCAGGATTCCCGGTATTATCTGGGTGCTTTGGGGGACCCGAATCTGCAGGTTTTTAAAGCGGAACCGGACTCCATCCGGGACTGGGATATCGGCATCCGGGCCCGTGCCTGTGAAGATGGCCTTTTTGTGACAAAAGTACGGGAGGACAGCGGGTTTTGGCCAGGGGATGAAATCCTGCGGATCGGAAACAGCTCTCCGGAAGAAATCCGAAAGGATAGTCGTTCCTTTTTGCTTTACGGCGACGTAAAAGAGCGGGAGCTCTGGGATTATTATCTGCGCTACGCGCCCACGATCGAAGTAAGACGTAACGGAGAAAAGAAAACTGTGCGACCGCATCATTTTCCGGTTGTGCCGGAAAACCTTGCGTGTATCAAAAAAGACGCGCAGGACGGGAAAGGCCGGGGAAACGATCTGATTTTCCGTCCTTTTCCGGATAATGCTATCTGGCTGCGCCTTCGATGCCTGCCGGAAAAAAGCGAGATGGAGCTCTTTCTGAAGGAGCACGAGGAGCAGCTTGATCGCGCATCCAAACTCATTTTAGACCTGAGAGAATGCAAAGGGGGCGATCTGTCCGGCATTTTACCGCTGATCCCCTATCTGACAGATTCCCCTATGACAGCAGAAGAGTTTATGGGCGATCAGGGGCTCTACATCCGCTACTCCCATAAAAATGTCATTCGGATCACAAGAGAACTGGAAGTTTCGCAGGGAAGTTTCCCGGTCAATTCCGAGGACTATCTGGCCATCCAGGCGGAAAAGGAGCGCGTTCAGGCCTTAAAAGGCTGCGGCTTTGTCTGGGAGGCTGCGGAATTTCCGGCCGGGTGGCGGGAAAATCGAATTACTCCTAAGGGCCCTTTGAAGGTCATTTTGCTGGCGGACATTGGCTGCCGGGATGAAGGGGAGCTTTTCTATCGGATGGCGGCCAGACAGGACCGTGTGGTTACGATGGGAAGATCCACGCTTGGAAACACGGATTATCAGGAAAAAATGGTTCTTTCTTTTGAAGACGATCTCTTCTTTTCCTACCCGATCGGGATGACAAGGGAAGCCTATGAAGGGAAAGGCATTCTTCGAAAGGGCGCTCCGGTGGATTTGTATATCCCCTGGTCACGGGAGGAAATCGGACCGGATCTTATTCTGGAAAAAGCACTGCAGATATAAAGAGTTTTGCGCCTGTTTTTGCTTTCGTAAAAATTTCGGAAAATAATGCTTGACTTTTTAAAGGCTGTGCTGTATCATAAGCAAGTCGGTTCGAGAGAGAAACGACAAGGTGCTAATGTAGCTCAGGTGGTAGAGCACCTCATTGGTAATGAGGAGGTCAGCAGTTCGAGTCTGCCCATTAGCTCTCAAGAATTTTTAAGGAGCAGCCTGTTGGCTGCTCTTTTCTTTTTGACAGATTTTTTATCTGCCTGCATTTCTTTGACAGACAAAATCGGATGTTTTCGTTTGCGTACATTTGCCATTTTCTTAACATTCTAATTGACAGAGAGAACTGAATTGAGTAAAATCGTATAAAGGATTATACAATTGCCAAAATAATGTCAGTATGTTTAAGAATTTTTAATAAGGAGGTTTTGTATGAGCTATACAATTCCGATTGGCCCCTACCATCCGGCCCTGGAAGAACCGGTTCACGCCAGGCTGGTCACGGAGGGGGAACTGATCACGGACGCGGAGGTATTTGTGGGATACAACCACCGTGGTATCGAAAAGATCGCGCAGGAAAGGAACTTCATCCAGACAACCGTTCTGGTGGAGCGTGTCTGCGGGATCTGCTCCCACTCCCACGCCATGACCTACTGCATCGCGCTGGAAAACATCGCGGGGCTAGAAGTACCGCGGCGTGGATCTTATATCCGGGCTATCATCGAGGAACTGGAGCGCATTCATTCCCACATGCTCTGGCTGGGAATTGCCTGTCATATCATCGGACATGACAGTCTGTTCATGCAGACCTGGAACTACCGTGAAAAGGTTATGGATGCGCTGGAGCACCTCACCGGTAACCGCGTGAACTACGCGATGAATATCGTGGGCGGCGCCCGCCGGGATATCAATGATGAGCAGCGTGCGATGCTGATCAAGCTGTGCGATGACTTAGAACCTGAGATGAACCATCTCCGCGACCTTCTGATCGGGGATAAGACCGTGGCCATGCGTACCAAGGGTGTCGGCATTCTGACAACCGAGCAGGCCATCGATTTAGGCGCTGTCGGTCCTCACGCGCGTGCGTCGGGCGTGAATATCGACGTTCGCCGGGATGCACCGTATAACTGCTATGACGAGTTTGAGTTTGATGTTCCCGTTTTGGATTCCTGCGACGTGTACGCGCGTGTCGTGGTGCGTGTCCTGGAGATCTACGAGAGCATGAAGATCATCCGCCAGGCGGTTGAACAGCTTCCGGAGGGCCCCATCAACCTGGGCAACAAGTTCCCCCGCATTCCTGCCGGTGAATTTTTAGCCCGCCATGAAGCGCCCCGCGGTCAGCTGACCTACAAGGTGGTAACGGACGGAGGCCAGAACAACTATCGCCTCAGCATCCATGTGCCTACCTTCCGGAACGCGCCTACCATCCCGACCATGTTAAAAGGAAACTCGGTGGCGGATGCCGGCCTGATCGTTGCCTGCATCGACCCCTGCTTCTCCTGTCTGGACCGGTAAAGCGCGATGCATGAGCTTGCCATTACCCAGAGCATTCTGGACATAGCGGTGAAGACCGCAAAGGATAACGGTGGCGTAAAGGTCAAGGAGATCCGGATTAAGATGGGCGAGTACTCCGGCGTGGTTCCCTCGCTGATTCAGGAGTATTTCGACCTGGTAAGCCGGGACACATTGGCGGAAAAAGCGCTTCTGATCATCGATCGCGTGCCGCTCACCGTGCGCTGCTTATCCTGCGGCTTTGAAGGAGCGATTGACAGGATGAAGATTCGGTGTCCCATCTGCGGTGGGACGGATATTAAGCTCCTGACCGGCCGGGAATTCTACGTGGACAGTCTGGAAGTGGAGGAATTAGATGGAGATAAAGGTAGTCAAGCAGATCCTGGAGTGGAATGAGGACTGCAGCAATGAAATCAAGAAAGATCTGAAGGAAAAGAAGGTCTGTCTGATCAATGTCTTAGGGTCGCCCGGAGCGGGGAAAACGAGCCTCATCATGAAGCTGATCGAAAAGCTTCGCGAGGAGTACCGGATCGGCGTGATTGAAGGAGATATCGCCGGACAGATCGACGCGGAGAAGATTGACCGCTTAGGGCTGCCGGTCGTGCAGCTGCAGACGGACGGAGCCTGCCATATCGAGGCCATGTCCATCCAGCACATTCTTCCCATGTTTCAGCTGGAGGATTTGGATGTTCTGTTCGTGGAAAACATCGGTAATCTGGTGTGCCCTGCGGAGTTCAACATCGGGGAGAATTTCCGCATCGCCATGCTGAGCGTGCCGGAGGGAGATGACAAGGTGGAGAAATATCCGCTCATGTTTGCGACCTCGGAAGCGCTGGTGATCCACAAAGCGGATATGCTTCCGTATTTTGAATTTGACAGAAACCGGGTGAAGGAAAAGGCAACGGACATCAATCCGCACCTCACGGTGTTCGAGGTTTCTTCCCGCACGGAAGAGGGCCTTGACGCATTTCTTGCCTGGTTAATAGAACGAATCAATAAAGAATTACAATAAACGTTGTGACCTTACAACATAAGGAAAAGGAGGGAATCGGCTTGAAAGAAAAGAATTACCTGACATGTGTCTTTACGGCCGTCTTCTGTTTTATCCTCTGGGAGCTTCTGGCCGCCTCAGTAGTGCCGCGCGATATCGTGCTGGGCATTATCGTCAGCATCATCGTGGCTCTGTTTTCCACCCGCTTCTTCGTGCACAACGAGGGCGGAAAAATGTGGAATCCGGTGCGGCTTCTGCTGATGGGCGGATACGCTTTTGGAAAGATGGCAGTAGAGATTGTAAAGGCAAATGTTGACGTGGCGCTTCGCGTGTTTGACACGGATATGCGCCTGCATCCCGGCATCGTCCGCATACCCACCGAGTTAAAGGATGAGTACGCGCTGTCTGTGCTGGCCAACTCCATCACGCTGACCCCCGGCACGATCACCATGGAAGTGGAAGAGGAAAACGGAAAGAACTACTTCTACGTTCACTGGATCGACGTGCAGACGAGGGACGAAAACGAAGCGGCGGATGCCATCAAGGGAAGCATGGAGCCTGACGTAAGGAGGATCTGGGAATGATAGAGCTAGCAGTGTTTTGTATTTTTTATATCGGCTGCGGGATCGCTCTTCTTTACCGTGCCGTGACAGGACCCACCATGGCTGACCGCATCGTTGCGGTGGATACGATTGATGTGCTGGCGGTTTCGGCGCTTGTTCTGATCTCCATGTTTACCGGACGCGGAATCTATCTGGACATCGCCATTGTCGTCGGTCTGTTCGGTTTCCTTGGAACCGTGTTCATGGCCAAGTATCTGGAGGGGAAGATATGATAAGAGTACTTGTGGATTTATTCCTTCTCATCGGTGCTGTGTTCGCTCTGGCCGGAACGGTGGGTATCATTCGGATGCCTGACATTTTTACCCGTCTGCAGGCCAGCACCTGCGCGGCTACGCTGGGAACATTCGGCATTACGGTCGCGGCCCTCATCTTTGCCTTCTCAAGGGGAATGAGCGGCGGCACGATCATCAAGATTCTTCTGGCGGGTCTGGTGGTCATCTTAACCAACCCGATTTCCAACCATGCGATGCTCTTGGGCGCCTACAAGAAGGGCGATCTGCCTGAGACAAAGCTGGAATGTGACGATTACGAAAAAGAGCACAAAACAGAGGAGGTGACGAAGGCATGAACGGAGTAGTGGCTGTTTTAAACACCCTGGTCATTCTGGGAATCATCGCGTCCGCTATTCTGACCGTGCGCGCGAAGGGTGTCTTCAGTTCCGTCATCTGTCTGGCAGCGGTCGGTTCCTTTGTGACGGTGGAGTTTGTTCTTTTACAGGCTCCGGATGTGGCGATCGCGGAAGCGGCGGTCGGCGCCGTGCTTTCGACCGTTCTGTATGTGATTGCCCTGCGGCGCACGAAGGAGGAAGGAGATTACGAGGATGAAGATACGGAAGAATAGAAAAGAACTTTTCCTGCTGATCTCCTTGGCTATTCTGGTCATCGTCGGCATCTATGCCACCGGTTCAATGGGCGTTCTTCCGCCTACCTATGGCGGAAACGAGGATGCGCTGGCGCTTGCCACCGATCCGGAGAGCTATGACACGGATACGGCCGATGGCGTAGCCCAGGTGATGGTGCGGGAGAATCAGGTGAAAACCGTTTCTCCGAACGTGGTTTTTTCGGTTGTGTTTAACTACAGAGGCTATGATACCATGGGCGAGTCCTTCGTGCTGTTCACCACGGTCTGCGGCACGGCGGCTATTCTGCGCGTGATTCAGAAGAAGAAAGAGGAGGCGGGCAAGAGATGAAAAGAAAAAAGACAAAAAACATCATCGTCAAATGCGCGGCTGACTTTTTCCTCCCCATCTTCCTGACCTATGGCTTTTACGTGATTTTCCACGGAAATTCGAGCCCGGGCGGCGGTTTCCAGGGCGGTGTCCTGATCGCGTCGGTAATCCTGTTGCTCTTCCTGGGCTATGGACATGAGATGGTACACAAGGTGTTCGACGAGGAGCTCCTGCACAAGGGCGAGTCTCTGGCGGAAGCCATCTATGTGCTGATCGCCCTGATCGGCCTGATTTTTGCCGGTCTGTTTGCCACGAACATCATCTTCAGCCTTGGCATTTTTGAGGCCGAGACAACCATGCTGATGAACGATGCGGTAGGTCTGGATGTATTAACGGGTATCGGATGCTTACTTCTGATGCTGCTTAAGACTCTGGCTCCCGGCGCGGAAAAGAAGGGGGGAGAATAATATGATGGCAATGAATTACCTCGGTTCTTTTCTGCTCATTATCCTGGGGCTGTATATGATGGTGAGCAAGCGGAACCTGATTAAGATTATCATCGGTCTGGATCTGGTGGACTACGGCGCGAACCTGCTGATCGTTTCGATCGGCTTTCGAGATGGAGGCACCGCTCCGATCTTTACCTTAAGCGAGCTGTTTTCCGGCGCGTACTTTGTCGATCCGGTTCCCCAGGCGCTGACCCTGACCAGCATCGTTATCGGTGCCTGCGTGACGGCCATGTCCCTGGCGCTGATCATCAAGATCAAGGATCAGTACGGAACGATCGATTCTCATAAGGTTAGGAGGTTAAACGGATGATGCAGCATTTCCCGATTTTATCCATCATGGTGCTGTTCTTCGGCGCCTTCTTAAACGGAATATTCGGCGGGAAGAATGCGAAGGCCAGAAAGATCATTGTTCTGGCGTCCATCTTTCTTTCCTTCCTGATGGTTGTGGCGATGACGGGGCCGGTCATGCTGGAGGGACAGATCATTTCCTACTGGCTGGGCAACTGGGAGCCGGCCATGGGATTTGCCTTCGGCATTGGCCTGGAGGTGGATGCCGTCGGTCTGTTCTTCGGTCTCATTATCTCCACGGCCGTGCTGGTGTCGGGTCTTTACTCGTTTGAGTACATGAGCCATGACGACGCCCTCGGATACTACTACACCCTGTATCTGATGCTGGGCGGCGGCGTGCTGGGCCTGGTGTTCTCCGGCTGCCTTTTCAACATCTTCGTCATGGTGGAAATCATGACCTTCTCCGCGGTAGCCCTGACGGCTTTCCGGAACGAGAAGTACGGTGCCTTAGAGGCTGCGTTTAAGTACCTGGTGGTTGGTTCCATCGGTTCCACGAGCGTTCTTGTCGGCACGATCCTTCTGTACAATCAGACGCACACGCTCAACCTGGCGCAGATCGCCTCCATTTTGCCGAGCGTTTCTAACGGTGTGACGGCGGTGGCTTTTGGCTTCCTGTTTGTTGGATTTGCCACCAAGGCCTTCCTGTTCCCGTTCCAGCCGCTGGCAGCGGATGCCCACGCTGTGGCTCCGTCCTCGATCTCCGTGCTGATCTCCGGTGTTCTGACAAAGACCGGTGTGTACGGTATCATCCGACTGGTGTATGTTCTGTATCAGAGCATGAACTTAGGCCCGGTCAAGACGCTGGTTGTCTTTATCGGTACCTTAAGTATGTTCATCTGCGTGACGATGGCTCTGGCGCAGCACGACTTTAAGCGTCTGTTAGCCTTCCACAGTATCTCGCAGGTTGGCTATGTGATCACGGCGGTCGGCCTTTCCACCGCGCTCGGCGTGGCGGGCGGTCTGTATCACGCCATGAACCATACGCTGTTTAAGAGCCTTCTCTTCCTGACGGCCGGTGCGGTTCTTCATCAGACGGACACCACAAACCTGGATGAGCTGGGCGGTCTTTCCAAGAGAATGCCGAAGACGACGGTGCTGTTCTTAATCGGCGCTGCCTCCATCAGCGGTCTTCCTCCGTTTAACGGATTTGCCTCCAAGTGGATGATCTATCAGGCCACCTTTGAGGCGGCGGCTGCGCAGAACAACTTCGGCTTTGCTCTGGTTGGAATCATTGAGATGCTGACCAGTGTTCTGACGCTGGCTTCCTTTATCAAGGTTACGCAGTCCGTGTTCTTTGGTCAGATGCCGAAGAAGTGGGAGAATGTGAAAGAAGTCGGAAACGGCATGATCATCCCCATGGGCATCTTAGCGGCGCTCTGCGTGATCACGGGTGTGGCTCCTTCTGCCGTGGAAAAGTACCTGTTAGCTCCCGCTACCTCTGCGGTTTACAGTGTTGGCAAGTATATTAACGCCATGATGGGAGAGGGCTTTGCCGAAGGCGTTTCCCTTTCTTCTGAGACGGTGGCGGTGGACCTTGGCCGAAGCGGTTACTGGAATCCGCTTGCCTGGCTGGCCCTGTTAGGCATCCTGCTCTTTGGCGCCTTTGTCGCGTTCGTTCTGCTTCGGAAGGAAGCGAAGACGAAGGAAAGCGAAGCGGCCGAAATGTTTGGCTCCGTCGACGAGAAGTTCGAGCCGTTCTTCAGCGGTGAGAGAGCCGAGTTCTCTCAGGTTGGCGGTTCCGACATGTTCTGGGGCTTCAAGAAGGTGATGCGCCCTTATCTGGACTTTATGCATGACGCGCACTCCGGCGTGGTGAACGACTACGTGCGGTGGGCGGTCGAGTGTCTGGCGTTAGTGCTTCTGTACTGCGTCCTGTGCGGACTGTAAGGAGGTGACGGATCGATGAATATTGTGCTGATTATTCTGAAATGGCTGTTCCATATTCTGGTCTTTCCGGGCTTCCTGTTTACGCTTTGCGCGGCCCTGCTTCTCGCAGGTATCGACCGGAAGCTGGTCGCCCGCATGCAGAACCGTGTGGGTCCGCCCCTGCTGCAGCCGGCCTATGACCTGTTAAAGCTCTTTGGAAAAGAAATCATTATACCCCGGCAGGCGAACAAGAAGGCCTTCCTTTCGGCTCCGGCCGTAGGCCTTGCAAGCCTCCTTGTCACGTCGCTCCTGCTTCCGTTCTCGGCCTCCTTTGTCGCCGTCTCGGGCGTGGCGGACGTGATCGTCGTGCTGTATCTTCTGACCATTCCGGCCGTGGCGATCATTGTCGGTGCGGCTTCCTCCGCATCCCCGTTTGCCGGTGTGGGTCTGTCCCGTGAGATGGTAGCCGTGATGGCGTACGAGCTACCGCTTACCATCGTCCTTGTCACGGTTTGCCGCAAGGCCGGCCTGATGATGGACGAGAGTGGTATGACCTTCTCTCTGGCAACGGTCATGCAGTACCAGGCCGAGCACGGTGCCATGATCACGAAGCTTTCCATGATCCCTGCCGCGCTGGCGATGCTCTTCATCATTCCCTGTGAAGTGGGAGCGCATCCGTTTGACATCGCGGAAGCGGAGACGGAAATCTGCGAAGGAACCCTGGCGGAGTACAGCGGCCTTCCGCTGGCTTTTTATGAGCTGGCGCATTATGTAAAGATGTTTATTCTGACATCTTTATTCTGCGTCCTGTTCCTGGGCGGCTTTACGACGGGCGTTGTCGTTGTGGATCTGATCCTGCGCCTGATCTTCTGCGTGGTGGTTACGTTCCTTTGCATCACGGTTCCCCACGCGGTCTGCGCCCGCTTTAAGGTGGAGCAGGTGTTTAAATTCTACTGGACCTGGGTTTTAGGGCTGGCTCTTGTCAGTCTGCTCCTTGTCTGGCTGGGTCTGTAAGGGAGGCGCGATATGTTAAGAAAACTTATAGATGAAAGCGCGGCGAAATCGCCGTGGATCTATCATATCAACGCGGGCTCCTGCAATGGCTGTGATATCGAGCTTGTCTCGGTTTTAACTCCCCGCTATGACGCGGAGCGCTGCGGCTTTAAGCTGACGGGTTCCCCCCGCCATGCGGATATTGTGGTGGTATCCGGTCCGATTACGGTACAGACGAGAGACCGTGTGGTTCGCACGCTGTCCCAGGTTCCGGAACCGAAGGTGGTAGTGGCCCTTGGCTCCTGCCCCCGCTCGGGCAACGTGTTTAAGGGAAGCTATTCGATCGATGGCCCGCTTGACAAGTATTGCCACGTGGATGTCTCCGTCGCGGGATGCACCCCGAAGCCGGAGGCGATCATCGCCGGCCTTGCGAAGGCGGCTGAAATCCTGAAGGAAAAGAGAAAGGAGATGCACTGATGGAAGTCAAAAATCCCGTACCTTTTCTGAAAGACGCGCTGAAGCAGCTTTTTGAAAAACCCGTGACAGAAAGCTTTCCGGCCGGAGACCCGCCCAAGGCGGCACCGGAATACCGGGGAAGAATCGTCTATCATCCGGATCTTTGCATTAACTGCGGAACCTGTCTCCGTGTCTGCGCGCCTCAGGCCATGACGCGGACGATGGAGCCGGTGGAAGGCGGAGACCGTGTCACCTTTACCTTTGACATGACCTCCTGCACGTTCTGCCGTCTGTGCTCCGACTTCTGCTCCCGCAAGGCGATCGAGCTGACCGACGATTACATGATCGTGGGAACCAAGCATGAAGACTTCCTGGTATCGGGAACCTTCATCAAGATGAAGCCGGTGAAAAAGCCCGCCCCGGATGCGGCTGCCGCGAAACCGGCACCTGCCAAACCGGCTGCGGAAGGTACGCCTGCTGCAAGCCCGGCACCGGAGAAGAAATGATCCGGGAAAGACTGCTTGTGACCGGCATTGTGCAGGGGGTGGGATTTCGCCCGTTTGTACACCGGCTCACCCGGCAGTATGCCTTGAGCGGATTTATTCGCAATACCAGCACCGGCGTTACCATGGAAATTCAGGGCGAGGAAGCAAACCTTCTGGCCTTTCGCGTGGCACTCCTAAAGGAAGCTCCCGCCCTGGCTTCCATCGAAGGAATTCAAGTAGATACGATCAAGCCGGATTTGACAGAATCCGGCTTTCATATCATGGAGAGCAGCAAGGCGGGTGACAACCGGACGCTGATCTCCCCGGATATCGGGATCTGCGCGGACTGTAGGCGGGAACTTCTGGACCCGAACGACCGGCGCTTCCGGTATCCGTTTATCAACTGCACGAACTGTGGCCCCCGGTTTACCATCATAAAAGATGTGCCGTACGACCGGGCCCGCACGTCCATGGCACCGTTTCCTATGTGTGCCCCTTGTCAGAAGGAGTACGAAGACATAGAAAACCGGCGCTACCACGCGCAGCCGGACTGCTGTCCGGTGTGCGGCCCGCGCCTTCTGTTTTACGACGGGAATGGCCGGGAGGGAACAGGGGATCCCCTCGTTCTGGCAAAAAAGCTCTTAAAAGAGAAGAAAATTCTGGCAGTGAAGGGCCTGGGCGGTATGCACCTGGCCTGCCGGATGGACGACGAAGAACTTGTGAAAACCCTGCGCGCCCGGAAACAGCGCGATGAGAAGCCCTTTGCCCTCATGTGCCGGGATGTGGAGACAGCGAAGCGTTTTTGCGAGCTCAGCAAGGAAGAGGAAAAGCTTCTGACATCCCAAAGAAAGCCGATTGTGCTCTTAAAAAAGCGGGATGGAAAAGAATCGTTTTCGTACATCAGTGAAAATGAATACATGGGAGTCATGCTCCCTTATACCCCGGTTCACATTCTTCTGTTAGAAGAAGAGGAGCTGTCCGCGCTGATCATGACCAGCGCCAATCTGTCGGATTGCCCCATTGTGTACATGAACGAGGAGGCGCTGGACAAACTGTCCGGCATTGCGGACGGGTTTCTGTTAAACAACCGGGAAATTGTCACCCGCTGCGATGACTCGCTCATGGCCGTGGAGTTTCAGAAGGAATATCCCATTCGCAGAAGCCGGGGCTATGTACCCTATCCCTTGCGGGTTACCGGGGCGCTTCCCCCGGTTCTGGCCTGCGGGGCAGAGCAGAAAGCCTCCTTTTCGCTGGGCTTAGGGAATCATGTCTTTGCAAGCCAGCACATCGGAGACCTGAAAAACTGGGAGACCTTCCAGAATTACGAGGAGCAGATCCGTCACTTTGAGCGGATGTTCAGCCTGAATCCTAAGGTGTTGGTCTGTGATCTTCACCCGGATTATCTGTCCACCGAGTATGCTATTCGCCGGGCGGAGGAGGAACACCTCCCGCTTGTTCGCGCGCAGCATCACCACGCGCATATGGCTTCCTGCATGGCGGACAATCACCTGGAGGGAAAGGTCCTTGGCCTTGTCTGGGACGGAACCGGGCTGGGGGAAGATGGCACCATCTGGGGTGGCGAGCTTCTCTACGGAGATTACAGAAAAGCCGACCGCTTAGGGTCCATCCGCCCTGTGCGGCTTCCCGGCGGAGATAAGGCCGTGAAGGAAATCTGGCGAATCGGCTGCTCGTATTTGAAAGATGCGGGTGTTCCGGAGGAAGAGTGGGCTTCCTTTTTCGTACAGGACCCTGCCGCGAAGGGTTTGGGAAAGCTGCCTGCTGAGGAGGGCCTTACAAAGGACGTGGTCACGGAGGCGCAGCTACTGCAGACCGGACGGATGTTGGATGCGGGGCGAAACGCGCCGCTTTCCTCCGGCATGGGGCGCCTGTGTGACGGCGTATGCGCGATCCTCGGCAGAAAGGAAATCGCCTCCTATGAAGGGCAGGGCGCAGTCCTTTTAGAGGCAATGGCGGAAGATACGTCCCTTTACTACCCGGTATCTTACGAGGAAATAAACGGGGTATACACGGCGGACGTAAGAACACTCATACAGGCGATCGCCTCCGATTGTAAAGAGGGACGCCATAAGGGACGGTCCGTTTTTGCGATCGCCGGAGCGTTTCACAACTCTCTGGCACATCTGGCCCTGGACGAATGTCTGCACGCGGTAAAGCGCACCGGAGAAAGACGGGTGGTCTTATCCGGGGGCGTGTTTCAGAACAGACGGCTGCTTCGTCTGCTGGTCCCGCTTCTTAAGAAGAACGGGCTGCAGGTTTTCCTGCACTCGCGTGTTTCTGCGAATGACGAGGGAATCAGCCTGGGGCAGGCAATGATCGGAGCGGCGAGAAACCAATAAAAATATACAGGCAGTGCTCACACGCTGCTTCACAGAGCATGAAAGCTGAATAGAGTCGCTTTCATATGAGAGAGGAACATACAATTATGTGTCTGGCGGTTCCACTGAAAGTGGTGGAGAAAAACGGCAGCGATGCGGTTGCCGAGGTGGACGGTATCAAAAGAAAGGTCCGCCTGGATTTTGTGCCGGAGGCATGCCCCGGCGATTACGTGATGGTGCACGCAGGGTTTGCCATTGAGCGGTTAGACCCCAAGCAGGCCGAGGAAAATCTGGCAGCCATCCGGGAGGTGGCGGATGCAGTCGCAGGACTTGAATGATCCAGGAAGGATCGAACATCAGGGATTTAACGACCGGGACCGGATTGGGCGTCTGATTTCTGAATTAAAGAAAGAGACCTCCCGCCCGTATCGGCTGATGGAAGTGTGCGGAACGCACACGATGGCGATCGCGAAGATGGGTCTCAAGCAGATGCTCCCGAAGAATATCAAGCTTCTGTCGGGCCCGGGCTGCCCTGTTTGCGTGACACCGGCCGGAGTCATGGACGAGGTGCTGCGCCTTTCGGAGAACCCGGATGTGATCCTGGCTTCGTATGGGGACATGATCCGCGTGCCGGGAAGCGTGCCGGGCGATAACCTGCAAAGGCGAAAGGCCCTGGGCGCGAAGGTGGAGATGGTGTATTCCGCCCTGGATGCGGTAGAGCTGGCCGAAAAGAATCCGGGAAAGCATGTGGTTTTTCTGGGCGTTGGCTTTGAAACGACCGCGCCGGGGACAGCGGTGGCCATTCTGGAAGCGAAAAAGCGGAAGCTTTCGGGGTTTCACGTCCTTTGCATGTTAAAACGAGTGGAGCCGGCGCTCCGGGCCCTCATAGAGGCGGATGACTTTCAGGTAGATGGCTTTTTGTGTCCGGGCCATGTCGCCACGATCATCGGCGAAGAGGGGTTTCGTTTCCTGACAGACGAGTACAGGATCCCGGCGGTGATCACCGGCTTTGAGGCGGGGGATATCACAACCGCGGTGTATGAACTGGTGCGGATGATCCGGGACGGGAAACCGGCCCTTTGGAACGAGTACACCCGGGCGGTACGCCCGGAGGGCAATCCCGCCGCGCGGGCCATCATGGAGCGCGTGTTCGAAGCGCGAAAAGATGTGTGGCGCGGACTGGGGACGATGGAAGAGAGCGGCCTCAAAATCCGGGATGAATTCCGGGAATTTGACGCAGAGCTTGTCTTTGACCTGCATCCCATGGATAAGGAAGCGGTGACGGGCTGCCGCTGCGGGCAGATTATCCGCGGCGTCATGGATCCCGGCAGCTGCCCGTTATTTGGAAAGGTCTGCACGCCGGACAATCCCGTGGGCCCCTGCATGGTGTCCGGGGAAGGCGCCTGCGCGGCGGCGTACCGGTATGGAACGCTCTCAATGTAATAGCAGCCCACTTATGGGCATATAGGAAAGGACTGGTATTCCTTCTTCCAGGGAAGAAAGACAATACAGCCTTATAACAGGGGAGGAATCGCGTTTGGAAGAGATTATCACACTGGATTACGGCAGTGGCGGAAAGAAGACTTCCCAGCTGATCGAAGAGATTCTTCTGCCCGCGTTTCAGAATGACGCGCTGGGCGCTTTAAGTGACGGGGCCGTGCTTTCCGGAGAAGAAAAACTGGTGTTTTCCACCGACAGTTTCGTGGTCAACCCGCTGTTTTTCCCGGGCGGCAACATCGGAAAGCTGTCCGTGTGCGGCACCGTGAACGACCTCAGCGTGAGCGGCGGAATCCCGAAATATTTAAGCCTCTCTTTCATCCTGGAGGAGGGCTTTCCCATGGACAGCCTGAAGAAGATCGTCGCGTCCATCCGGGATACAGCAAACTCCTGCGGGGTGCAGATCGTCACAGGTGACACCAAGGTGGTGGAACGCGGCAAGGGCGACGGGATTTACATCAACACGGCGGGGATCGGCTTTCTTCGCTGTCCGGGCCTGGGAACCGATCGGATCCGGGAAGGCGACGCGGTTTTATTAAGCGGAACGGCGGGAGATCACAGTACGGCTGTGATGCTGGCGAGAGACGGCCTTTTAAGCGAGGGCGGCGTAGTCTCGGATTGCCAGCCGCTTCACCTGCTGGCGCAGAAGCTGTTTGAGCTCGGACCGGCGCTGCGGGTGCTTCGGGACCCCACGCGGGGCGGCATCGCCACAACGCTGAACGAGTTTGTGGAAAACGGGCCGTTTACCATAGAGCTGGAGGAAGAGGCGATCCCGGTGAAGCCTGCCGTGGCCGGTGCCTGTGACATTCTGGGGCTGGATCCTCTGTACTGTGCCAACGAAGGAAAACTTCTGGCCATCGTTTCCGCGGACCAGGCCCAGGAGGCTTTAGCGCGGATGCGGAGCCTTCCGGAAGGGGCGGACGCTGCCATCATCGGCCAGGTGAGCACCAAGGCTCCCGGCCGGGTGCTTTTAAAAACCAGCTTCGGCGGCACACGGATTCTCACGAAACTGACGGGAAGTCAACTCCCTAGAATCTGTTAAAAACAAAAAACACATGCAGGTCAGTGAAAGCCGCGAAGCGCAGGGACTGTGACCTGCATGTAGAGTATATCATTCAAAGGAGAGATGAATCATGCAGTACAACAACAAACATGTCATCAAGAAAGATGAAGTGGTATCCACCGCGAAAAAGATGAAGAAAGCCGGAAACATGCTGGGCATGATTCATGGCCACATTGACAAGGAAGGAAAGAAAGTCATCACCTATGATTACTTCATTGGAGAGAACGTCGAATCCTACGAAGTGGTCGGCGAGGATGTCCTTCCCACCATCTCCGATATCTATCAGACGGCTGCCTCCTGGGCGGAGCGGGAGATTGGAGAGCTGATCGGCATGAAATTTGAAGGCCTCGATATGTCCAAGAGACTCTTTTTGCCCAACGACCTTCTGGAGGGAGAAGGCCAGATCCTGGTGACACCGCTGGCGGAACTCCGCGAAAAGAATATTGGAGTCAACTAGTTTCCTGGATTAGAGCAATAAAGAAGTTTTAACCAATAAAAAATTAAGAAACAGTATTCAAAATAATCCTCCTTTCTGCTATAATGATACAGACGCATTCTTTCCTGCCGCGCTCCCGGCGGTAGGGCAAAAAATTTGCAAAAGTATCAGGGAGAAGCAAAAGGAGGATTTTTCTATGAATGAGAAAAGCAAAGAAAACTTTTTTGATAAGTTACCGCCGAGTCTTATCAAAAAGAACAACGTGACGATCTTCCCTGAAGGTATCGTCGGTTACCTGATTGGACCTACCCTGGCCCTGCTCGCGAACTCCGTCCTGTCCGGTTACTTCAACAAGTACATGTCGGATGTTCTGCACGTCAATACCTGGGCAAGCGCCTTCTTTACCTGGCTGCCGGTTATCTCCGTTATTTTCGTAGTAATCGGTAACATCCTGGTTGGCCGTCTGATGGATAACCTGCAGTCCAAAGCAGGCAAGGCTCGTCCGCTGCTGCTGGTCTCCCTCCCGATTGCCCTGATCGCTTTGTTATTCCTGTTTGTGTTCTCACCGTACAACGCAAACAATACGGATTGGCACACCGGTGCTTTAGTCTGCATCGCAATCGGTTATAACCTGTGGTTCGCGTTTGCGTATCCGATGTACTATACGCCTCACGCTGCCCTGGTCAGCCTTTCTACCCGTAACTCCGGCGACCGTGGTCTCCTTGCGACTATCTCCAACGCGACCGCGCTGGCTGCCATGGGTCTTTCCAGCATGATCCTTCCGTTCTTCCTGGATAAGCTGTTCGTGTACGATATGAGCGGAACCGGTACTCCGGTTATGAACGATGCCGGAAATATCGCGTACTATGTGGACGCGGCCGGATCTCCGATCTATGACACGCTGGCTTCCTACAATGCCTGGAAGGTCTTCGTCATCGCCCTGCTGGTCATCACCATCATCGGCGCTCTGGTCGAGTACTTCTTCACCCGTGAGCGTGTTACGGAAGAAACGATGGGAACTTCCACCGAGACCAAGGCTGCTCTGCCGATCGGCAAGCAGGCTGCCATCTGCTTCAAGGATCACTTCTGGGTGATCATGATGGTCTTCTTCTTCCTGTATCAGCTTGGTGGTATGTTAAAGAACGTATCCCAGAACTACTTCTGCACCGCCATGTTCAAGGATGCCATGGGCAACTACACCGTGGCCTACGGCGGACAGCTGCAGGGTACCTTAGCCATCATCGGCGCCATCCCTACCGCCATCGGTATGGTGATCTCCCTGCCTCTGGCCAACATGCTGGGAAGCAAGGGCAAAGCCATCCTGTGCGGCGCTGCCGTTGCGGTTTTAGGCGGTCTTCTTGGTATGATCGCTCCCAACAACTTCGTCATCGTTGTCATCTCCTTCGTTGTGAAGGCGTTAGGTTCCACTCCGGCTATGTACCTGTCCCTGGCCCTCTTAGCCGATATCTTTGATCATCAGGAAGCCGTCTACGGTGTCCGTACCGACGGTCTGTCCATGACGATCTACGGTGCCATCATGGCTGGTATGACTGGTCTTGCGACCGGCGCATTAAACGCTGTGTTAAGCGCTGTTAACTATGATGTTGCTACCCTGCAGACCAACGAAGCTCTCCGCGCCGCGATGCCTTGGGTATTCATCGGCGGTGAGACCATCTGCTACTTTGGTATCTTCTTACTCTTCCTGATGATGGGTGTTGAGAAGTTCAGCAAGATCGACCACATTGCGATCGTTGCCGATCAGAAGGCTGCCGCTGCAGCGGAAGGCCGTGCCTACATCTCCGCTGAGGAGAAGATCCGTCAGGAAGAAGGCGAAGAGGCTTATCAGGCAGAGCCGAAGAAGCAGGCGGATGCCGCCGCGAAGGAAGCGGAGCGCGTTGCGAAGCTCACCGATGAGCAGCGCAAGGCTGAGGCAGATGCGGAAGCGAAGGTTGTTGCCGAGTTCAACAAGCTGCGTAAGAAAGCGGGCCGCTCTGAAGTAACGCTGTAAGCAAATAGAAAGGCTTCAAAATGCGCTTACTTTAGGGTCCGGGTTTTGAAACCTATACAGTAGAAGAAAAAATCCCTGCCGGGTGTCCGGCAGGGATTTTTTGCGTGTAAAAAAGGGAAATTCGCATGGCGTAAAGCTGGATGTCAGCGAAGGCTTTTCCGGTATTCGGAGGGCGTAATGCCGTAGAGCTTTTTGAAAGTTTTGACAAAGCTGGAGTAGTCGGAAAACCCGCTTTCCATGCTGGCCTCTAAGATATTTCGCCCCTCGGAAATGAAAACGCGCGCGCTTTGCATGCGCAGGGTGGTCAGGTACCCGTGCACGCTTTGCATGGTATATTCCTTAAAAATGCGGGAGAGGTGCTCACGGCTGACAAAGCAGTAGTCTGCCACATCGTTCACGCCGATGAGCGGATTCTTGTAGTTGTCCTGCAAAAATTTGACGGCGGCGGCAGCCAGCGGATTGGCGGTGGGCGGCTTTTCGAACGAGCTGCTTTCCTCCAGACATTTTAAAATACACATGAATTCCGTCAGCTGTCCCTGATACACGGATTCCTGCAGGCGCTTCGGAAGCTTCTCAGTGCGGGCCATGCTCTCGAAAAGGCCGCGCAGGTCCCAGTAACCGGCCATTTCCGCCGTGATGATGGTGATGGTGTACTCCCAGGAGGAATGCTGAAGCCCCATTTGAATGCTGGTGCGATTCCAGAAGGCGCCGTCGATCTGGGTCACAAGGCGCTCGGAGATATCGGTGTTGATGTTGTAGCGCCCGGAATGAAACACGCCGCGCGGGAACAGGATCATATCGCCTTCGTTGATCTGATACAGACTTCCGCCGGAGGAGTATAAAGCCCCGCCCTTGATGGGCAGGATGGCCTCGTAGTAGGGGTGGGAATGAACCACGGACTGTGTGTTCAGTTTGTTGGTAAACCATGTGACCACAATCTGCTGCGGGAGGATGCTCTGCGCTTCCTCGGGGGTAAGGAAATTATCGACAATATGGGAAAGCTTGTGTTTGTATGCCATGAGGACCCTCCTTTTCGTGTGTTTTAGTGTATCACATTTTGCAGATGGAAAGCAACTGCAAAAAAACATGTGGCCATCAGTGAAAAAAGAAAAACAAAAAACGTGGAGATGAGAACAAACAGATGAATATGAACTTCCACCTGACACTATCTGGAAAACTGGGAAATAATGAAAGCATATGCTATAGATATAATAGAAAAAATGCACAATGAGATTTAGCACATTTTCATTTACGTGAAAGAACTGCCTGGAAAGGAAATGCCTTAAAGCGACAGGAAAAACAGGAAAAATTCCGGAAAAAGGGAACTGGAATATGGCAAAAACAGGTGCAGGTGAATCAACATATCACAAATTGCATGATTTATGACACAAAAGAAGAAGATAATGCCTGCCGGGACGTTATAATAGTAAAGGTGCAAGAGAAAAGGGACAGGAGAGGAGAAGATGGGAACGGAGAAGGATAAGAGCGTGTATCAGGCATCCATCACGTTTGATGACGATACCATCCGGCGCATGTTCCGGGCGGAATATTTTACCTATGAGCGAATGCAGCTGCTCACACGGATCGCGATCGGAGCCGCGCTGATTCTTCTGGGAGTTCTGACAAATCTGCCGCTGGGGGCCAAGGCGATTGCCATGATGATTGGCGTGTGGCTGGTTGTCAGCCTGGATTTTCCCAGCAAGGTCCGGGCCGAGACAGTGCTGCAGGCGAGAGGCGGACAGAAAAGCCAGGTATCCTACCTGTTTGATATGAAAAAGATTGCCATCGAAAACGGACCGGAGTACGCCTACAGTCAGGTGGATCGGGTGGTTGAAGACAAGGAGTATTTTTTTGTTTTCATGAACCGGCAGACGGCTGTCATGATTCCGAAGGATAAGCTGAAGCCGGCGAATGTGGACGCGTTCAGAAGCTTTCTCGAGGAAAAGACGGGAAAGCGTTCCGGGACGGAGATGAATCTGTTAACCATGAATCTGAAGGATGTGCATCAGATGATGAAGGACCGGATCGGCGCCTTCACGAAGCACTGACTTTTAGATATAGGGAACCGCAGGTTTCCGTAAGAATAAGAGAGGGGATAAAAGAAAGCAGGTTTTTTATCCTGAAAGAAAGTAGCCTGCGCATATTAAAGGAGGAAAACGATTATGAAAATGACGAGAAGAGATTTCCTGAAGTCCAGCCTGGCTGGCGCGGTGGTCGCTGCTACCGCTGGCGCGTTAAGCGCATGCGGAGAAAGCAATTCCGGTGATCAGGGAAGCAGCCAGAAGACTTTAAAACTGTCTCACACCCTGGCGGAAGATCACGCTGTACATATTGCCATGACGGCTTTCGCGAAGGCAGTTGAGGAAGCTACGAACGGCGAAGTGAAGATTCAGATTTTCGCAAACGGAACGCTCGGAAACGAAGTAGACAATATCGCTTCCATGAAGGCCGGCACCCTGGATATGGCGAAGGTTTCTGCTGCTACGCTCGGCAACTACTATGAGAAGTGGAACGCTATGTCGGTTCCCTACGTTTTCAACAACAAGGATCATTTCTTCAAGGTCATGGACAGCCAGGTAATTGAGGATCTGTACATGGAGACTGCCGGAGACGGATACGTTGGTCTGACCTGGCTGGATTCCGGTTCCCGCTCCTTCTATACCAAGTCGACCCCCATCCATACGCCGGCTGACTTAAAGGGCTTAAAGATCCGTACGATGGATTCCCAGATGGCTATCGATATGATGACGGCGCTGGGCGGTTCTTCCGTTCCGCTTGGCTATGGCGACATCTACAATTCGCTGCAGACCGGCGTTATCGACGGTGCTGAGAACAACCCGACGGCTCTTCGTGACCATGGCGAGGTAGCCAAGTTCTACAGCTATGATGAGCACACCATCATCCCGGATATCGTTCTGATCTCCACCAAGGCCTGGAATTCCCTGACCGAAGATCAGCAGAAGGCGATCAAGAAGGCCGCTGCCGACATGAAGGAAGACTACAAGGTTCAGTGGAAGGCTTTCGAGGACGAAGTCATCGACAGAGCTGTCAATGAGATGGGTGTCACCATGGTTACGGATGTTGACAAGCAGGCATTTGTAGATGCATGCGCATCCATTTACGAGAACGTCAAGAAGGATTCTCCGGATACTTACGCGCTGATCGAAGCCATCCGCGGTATCGAATAATCCGCTCTCATGACTGATGAAGCGGCGCGGGGGCACGAAGTTGTGCAGCTACGCGCCGCTTTCTTTGTACGAGTAAAGCTTAGGAGTTTGTTTTCAAGGGGTATCTACTATGAAAAAACTGGACAAAGTGCTGGATGTCATCATGCGCTTTCTCATGGCTGTGTCCATGTTCGGATTGCTGGCATTTGGCTTCTGGCAGATCTTTTCCCGATGGATTCTGAAGGATCCGTCTACGATTACGGATGAAGTGCTGCGCTATCTTCTGATCTGGGCTTCCATGATCGGATCCACCTACTGCTTCTATAAGGACCAGCATCTGGCGCTGGACCTGGTCACCAGCCGCGCGAAAGGCACGTTCGCCATCGTTTTGAAAGTGCTGGCGGAGATTGCAATTTTATTCTTTGTGGGATATGTTTTTATCTATGGAGGTTTCCGGCTTGTGGACAACGCCATCAACAAGTCCTCGGTCCTTCGCATTCCCTTTAAGGTCCTGTACGCTATTTTCCCGATTTCAGGTATCTTTATTTATATCGCGCGTATCTTGAATTATGTCCAGGCTTTCGTTAAAATGAAGGAAGCTAAGAATGCTCCGGAAGGAGGTGCGGAAGAATAATGGCACAGACAATCGCAATGCTTTTTGGATCCTTTTTTGTCATGCTTCTGATCGGTGTTCCGATTTCCGCCGGCATTGGCATCGCGTCCATCGCGACCATTTTAATCAGCGGTGAGATGAGTTTTCAGGACTTCGCCCTGATATCGGCGCAGCGATGCTTCTCCGGCATCGATTCCTTCCCGCTGCTGGCTCTTCCGTTCTTCTCCCTGGGCGGAAACATCATGAACAAGGGCGGTATCGCCAAGCGTCTGGTTGCGCTGGCCCATCTCCTTGTCGGCCGGATCCCCGGATATCTGGCAGCCACGAACGTGCTTGCGAACATGTTCTTCGGAGCGGTTTCCGGTTCCTCCGTTGCGGCAGCTTCCGCCATGGGTTCCATCATGAACCCGCTTGAGAAGGATGCTGGCTATGACGAGAGCTATTCCGCGGCCGTCAACATCTGCTCGGCCCCCACGGGTATTCTGATTCCCCCCTCGGGTCCGCTGATTCTGTATTCGATCACAGCCGGCGGCGTTTCCGTAGCGGCTCTGTTCATGGGCGGTTATGTTCCCGGTATTCTGATGGGTCTGTGCGTTGGCGCACTGGCTATTTTCATCGCGAAGAAAAAGGGGTATACTGGTTCTGACGAAAAGTCGGATAAACCGGCATGGCGCATCTGGGTTGATGCAATTCCTTCACTTTTAGCGGTTATTATCGTTATGGGAGGTATTCTGACCGGTAAGTTTACTGCCACTGAAGCCGGTGTCGTTCTTTGCCTGTACTGCCTGGTTCTTTCTATTTTGTACCGGGAGATTACGTTCAAGAGCTTTTATGATCTGCTGGCGGACACGATGGTCAGCTCCTCCACGATCCTTTTCCTGATCGCGGCGTCCTCCATCATGTCCTTCGTCATGAGTTACGCGGGTATTCCGAAGGCAATCTCTGACGGTATCATGGGCGTTTCCAGCAACCGATACGTCCTGCTTCTGATCATGAACCTGTTCCTTCTGGTCATGGGATGCTTCCTGGACCTGACGCCGGCCGTTCTGATTTTCACGCCTATCTTCCTGCCGATCACCCGCGCCATTGGCATGAGCGATGTGCAGTTTGGCGTTATGCTGATCATGAACCTGGGCATTGGTTCCGTAACCCCGCCGGTTGGATCCTGTCTGTTTGTCGGATGCGGTGTCGCGAAAGTTTCCATCGCAAGTGTCACGAAATACATTATACCGCTGTTCTGCGCAATGGTGGTTTCCCTGCTCCTTTGCACCTATATCCCGCCGCTGGTGTTAGGTATTCCGAAGCTGGCCGGACTGGTGGAAGGCATTTGGTGGACAGTACCGTAAAAAGACCTGTTTCCTAAAGAGAAGTTCGCCATACATGATACAAAAGGGAGCCGGATCGTCGGACCTGACTGCTGGTTCGCCGGACCGGCTCCCTTTATCAATGGAATCAAGGAGAATGTTTGAAATGAAAGTCTGCACCAGAGTGAATGGCTTTGAAGAGGAGAACGGATGTTATCTTCTTCATGCGGATCACGCCGATATAAAACTATGTTTTCTGACGGACGAAGTTGTCCGCGTGCGAACCTCCTTTGACAGGACGTTTGAGGAGGAATCCTATATTCTGATGACGACGGCCTGGGAAGACCGTCTGGATTCTGTCATCGGGGCGGACCGTACCCGCGTACAGCCCGTTGTCCCCGAGATTCAGGAAGAGAGTAACACCATCCGCTTTTCCACGAAAGCGGTCAGCCTTCTTGTGACCAAAGCGCCCATTACGCTGCAGCTGTTTGACGCGGTGGGAGATGAGCTCTACAGTACACTCCCCGGCAATTCTTTCGTGAAGGATTCCAACAACCGGGTGACGGCGTACAGCCGCATGAAGGAAGAAGATTGCTTTTACGGCTTCGGCGAAAAGGCCGGAGTCCTGAACAAGAACAAGAAGTTCCTTCGCGAGCGGGCCACCGACGCGATGGGCTATGATCCGGAATACATGGATACGCTGTACAAGCATATCCCGTTCTACATCCGCCTGGACCGTGACACGAAAAAGGCGGTGGGACTTTTCTACCACAATTTCTACGAATCCGTCTTCAACATGGGCTGTGAGAAGAGCAATTACTGGCCCCGTTACACCTATTTCCAGGCGGACGGCGGCGATCTGGATCTGTTCCTTCTGGCCGGCAACACCATCCCGAAGGTGGTGGACAATTATACCATGCTGACGGGTCGCCCCGTGCTGCTTCCGAAGCGCGGACTGGGCTATCAGGGATCCTCCATGTACTATCCGGAGCTGGAAAAGGATTCGGATGACGCGGTGCTGGGCTTTATCGACACCATCAAGGAGGAAGGCTTCCCCATCGACGGCTTCCATCTTTCCTCCGGCTACACCAGCTACGCAAACCGGCGCTGTGTCTTTGTGTGGAACAACGACCGTTTCAAGGATCCCCGGGCGTATTTTGCCGCCATGAACGAGAAAGGGGCGCAGAACGTTCCGAACGTCAAGCCGGGTGTGCTGCTGATGCATCCCATGTTCTCCGAGTTTGAGGAGAAGGACGTGTTCGTGAAGGATTCGGAGAATCCGGAGGCGAAGGCTGTCGGCATGTGGTGGGGAGGCGAGGGCGCTTTCTGGGATTACACCAAGCCCTCCGCCCGCGAGGCGTGGAAGAAATACCTCACCGATAACGTGATCGACATCGGAACCGATTCGGTGTGGAACGACAACTGCGAATACGACAGCCTGATGGACAAGGACGCGCGTGTGGACTTTGACGGAAAAGGCGGAACCATCGGCCAGTTAAAGCCCATCATGTGCACGCTGATGTGCCGTCTGGGCCGCGACGCGGTTGTGGAGCACAATGAGAACGCGCGCCCCTATATGGTATGTCGCAGCGGAAGCTCCGGCATTCAGCGCTACGCGCAGACCTGGTGCGGAGATAACTATACCAGCTGGAAATCGTTAAAGTACAATATCCCGATCATCACCGGCATGGGGCTGTCCGGCCAGCCGAACGAAGGCGCGGATATCGGCGGCTTTGCAGGACCGGCGCCGGAGGAAGAACTGTTTGTGCGCTGGGTGCAGAACGGCATCTTCCAGGCGCGTTTCTCCATCCATTCGGCCAGCAACGACAACACCGTAACCGAGCCCTGGATGTTCCGCAATTCGACGGATCTGGTGCGCGACGCGATCCTGCTGCGGTACCGCTTCACGCCTTACCTCTACTCCATGGAGAAAGAGGCGTCTTTAAACGGCGCTCCGATCATGCGCGCCCTTGTGTACGAGTTCCAGGAGGATCCGAACGTCTATGAAGACAGCTTCGATTTCCTGTTTGGACGCGACATTCTGGTGGCCAACGTGCTGGAGAAGGGCGCGACGTCCCGCAAGGTATACCTTCCGGCCGGCTGCCGCTGGTACGACATGAACGACAACTTCCGTTTATACGAAGGCGGACAGACGATTGAAGTTCCCGTCACCATGGCCTCCATCCCGATGTTCCTGCGCGAAGGCGCCATCGTTCCGATGGCGGACAATCAGCTGATGAGCATGGCAAATGACCACACCACGGATCTGCATCTTCTGGTGGCGCCCGGCTGTGAGCGGAGCACGTTTGTCTACGATGACGATGGTAAGACCAACGACTATCAGAAGGGTGTGTATCGCAAAACAACCATCCGCATGAGCGGCGTGAGTGTCGTGAAGATGGATTTTGCGTCCGAGGGCGAGTATACAGATACGGTAGAAAACGTGACGGTGGAGATGATCCGCAAGGACCGCAGCCCCTTCTGGGTTGCCCTGGGCGCTGAGAAGCTCCCGCATTTCTTAAACCGCCGCCACTATGACGCCGCCGCGTGCGGCTGGTACTACAGCCAGACAAAGCGCGCCGTCCTGATCAAATATCCGAATCCGAAGAAGGACGTGCAGCTTACCGTTTCCTTCGAGGATTTTGATCTGATTGGCATGTAAATTATGAAGGGAAACCTGTGCAGCACCGTTTAAGGCAGACGTTTAAAACCGGCTGCCTTACGGCCTGCACCTGGTTTACTTTTTGGGAGATTGGAATATGCTGTTAAGAGAATATCGTTCTTATGAAAAAACCGACAACGGGTATCTTCTTCACGGGGACGCCGCCGACGTGAAGCTGATTTTTATGACGGATGACATCATCCGCATCCGGGTGGCTTTTGACCGCCGGTTCAAAGAGGAATCCTACACCCTGGTGACCACCGCCTGGGAAGACCGCATGGACGACCTTCTGAAGGAAGAGCGGACGCGCATCAAGGCCCTGGACGTTCCGGTAAGGGAAACTGAGAAGACGCTGGAGTTTCAGACAGCCACGCTGAAGCTGACCCTGAACAAAAAGCCGTTCTCCTTCTCCTTAAAGACAGCCGACGGGCAGGAAATAACGCATGACATTCGCGAACGCGCCTTCGAGCAGGACCAGCTGGGGCGCGTTTCGCACTATATGGCCCTCGATCCCGAGAAGGATCACTTCTTCGGCTTTGGCGAGAAGAGCGGGTATCTGGACAAGAAGGGCCGCCGCATGCGGATGTCTCCGAAGGATGCCATCGGCCACGACCCGGAGTTTGGTGATCCCATGTACAAGCACATCCCGTTCTATATCCGGGTGAACGAGAAGAACAGGCATGCCCTGGGACTTTTCTACCATAATTCCTACGACTGTGTGTTTGACATGGGGCAGGAGATTTCCGGATACTGGGAGCGGTATACCTATTACCAAGCCGACGGGGGCGACATCGATCTGTTCCTGTTAAACGGTCCGGACATGAAGAGCGTGATCAGCCGCTACACCTTACTCACCGGCCGCACGGCTCTGCCCACAAAGCAGTCGCTGGGCTTTTGCATGTCAACGATGTACTACGCGGAGCTGGAGGAAAAGTGCGACGAGGAGATCTACAAGGTCATCGACCGCCACGAAGCATGCGGCATTCCAATCGACAATTTCTGGCTGGCTTCCGGCTACTCCAGCGGAGAGGAGGACAACCTGCGGTACGTGTTCAACTGGAACCATAAGCGCTTCCCGCAGCCTGAAAAGTTCTTCGAGGAGATGAACCGCCGCGGAATTAACGTGATTCCCAACTTAAAACCGGGCATCCTGGAAAACCACCCGTACCGGGATCTGTTTGAAAAAAACAGCGTCTTCATCAAGACACCGGACGGCAGCGCGGACTACTACGGCCGCTGGTGGGGAGGAACCGGGCGCTTTGTGGACTTTACCGGAAAAGCGGGACGGGATACCTGGAAGGAACTCCTGAAGGAGAACATTCTTCGCAAGGGGACAAAGACCGTCTGGAACGACAACTGCGAGATGGACGGCGTGGAAGACCGTAACGCCTACTGCGATTTTGAAGGCGAAGGCGGCACCATGGCGGAGCTGAAGATCCTGCATTCCAACCTGATGGCCTACATTGGGAAAGAAGCCATCGCGGAAGTCTATCCCGGAGAGCGCCCTTACATTATCAACCGCGCCGGGTATGCCGGCATCCAGCGGTACGCGCAGGTGTGGGGCGGCGACAACCGCACTTCGTGGCGGACACTGAAATTCAACGTGGCGACGATCCTGGGAATGGGGCTGTCCGGCTGCGCCAACATGGGCTGTGACATCGGCGGCTTCGCGGGACCGGCGCCGGAGGAGGAACTTCATCTGCGCTGGATCCAGAACGGTGTTTTCCAGCCGCGCTTTACCATGAACTCCGCCAACAACGACAACACGGTCACCCAGCCCTGGATGTACGAGGATCAGCTCCCCCGCGTGCGCGAGGCATATCTGCTTCGCTACCGGCTGCTGCCGTACCTGTACTCCCTCATGCGGGAAGCCTACGAAACCGGCCTGCCTGTCTGGCGCCCGCTGTTTCTGGAATTCCCGGAAGACATCGAATGCTATAACGACGAAAGCCTGACCTTCCTGTTCGGACCTTCGCTCTTAGTGGCCAACGTCCTGGAGGAGGGCGCCACCACGCGGACGCTGTATCTGCCGAAGGGATGCACCTGGTACGATCTGAGCGATCACATGAAGGCTTACGAAGGCGGACAGACTATCACGATCCCTGTCACACTGGATTCCATCCCAATGTTCCTGCGCGGAAGCGCCATCGTGCCCTCCAGCGGAGATGTCACCCACATCCTGCGGGACGAGGTGAAGGAACTGAATCTGCTCGTTGCGGCTGAGACAGACAATACCTTTGTTTTGTACGATGACGATGGCCACACAGAGGAGTATAAAAAAGATGGATACGCCCGCACGGAGATCAAGGTGGAGGCGGGAGACCGCACCATTCTTTCCTTCCACCGGACGGGTGCGTACAAGAAGAGACCGGAACGCCTTTCGATCCGTCTGGTGAGCAAGAAGAAGGGCGCGTTCTGGGTCAGCGCGGGCGACAAGATGATCCGACGCGAGCTTGTGAAAGACGCGTATGACGAGGCGGACTCGGCCTGGTATTACGAGCTTTCGGACCGGACGGTTCTTGTGAAGCTTCCGTATCCGAAGACAGATGATTTCCAGATCGTGATCTCCACGGAAAAGTTTGACCTGATCGGCATGGAGGCCGAAACTTAAGAAAAGGGGAAGAGTTATGAAGGATGTGGCAATTATAGGCGCCGGTGTCTGCGGCTGCGCGGTGGCCAAGGAACTGTCCCGCTATGAGTTTGACGTCTGCGTCTTTGACAAAAACGAAGATGTATGCGAGGGAACCAGCAAGGCCAACTCCGGCATCGTACACGGCGGTTTTGACGCGAAGCCCGGGTCGTTAAAGGCAAGGCTGAACGTGCTGGGAAACCGGATGATGGACGAGGTGTGCCGGGAGCTGGATATCCCGTTTAAGAGAAACGGGTCGATGGTCCTGTGCTGGAAGGAAGAGGAAGTAAAGAAGCTGGAGGCGCTTTTGGAGCAGGGGCGCCAGAATAAAGTCCCCGGGATGCGCATCTTATCCCGCGAGGAAGCGAAGGAAATGGAGCCGAATCTGTCGGATGAGGTCTACGCGGCGCTGTATGTGCCCACGGGCGGCATCGTGTGCCCCTTTGAGCTGACGATCGCGCACGCGGAGGTGGCCTGCGAAAACGGCGTGGAATTTCGCCTGGGCGAGGAGGTCCTCTCCGTCGAAAAGAAGGGGGAAGGCTATCTCCTTCACACGACAAAGGGCGATGTGGAGGCCCGGTATGTGGTGAACGCGGCCGGCGTCTACGCGGACCGTTTCCACAACATGGTCAGCGAAGAGAAGATCCATATCATTGCCCGCAAGGGAGAGTACGATCTTCTGGACAAGACCGCGGGAAGCCTGGTGAGATGCACGATTTTCCAACTTCCCACCGCGATGGGCAAGGGCGTTCTTGTCACCCCGACCGTGCACGGAAACCTGCTCCTTGGCCCTACGGCCACGGATGTGGAGGACAAGGAAGCCGTGGGAACGACGCGTGAAGGCATCAGCCAGGTAACCCAGAAGGCAGCCCTTTCCGTCAAGAATATCCCGCTTCGCCAGGTGATCACCTCCTTCGCCGGCCTTCGTGCCCACGAGGACGGGGATGACTTCCGCATCGGGGAGGTTAAGGACGCGCCCGGCTTCATCGACGTGGCTGGGATTGAATCGCCCGGCTTAACCAGCGCGCCGGCCATCGGCGTGATGGTGTGCGATCTCCTGTGCGGAAAGGAAAACCGGAAGGAGAAAGAGACGGCTGTGACCACCCGCAAGGGCGTGACCCATTTCGCGTCTTTAAGCGATGAGGAGAAGGCGGCGTTAATCGCCGAGAAACCGGCGTTCGGACGGATTGTCTGCCGCTGCGAGACCGTGACGGAAGGCGAGATCTTAGAGGCTATACACCGGCCGCTCGGCGCCAGAACCGTCGACGGCGTCAAGCGCCGCACACGCGCCGGCATGGGCAGATGTCAGGCGGGCTTCTGTTCGCCGCGCACCATGGAAATCCTGGCCAGGGAATGGGGCGTCGGGATGGAAACCATCGTCAAGAACGAAGCGGATTCCGGCTATATTGTTGGAAGCAACAAGGATGTGCTGTAAGGAGGGACGCTCATGAAAACATGTGATCTGATCATTGCGGGAGGAGGTCCGGCCGGACTGGCCGCCGCCATCGCCGCCAAAAAGAGCGGCGTAAACGACATCCTGATTCTGGAACGGGACAGTATCCTGGGCGGAATCTTAAACCAGTGCATTCACAACGGCTTCGGACTTCACACGTTCAAGGAGGAGCTGACGGGACCCGAGTACGCGGCGCGCTTCCTCGCAGAGGCGCAGGAACTCGGCATCGAATGCCAGACGGACAGCATGGTGCTGGACATCAGCCCCGAGAAGGTTGTCACGGTGATTTCACCTGACAACGGGCTGCAGAAGATCCAGGCAAAGGCCATCGTCCTGGCCATGGGTTGCCGCGAGAGACCGCGCGGAGCCCTGAACATTCCCGGATATCGGCCGGCAGGCATCTACACGGCGGGCACGGCGCAGCGTCTCGTGAACATGGAAGGCTTTATGCCGGGCCGCGAGGTGGTGATTTTAGGCTCCGGCGACATCGGCCTGATCATGGCAAGGCGCATGACCTTAGAGGGAGCGCACGTGCAGGTGGTGGCAGAGCTGATGCCGTACTCCGGCGGCCTGAAGAGAAACATCGTCCAGTGTCTGAACGATTTTGACATTCCGTTAAAGCTGTCGCACACGGTCGTGGACATCAAGGGCAAAGACCGCGTGGAAGGCATCACGATCGCCGAGGTCGATGAAAAGGGCAACCCCATCCCCGGAACCGAAGAAGAGCACGTCTGCGACACGCTGCTGTTGTCCTGCGGCCTGATCCCGGAGAACGAATTGTCCCGCGGCATGGGCGTGGACATCTCCCCCGTGACATCCGGTCCGGTGGTGGACGAGAGCTTTGAAACCAACATCCCCGGTGTCTTTGCCTGCGGCAACGTGCTCCATGTACATGACCTGGTGGACTATGTGTCCGAGGAGGCTGGAAACGCCGGCCGCCACGCGGCACAGTACATTTTAGGATCGCTGCCGGACAAGGATTCCGGAAAGAAGATCCTCCTGAAAGCCGAGGGCGGCGTGCGCTACACGGTGCCGGCTGCCTTGCATCCGGACCGCATGGATGATAAAATCAAAGTGCGCTTCCGCGTGGGCGGCGTGGTGAAGAATTGCTTTATCAGCGTCTATCTGGGGGATGAGCGCATCCTGCACAAGAAAAAACAGATTGTTGCGCCGGGCGAGATGGAAGAGGTCCTGTTAGAGAAGAGCAGGATCCTGGCCGCTCCCGACGTACAGGAAATCACCGTGAAGCTGGAGGTGGAGTAAATGACGGTACATGAACTTACCTGCATTGGCTGCCCCATGGGGTGCAGCCTGCGCGCGGAAATGGAAGACGGAGTGGTGACGAACGTTACCGGAAACACCTGTAAACGCGGTGACATCTACGCCAGAAAAGAGCTGACGAGCCCCACCCGGATCGTTACCTCCACTGTCTGCGTGGAAGGGCATCTGATGGCCTCGGTCAAGACCAAGGAAGACATCCCGAAGGGAAAGATCATGGACGTGATCCGTGAACTGAAAGGGGTGCGCTTACAGGCGCCTGTCCGCATCGGCCAGGTGGTCCTTGAGAATGTCGCCGGAACCGGGGTGCCTGTGATTGCGACGAAGGATGTGGGATAATTAAAAAAGGCTCCCTACAAGTTGGGAGTGGGAAAACAGCGGGGGCATGAAAACTGCTCCCGCAGGTGAAGCGTTTTCTAGGAGGAGAGAGTATGAAGAAGTATGTTCTGGCCCTGGATCAGGGAACTACCAGTTCCAAGGCCTATCTGTTTGACCATGAAGGTCATATTGTCAGCAGCGCCGGCAAGGAATTCAAACAGATTTATCCGAAACCGGGCTGGGTGGAGCATGACCCGTTAGAGATCTGGTCCACACAGCTGGCGGTGGCGGTGGAAGCCATCGGAAAGGCCGGCGCGACAGAAGATGACGTGGCGGCCATTGGCATCACAAATCAGCGCGAAACCACGATCGTCTGGGATAAAAATACCGGACGCCCCGTGTATAACGCCATTGTGTGGCAGTGCCGCCGGACCGCGCCGATCATTGAAAAGATGAGAAACGACGGGATGGAAGAGCACATCCGCAAGACCACGGGCCTCCTTCCGGACGCGTATTTTTCCGCGACCAAGGTTTTCTGGATTCTGGAAAATGTTCCCGGCGCGCGCGAGCGGGCGGAAAAGGGCGAGCTCCTCTTCGGCACAATCGACACCTGGCTGATCTGGAAGCTGACGGGCGGCAAGGTTCACGTGACGGATTATACCAATGCCTCCCGCACCATGATGTACAACATCCATGATCTGTGCTGGGACCGCAAGATCCTGCAGTACTTCCGGATTCCGGAGTGCATGCTTCCCGAGGTAAAACCCTCCAGCTGTATCTACGGAAAAACGGCCGCCAGCGTGCTGGGAGAAGAGATTCCCATCGGCGGCGCGGCAGGCGATCAGCAGTGCGCGCTGTTTGGCCAGTGCGGCTTTGACGCCGGCGAGGTCAAGAATACCTACGGAACCGGTTGCTTCCTGCTCATGAACACCGGCGAGAATGCCGTCGAATCCAAGAACGGTCTTTTGACCACGATCGCGGCCAGCACGGGCGGCAAGGTGCAGTACGCCCTGGAAGGCAGCATTTTCGTGGCTGGAGCCGTGGTCCAGTGGCTGCGCGATGAGATGCGCATGATCAAGAACGCGGCGCAGACCGAAGAGTACGCGCTCTCCGTGCCCGACACGAACGGTGTCTACCTGGTACCCGCCTTCACGGGTCTTGGCGCACCCTACTGGGATCAGTACGCCCGCGGCACCGTGGTGGGCATCACCCGCGGCTGCAGCAAGGAGCACTTCATCCGCGCGGCTCTGGAGTCCATCGCCTACCAGGCCTGCGACATCCTGGAGGTTATGGAGAAGGACGCCGAAACCCAGATTACGAGTCTGAAGGTGGATGGCGGCGCCACCATGAATAACTTCCTCCTTCAATTCCAGGCCGACATCCTGAACGTGGACGTCCTTCGCCCTGAATGCATCTCCACAACAGCCCTGGGCGCAGCCTACCTGGCTGGCATCGCAGTAGGCTACTGGAAGGATGTAGATGAAGTCCGCAAGAACTGGAATCTGGACCGGACCTTCCACCCTCAAATGGACGAGCAGAAGCGCCAGGAACTCATCGCCGGCTGGCGCAAGGCCGTGAAGCAATCCTTCGGCTGGGCGTAAGTGTAGCCTGCCGGTAGGTAATGTATGTAGTCAAAAAGCCGACACGTCAGTGATATACCCGTTGCTGCCTAAGTTCCCTCGGCCAGAACCACGTAGGTTCGAAGGCCTCCTCCACACATGGCAGCAACTGGATATAATCACTGCCGTGTCGGCTTTTTGACAAGAGAGGCTTGGACGGGGGATTTCTTATGTTTTCGGAAATTTCCCCGCATGCGGGCTTGGGAAAATGTGCTTCGTTCGGGGGAATCTTGTGTTTTTGCTGCTTTTCCCCGCGTGAAAGCTTGGAAAAATGAGCTCCGTGCGGGGAAACTCATTTATTCTTGCTATTTTTCCCCGCATGAAAGCTTGGAAAAATGAGCTTTGTACGGTGAATTTCATCTGTTCTTGCTATTTTTCATGTATGGCAGCTTGAAAAGTGAGATTTTGTGCGGTGAATTTCATCTGTCCTTGCTATTTTCCA